>NZ_JBHVYA010000001.1:359626-984335 GCF_042881255.1 Streptomyces sp. NPDC058279 | reverse complement strand
CAGATGTGGAAGCCCGGTAACGGGTGGAGCTGACTGGTACTAATAGGCCGAGGGCTTGTCCTCAGTTGCTCGCGTCCACTGTGTTAGTTCTGAAGTAACGACCGTGTTGTCATCCGGTTGATATCTTCATAGTGTTTCGGTGGTCATAGCGTTAGGGAAACGCCCGGTTACATTCCGAACCCGGAAGCTAAGCCTTTCAGCGCCGATGGTACTGCAGGGGGGACCCTGTGGGAGAGTAGGACGCCGCCGAACAATCATTGTGGGAAAGCCCCGCACCAGCCCGTTATCGGGTTCGGTGCGGGGCTTTTCTGCGTTCAGGTCCCCTCGGGGTCTCCTGTAGGGTCAGTGTGCATCGTTCGACTAGTTCTACCGTCACAGTGGAGGCCCCCGGGTGGAGGTCCAGGAGACTCGGGTTCAGACCGACCGAATTTTCACCATTCCGAACATCCTGAGCATGGCTCGCCTCGTCGGCGTGCCTCTGTTCCTCTGGCTGATCTTGGCGAAGCACGACGGATGGGCACTTCTCGTCCTCATGCTCAGCGGGATCAGCGATTACCTCGACGGGAAACTCGCACGGCGCTGGAATCAGATCAGCAATCTCGGTCGGCTGCTGGACCCGGCCGCCGACCGGCTGTACATCCTGACGACTCTCTTCGGCCTCACCTGGCGCGGGATTCTGCCGCTCTGGCTCACCGCGGCGCTGATCGCCCGCGAGCTGATGCTGCTGGTCATGGTGTGGATCCTGCGCCGGCACGGCTATCCGCCGCCGCAGGTCAACTTCCTCGGCAAGGCCGCGACCTTCAACCTGATGTACGCGTTCCCCTTGCTGTTGCTGAGTGACGGCGACGGTTCGTTGGCCTGGATGGCGTCAGTTTTCGGATGGGCGTTCGCCGGATGGGGTACAACCCTCTATTGGTGGGCAGGAATCCTTTACGTGGTCCAAGTCCGCCGGCTGGTCAAGGCGGATGCCACGGCCGATTGAGCTTGCTCGACGCCGGTACACGCGGAGGAGTTGCGGAGTCACCGTCCGAGACGGGTGAGGTCGGCTTGACCGTCATCTCTCAAGGAGGACTCTTCCGACATGAAGGCCGTCGTGATGGCCGGTGGCGAAGGCACCCGTCTTCGCCCCATGACCTCGAGCATGCCCAAGCCGCTCCTGCCGGTGGCCAACCGGCCGATCATGGAGCACGTGCTCAGGCTGCTCAAGCGGCATGGGCTCAATGAGACCGTTGTGACTGTTCAGTTCCTGGCGTCGCTCGTCAAGAACTACTTCGGTGACGGCGAGGAGCTCGGGATGGAGCTCACCTATGCCAACGAGGAGAAGCCACTCGGGACCGCCGGCAGCGTCAAGAACGCCGAAGACGCACTGAAGGACGACACCTTCCTCGTCATCTCCGGCGACGCGCTCACGGACTTCGACCTCACCGATCTGATCCGCTTCCACAAGGAGAAGGGCGGCCTCGTCACCGTCTGTCTGACTCGGGTACCGAATCCGCTGGAATTCGGTATCACCATCGTGGACGAGGAGGGCAAGGTCGAGCGCTTCCTGGAGAAGCCGACGTGGGGCCAGGTCTTCTCGGACACCATCAACACCGGCATCTACGTGATGGAGCCGGAAATCTTCGACTATGTCGACGCGGACGTCTCCGTCGACTGGTCCGGTGATGTCTTCCCCCAGCTGATGAAGGAAGGCCGGCCGATCTACGGCTACGTCGCCGAGGGCTACTGGGAGGACGTCGGCACGCACGAGAGCTACGTCAAGGCCCAGGCCGACGTGCTCGAAGGCAAGGTCCAGGTCGACATGGACGGCTTCGAGATCTCGCCCGGTGTGTGGATCGCCGAAGGCGCCGAGGTGAGCCCCGACGCCGTGCTGCGCGGGCCGCTGTACATCGGTGACTACGCCAAGGTCGAGGCCGGCGTCGAGATCCGCGAGCACACGGTCGTCGGATCGAACGTCGTCGTCAAGAGCGGGGCCTTCCTCCACAAGGCAGTGGTGCACGACAACGTGTACATCGGTCCCCACAGCAACCTGCGCGGCTGCGTGATCGGCAAGAACACCGACATCATGCGGTCCGCCCGGATCGAGGACGGCGCCGTCATCGGCGACGAGTGCCTCGTCGGTGAGGAATCGATCGTCCAGGGGAACGTACGCGTCTACCCCTTCAAGACGATCGAGGCCGGTGCCTTCGTCAACACCTCCGTCATCTGGGAGTCGCGCGGTCAGGCCCATCTGTTCGGCGCCCGGGGCGTCACCGGCATCCTGAACGTCGAGATCACCCCGGAACTGGTGGTGCGGCTGGCCGGTGCCTACGCGACGACCCTGAAGAAGGGGGCCACGGTCACCACGGCCCGTGACCACTCCCGTGGTGCGCGAGCGCTCAAGCGGGCGGTGATCTCGGCGCTCCAGGCCAGCGCGATCAACGTGCGCGACCTGGAGAACGTACCGCTGCCCGTCGCGCGGCAGCAGACCGCGAGAGGCAGCGCCGGCGGCATCGTGCTGCGCACCTCCCCCGGGGTGCCGGACTCGGTGGACATCATGTTCCTCGACGAGCGCGGCGCCGACCTCTCCCTCCAGCAGCAGCGCAAGCTGGACCGCGTGTACGCCCGCCAGGAGTACCGGCGCGCGTTCCCGGGCGAGATCGGCGACCTGCAGTTCCCGGGTAGCGTCTTCGACGCCTACACGGGTTCGCTGCTCCGGCGCGTGGACATCACCGGGGTCGCCGACTCCGGGCTCAAGGTGGTCGTGGACGCCTCCAACGGCAGCGCGGGCCTCGTCCTGCCCAGCCTGCTGGGCCGGCTCGGGGTGGACGCCCTCACCGTCAATCCGGGGCTCGACGAATCCCGCCCGACGGAGACCAGGGAATCCCGGCGCGCCGGCCTCGTACGGCTGGGCGAGATCGTGGCGTCCTCGCGGGCGGCCTTCGGCGTGCGTTTCGACCCGGTGGGCGAGCGGATCTCGCTGGTGGACGAGCGCGGGCGGATCATCGAGGACGACCGGGCGCTGCTGGTGCTGCTCGACCTCGTCGCCGCCGAGAAGCGCAGCGGCAAGGTGGCGCTGCCCGTGACCACCACCCGGGTCGCCGAGCAGGTGGCGGCGTACCACGGCACCCAGGTGGAATGGACGACGACCTCTCCGGACGACCTGACCCGAGTGGGCCGGGCGGAAAGCACCATCTTCGGTGGTGACGGCCGCGGCGGTTTCATCGTTCCCGAGTTCAGCAGTGTGTTCGACGGCTCGGCGGCGTTCGTGCAGCTGATCGGGCTGGTGGCGCGCACCCAGCTCACGCTGAGCCAGATCGACGCCCGGATTCCGCGGGCGCACGTGCTCAAGCGGGACGTGCCGACGCCATGGGCGGTGAAGGGGCTCGTCATGCGGCGGGTCGTGGAGGCGGCCGGCGACCGGCAGGTGGACACGACGGACGGGGTGCGCGTGGTCGAGGCCGACGGCCGGTGGGCGCTGGTGCTGCCGGACCCGGCGGAGGCCGTCACGCACCTGTGGGCCGAGGGTCCGGACGACGCGTCCGCGCAGGCGCTGCTGGACGAGTGGGCCGCGGTGGTGGACGCCGGCGAACACTGACGGCGTGCCGCGGCGGGCGTGAGCGCCGTCCGGCGGCCGGGTGGGAGAGCCTCCCTGTCTGGCCGCCGGACGGCGCATTCGGTGTCGGCGGGGCCCTCATGCGACGATGAGCGGCATGTCGCAGCCGCACCACAACCGGAGTTCGGTCACACGGCCCGCGCGCCCGGACGCTTCCATGTCGCTGCTGACGCACGTGATGGACCACAGCCTCGACGAGGGCTATGCGGAGGCATCGGCGCGGCGCGAGGCGGAGGGCACCGCCGGGCTTCCGCGCACGCTCAAGGCCAAGCTGGCGCTCGCGGGCGGGCTCGTGCTCGCGGCGATGGTGGTCACTCTGGGTGCCGCCCAGGCGAGGGTGGCGGCGCCGGTGCTCGCCAAGGAGCGTCAGGAGCTCATCGACCGCGTGGACCGGGCCAACGCCCACGCGGACGGGCTGGAGAGTGACATCGAGCGGTTGCGCACCGAGGTCGCCGATCGCCAGCAGGCCGCGCTCAAGCAGGTCGGCGGGGACCAGGGCGGTCCCGTGGCCCTGCTGTCCGGCGCCACCGACGTGCGGGGGCCCGGTGTGAAGCTGGTGGTGGACGACGCCAAGGGCTCCTCGTCGGGCGGTGGCGGCGGCCCGCGCGAGAGCAAGGGGTTCTCGGACACCGGGCGGCTGCGGGACCGTGACATGCAGAAGATCGTCAACGGATTGTGGCAGTCGGGGGCCGAGGCGATCTCGATCAACGGGCAGCGACTGACGGCGCTGTCCGCGATCCGGGCCGCCGGTGACGCGATACTGGTCGACAACCGGCCGCTGGTGCCCCCGTACGAGGTCCTCGCCGTCGGCGACCCCAAGCGGCTGGGCACCCGGTTCCAGGACTCGGAGGGCGGCCAGTACCTGCACGTCCTCCAGGAGAGCTACGGGATCCGCTCCGCCCTGTCCTCGGTGGAGGACCTCCGGCTCCAGGCCGCGTCGAGCCTGACCGTACGCACTGCCACAGCAGAACAGCAGAAGAAGGGTGCATCGTGATCGCGGTACTGGGCCTCGTGGCCGGAGTGGTGGTCGGACTTCTGGTCCGGCCCGAAGTGCCGGCCGTGGTGGAGCCTTATCTGCCGATCGCCGTGGTGGCCGCGCTGGACGCGGTCTTCGGCGGTCTGCGCGCGATGCTGGACGGCATCTTCGTGGACAAGGTGTTCGTGGTGTCGTTCCTGTCGAACGTGGTGGTGGCCGCGCTGATCGTCTTCCTCGGGGACAAGCTGGGCGTCGGCTCGCAGCTGTCGACCGGTGTGGTCGTCGTGCTCGGCATCCGCATCTTCTCCAACGCGGCGGCCATCCGCCGGCACGTGTTCCGGGCGTGAGGCCGATGAATACGAATGACACCCCTCCCGAGGAACCGAACGTTCCGGAGAAGCCTCTTGGAGAAGGGACGCCGGCAGCGGCCGGGGCCCCGGAGCAGAGCGGCCGCCGCAGGCTGGCCGCCGGTCTGTGGCCGCCGCGGCTGAGCCGGGCGCAACTGGTCGTCGCGCTGCTGTTGTTCGTGCTGGGGCTGGGCCTGGCCATCCAGGTCCGGTCCAACAGCGACGCCAGTGCCCCGCTGCGCGGAGCCCGCCAGGAGGACCTCGTACGGATCCTCGACGAGCTGGACGGGCGTACCAAGCGGCTGGAGGACGAGAAGCAGAAGCTGGAGGACCAGCGCAAGGAGCTGGAGAGCAGCTCCAACCAGGCGGAGGAGGCGCGCAAGCAGACCGTGGAGAAGGAGCGCCAACTGGGCATTCTGGCCGGTACGGTGGCCGCACAGGGCCCGGGCATCACGCTGCGGATCACCGACCCCAAGGGCCAGGTGGAGTCCGACCAGCTGCTGGACACCCTCCAGGAGCTGCGGGCGGCCGGCGCCGAGGCGATCCAGATCAACGGCGTGCGGGTCGTGGCGAGCTCGTTCTTCTCGGACGAGGGCGGCGGGGTCGGGATCGACGGTAAGAAGATCACACAGCCCTACGAGTTCAGGGTGATCGGCAAGCCCCAGGACTTGGAGCCCGCGCTCAACATTCCCGGGGGTGTGGTGCAGACGCTGGAGAAGGAGCAGGCCACGGTCGCCGTCACACGGTCGGCGAAGATCGTTGTGGACGCCTTGCGGGCTGCGAAGCAGCCTGACTACGCTCGGTCGTCATCGTCGTGAAGCGCGGCGGGATGTGGAGCGGCTCACGTGGGCGGATGCCTGCGGGGGGTCGACGCGTCGAAGTCGCGGTGCGTGGTGGAAACTGTCTGGTGGTTACGGACGTTGTGAGAATGTCCGGGTCGGCAGGTGTGTGCATGCGGAGTTCGTCCTGCCCCACGGGCGGGTCTGTTTCGGTCAAGGGGAATCGCCCGTGAAGTTGTTTGAGAAGTTGTTCGGCAAGAAGAACCGTGAGGAAAGCGGTGCACGGCACCGCGCGGGGCATGGAGACGCGGAAGCCCAGGGCGACCGGCCCCTCTTCCGGGACGAGGTCGCGGGCGGAGGTGACATTCCGGGCGCTTCGGGCGCGTCGGCTGTTGACCCTGCCGGTTCCGGACGCATAGGTTTCGGTGACCCATCAACCTCAAGTGCGGGTGGAGGGTTTGCCTCCGACCCGTATGCCACCAATGCCTCCGCGGGGCAGCCGCGGCGCGAGGAGCCGTCCATGTCGGCCGAGCAGGTTTGCGGCAGGTGCGGGCACCGCAGCGATGCGGCGAGCCGGTTCTGCTCCAACTGTGGGGCGCCGCTGCGGGCGGGTCTGACGCCGGAGCGTGCCTCGGAGACCACGTCCACCATCTCGATCTCGGGCCTGGAGGCTTACGAGGCCGAGGCGGCGGGGCACGTGTCGTCCTCGCTTTCCCCCGAGGCCCAGGCCGCGGTGGAAGCCCTGCCTCCGGGTTCCGCGCTGCTCATCGTGCGGCGCGGCCCCAACTCCGGCAGCCGCTTCCTGTTGGACGGCGAACTGACCACGGCGGGCCGGCACCCGCAGAGCGACATCTTCCTGGACGACGTCACCGTCTCCCGGCGGCACGTCGAGTTCCGCAGGAGCCAGGAGGGCGGGTTCACCGTCTCCGACGTGGGCAGTCTCAACGGCACGTACGTCAACCGTGAGCCGATCGACTCGGTCGCCCTGCACAACGGCGACGAGGTGCAGATCGGCAAGTACCGGCTGGTCTTCTACGCGAGCCTGCGAGGCATCTGACCTCCCCCGGACACCCTGCGGCCCACCGCCGCAGGGTGCCCCCAGGGGACCCAACAGGGAAGGTCCCATGCTGCGTACCACGACCGGCGGTGCCGCGAAGAACGGCACCGCCGGGACCGCCGGGCGGCTGATGAGCATCGGCACGGTGCTGACCACGCTGCGCGACGAGTTCCCCGACGTCACGATCTCCAAGATCCGCTTCCTGGAGGCGGAGGGTCTGGTCGAGCCCAGACGCACACCCTCCGGATACCGCAAGTTCAGCGCCGACGACGTCGAGCGGCTGGGCCGGATCCTGCGCCTCCAGCGCGACCACTACCTGCCGCTGAAGGTCATCCGGGAGCAGCTCGACGCGCTCGACCGCGGTGAGCAGATCCGTATCCCGGCCCCCACGGCGCCCCGTGACCCCGAGGGCGCGCCCGCCGGCGGTCCGGCGGCCGTCTACGGTGAAGTGGGCCGGGAGCGGCCGCCGGCGGCCCGGGTGGGTCGGGCGGAGCTGCTCGCCGCCGCGGAGGTGGACGAGGGGCAACTGGCCGAGTGGGAGTCGTACGGCCTGCTGGGCGAGGCGCCGGACGGCGGGTTCGAGGCCGAGGCGGTCACCGTGGCCCGGCTGATCGCGGATCTCGGCCGTTTCGGACTGGAGCCCAGGCACCTGCGCGCGATGAAAGCGGCGGCGGACCGCGAGGCCGGACTGGTGGAGCAGGTCGTCTCCCCCTTGCGCCGGCACCGCAACCCGCAGACCAGGGCCCATGCCGAGGCCACCATGAAAGAGCTGGCGGGACTCTCCGTACGGCTGCACGAGGCGCTCGTGCAGACCGCTCTCGGGGTCCGTCTGCGTTGACCGGAAAGAGCCCGACTACCCAAACCGGTCGGGCACGTCCTAGGGTTGCTGTGTGAACGAGCTCGACGTTGTGGGTGTCCGGGTGGAAATGCCCTCGAACCAACCGATCGTGCTCCTGCGTGAAGTGGGAGGCGATCGGTACCTCCCCATCTGGATCGGTCCTGGGGAGGCGACCGCCATTGCCTTCGCGCAGCAGGGGATGGCCCCTGCCCGGCCGCTGACGCACGACCTGTTCAAGGACGTGCTGGAGGCGGTCGGTGAGGAGCTCACCGAGGTCCGGATCACGGATCTGCGGGAGGGCGTCTTCTACGCGGAGCTCGTCTTCGCGAGCGGGGTCGAGGTGAGCGCGCGGCCTTCCGACGCCATAGCGCTGGCCCTGCGGACGGGGACGCCGATCTACGGCAGTGACGGAGTGCTGGACGACGCCGGCATCGCCATTCCGGACGAGCAGGAGGACGAGGTGGAGAAGTTCCGCGAGTTCCTCGACCAGATCTCGCCCGAGGACTTCGGCACCGGCCCGCAGTGACGGGCGGACAAGCCGCCTCACCAGGGACATTCAGCCCATTCGGTCAGCCTTTCCCCGATAAGGGGCACGGGAAACCACTCTCAGGGTGATTATCACTCGGCGTGCCGAGTGTGGCGATCGTTGACGCACCCCTGGTGACTGCCTACCTTCGAGGGGGCAGGTCGAGGACGGAGGGTCGGCGTGAGCATCACGGGCGACGGCATGACCGGGGGCATCCCCGCACGGAGTGACGGTGGCCCGTACCCGCTGCACGGCGGTGCGGCGGGCGGTGCGCGCCGCCAGCCGGAACCGGCGCCGGCCGCACCGGGTGGCGAGGGACCGGCGCCCGAGCAGGTGGGCTACCGGGGGCCGACGGCGTGCGCCGCCGCCGGCATCACCTACCGGCAGCTCGACTACTGGGCGCGGACGGGTCTGGTGGAGCCGAGTGTGCGTCCCGCCTACGGCTCGGGCACGCAGCGGCTCTACAGCTTCCGCGACGTGGTGGTCCTCAAGATCGTGAAGCGCTTCCTGGACACCGGGGTGGCGCTGCAGAACATCCGCACCACGGTGCAGCACCTGCGCGACCGCGGTTTCGCGGACCTGGAGCGCATGACGCTGATGAGCGACGGCGCCACCGTGTACGAGTGCACCTCGCCGGACCAGGTCGTGAGCCTGCTCCAAGGCGGTCAGGGCGTCTTCGGCATCGCGGTGGGCGTGGTCTGGCGCGACGTGGAGAACGCCCTGTCGCAACTGCACGGGGAACGCGTGGACACCGGCGAGACGCTGGTGGGCCACAACCCGAGGGACGAACTGGCCGCGCGCCGCAATCGGGCCGTCTGACGCGCCACGCGCCGCCGGGGCCCGGGGCGGCGTTGTCAGTGGCGTAGGGGAGCATCGGAGCCGTGAGATCCGCGCCGACCATCCTCCACCTGGACATGGACGCCTTCTACGCCGCCGTGGAGCAGGCGTCGAAGCCGAGCCTGCGCGGAAAGCCGGTCATCGTCGGGGGTCTCGGGCCCCGCGGGGTCGTCGCCACCGCCTCCTACGAGGCCAGGCGCTTCGGGGTGCATTCGGCGATGCCGACGGCGCAGGCCAGGCGGCTGTGCCCGAACGGCGCCTACCTGATCCCGCGCTTCACCCTGTACCGGATGGTCAGCGACACCGTCATGGCGCTGTTGCGGGGCCTGTCGCCGTTGGTGGAGCCGCTCAGCCTCGACGAGGCGTTCGTGGACCTGGAGGCGGGCGGGGTCGCCTTCGACTCGGCGACGGCCCGGGCCGCGGGGGAGCGCTTGCGCGCCGACATCCTGGCCGCCACCGGGCTCAGCGGCTCGGTGGGCCTGGCCGGGTCGAAGATGCTGGCCAAGATCGCCTCGGAGGAGGCCAAACCGGCCGGGCTGCTGGTGATCGAGCCGGGCACGGAGCGCGAACTGCTCGCGCCGATGTCGGTACGCACCCTGCCGGGCGTGGGACCGGCCACCGGGGAGCACCTGCGGCGGGCCGGGATCACCACGGTGGGGGACCTGGCCGAGGCGGGTGAGGACGAGCTGGTGCGCATGATGGGCCGGGCGCACGGTGCGGGGCTGTACCGGATGGCGCTGGGCCTGGACGACCGACCGGTGGTCGCCGAGCGGGACGCGAAGTCCGTGTCCGTGGAGGACACCTTCGACGTGGACCTGCACGACCGGGTGCGGATCCGGTACGAGGTGCAGCGGCTCGCCGACCGCTGCGTGGGGCGGCTGCGCGGCTCGGGACACTCCGGACGCACCATCGTGCTGAAGGTGCGCCGCTACGACTTCTCGACGCTGACCCGCTCGGAGACGCTGCGGGGCCCGACCGACGACCCGGTGGTGGTGCGGGAGGCGGCCGCCCGGCTGCTGGAGTCCGTGGACACCACGGGTGGGGTGCGGCTGCTGGGCGTCGGGGTGACTGGGCTCGCGGACTACACGCAGGAGGACCTGTTCGCGCAGGCCGACGCGCCGGCGACGGGTGAGGGCCCTGACCCCGGCGCGGCGGGGACGGGGGAGCCCGATGGGCCGGACGGGGCGCGTTTGCCGGGTGGGGAGGCCGGTCCGGCCGTGGCACCCGTACCGGCCACCGGGGACGGGCGGGCGCCGGAGCCGGCCGCCGAGCGCCGTTGGCCGGCCGGCAGTGACGTCCGGCACGCGGTCTACGGCCCGGGTTGGGTCCAGGGCAGCGGGGTGGGCCGGGTGACCGTGCGCTTCGAACGGCCCGGATCGGCGCCCGGGCGCGTACGGACCTTCCGGCTGGACGACCCCGAGCTGGAGCCGTCCGATCCGCTTCCGCTCGTGGGGGAGGAGGAGCCGGGCTCGGACCAGGGGGTGTCGGACGCTCCCTAGCCTTCGCCGGCCAGGCTGCCGAAGTCCCGGGGCTGTTGCGCGGGCGGGGGGTGGTGGAAGTCCGCGGGGAGCGTCACGTCCAGCCCGTAGTGGTGGTAGAGCTGGAGTTCCTGTTCCGGGGAGAGGTGGCGGCCGACGCCGAAGTCCGGGGCGTCCTTGATCAGGGAGCGTTCGAAGGGCACCCGGAGGGTGTCGTCGACCACCTCACTGGGCTCCAGTGGGACGAAGGCGTCCCGACTGAACAGGCCGGTGCGGACGGCCGCCCATTCCGGTACGCCGGTGGCATCGTCGAGGTAGACCTCGTCCACGGTGCCGATCTTCGCGCCATTGCGGTCGAACGCCTTGCGGCCGATGAGACTGCGGGGATCGATGTCGGGCTGCACGGTCCGGTCCCTCCAAGTGGTCGCAACTCCTCCGTAATGACTACAGAAGGGCATATCCGCGCAGGGGGCCACTCGAGGGAGCTTCCAGATCCTCGCTGGTAGGCTGGGTGACGGCTGTTGACCCTGTGCGGGAGAGTCCTCCGAGTGAGCATGACGGAGGCGCCGAAGGAGCAAATCCTCCCCGGAATCTCTCAGGCATACGTACCGCACGTGACGAGGCCACTCTGGAAAGCAGGGGCGGGTACCGGGCGCGCAGTGCCGGTTCCCCTCCTCACCGACGGTGAAAGCCGGATCTCGTGGGCCCGTTCCCGCGACTCCGGTGAAGCTCTCAGGTTGAGATGACAGAGGGGGAGGCCGTCCGGGTGCCCGCGCCGTGGTGCCCCTCGCAGGTCGTACGACCAGGAGGCCTCCGTACATGACCGCCAACCGCATTCCGCTCTCTCAGCTGGAGCGAGGCATCCCCTTCGAGCAGCGCCACATCGGCCCGGATGCCGAGGCGCAGGCCAAGATGCTCGCCCAGGTGGGCTACGGCTCCCTGGACGAACTGACCGCCGCCGCGGTACCGGATGTGATCAAGACCGCGGCCGCGCTGAACCTGCCCGAGGCACGGACCGAGGCCGAGGTGCTGGCCGAGCTGCGCTCGCTCGCCGACCGCAACCAGGTCCTCACCTCCATGATCGGTCTCGGTTACCACGGCACCTTCACGCCGCCGGTGATCCTGCGCAACGTCATGGAGAACCCGGCCTGGTACACGGCCTACACCCCGTACCAGCCGGAGATCTCGCAGGGCCGGTTGGAGGCGCTCCTGAACTTCCAGACCGTCGTCGCCGACCTGACCGGTCTGCCGACCTCCGGCGCCTCCCTGCTCGACGAGGGCACCGCGGCCGCCGAAGCCATGTCCCTGGCCCGCCGCGTCGGCAAGGTCAAGGGCGGCGTCTTCCTGATCGACGCCGACGCGCTGCCCCAGACCATCGCCGTGATCGAGACCCGCGCCGAGCCGATCGGGGTCGAGGTCGTCGTCGCGGACCTGTCCGAGGGCATCCCGGCCGAGATCGCCGAGCGCGGTGTCTTCGGCGTGCTGCTCCAGTACCCCGGCGCGTCCGGTGCCGTGCGGGAGATCAAGCCGGTCATCGACCGGGCGCACGAGCTCGGTGCCATCGTCACCGTCTCCGCCGACCTGCTCGCGCTGACCCTGCTGACCTCCCCGGGCGAGCTGGGCGCCGACATCGCCGTCGGCACCACGCAGCGCTTCGGTGTCCCGATGGGCTTCGGCGGACCGCACGCCGGCTACATGGCCGTCCAGGCCAAGCACGCCCGTTCGCTGCCCGGCCGGCTGGTGGGCGTCTCCGTCGACGCGGACGGCAACAAGGCGTACCGCCTCGCGCTGCAGACGCGCGAACAGCACATCCGCCGCGAGAAGGCCACCAGCAACATCTGCACCGCGCAGGTGCTGCTCGCCGTCATGGCCGGAATGTACGCCGTCTACCACGGTCCGGACGGCCTGCGCACGATCGCCCGCCGCACCCACCGCTACGCCGCCCTGCTCGCCGCGGGCCTGACGGCCGGCGGGGTGGAGGTCGTGCACGGCGCCTACTTCGACACCGTCACCGCCCGGGTCCCCGGGCGCGCCGCCGAGGTCGTGGCCGCCGCCCGCGAGGGCGGGGTCAACCTCTACCGGGTGGACGACGACCTCGTCTCCGTCTCCTGCGACGAGACCACGCTGCGCGCCGACATCGAGGCCGTCTGGGGCGCCTTCGGCGTCACCGCCGACATCGAGGCCCTCGACGCCACCACCGAGGACACGCTGCCCGAGGGCCTGCTGCGCTCGGACGCCTACCTGACCCACCCGGTGTTCCACCAGCACCGCAGCGAGACCGCCATGCTGCGCTACCTGCGCAAGCTCGCGGACAAGGACTACGCGCTGGACCGCGGCATGATCCCGCTGGGTTCCTGCACGATGAAGCTCAACGCGACCACCGAGATGGAGCCGGTCACCTGGCCCGAGTTCGGCCAGATGCACCCGTTCGCCCCGGTGGAGCAGGCGGAGGGTTACCTCACGCTCATCACCGAGCTGGAGGAACGACTCTGCGAGGTCACCGGCTACGACAAGGTCTCGATCCAGCCGAACGCCGGTTCCCAGGGCGAGCTCGCGGGCCTGCTGGCCGTCCGCGCCTACCACCGCGCGAACGGTGACGACCGACGCACCATCTGTCTCATCCCGTCCTCCGCGCACGGCACGAACGCCGCCAGCGCCGTGATGGCCGGCATGAAGGTCGTCGTCGTCAAGACCGCCGACGACGGCGAGGTGGACGCGGACGACCTGCGCGCCAAGATCGAGCAGTACCGCGACGAACTCGCCGTCCTGATGATCACCTACCCCTCGACGCACGGTGTGTTCGAGGAGCACGTCGCCGACATCTGCGCCCAGGTGCACGAGGCGGGCGGCCAGGTCTACGTGGACGGCGCCAACCTCAACGCCCTGGTGGGTCTGGCCAAGCCGGGCCACTTCGGCGGTGACGTCTCGCACCTGAACCTGCACAAGACCTTCTGCATCCCGCACGGCGGCGGCGGTCCGGGCGTCGGCCCGGTCGGTGTCCGGGCGCACCTCGCCCCGTACCTGCCCAACCACCCGCTCCAGCCGACCGCCGGCCCCGAGACGGGCGTCGGCCCGATCTCGGCGGCGCCCTGGGGCTCGGCGGGCATCCTGCCGATCTCCTGGTCCTACGTCCGCCTGATGGGCGGCGAGGGTCTCAAGCGCGCCACCCAGGTGGCGGTGCTCGGCGCGAACTACATCGCCAAGCGCCTGGAGCCGCACTACCCGGTGCTCTACACGGGCCCGGGCAACCTGGTCGCGCACGAGTGCATCATCGACCTGCGTCCGCTGTCGAAGGCGACGGGCGTGAGCGTGGACGACATCGCCAAGCGCCTGATCGACTACGGCTTCCACGCGCCGACGATGTCCTTCCCGGTGGCCGGCACGCTGATGATCGAGCCGACGGAGTCCGAGGACCTCGCCGAGATCGACCGGTTCTGCGACGCGATGATCGCCATCCGCGGCGAGATCGAGCGGGTCGCGGGCGGCGAGTGGCCGGTGGACGACAACCCGCTGGCCAACTCCCCGCACACCGCGGCGGCGCTGGGCGGCGAGTGGAACCACCCGTACAGCCGTGACGAGGCCGTCTTCCCGGGCGGGGTCACCGCCGCCGAGAAGTACTGGCCGCCGGTGCGCCGGATCGACGGGGCCTTCGGCGACCGGAACCTGGTGTGCTCCTGCCCGCCGCTGGACGAGTACGACGCCTGAGCCGTCTCCGTGGTCGGATGACGGATGACGGATGACGGCACAAGGGGCCGGTCCCGGAGCGCGTGCTCCGGGACCGGCCCTTGTCGTGTGCGCGCTGGCTACGCGACCGCGAGCGGGCGGTGCGGGGCGATGATCTGACCGTCCGGCAGCAGCTCACCGGTGTCCTCGAAGAGCAGGACGCCGTTGCACAGCAGGCTCCAGCCCTGTTCCGGGTGGTTGGCCACCGGGCGCGCGGCCTCCCGGTCGGCGGAGTCTGATGACGGGCAGGCAGGCTGGTGCTGGCACATGGATGCGTTCTTTCGCTGCGGTGTGGTCTGCGTGCTACGGCTCGATGCGTGGTTCATGGCCGTCCCCCTGTGTCTCCTCCCCGCGCAGGCGGGGAGCGTGTCGTCAGTCTTCCCCCATGAGGGCTGCTTCGCAGGGATTTCCCGGCAGCCGTCCTCATAGATTGATGACGCATCACTCGTGCGGGCGGTTCAGCCAACTCCCCTGCCGATCGGGGTGGTTCCGGCCGGCCCAAGCGGGCTACGCCGCATGGGCCACTCGGGCCATACCGGTGGAAGCGTGCAGGTCAGGCCGCCGGAGCGGCCACCGGCGGCGGTGTGGGCGGCGCCGTGCGCCTGAGTCGGTGGGTCATGACGGGCAGCAGTTCGGACACGGTGTGCGGCCGGTAGGCGGCGATCCCGGGCGGCGCGGGGGCCAAGGGCACCAGCAGGTCGGCGGCGGCGAGCAGACCGGCCGAGGCGTCCGCGTTGACGGCCCCGTGCAGCCACAGCGTCAGCATGTACAGCTCCGGTACGGACAGCAGGCGCGGCTGGTAGCCCTGGCCGAGCGACTCCGCCTGGCGCAGCGCGCGTTCCGTCGCGGCGACGTAGGGGCCCTCGAAGAAGTGCGAGAAGGCCCAGCCGTCGGCGGTGAGGCGGGTGTCGGCGGCCGCGACGAACCGGTCGCCGCTGCGGATCAGGAACCGCCAGCCCGTCAGCCGCGTACGGGGCGGCCTGCCGCCGGGTGTCGGCGCCGAGGCGTGCAACCGGTCGAGCACGTGGACCGGGAGCGGGAGTTCGGCGGTGACCGGCCCGTGAAGGGCGCGCAGGGAAGGGGTGTGTGCCTCGTTGACGGCGGTGGGGGAACCGAGTGCCGCGAGGACGCTGCGCAGGGCGGGCGCGGGAGCCGGAGGGACATGCAGCGGCATGGTGGGTCGCCTCTCACTTGGGAGACCGGTGCTACGGGAGAAGGTGCTGACGGCGCTGTCGCATTCTGGGGTCAGAGGTGGGCTGTGGGGCAATGGCCGCGCGCCAACTCTCTGCCTCGTTTGCGGAGTTTATACGACATGTGTTCACGCGATGTTTCGGCTAGCTGTCCCGGCTATTGCCGACAAGGCGTTTACCGGTCCCGCTGACCTGACGTACATGCCGGTTCCACACGAACATGCAGCGCTGACCTCGGAGGTTACCGGACGGGGGCTCGGCTGGAAAGCACCGGTTATCCGGAATGGGCAAAGTCGACGCTGAATTTGCGGGGGTGGACTTGCCGGGTGAATGTGCCGAAGCGCCCTTCGCGCCAAACCGGCGCGCGCTCCCCGCCACGCACGCCCCCTCGGCGTTAGCGATCTCGCGGCCTGGGCATCATCGACCGTAACGCGCGCCCGGGTGCTGTGGGCCGGGCCACTTGAGGGAGGGACACCTCGATGGGGGAGAAGGTCGTGGCAGGCGGATTCGACCTGTCCGATCGGCAGCGGTACCGAAGGAAGCTGCGCGAGTGCCTGGAGGGTCTGGAGCGACTTCTGGCAGAGCAGAGGTTCGATCGCCCCAAGAACATGATGGGGCTGGAGATCGAATTGAATCTCGCGGGTGCCGACGGGTTGCCGAAAATGGTGAATGCGCAGGTCCTGGAACGGATAGCGAGCCCCGATTTCCAGACGGAGCTCGGAATGTTCAACCTGGAGGTCAACGTCCTTCCGCACCGGCTGGAGGGCCGCGTTTTCGACCAGCTCGCCGAGGAACTGAGCGCGGGACTGCACTACGCCCACCGGCAGGCCGCGGAGATCGACGCGGGCGTGGTGATGATCGGGATCCTGCCGACGATCTCGCGCTCGGACCTGGCGCCGGCCAACCTCTCGGCGGTGGACCGCTACTCGCTGCTCAACGAACAGATCCTGATGATGCGGGGCGAGGACTTCACCCTCGACATCGAGGGGGTCGAGCGGGTCACCTGGACCACCGGCTCGATCGTGCCGGAAGCGGCCTGCACCTCCGTCCAACTGCACCTGCAGGTGACCCCGGGCCGGTTCGCGGACGTGTGGAACGCGGCGCAGGCCGTGACCGCCGTACAGATCGCCGTCGGCGCCAACTCCCCGTTCCTGTTCGGCCGGGAGCTGTGGCGCGAGTCCCGACCGCCGCTGTTCACCCAGGCCACCGACACCCGGCCGCCGGAGCTCCAGGCGCAGGGCGTGCGGCCGCGCACCTGGTTCGGGGAGAGGTGGGTGGAGTCGGCGTACGAACTCTTCGAGGAGAACGTCCGCTACTTCCCCGCGCTGCTGCCGATCTGCGACGAGGAGGAACCCCTGCGGGTGTTGGCCGAGGGCGGGGTGCCGAGCCTCCAGGAGCTGGTGCTGCACAACGGGACGGTCTACCGCTGGAACAGGCCCGTGTACGGGGTGGCCGACGGGGTGCCGCACCTGCGGGTCGAGAACCGGGTGCTGCCCGCAGGACCGACGGTGGTCGACGTCGTCGCCAACGCGGCCTTCTACTACGGCCTGGTACGGACCCTCGCGGACGAGCCGCGTCCGGTGTGGACCCGACTGCCCTTCGCGGAGGCCGAGGCCAACTTCGACGCGGCCTGCAGGTACGGGATCGACGCGCGGCTGCACTGGCCGCGCCGGGGTCGGGGCGCGGGCCTGGCGAGCGTGCCCGCGGTGCGCCTGGTACTGGACGAACTGCTGCCCATGGCGGCGGCGGGCCTGGACGCCTGGGGCATCGCCCCCGCCGACCGGGACCGGTACCTCGGGATCATCGAGGAGCGGTGCAGGCGCCGGGTGAACGGCGCGACCTGGCAGGTCGACACCTACCACCAGGCGCTCGCGGGCGGGCTGGAGCGCGGCGCCGCGCTCGCCGCGACGACCCGGCGGTACAGCGAGCTGATGCACCGGGGAGACCCGGTGCACACCTGGCCGGTCGGGCTCCCGGAGCGGGAGACGGACGCCACGGCGGCGATCGGCCGCTGACCCGCCGGGTCCGGTGCGTCCGCGGCCCCGTCCACGAGGCAGTATGGGGATCGTGGCGGACAACGGGACGGCGGGACGGGAGTCGCACGTGCGGGTGGAGCCGGAGCCGGTGGCCGAGGGTCGGCGGGAGGACGGCCGCGGGTACCTGCGGACCGAGACGCTGCTGGTGCTCGCGCTCTCCCTGGGCGCGAGCGCGGTCTCCGCGCTGATCAGTTTCATCGGCTCGCTCACCAAGCCGGGCGGCCTCAGGCACCAGGCCGCCACCCTCAACGGCTCCTACGCTCCCGGGCGGCCCTGGCTGGACCTGGCCTGGCAACTGTTCGGCATCGCGACCGCGCTGGTTCCCGTGCTGCTCGTCGCCCACCTGCTGACCCGCGAAGGCGCGCCGGGCCTGCGGGTGCTCGGCTTCGACCGCACCCGGCCCGGCTGGGACCTGGCCCGCGGCGCGCTCGTCGCCGCCGGGATCGGGAGCGCGGGGCTCGCGTTCTACCTGGCGTCGCGGGCCGCCGGTTTCAACCTGACGGTGGTGCCCGAGGCCCTGCCGGACGTGTGGTGGAAGTTCCCGGTGCTGATCCTCTCCGCCGTGCAGAACGCGGTGGTGGAGGAGATCATCGTGCTGGCGTACCTGCTGCGGCGGCTGGACGGGCTCGGCTGGTCCCCGACGGCGGCGCTGGTGGCCAGCTCGGTGCTGCGCGGTTCCTACCACCTGTACCAGGGCGTCGGCGGCTTCCTCGGCAACGTGGTGATGGGCGTCGTCTTCGTCCTGGCCTACCGCCGTTGGGGCCGGGTGGCCCCGCTGGTCGTCGCCCACGCGCTGCTCGACATCGTGGCCTTCGGCGGGTACGCGCTGCTGGCGGGCCACGTCTCCTGGCTGCCGACGCCCTGACGCGTCAGGGACGGGGGTGCAACTCCCCGTCCAGGACCGTGACGGCGTCGCCGGTCAGGAGCGTACGGTCACCGGCGAGCCGGACGGTGACGAGTCCGGTGCGCGTCCCGCCCTGGCGGCCGACGAGTTCGGTGCGGCCCAGCCGGGCGGCCCAGAACGGGGCGAGCGCGGTGTGGGCGCTGCCGGTGACCGGGTCCTCGGCGATCCCGACGGCCGGGAAGAATCCCCGGGAGACGAAGTCGTACCCGCGGGCGGGGTCCTCGGCGGCCGCGGTGACGATCACGCCGCGGCGGGCGTAGGCGCGCAGGGCGGCGTGGTCGGGCGCGAGGTCCCGTACGGTCCGTTCGTCGGCCAGCTCGACCACCAGGTCCCCGATGTGCGGGGACGTGTCGTGCACTGACCGGGCGGCGGCGCCGAGGGCGCGCTCCACGTCGACGGGCGTCTCGACCGGGGTGAGCGAGGACGTCGGGAAGTCCATGGTGATCCGGCCGTCCTCGTCGGCCAGTGCCGTCAGCACACCGCTGCGCGTGGCGAAGCGGATCAGGCCGTTCGCGAGGCCGTTCGTCGCGAGGACGTGGGCCGTGGCGAGGGTGGCGTGGCCGCACATGTCGACCTCGGTGGCCGGAGTGAACCAGCGCAGCGCCCAGTCGGCGTCCCCGCCGGGCGGCAGGGGGTGGGCGAAGGCGGTCTCGGAGAGGTTGACCTCGGCCGCGACCTGCCGGAGCCAGTGGTCCGGGGGGAACCCGCCGTCGAGGAGCAGCACTCCGGCGGGGTTGCCGCCGAAGGGGCGGTCGGTGAAGGCGTCGACGATTCGGATGCGCATGCCCTCGACCGTAGGGCCGGTCCTTGATCGTCGGCCAAGGCCAATACGCGGTGACTGGCTCTGTCGGCGAACAGTTTCCGATATATCGTTGACGCATCGCGAGTAGTCAACGATAGTAGAGACATCGGAGCCCGCACCTCGGGTCCGAGGGTCGATCGCGACGATCGACATCAAGATCAATCGGTATCGACATCCCCGATGAGAAAGGAGCGCAGTCATGCGTTCACACGGACAGCACGGACATGACCACGGCCACGAGCACGGACGGGGTCACGGGCACTGCGGCCCTGACCGTCGGGAGGAGTTCAAGGGGCGGCGCGCCGCCTTCGGCCCGTTCGGACCGCCCTTCGGCGGCGGCGCCTTCGGTGGACGCGGCGGACGCGGCGGACCGCGCGGCCGCGCCCGCCGCGGCGATGTGCGCGCCTCGATCCTGGCGCTGCTCGCCGACCGGCCGATGCACGGCTACGAGATGATCCAGGAGATCGTCGAGCGCAGCGGCGGGGCGTGGAAGCCCAGCCCGGGCTCGGTCTACCCGACCCTCCAGCTGCTTGAGGACGAGGGCCTCATCACCAGTGAGAGCGACGGCGGCAAGAAGCTGTTCACGCTCACCGACGCCGGCCGCGCCGAGGCCGAGTCGGGCCCGTCGGCCCCCTGGGCCGAGGCGGGCCGGGGCTTCGACTTCGAGGCGATGCACGAGGTCCGGACGGCCGGGATCGGCCTGATGGAGGCGTTCGGGCAGGTCTTCAAGGCCGGCACGCCCGAGCAGCGCGAGAAGGCACTCGCGGTCATCAACGACGCCCGCAAGAAGCTCTACCTCATCCTCGCCGACGAGCACTGAGTCGGCCGCACCTCCCGCACACACGGCCGCGCGCCCCCACGAGAGACTCGTGGGGGCGCGCCGACGTGTGTGCCCGGCGGCCGGGCGGGTGCGGCCGTGTCTGCGGAGAGGTCAGGCGACCAGCGCCGCGAGCCTGCGCAGCGACTCGTTCAGGGCGGCGGTCGCGGAGTCCTTGAGCTTGCCCGCCATCAGCGAGACGGCGGCCCCGGTGAACTCGCCGTCGATGCGGACGGTGGTGGCGCCGCCGTCCGGGACGAGGGTGTAGCGGGTGAGGACGGCCACGCCCATCGGGCCCTTGCCGGTGATGGCGAAGAGGCGTTCGTCCTCCAGCTCCGAGACGGTCCACAGCACCTCGGCCGGGAAGCCCATCATCTTCATGTTCTCGGTGAAGGTGGAGCCGAGCGCGAGGCTCGTCGGGCCGCCCTTCGGGAAGTCGGTGTGGGTCATGCTCCACCGGCCGTAGGCGTCCCAGTCCGTCAACTGCGCCCAGACCTTCGCGGCGGGCGCCTCGATGCGTGATTCCGCGGTGACTTCGGCCATGCGACCACCCCTTCTCGTCGGGTACGTGCGCGGAACGTAGTCCCGGTGGCCGGAACATTCAATACTGACGACCTGTCAGAAATGGCCGGGTCGTCGGCCCTGCCCCGGGGTCCGTCTCAACAGGTGTCACCCGGGTGATACTCCTGTCCGGCCCTGCCATGATGACCCCATGCAAGCGTCAGGGAAGAACGCCGGACTGGGCCTCGCCCTCGTCTCGGCGTGTGCGTTCGGCGGTTCCGGGGTCGCGGCGAAGCCGCTGATCGAGGCGGGTCTGGACCCGCTCCACATGGTGTGGCTCAGGGTGGCCGGGGCGGCCCTGGTGATGTCCCCGCTGGCCTGGCGCCACCGCGACCTGGTGCGGCGCAAACCGCTCCTGCTGGCGGGCTTCGGACTCATAGCCGTCGCCGGTGTGCAGGCCTTCTACTTCGCCTCCCTCTCGCGCATCCCGGTCGGTGTCGCCCTGCTGCTGGAGTACCTGGGGCCGTGCCTGCTCCTCGGCTACATCCGGTTCGTCCAGCGCAAGCCGGTGACCCGGGCCGCCGCGGCCGGCGCGACGGTGGCCGTCGCCGGCCTGGCCTGCGTCGTGGAGATCTGGGCCGGGCTCAGCCTGGACCTGCTCGGTGTGCTGCTCGGCCTCGCCGCCGCCTGCTGCCAAGCCTGCTACTTCGTCTTCGCCGACCAGGGCAGCGGCGAGGGCGACGTGCCGGACCCGCTCGGCGTGATCGCGTTCGGCATGCTCGTCGGAACCCTGGTCATGACCGTGATCGCGCGGCCGTGGCGGATCGACTGGCAGGTGCTGGCCGGTGACGCGGTCATGGGCGACATGACCGTACCGGCGGCGATCCTGCTCGCCTTCGTGGTGCTGGTCGCCACCGTGTTCGCGTACGTCACCGGGGTCGTCTCCGTGCGCAAGCTGTCGCCACAGGTGGCGGGCGTCGTGGCCTGCCTGGAGGCGGTCGTCGCCACCGTGCTCGCCTGGGTGCTCCTGGGCGAGCACCTCTCCACCTGGCAGACGCTGGGCGGCGCGCTCGTCCTGGGCGGGGCCTTCATCGCGCAGTCCTCGCGCCCCACACCGCCGGCGGCCCCCGAGCCGGCCGCGGTGGACCGCGAGGCGACGCATGTCTAAGGTGGCGATCGTGCCTACGACCGCAGTGCTTCCGCCTCCCGCCGCCGCGTAGCGCGGGCGGCCCTCACGCGAACAGACCCGGCCCGGGGAGTGACCCGGGCGGGCTCGCGCTGCCCGCGAAGCGATGACCCGTTCTTCTCATCCTTCACGCATGCGCGGAGACACCTGTGTCGAACCATTCGCCCGCTTCCGGGCGCAGTCTGCTGTACCTCGTCGTCGCCGGAGCCGCCTGGGGCACCGCCGGGGCGGCCGCCTCGCTCCTCTTCCTGACCAGTGACCTCGGCCCGCTCGCCCTCTCGTTCTGGCGGAGCGCGGGCGGCCTCGTGGTCCTGGCGGGGGTGCTCGCCGTACGCCGCCGCCCCGGTCGTGCGCCCCGTCCTTCCGTCCGGTCCCTGATCGGCACCGGTCTGATGTTTACCGTTTTCCAGGCCGCGTACTTCGGCGCCGTGCGGGAGACGGGCCTGGCGGTCGGCACCGTGGTCACCCTGGGCGCCGGGCCCGTGCTGATCGCGCTCGGCGCGCGGTACTGGATGGGCGAGCGGCTCGGCCGGGGCGGGGCCGCGGCGGTCGGCGGGGCGCTGGCCGGCCTCGCCGTTCTGGTGCTGGGCAGCGGCGGCGGTGAGGTGCGGCCGGCCGGTGTCGGCTGGGCGCTGTTGTCGGCGGCGGGCTACGCGGGGATGACCCTGCGCGCCCGGTGGCTGGGGCGGCGCGGGGCGGGCGGGGACCCGCTCGTCACCACCGCCTGGTCGGTGGGGGTGGGCGCGGTGTGCCTGCTGCCGCTCGCGGTGGCGGAGGGGTTGCTTCCGCACACCGCCGAGCCGGCCCGGGTGGGGTGGCTGCTGGTCTACGTCGCCGTGGTGCCGACGGCGCTGGCCTACGCCCTGTACTTCACGGGCGCCGCGGCGGTGCGGGCCGCGACGGTGTCCGTGATCATGCTGATCGAGCCGGTGAGCGCCGCGGTGATCGCCGTCCTGCTGCTCGGTGAGCGGCTGACCGGCGCGGTGGTGCTGGGCACCGTACTGCTGTTGACGGCGGTCGGGGCGCTGATCGTCGCCGAGTCGCGGCGGCCGGCGGGCGGGCCGGAAGAGGTCCGGCCCGCCCCCTTGGCTCAGAGCGCGGCGAGGTAACCGGGGACGGCGATGCCGGGGGCCAGGTCGGCGGCCGGGACCGGGGCTCCGTACGCCGGGGCGACCGGGACCACGCCCGACCAGAAGGGCAGGCCCAGGTCCTCGGCGTCGTCGTTCGGGCCGCCGGTACGGAGCTTCGCCGACACCTCGTCGAGGTCCAGGCGGATCACCGCCGTGGCCGCGAGTTCCTTGGCGTTGGCCGGGCGGGAGTCGGCGGAACGGCCGGGGACGACGTGGTCGACCAGGGCGTCGAGCGCCATGCGGCGCTCTTCCTCGTCGGTGACCTGGTACGCGGTGCCGTGTACCACCACGGAGCGGTAGTTGATCGAGTGGTGGAAGGCGGAACGCGCCAGCACCAGGCCGTCGACGTGCGTGACGGTCACACACACGGGCAGTCCGGGGTCGGTCGTGCCGGCGGCGAGCAGCGGGCGGGAGCCCGTCGAGCCGTGCAGGTAGAGCCGTTCGCCCACCCGGCCGAAGAGGGTCGGCAGTACCACCGGCGCGCCGTCGCGGACGAAGCCGAGGTGGCACAGGTAGGTCTGGTCGAGTATCGAGTGGACCGTCTCGCGGTCGTAGCGGGCCCGTTCCTTGGAGCGGGTCGGGACGGTGCGCGGGGTGGGGGCGTACGAGTCGGTGGGTGCGGCGTCCGTGGTCGCCGGGTCGGTCGGCTGGTCGGTCGGCTCGGTGACGGGCGTGACGCTCATGGTGCGAACTCCGTTGTACTAGTGCATAATCTTGTTTGTGCTAGGAGAGTATCGGATCATCGGGCGTCGCGCATCGGACATCGCGGCCAGCGTCGAGGCGGGCATCGGATCGGGCGCGCTCGCGCCCGGAGCGCTGCTGCCGCCGATGCGGGAGCTGGCGGGCGTGCTGGGGGTGAACCCCAACACCGTCGCCGCCGCGTACCGGACCCTGCGCGAACGCGGGGTCATCGAGACGGACGGCCGGCGCGGCAGTCGCGTACGGGCCCGACCCGCGAGCGCGCCCCGCGACGAACTGCGCGCGGTGGTCCCGGACGGTGCCCGGGACGCCGCCTCGGGCAACCCCGACGTGGCGCTGCTGCCCCCGCTGGACGGCGCCCTCGCCGCCGCGGCCGGCCGGTACGCGAAGGCGCCGACGCTGTACGGGGACGACCCGGTCGCGCCGGAACTCGCCCGGCTGGCCCGGGCCGGCTTCGACGCGGACGGGGTGCCGCCCGGAGCGATGGCGGTGACCTCGGGCGCGCTGGACGGCATCGAGCGGGTGTTGGCCGCGCACCTGCGGCCCGGGGACGCGGTGGCGGTGGAGGACCCGGGTTGGGGCAGTGTGCTGGATCTGGCGGCGGCCCTGGGGCTGCGGGTGCTGCCGGTGGAGCTGGATGACGAGGGGCCGCGGCCGGAGGCGGTGGCGCGGGTCCTGGCGGCCGGCGCGCGGGCGCTGGTGGTGACGTCCCGGGCGCAGAACCCCACGGGCGCCGCGGTCGGCGGGGCCCGGGCGGCGGAGCTGCGCGCCCTGCTGTCCCGCCATCCCGGGGTGCTGGTCCTGGACGACGACCACGGCCACGGCATCGTGGACCTGCCGTTGCACTGCCTGGGCGGGGTGACCCGGCACTGGGCGCTAATCCGCTCGACGGCGAAGGCGTACGGCCCCGACCTGCGGCTCGCGGTGCTGACCGGCGACGCGGTGACGATGGACCGGGTGCGCGGCAGGCAGCGACTGGGGCCGGGGTGGGTGAGCCGACTGCTCCAGTACGCGGTGGTGGAGCTGTGGTCCTCCGGCGCGGTCGACCCCGCGGCGGTGGCCCGGTCCTACGGGGAGCGGCGGGACGGCCTGGTCACGGCGCTCGCGGAGCGCGGGGTAGCGGCCCGGGGGCGCAGCGGGATGAACGTGTGGGTGCCCGTCGCCGACGAGACGGGGACGGTGACGCGGCTGCTGGGCTCCGGGTGGGCCGTCGCCCCGGGGGCGCGGTTCCGGGTGGAGAGCGGCCCCGGGGTGCGGGTGACGGTGTCCGGGGTAGGGCCCGCCGAACTGCCGGGCCTGGCCGACGCGGTGGCGGCGGCGGTGCGGCCGGGGCCCGTGGGGGTGCGCTACGCGTGACGCGGCGCGGGCCCGGGTGTGGGCGGGTGCGCGGGCGGGGGGCGGGTGCGCCCTGCCTCTCGCCGGGAGGCGGCGAGGCGGCCGATCCCCGTACGTTCAGGACGGGCCGGCCGCCGGGAAGGGCTCCGGCCGGGCCCGGCGTCAGCAGGAAGACGGTGCCGTTCATGTGCCCCCGGGCGTCGTGGTGGTCGCCCGGACCGCGGTAGCCGTCAGGCGGCCCCGCGGACCGAGGGTCGGGCCTGGGTGAGGGCGGCGCCCGCGAGGACGACGGCCGCGCCGACCGGGGTGTTCCAGTGCAGCTGCTCGCCGAGGACGAGCACGCCGGCCGTGGTGGCGATGACCGGGACGAAGTACGTGACCATCTGCGCGGTGGTCGGGCCGACCTCCGCCACCAGGCCGTACTGCATCTGCAGGGCCGTGCCCGTGCCGAGGGCGCCCAGGGCCACCACCGCCAGGGTGGGCCAGAGCGGGAAGCCGCTGGGCGCGGAAGTGAACAGCGCGCTCACCAGGAGCAGTTGGAGCGCCGAGACGATGAGCTGGGCGCCGGTCATCGCCACCGGCGAGCCCGGCGTGCCGGCCAGGGTGCGGCGGACGTAGATCCAGCCGATCGGGTAGCAGAGCGAGGCCAGCAGGGCGAGGGCGGCGCCCTTGGCGTCGACGCCGGAGAAGCCCTGCCAGGCGCCGAGCACGGTCAGGACCCCCAGGAAGCCGAGCCCCAGCCCCGCGAAGCGGCGCCTGGTCGGCCGGTCCTCGGACAGCGCCACGAGCGACAGCACCATGCCCCACAACGGCGACGTGGCGTTGCAGATGCCCGCCAGGCCGGACGGGATGCTCTGCTCGGCGAAGGCGAACAGCGAGAACGGCGCGGTGTTGAGCAGCAGCGCGCTCACCGTCAGGTGCGCCCAGGTGCGCCGGCCGCGGGGGAGCGGCTCGCGGCGGACCAGCAACACCGCCAGGAGGGCGAGCGCCCCGCACAGGACCCGCCCGAAGGCCACGTGGAACGGCGCGTAGCCGTCGGTGCCCACCTTGATCAGGAGGAAGCTGAAGCCCCAGATCACCGAGAGGACGGCGAACCGCATGCGCCAGTCGAGGGTGCGGGTGCCGCGGGCGGGGGAGAGGGTGGTGGTCGGGACGGACCTGGTGGTGGCGGGTGCGCTCATGCGTTCACCCTGGTGCCTGAGAACGATTAGAACAAGCGAGATTTTGTGGCCAAGACCCCGTAGCATCGCTTACATGTTGAACCTGGAGCGCCTGCGCACCCTGGACGCCCTCGCCCGCCACGGATCGGTCAGCGGCGCGGCGGACGGCCTGCACGTCACCACCTCCGCGGTCTCCCAGCAGATGGCCAAGCTGGAGCGCGAGGTCGGGCAACCCCTGCTGGCCAAGAACGGGCGCGGGGTCCGGCTCACCGACGCGGGACGGCTGCTCGCCGGTCACGCGGCGCGGATCATCTCGCAGGTCGAACTCGCGCAGGCCGATGTCGAGGCCCGGCGCGGCTGCGCCGTCGGGGAACTAAGCATCGGCGCCTTCCCGACCGCGATGCGCGGCCTGCTGCCGCCGGCCCTGTCCGCGCTGCGCGACGACCACCCCGAACTGCGCCCGCGGGTCCGGGAGCAGGAGCCCGAGGAGGCGATGGCGGCCGTCGTGCGCGGCGACCTCGACATGGCGCTGGCCATCGACTGGTACAACAAGCGGATGCCGGTGCCCGCCGAACTGACCCGCGCGCACCTGCTCGACGACTCCTGTGACGTCGCGGTCCCGGCCGGGCACCCGCTGGCCGGGCGGAGCGAGGTCGCCCTCGCGGACTTCGCCGCCGACGAGTGGATCTCCTGGAACGAGGGCCAGTTCTGCCACGAGTGGCTGGTGTTCACCCTGCGCGGCATGGGCATCGAGCCCCGCGTCGCGCACATCGCCGAGGAGCACCACACCCAACTGGCCTTCGTCGAAGCCGGCCTGGGGGTGTGCGTCACGCCGCGGCTCGGGCGCGGGCCGATGCCCGAGGGGGTCCGGCTGCTGCCCGTCCGGGACGCCGTCCAGCGTCACGTGTACGTGGTCTGGCGCGCCGATGCCGACCGGCGGCCCTCGATCCGGGCCGCCGTGGAGGCCCTGCGGACGGCCGCCCTCGCCCTCTGAGCGCCACCGGCCCGCGGCACCGGCCGGCCTACAGCTTGCGGAAGTCCCAGGAGACGACCGAGTCCGGAGTGAGCCGGATCCAGGCGTGCCGGCCGTCGTGCGGCATCTCCGAGATGCCGAAGTTCTTGGCCGGGAACAGGCGCTCCGGCTCCGCCAGTTCCGGGCAGGGCTCGCCCGTGCGGGGAGCCTCGCCCACGAACACGGCGTCGCCCGAGAGCTCGACCCCGCGCAGTTCGTCGTACGCCTCGCCCGCGTCCACGACCACCGACATCCGCGGGTCCGCGCGCAGGTCCGACCAGCGGCGGCTGCGCGTGATCGAGTACAGCCACAGCGACCGGCCGTCCCAGGCGAACCACAGGGCGCCCACGTGCGGGCGCCCATCGGGGGAGACCGTGGCCACCCGACACGTGCGCTGCTCGCGCAGGAAGACGTCCACCTCCTCGTCGGTCATCATGATGCGCCGGCCCCGCCGCTGTGTCCCGTCCATATGTCCCGTGCCCCTTCACATCTGACTGTGTGTCAGGAATCATGCGGGCTCTTCGGCCGTCACGCCAGGGGGAGCCATGCCGGAACCCGCACCCGCACCCGCACCCGATACCGCGACCACCGCCCTCCTCACCGTCGAATGCCAGAACGGCGTGGTCGGCGACGAGAGCGCCCTGCCCGAACTGGCCGGGGAGGCGCGGGACTCCGGGATGCTGGACCGGGTGGCCGCCCTGGTCGCCGCCGCCCACCGGTCCGGCGTGCAGGTGGTGCACGCGGTCGCCGAACGACGCCCGGACGGCCTCGCGGCCAACACCAACGCCCGGCTCTTCCGGGCCGCCGGGCGACTGCCGGTGCGCCAACTGTCCGGAACGCGGGCGGTGGAAGTGGCCCCGCCCATCGAGGTGGCCGAGCGGGACCTGATCGTGCGCCGGCTGCACGGCCTGTCGCCGATGGCCGGGACCGACCTCGACCCCCTGCTGCGCAACCTCGGCGTCCGCACCCTGGTCGTCACCGGCGTCTCGTCCAACATCGCGATCCCCAACACCGTCTTCGACGCCGTGAACCTCGGCTACCGGGTCGTGGTGCCCTCGGACGCCGTCTGCGGAGTGCCCGCCGCCTACACCGACGAGGTGATCCGCAACTCCCTGTCCCTCGTCGCGACCGTCACCACGACCGAAGCCCTCCTTAACGAGTGGGATCCCCCGCGCTGACCCCCGTAACCTGGGCGGATGCTGTCCGAAGTGATCGCGACCCGTTACGTCACGCCCCTGCGTGAGGGCGGCTCGCTCCCGGGGATCGTCGAGGCCGACGATCTCGGGACCTACGTCATGAAGTTCACCGGAGCCGGCCAGGGCCGCAAGACCCTGGTCGCCGAGGTCATCTGCGGCCTCCTGGGTCAGCGGCTGGGGCTGCGGGTCCCGAGGCTGGTGCGGATGCAGCTCGATCCCGTCATCGGGCTCGGCGAGCCCGACCAGGAGGTGCAGGAGCTGCTCAAGGCCAGCGGCGGGCTGAACCTCGGCATGGACTACCTGCCCGGCTCGATCGGCTTCGACCCGCTCGCGTACCAGGTGGACCCGGTCGAGGCCGGTCGAGTGGTGTGGTTCGACGCCCTGATCAACAACGTCGACCGGTCGTGGCGCAACCCCAACATGCTGGTCTGGCACGGGGACGTCTGGCTCATCGACCACGGCGCCACCATGATCTGGCACCACAACTGGCCCACCGCCCCGAGCGCCGCCGCGAAGCCCTACAACGCCTCCGACCACGTACTGGCGCCCTTCGGCCCGGACATCGCGGCCGCCGCCGAGGTGCTCGCGCCGCTGGTCACGCGGGAACTGCTCACCGAGGTCGCCGCCGACGTCCCCGACGAGTGGCTGGTCGACGAGCCCGGCTTCGACTCGACCGACGCCCTGCGGCTGGCCTACGTGGAGGCGCTGCTGACGCGCGCGGCCACGATCCACGAGAGGATCTCGATGGAGGCAGAGGTGAAGGCCCCGTCCAAGCCGCCGGGCTGGCTGACCGACCACCTGCCCGAATGGCCCCACCAGACCAAGAAGAAGAGCGACAACGAGTGATCAAGCGGGACGTGTTCGAGTACGCGCTGGTGCGTGTGGTGCCCCGCGTGGAGCGCGGCGAGTGTTTCAACGCCGGCGTGATCGTCTACTGCCGGGCGAAGTCCTACGTCGCCGCGCGCACCCATCTCGACGAGGCCAAGCTCCGCGCCCTGGACCCCGGCGCCGACGTGGCGGGCGTACGGGCCGCCCTGCACGCCGTCGAGGGGCTCTGCCGCGGCGGGGAGCGCGCCGGTCAGGCGGCGGGCGACGATCCCGGGCGCCGGTTCCGGTGGCTGATCGCGCCGCGCAGCACCGTCGTGCAGCCGGGCCCCGTCCACACGGGGCTCACGGCCGACCCGGAGGCCGAGGTGGAGCGACTGCTCGACCTGCTGGTGCGCTGAACGCGGACGAGTATCCGTACGACCTGGGGCCCTGGGGCCCGGTGCCGTTGACACCGGGTGCCAGGGCTCCTAGCGTCTCCTCAGCTGAAGCTACTAAGCGGTTGCTCACCCGTGAGACACCGCTCCAGAGGATTCCGAGCGCGAGGAGACCCAGCATGTCCACCACCGAGCAGCGTGTAGCGATCGTGACCGGAGCGGCCCGGGGCATCGGCGCGGCCACCGCCGTGCGCCTGGCCGCCGAAGGCCGTGCGGTCGCGGTGCTCGACCTCGACGAGGCCGCCTGCAAGGACACCGTGGAGGCGATCACGGCGGCGGGCGGCACGGCCCTCGCGGTCGGCTGCGACGTCTCGGACAGCGCACAGGTGGAGGCCGCGGTCGAGCGCGTCGCGAACACGCTCGGCGCGCCGACCGTCCTCGTCAACAACGCGGGTGTGCTCCGGGACAACCTGCTCTTCAAGATGAGCGACACCGACTGGGACACCGTCATGAACGTGCACCTGCGCGGTGCGTTCCTGATGGCCCGGGCCTGTCAGAAGTACATGGTGGAGGCCAAGTTCGGCCGCATCGTCAACCTCTCCAGCAGCTCGGCGCTGGGCAACCGCGGCCAGGCCAACTACTCCGCCGCCAAGGCCGGCCTCCAGGGCTTCACCAAGACGCTGGCCGTCGAACTCGGCAAGTTCGGCGTCACCGCCAACGCCGTGGCCCCCGGCTTCATCGTCACCGAGATGACCGCCCAGACCGCCGCCCGCGTCGGCATGGGCTTCGAGGAGTTCCAGGCCGCCGCCGCCACCCAGATCCCCGTGCAGCGCGTGGGCCGCCCCGACGACATCGCCAACGCCATCGCCTTCTTCACCGGCGAGGCCGCCGGCTTCGTCTCCGGCCAGGTCCTGTACGTGGCGGGCGGCCCGCTCAACTGACCGGGGTCCGGCAACCGACGCGAGGCACGGCAATCGAGGAGAGGCACGGCGCGATGACGACGTACGAAGGAACGGACAGCGGCAAGGTCGCCCTGATCACGGGGGCGAGCCGGGGCATCGGCTACGGCATCGCCGAGGCGCTGGTCGCCCGCGGCGACCGGGTCTGCATCACGGGACGCAACGAGGACGCCCTCAAGGAGGCCGTCGAGGCCCTCGGGGCGGACCGGGTGATCGGCGTGCCCGGCAAGGCGCACGACGAGACCCACCAGGCCCTCGCCGTGGAGCGCACGATGGAAGCCTTCGGGCGGGTGGACTTCCTGATCAACAACGCGGGAACCAATCCCGTCTTCGGACCGATCGCGGACCTCGACCTCGGCGTGGCGCGCAAGGTCTTCGAGACCAACGTGATCTCGGCGCTGGGCTTCGCCCAGCGCACCTGGCACGCCTGGCAGAAGGAGAACGGCGGCGCGATCGTGAACATCGCCTCCATCGCGGGAATCTCCGCCTCGCCCTTCATCGGCGCGTACGGGATGAGCAAGGCCGCCATGGTCAACCTGACCCTCCAGCTCGCGCACGAGATGGCGCCGGGGGTCCGGGTCAACGCGATCGCGCCCGCGGTGGTCAAGACCAAATTCGCGCAGGCCCTGTACGAGGGGCGCGAGCAGGAGGCGTCGGCCGCCTATCCGCTCGGCCGGCTCGGCGTCCCGGAGGACATCGGAGGGGCCGCCGCGTTTCTTACATCTGCACAAGCGGAATGGATCACGGGGCAAACTCTCGTCGTCGACGGGGGGATGTTCCTCAATGCCGGAGTGCACTGACCGGTAACCGGACGCATTTGCCTCCTAAAGGGAGGCAAATGCGTATCGAATGTGCATGAAATCGGTCAAGTGCCTCACCAAACCTGCCCATTGGATTCGTGAGGCACTGCGGTAGGGTCTGCCGCACCCCTGGCTGATCGAGGAGCGTGCACGTGTTCAACCGGACCAGATGCCTGCAGATCACTGCAGCCCTTGCGTCCATATCCCTGCTCGCCGGATGCGGTCTGCTTTCCGATGACAGCGGTGCCGACAAGAAGCCGATCGTGGTCGGTACGACGAGCAAGCCGAGCACCCTCGACCCGGCGGCGGCCTGGGACGGCTCCTGGGAGCTGTACCGGAACATCTACCAGACCCTGCTGGCCTTCCCCACCGGCAGCACCAAGCCCGAGCCGGACGCCGCGCAGAGCTGCGAGTTCACCGACTCCGCCAACGAGTCCTACCGCTGCACGCTGCGCAAGGGCCTGAAGTTCTCCAACGGCGAGGCCCTCGACGCCAAGGCCGTCAAGCACTCCCTGGACCGCATCCAGACGATCGGCGCCAAGACCGGTCCGAAGGACCTGTTCGGCAGCCTGGACAAGATCGAGACCCCGGACGCGTTGACCGTCGTCTTCCACCTGAAGACCCCCGACGCGACCTTCCCCTACGTGCTCGGCTCGCCGGCCGCCTCCCTCGTGCCGCCCGGCGAGTACCCCGCCGACAAGGTCCGCAAGGACGGCAAGACCACCGGTTCCGGCCCGTACGTCCTGACGTCGTACAAGGACGGCGAGGCCGTCCTCGGCCGCAACGACAGCTACGCAGGCTTCGCCAACCGGCGCAACGACTCCGTGACCATCCGCTACTTCACGGACTCCAAGAAGATGGTCGCGGCGCTCAAGGACAAGGAGATCGACGCCACCTACCGTGGCCTCTCCGCCGCCGAGATCAAGGACCTCCAGACCCCCGCCTCGCACGACAAGGGCGTCCAGGTCGTCGACAACGTCGGCTCCGAGATCCGCTACCTGGTCTTCAACCCCAAGGACCCGCAGGTCGCCAAGCCGGCCGTGCGCCAGGCGATCGCCCAGATCATCGACCGCGGCGCCCTCGTCAGCAAGGTCTACCAGGGCACGGCCGAACCGCTGTACTCGATGGTCCCCAAGGGTGTCCTGGGACACAAGACGCCGTTCTACGACATGTACGGGCAGCCCAGCGTCGAGAAGGCCAAGAAGACCCTCCGGGACGCGGGCGTCACCCAGCCCGTCGAGCTGACCTTCTGGTACACCACCGACCGCTACGGCTCCTCCACGGCGGACGAGTTCACCGAGATCAAGCGCCAGCTGGACGAGAGCGGCCTCTTCAAGATCACCCTGCGCAGCAAGCCCTGGGTCGAGTTCCAGGACGGCTACAAGAACGGCGAGTTCCCCGTCTTCGGTCGAGGCTGGTTCCCCGACTTCCCGGACCCGGACAACTTCATCGCGCCGTTCGTCGGCAAGGAGAACGCGGTCGGTACGCCGTACGAGCCGGCCGACATCCTGAACGACCTGCTCCCCAAGTCCCGCCGCGAGAGCGACCGCTCGGCGGGCGTCAAGGAGTTCGAGCAGGCCCAGCAGACCTTCGCGCAGGACGTCCGGCTGCTGCCGCTGTGGCAGGGCAAGCTGTACGTGGCGGCGCGCGACGACGTCGCGGGCGCCGAGCGGGCGCTGGACCCGCAGACCGTCATGCAGATGTGGGAGCTGTACCGCAAGACCAGCTGGTAGCCCGGCCCCACGGGACGGGTCCCGCACGGGCGGATGAGGCGTTGTCAGTGCCTCCGGGTAGGTTCGGATCCAGTCGCACCAAGCAGTTGCACGGACCTGTACCGGAGGATGTAGACGTGAGTCAGATGCTGCCCGAGTCCTGGCTCCCCGCGATCGGCGGGGAGCTGGACCAGCCCTACTTCAAAGAGCTCCTGGAGTTCGTCGAGAAGGAGCGGGCCAACGGGCCGGTCTACCCGCCCCACGAGCAGGTATTCGCCGCCCTGGACGCCACACCGTTCGACAAGGTGAAGGTGCTGGTGCTCGGCCAGGACCCCTACCACGGCGCGGGTCAGGGCCACGGCCTGTGCTTCTCCGTGCGTCCCGGGGTCAAGACCCCGCCGTCGCTCCGCAACATCTACAAGGAGATGAAGGAGGAGCTCGGCCTCCCCATCCCCGACAACGGGTACCTGATGCCGTGGGCCGAGCAGGGTGTCCTGCTGCTCAACGCGGTACTCACCGTCCGCGAGGCCGAGCCCAACTCCCACAAGGGCAAGGGCTGGGAGAAGTTCACGGACGCGGTGATCCGCGCCGTCTCCGCCCGCCCCGACCCGGTCGTCTTCGTCCTCTGGGGCGCCTACGCCCAGAAGAAGATCCCGCTCATCGACGAGGAGCGGCACGTGATCGTCAAGGGCGCGCACCCCTCCCCGCTGTCGGCCAAGAAGTTCTTCGGCTCCCGGCCCTTCACGCAGATCAACGAGGCCGTCGCCGCGCAGGGCCATGAGCCGATCGACTGGCGCATTCCGGACCTGGGCTGACGCCACACCGCGCCTCGGTCTCTGAGCCGGTTGCTCCGGTTAGCGTCTTGATGATCAGACCGGAGCAGGTCTGGCGGAGCAGTCGGAGGTCGCGTTGACGGAGCAGCGGGGGGCGTCGGAGGACGCCGTCATGACCAGGATCGGCCAGGCGGTCATCCTGCTGCACGCCGGTGACCGCGAGGAGGCCCGCAACCGGCTGGGCGAGATCTGGTCCGAGATCGGGGAGGGCGGCCACCTGCTCCATCGCTGCACCCTCGCGCACTACATGGCCGACGCCCAGGACGACCCCGCCGAGGAACTGGCGTGGGACCTGCGGGCCCTGAGCGCGGCCGAGGGGAACGCCGCCGAGGGGATGGCGGTCGAGGGGATCGCGGACGGGCCGCCCCCACGGCGGGAGCCGCAGCAGGCGGTCCGGGTGTTCTACCCGTCGCTGCACCTGAGCCTGGCCGCCGACTACGTGAAGCTGCGCCGCCCCGAGGCCGCCCGGGCCCACCTCGCGCGGGCCCGGGCCGCCGCGGGCGCGCTGGCCGACGACGGCTACGGCAACGGGGTGCGGGCCGCCATCGCCCGGCTGGAGCGGCGGCTCGACGCGGACCGGGCCGGCCGGGCCCGGCCGTTCCCCGAGCAGGGCCCGTAGCCCGGCCGGGCACCCGCGTACCTGGCCTGCCCTGTTCTGCCCTGGCGGGCGCCCCCGTACGGCGTCAGCCGCCGTGGACGCCGGCGCAGATCCGGGCCTCCGGGCTGTCCGGATGCCAGCGGCCGTGGCGCCGCCCGAGGGCGCACACGTCGGCCGGGCGGACCGGCAGCTCCCGCACCACCTCGCGGCCGACCTCCGCCTCGTGCCCGGAGGCGTCGGGCACGGCCCCGGAATGCCGCGGGGCCGCCCCCGCGGGTCGTCGGGGCTCCGGGATGTCGATGAGGGGCGGCGCGGCCTCCTGCGCGCCCGCGGCGGCCCGGCCCGACGGGCGCGGGGCGGGCAGGCGGGAGGCTCCCGAAGCCGCCGGGTGCGCGGACTCCCGCGGCGCCGCCTTCAGCGCCTCCAGCGCGGGGGCCTGGACCACCACCGGTACGGCCCCCGGCCCGCCGCGCGGCTCGTGCCGGGGCGGCTGCCCGCTGGAGCTTCCCGCCGCGGGCTGCGTCGCGGTGGGGCTCACATTCACACAGCCGGAGACGGCCGAGACGGCACAGGCCACTCCGAGCAGCAGTTTTGTCGTGGTTCGGGTTGGATGCACCCGCGCAACTCTGCTGTGCGGGGACCCCGTTGCGAAAACCCGGAGCGGATATTGCCCCCGCACGGGTGACGGCCGGCCGCCGGAGCGCCCCAGGTTGACGCCCGGCCTGGGGCCCGGGCCCGGACCCCCAGGGCCACAGCACTAGTCGCCCGTGGCGCCGTCGATGTGCTCGCGCAACAGGTCCGCGTGACCGTTGTGGCGCGCGTACTCCTCGATCATGTGGGTGTAGACCCAGCGCAGGCTGAACACCTCGCCGCGGTGGTGGCTCTCGGGCTCCGACAGCAGGTCCAGGGACCGGCCCGCGGCGGCCTGCCGGGCCAGCTCGACCTCCGTCTGCCAGACTTCCTCGGACTCGGCCCAGGTGTCGTCGGCGGTGAAGTGGAAGTCGCCGTCCGGGTCTTCGCGCGTGGAGTACAGCTCCGGCAGGTCCGCGCCGAGCATGATCTCCCGGAACCAGTAGCGCTCCACCTCCGCCATGTGGCGTACCAGGCCGAGCAGGCTCAGCTCGGACGGCGCGAGCGGAGTGCTGCGCAACTGCTCCTCCTTGAGGCCCTCGCACTTCCAGGCGAGGGTCGAACGGTGGTAGTCGAGCCAGCCGTCCAGCATCTCCCGCTCGTTCGCGGTGGTGGACGGCTCGTCACGGTGTGATCCAGAACTGGTCATGCCGCTCATCTTCGGCGAACGCGGCCCCTGTCACCAGGGATTAAGCTGCCAGCGTCCCACAAGGAAGCAACCAGGAGGTACCCGGTGAAGGTCGGCGTCATCGGACTCGGCGACATCGCCCGCAAGGCGTACCTGCCCGTCCTCACCACCCGCCCCGACGTCGAGCTGCACCTGCAGACCCGAACCCCCGAAACCCTGCGGCGGATCGGCGACATCCACCACGTCCCCGCCGAACGCCGCCACGCCACCCTCGACGCGCTCATCGCCCAAGGCATGGACGCCGCTTTCGTCCACGCGCCCACCACCGCCCATCCCGAGATCGTGACCCGGCTGCTGGAGGCGGGCGTACCGACCTACGTGGACAAGCCCCTGGCCTACGAACTCGCGGAGTCGCGGGCGCTCGTCGAACTGGCCGAGGCGCGCGGGGTGTCCCTCGCCGTGGGCTTCAACCGCCGTCACGCACCCGGCTACGCGCAGTGCGCCGACCACCCGCGCGAGCTGATCATCATGCAGAAGAACCGGGTGGGCCTCCCCGAGGACCCGCGCACCCTGGTCCTGGACGACTTCATCCACGTCGTCGACACCCTGCGCTTCCTGCTGCCCGGCGAGGCCGACCACGTCGACGTGCGGGCCGTGGTGCGCGAGGGGCTGATGCACCAGGTGGTCCTCCAGCTGTCCGGCGACGGATTCACCGCGCTCGGCGTCATGAACCGCCTCTCCGGCTCGACGGAGGAGATCCTGGAGGTGTCCGGGCAGGACACCAAGCGCCAGGTCGTCAACCTCGCCGAGGTCATCGACCACCGCGGCCAGCCGACCGTGCGCCGACGCGGCGACTGGGTGCCGGTCGCCCGCCAGCGGGGGATCGAACAGGTGGTGGACACCTTCCTGGAAGCCGTCGGCGCGGGCCGGGTCCTCAGCGCCCGCGACGCCCTGCTCACCCATGAGCTGTGCGAGCGGGTGGTGCGCTCGGCTCTGGAGCAGGCCGCCTGAGCGAACTCGCCGCCCGCGCCGCGCAGTACGCGGCCAGGGCGGCGAGGGCCGCGCCCACCGGCCAGTCCCCGAAGCGCACGTAGAGCGTGGTGCCCCGGGCGAGCGGAACCTCGTACACGGCCGCCGTGCTCGCCGAGGTGGGCAGCGCCGGCCCGACCCGCTCCCCGGACGGGCCGTGTACCTCGCTGATCCCGGTCAGGGTGGCGTGCACCACCGGTCGACCGTCCTCCGCGGCCCGCAGGGCGGCCAGCGAAGCGTGCTGGGCCGGCGCCCAACCGTCCTGGAAGCTGGAGGTCGACGACTGGGTGACGAGCAGCTCGGCCCCGTCGCGGGTGAGCCGCCGGCTCATGTCGGGGAAGGCGGACTCGAAGCAGATCAGCGGGCCCAGCCGCACCCCGGGCCGGTCCGGCAGCGCCATCAGGGCGGCGGTGTCCCCGCGCCTGCGGTTCTCGCCCGCCGCCTTGCCGACCGAGGTGACCCAGCCGAGCAGGGCCCTGGCCGGTATGTACTCGCCGAACGGCACCAGCCGCATCTTGTCGTACCGCTCGCCGGTCGGCCCTTCCGGGCCGATCAGCAGGGAACTCTTGTAAATCCCGGGCCGATCACTGCGCCGGGCGTCCACGTTGACCAACAGCGGGGCGCCCACCCGCGCCGACAGCGCCGCGAGCCGCCGGGCGAGGTCCGGCCGGGCCGTCAGGTCCTCCCCGACGCTGCTCTCGCCCCACACCACCAGGTCCGGGCGCCGGTCGGCCGGCCGCTCCGCCAGCTCCAGGGTCAGCCGCTCCCCGACCGCGAACCGCCGCTCCGCGCTGTCCGGACCGTCCGCGACCAGCCCCGGCTGTACGACCGCCACGCGCAACCCGCCCGACACCTCCGGACGCGGCGCCCACAACCACACCGCCCCCGTCAGCAACGCACACCCCGTCATTCCCGCCACCGCGGGCACCCGTGCCCCCGGCACCGCGACCAGCAGCGCCAGCGCACAGTTCACCGCCACCACCAGCAGGCTCACCAGCCACACACCCCCCGCCGACGCCAGCAGCAGCGCGGGCGGCACCTGCCACTGACTGGCCCCGAGCAGCCCCCAGGGGCCGCCCAGCCCCTGCCAGGACCGCACCAGCTCCGGCAGCAACCAACCCGCCGGTAGGAGCACCAGCGCCGCCCCCGCCCGACCGGCCGTCGCGACCCCGCCGAGCAGTTCCCGTACGAGCAGTGCCCAGGGCATCCACAGCACGCCGAGCAAGGCCGACAGCAGGAAGAGGAATACGTGCAGGCTGGGCAGCAGCCAGTGGTGGACGGCGAAGACGAACCCGGTCCCGCCGAGCCAACCCTCCACGGCCGCGCGCCGCCCGGAGGGGGCGGACCTCAGCAGCAGCATCCAGGGCACGAGGGCGACGTAGGCGAACCACCAGAGCGCGGGAGCGGGGAAGGCGAGCGCGGGCAGCGCCCCCGCGGCGACCGCGGCGGCCGCACGCCACCACCCGTTGTGCTCCGGGACCATCAGGCGCCTCCGCTTCCAGTGTGGGACGACCGGGCCGCTTCAGCCCGCCGGGTGCCGCCACTTCTCGTGCACGGTTACCCCGGAGAGCCGCCAGCCATCGCGCGTGCGGGCCAGGGCGAAGGCATAGCGGCCCGCGGCGACGAAGTTGGGGACGGTGACCGCCGGGTCGGACCCGGCGTCGGCCAGCCGCATGGGGTTGAGGAAATCGGCCCTCACCTGCGCCGTGTCGCCGGGGGCGCCGTCGGTGACCTCCAGCCGGACCAGCCGGTTGACGATCAGGTGCTGGCGTACGGGGAACAGGGTCATGGTCCGCGCGAGCCACCGCGCGACCTCCCCGGCCGGGCCCTCCACGCCGCCCGCGGACCGGTAGTCCGCCCGCCCGTCCGGGGTGAAGAGGGCCCGGTAGGCGTCCCAGTCGCCGTCGTCGACGGCCATCGCGTACCCCGACACCACCTCGTCGATCGCCAGCCGGTCCAGCACGGTCGCGAGATCCACACGCTGCGTCATCGGGTCAGTGTGCGGGCGCCCGGCCGCGAGGCCAAGGGGCGTGCGCGAACGTGACCCGGCCGGCCCGTCGCAGCTGCTCCCGGCCGGTCCGTCAGCGGCCGGAATGCGCCTCCCGCTGGCGCACGACGACCAGGAAGGCGTCACTGTCCAGGTCCATCACCACCTCGGCGGGCACACCCTCCCGCATCCGCTGGGCCGCGTACTCCTCGGCCGGCCAGCTTCCCCTCGGACTTCCGGCCGGAAAACGCTCCAACACCACTCGGCGCATGGGACACCCCCTGCTGCTTGCTCTCAGGTCTCTCGTCTCTTTACAGGCACAACGACGCGGAGGCCGTCCGGGAACGTTCCCGGACGGCCTCCGATTCACGCGAAACGGTGATTTACCCCGCCGATTCGCCCGCGTGCGGGCTCAGCACGTTCATGCTGATCAGGACGATCAGGGCGATGCCCAGCAGGATGCGGTAGACCACGAAGGGCATGAAGCTCTTGCTGGAGATGAACTTCATGAACCAGGCGATCACCACATAACCGACGAAGAAGGCGATGACCGTGGCGAAGACCGTCGGGCCCCAGGACACCTGGCCCTCACCCAGCTTCGTCAACTCCATGCCGCCCGAGGCGAGTACCGCCGGGATGGCGAGGAGGAAGGAGTAACGTGCCGCGGCCTCGCGGGTGAAGCCCATCAGCAGACCGCCGGAGATCGTCGCGCCGGACCGGGAGACACCCGGCACCAGCGCCATCGCCTGGCAGATGCCGAAGATCAGACCGTCCTTGACGCCGAGCTCCTTGAGCGTCTTGCGCTCGCGGACGGCGCGGTGCCGGCCGCCCTCCTCGTCACGCGCCGCCAGGCGGTCGGCGATGCCGAGCACGATGCCCATCACGATGAGGGTGGCGGCGGTCAGCCGAAGATCGCGGAAGGGGCCCTCGATCGCGTCCTTGAGTGTGACACCCAGCACACCGATGGGGATCGAGCCGACGATCACCAGCCAGCCCATCTTGGCGTCCTGGTCCCCGCGCAGCGACTTGTCGAAGAGCGAACGGAACCAGGCGGACACGATCCGCGCGATGTCCTTGCGGAAGTAGATCAGCACGGCGGCCTCGGTGCCGATCTGCGTGATCGCGGTGAAGGCCGCGCCCGGGTCCTGCCAGCCGGCGAATGCCGCGGTCAGCCGGAGGTGGGCGCTCGAGGAGATCGGGAGGAACTCCGTAAGCCCCTGGACGAGACCGAGGATTAGGGATTCGAACCAGCTCATGTCGGGGTGCGCTCGTCCTTGTGATCGTCGGGAAGGTCGCGTCCGATGCTAGGGCCCGTGGTTGACACCGGTGACCGCAGGGGGGTGCTGGGGGGCGAGACCGTACGCCGCCGCCGGCGCGGACGGGGGCGCGAGGCGGTGCCGCTTGCGCCAGGCGACCGCCGCCGCGACCACCCCCGACACCGCGATGAATCCGAACGAGACGAGGAACGCGGGGGAATCCGGGGAGGAGGCGCTCGCCCCGGCGATCACGTACGCGGCGGTGTTGGGGACGGTGCCCAGGGCGGTCGCGCAGAGGAAGGGCAGCCAGCCGCAGCGGGACACCGCCGCACAGTAGTTGGCTGCCGCGAAGGGAACCCCCGGGAAGAGGCGGATCACGAGCATCGAGCGAAAGCCGTGGCGGTCGAGCTGTCCGTCGGCCGCGCGCAGCCACCGGCCGCGCACCAGCGGCCGTAGCGCGCCACGGCCCAGTGCCCGGCCCAGGCCGAAGGAGATCGCGGCGCCGAAGACCGTGCCGGCGACCGCCGCGACCAACCCGAGCGGGGAACCGAACACCGCGCCGGCCGCCAGGTTCAGCAACGGCCTCGGGACGAACGCCGCCGTGCACAGGCCGTACACCGTCGCGAACAGCAGCGTCGCCGTCCCCACCGGGAGCCCCGGCGGCAAGCCCTCCGAAAGCAGCCGCTGGGGCTGGTACGACAGCACGCCCACGCCGCCCGCCGCGAGCAGCAGGACGAGCAGCGACAGCCGGGTCCACGGCGCGAGGAGAAGGGACATTCCGGGAGACTAGCCGACGGGTCAGACGAGGCGCCGTCCCGCGGGTCACGCGCGGACGAACGGCGGCCGACACCCACGAGGCCGGCGGTCCGCGCCCCGCGCGGACCGTGACGAAGGCCACGTCGTGCCGGGCGCCGTTCGCCGTCCTGAAAAAGCGTTCGCGGCCCCCGGGCACCCTGAGGCAGGATCAACCGCATGTCCCGGTACGCCTTCCCCGCAGCGCCGTCCGCAGTCGCGGACGCGCCGAAGGCTGCCGTCCTCGCAGAGGCACTGCCCTTCGCCGCATTCGACGGCGCACGAAGCTGACCCTTCCCGGAACGTCCGGCGGACCCCACAGGGGGAGGGTCGGTTCGCTCCGGGGGTCCCGCTCTCAGCTTCGCGACACACGGGAAGACATCATGGCCAAGACGGCCTTCGTGCGTACCAAGCCGCACCTCAACATCGGCACCATGGGACACGTCGACCACGGCAAGACGACCCTCACCGCCGCCATCACCAAGGTCCTCGCCGAGCGCGGCGGAGCCTCCTTCGTCCCCTTCGACCGCATCGACCGGGCCCCCGAGGAGGCCCGGCGCGGCATCACCATCAACCTCACGCACGTCGAGTACGAGACCGACACCCGCCACTACGCCCACGTCGACATGCCCGGCCACGCCGACTACATCAAGAACATGGTGACGGGAGCGGCCCAGCTCGACGGCGCGATCCTGGTCGTCTCCGCGCTCGACGGGGTGATGCCCCAGACCGCCGAGCACGTGCTGCTCGCCCGCCAAGTCGGCGTGAACCACATCGTGGTGGCCCTCAACAAGGCCGACGCCGGGGACCCGGAGCTCACCGACCTGGTCGAGCTGGAGGTCCGCGACCTGCTCACCGCCCACGGCTACGGCGGTGACGGCGCGCCGGTCGTACGGGTCTCCGGGCTCGGCGCGCTCGAAGGCGACCCGCGTTGGACCGCGGCCGTCGAGGCGTTGTTGGACGCGGTGGACACGTACGTGCCGATGCCCGTGCGGTACACGGACGCGCCGTTCCTGCTGTCGGTGGAGAACGTGCTGACCATCACCGGGCGCGGCACGGTCGTCACCGGGGCCGTCGAGCGCGGCGGCGTGCGGACGGGCGACCGGGTCAGCGTGCTCGGCGGCGCCGGCGAGCCGGTCGAGACGGTGGTCACCGGCCTGGAGACCTTCGGCAAGCCGATGGAGTCCGCCGAGGCCGGGGACAACGTGGCCATGCTGCTGCGCGGCGTGCCGCGCGACGGGGTGCGCCGCGGGCACGTGGTCGCGGCGCCCGGCAGCGTCGTGCCCGGCCGCCGCTTCACCGCCCGGGTGTACGTGCTCTCCGGCCGGGAGGGCGGCAGGACGACGCCGGTGGCCTCCGGGTACCGGCCCCAGTTCTACATCCGAACCGCCGACGTGGTCGGGGACGTGGACCTGGGGGCGGTGGCGGTGGCCCGGCCGGGGGAGACGGTCACCATGACCGTCGAACTGGGCCGTGACGTTCCCCTGGAGGCCGGCCTCGGCTTCGCGATCCGCGAGGGCGGCCGCACGGTCGGCGCGGGGACGGTCACCTCGGTGGGCTAGCTCCGGCCCCAGGGGAGCCGGTGGGGCACCCGGTGTGGTGGCGGTGGTGGGGCTGCGTCAGACTGCCGTCACCACAAGGGCGCGACGGGACGAGGGGCGGGCGGCGATGGACGGCAAGACGGCACTGGTGCTCGGCGGCGGCGGACTGACCGGGGTCGGCTGGGAGACCGGCATCCTGTGCGGGCTGGCCGCGGCGGGCACGGACCTGACCACCGCCGACCTCGTGGTCGGCACCTCGGCCGGTTCGGTCGTCGGCGCCCAGCTGACCTCCGGGCTGCTCACGCCGAGGGAACTGTACGAGCGCCAGCTCGGGGACCCGGCCGGCGAGCTCGCGGCGAGGCTGGGAGCCGGCACCTTCGCGCGGTACGCCGTCTCGATGCTGCGTTCCCGGGACGCCGCGACCTACCGGCGCCGGGTCGGTGCCTTCGCGCTGGCCGCCCGGACCGAGCCCGAGGCGGTGCGCCGCGAGGTGTTGAAGGCCCGGCTCGTCTCGTACGAGTGGCCCGAGCGGCGGCTGGTCGTGACCGCCGTCGACGCGCTGACCGGGGAACTGGCGGCCTTCGACCGGGAGAGCGGAGCCGGGTTGGTGGACGCGGTCGCGGCGAGCTGCGCGGTGCCCGGGGTGTGGCCGCCGGTGACCGTGGACGGCCGGCGGTTCATCGACGGCGGCGTCCGTTCCGCGACCAACGCCGACCTCGCCGCCGGCTACGAGCGGGTGGTGATCATCGCGCCGATGTCGCTCGGATCGAAGTTGATCCCCTCGCCCGCCGCGCAGGCCGAGCGGCTGCGGAAGGCCGGGGCGGAAGTCCTGTTGATCACCCCGTCCGCCGAGGCCCGCAAGACCTTCGGGCGCAACGTCCTGGATCCCGCCCGGCGGGACCCGGCCGCCCGCGCGGGGCTGGCCCAGGCGGTGGCGCACGCGGCGGAGGCGGCGCGCGTCTGGGGGGCCTGACCGGCGTCCGGAGGGCCTGACAATGGTGGGGTGAACGACGAGCAGATCCCGGTGATCCGGGACGTGGGCCAGGGAACCGCCAAGCTGATGCCGGACGTGGACCTGGAGCGGGCCTGGCTGCTGACCGTCGACGGGGCGCCGCAGTCGTACGTCGACCTCGACGAGCCCGAGCACCTGGAGTTCGAGTACGTACGCCGCCTCGCCCACGTCCTGGACCGCGCGGCGGAGCCGGGGGCGCCGCTGGACCTGCTGCACCTGGGCGGGGGCGCGCTGACGCTCCCGCGATACGCCGCCGCGACCAGGCCGGGGTCCCGGCAGCAGGTCGTGGAGTTCGACGCGGGGCTGGTGGCCCTGGTGGCGGAGCACCTCCCGTGGGGCGAGGACTCCGGGATCACGGTGCACGCCGCCGACGCGCGGGCCTGGCTGGAGGGCGCTCCCGAGGCGAGCGCCGATGTGGTGGTCGCGGACGTCTTCGGGGGCTCGCGGGTCCCGGCGCGGCTCACCTCGCTGGAGTACGCGCGGGAGGTGGCGCGGGTGCTGAGGCCCGGCGGACTGTACGTGGCGAACCTGGCGGACGGGGCGCCGTTCGCCTTCCTGCGCGGGCAGTTGGCGAACTTCGGGGCGGTGTTCGCGGAGTCGGCGCTGATCGCCGAGCCGGGGGTGCTGCGGGGGCGGAGGTTCGGCAACGCGGTGCTGGTGGCCTCGGACCGGGAGATCCCGGTGGCGGCCCTGGCCCGGCGGTGCGCGGCCGACGCGTTCCCGGCCCGGGTGGAGGCGGGCGCGGCCCTCGCCCGGCTGGTACGGGGCGCGGTTCCGGTGCGGGATGCCGAGGCGGTGGCCTCGCCGGAGCCCCCGGCGGGGGCGTTCAGCGTCGGATAGCCGCACCGCTGTGGGCGGGGCTTCACACGGCTGCGGGCTCGGGCGTCGGTTCGGGGGCCGACTCGGGTGTCGGACGGCGGGTGAGGCGGCGTACGTCCGGGACGGCGAGGACCAGGGCCGTGGCCACGACCACGAGCGTCGCGCATCCCCACAGGGCCCGCGTACGGCCGAGGAGCGTCTCGGCGGGGCCGGCCAGTGCGGTGGCCAGCGGGAGCATCGACACGGAGCCGAACCAGTCGTAGGCGGAGACCCGGGAGAACTTGTCCTCCGGTATCTCCTGGTGCAGGGTCGTCATCCAACTCACGCCGAACACCTCGATGGCCACGCCACTGACGAGCATCACGGCGCACAGCCCCCAGGCCGGCAGCGGCACCGCCAGCGCGGCGGACGGCAGCGCCATCGGGAACACGCACAGCGTGCCGACCAGCAGCAAGCGGCGCGGCTTCCACAGGGTCATGAGGAGCGCCCCGCCGATCGTGCCCAGGCCGAAGAAGGCCAGGGCCGCCCCCCACGGAGCGGGGCCGCCCAGTCGGTCCCGGGCGACCAGGGGCCCGTACACGGCCTCCGCCGCGCCCACGACGGCGACGACGACGGAGAACTGGAGCACGATCCCCCACAGCCAGGAGCGGCTCGTGACCTCGTGCCAACCTTCGCGCAGATCCGCCAGGAGACCTCCGCCGGGGGCCCGGTCGGCGATGTGGCCGACCCGCAGGAAGGCCCGTAGCGCGCCCGCGACGGCGAAGGCGGCGGCGTCCACCGCCAGTACCCAGCCCGGACCGATCGCGGCGATCATCGCCCCGCCGAGGGCCGCGCCGCCGATGCCCGCTCCGTTCACGGCCATCCGGAACAGGGCGAAGGCGCGGCTGGCGTGCTCGCCCGAGACGCCGGCCATCAGCATGCCCTCGGCGGCCGGGTTGAAAAAGGCGGTGCCGGTGCCGCAGAGGGCGGTGAGCAGCATCATCTGCCACAGCTTCGGGTCACCGGCGAGGACGAGCGTGGCGAAGGCGCCCTGGGAAAGGCAGTTGAGGGCGTTGGCCGCGACCATCACCCGGTGGCGCGGCAGCCGGTCGGCCAGCGCGCCGCCGATCAGCAGGAAGAGGACGAGCGGCAGGGTGCGGGCCGCCGCCACCAGACCGACGTCGCCCGTGCTGCCGCCCGCGTCCAGGACGGCGAAGGCGGCGGCGATCAGCGCCCCGTGGCTGCCGAGGTTGGTGACGACGGCGGCGCCGGTCAGCAGGGTGTAGTTGCGGCCGGCCCAGGCGGGCCGGCGGCGGAACGGCGTGCGGGACGGGGCGGCGGGGGGAGAACTCACCCCGGGACTATCCCCCGCCCCTGGTCGGGAATCCAAACGGATTGTCGGCCCGGGGCGGGGGAGACCGTGGATCAGCTGCCGGTGAGGCGGACCGAGCTCAGGATCTTCTCGTACGTCTCCTTGGAGACCTCTCCCGGGACGCCCGCGGCCGCGTAGAGGACCCAGACGGCGAAGTCACCGTTGGCGAGTTTGTACGCGAAGGCGATGCTCTTGCCGTCCGAGGAGCACTTGTTCTTCTTCGGCAGGCCGGTGGCGGTGGCGGTGGAGAAGCTGCCTTTGAGGCCGGAGAGGGTCGTGTAGTCCTTGGCGTCCGTGGACTTGACCGTCTCCTTCGGGTTCGGCGCGTCCTGGGCGTAGGCGGCGTACACCCAGTTCTCGGCCGCGATGCGCGCGGCCTCGGCGGTGTCCTTGGCGCCCTGGGCGCCCTTGGCGCCGGTCCCGGCCAGCTCGGTGGTCTCCTCCTTGCCGTCCTTGTTGGAGTCGACCTTGCACCAGTCCTGCTTGTAGTAGGCCGGCGCCGTCATCATGACGAGCGGCGAGCCGTCGCCCTTCTTCGAGTCCTCGAAGCCGCTGCTCATGCCGGAGCTGGCGACGGTCCAGTCCGCCGGTACGTCGAAGGCCGTGCCGTGCAACGGGTTGACGACGACCTTCCAGCCGGGGATCACCGGCTTGACCTCGCCGCCGGCGCGCGGGTTGCCGCTCGGGGCCGGCGGCGGGGGCGAACTGACGGGGGGAGCCGACGACGCGGTGACCGGCTTGTCGTTCGCCTGGTGGGTGGTCTTGTTGTCGCGCGTGAGGACGAAGGTCCCGGTGACGGCCGCGGTCACGACCACGGCGGCGGCGGCGACGATGGCCACGGTCTTCGTGGCGTACGGGCTCCTGCCGCGGGTCGGCGGCTGCGATGCCGGCTGGGGCTGACCCCACGGCTGAACGGGCGGCGGCGTCTGGTAGCCCGCCTGCGGGTATCCGTAGCCGGGCTGCGACTCACCGAATCCCGGTTGCGGCGGCTGCTGGTACGGGTTCGGCTGTCCCGGCTGCTGCTGGTACGGGTTCTGTTGCGCGTCCCGGGGGTCGGGTTGTCCCCCGGGCGGCTGCTGCTGTCCTGGCCACATGGCCGGTAACGATAGTGGGAGGCAAGGACAGTGGCCACGGCCGCCCCCTCGTCCGGTCTGGTCAAGGGCGCTTACTCGTGGGTAACATCGCGTGTCATGAGCGCAGAACAGATGAACGTGGGCGAACTGCTCGCCGCGACCGTGCCGATGGCCCGCACCTTGAACCTCCAGTTCCTGGAGACGACCCCGGAACGAGCCGTTGTCCGGCTGCCCGACCAGCCCGACTTCCACAACCACGTCGGCGGTCCGCACGCGGGCGCGATGTTCACCCTGGCCGAGTCCGCGAGCGGAGCCATCGTCCTCGCCGCGTTCGGGGACCAGCTCTCGCGCGCCGTACCGCTCGCCGTCAAGGCCGAGATCGGCTACAAGAAGCTGGCCAAGGGCGTCGTCACCGCCACCGCCACCCTCGGCCGCCCGGCCGCCGAGGTCGTGGCGGAACTCGACGCGGGCGGTCGCCCCGAGTTCCCCGTCACCGTCGCGATCCGGCGCGAGGACGAGGCCGTGACCGGCGAGATGACCGTCGTCTGGACCCTGCGGCCCAACGCGTAACACGTCGTCGGCGCCGCCGCGGGGCCGACCCCACGGGCACCGGGGGCGCATCCCGGCGCGGGCCGGCGGGCGCGGGCCGACAGTGGGCGGGGAGCGGTCCGGCGCGGGCCGCTCCAATCGAGCGAACCGCCGCTGAGCGGGAAGGCTGTCGTGGCGAGCGGATAGGCTGCCTGTTCGGCGTGTCACAGGGGGCGCGCCGGGGACGACTCTGGAGGACGTACCGGTGCACATCCAGGAATGGCTGGAGACGATCCCGGCGATCAGCGTCTACCTCCTGGTGGGGCTGGTCATCGGACTGGAGAGCCTGGGCGTTCCGCTGCCCGGTGAGATCATCCTGGTCAGCGCGGCCCTGCTGGCCTCGCAGCAGGGGCACATCGACCCGGTGGTGCTGGGACTGTGCGCCATCGCGGGCGCCGTCATCGGCGATTCCATCGGGTACGCGATCGGGCGCCGGGGCGGCAAACCGCTGCTGGAGCGGCTGGGTCGGCGTTTCCCCAAGCACTTCGGGCCGCAGCACGTCGCCCTCGCGGAGCGCTCTTTCGAGAAGTGGGGCATGTGGGCCGTCTTCTTCGGGCGGTTCGTGGCCCTGTTGCGGATCTTCGCCGGACCGCTGGCGGGCGTGCTGCGCATGCCGTACTGGAAGTTCCTCATCGCCAACGTGCTCGGCGGGATCATCTGGGCGGGCGGCACGACCGCCGTCATCTACACCGTCGGCGTCGTCGCCGAACCCTGGCTGAAGCGGTTCTCGTGGCTGGCGCTGGTCGCGGCCCTGCTGATCGGGCTCACGGTGACCCTGGTGCTGCGCCACCGGATGCGGAAGGCGGCGGCCGCGGCGAGCGCGGCCGAGGACGAACCCGCGGCCCCGGCGCCGGCGTCGATCTCGGACTGAGACCGACGCCGGGCGGCTCCGGTGGGCCCGGTCAGGCGGTCGGGCCCACCGCCGCGCGGTGCTGCTCGGCCAGCCCCGTGTACATCCGGGCGTTGACCCGGATGCCCTCGCGCTCCTCCCCCGTCAGCTCCCGCCGCACCTTGGCCGGGACTCCCGCGACCAGCGAGCCGGGCGGCACCACCATGCCCTGTGGGACCAGGGCCTGCGCCGCCACCAGCGACCCGGCGCCGATCACCGCGCCGTTCAGGACGGTCGCGCCCATGCCGATCAAGCAGTCGTCCTCGACGGTGCAGCCGTGCACGACGGCGTTGTGGCCGATGGAGACGCGCTCGCCGATGGTGACGGGGAACCCGGGGTCCACGTGGACGGTGCAGTTGTCCTGCACGTTGCTGTCGGCGCCCAGGACGATCGGGCCGCAGTCGGCGCGCAGCACCGCCGAGTACCAGATGCTGGAGCCGGCGCCGAGCGTGACGTCGCCGACCACCACGGACGTGGGCGCGGTGAAGGCCGACGGGTCGACGAACGGCCGCTTCCCGCCCACGCCCGCCACGAGTGCCCGGTCCGTCTGCTGTGTCATGTTCTCTTCCCTCGGTTCGCTGTGCTCCGTGCCGCGCTCACAGCACCGTAGGACACGGGGGCGGGGCCTTCGCCGATGGGGTGAAGATCACGGCGCGGTGGCGGCGCGCGGCACGCTACGGTGACCCGGTGCCGAAGAACCAGAACACGTTCTCATCCCTGCGCCGTCGTATGGCCAACCGCGCCGTCCACGCCGGGTGGCGTTGGATGCAACGGGCCGGGGCCGTGACCCCCGAGACGCCCGGGCGGCTGCGCTTCGGCGCGATCGGCCACGGCACGCGCCTCGCCTTCCCCCAGGGAACCGTCTTCGGCGAGCGGTGGATCCGCCTCGGCGACCACTGCATCATCGCCGAGCAGGTCACCCTGACGGCCGGGATGATGCCCGACCTGGACCTCGGCCCCGACCCGTTGCTCGTGCTCGGCAACGGCGTCGTCCTCGGCCGCGGCAGCCACGTCATAGCCGATGCCCGGATCAGTATTGGGGACGACACCTTCTGCGGACCGGGCGTGTACATCACCTCCACCAACCACAGCTACGACGACCCGCACGAGCCGGTCGGCCGGCAGTGGCCGCGCAGCGCGCCGGTGGAGATCGGCCCGGGCTGCTGGCTGGGGACCGGGGCGGTGATCCTGCCGGGCGCGCGGCTCGGCCGCAACGTCGTCGTGGCGGCCGGAGCCGTCGTACGGGGCGAGGTGCCGGACCACGCGGTGGTGGCGGGGGCCCCGGCGCGCATCGTGCGGCGATGGGAGCCCGAGACGGGCTGGCAGCCGCCACTGCGCACCCCGGCGCCGGTCCCGATCGCCGACGGCATCACCTCGGAGCAACTGCGCGGCCTGGCCGCCCTGGCGGAGGCCGAAGCCAAGGCGGAGGCCGCGGCGGAGGCGGAGGCCACGGCGGTGGCAGTGGCAGTGGCCGAGCCGGAGAGGGAGACGGACCCCAAGGGCGAGCGGCTCGGCTCCGGCGCGGGCCGACCGGCGGTGGGCCGACCGGCGGGCTAACCGGCGGCGAGCAGGACGGTGCCCGCGAGGGCGAGGCCGGCTCCGGCGGCCTGGACCGTACGCAGGCGCTCCTTGAGGACGGCGAAGGCGGCGAGCGCCGTGATCACCGGGTAGAGCGAGGAGAGCACGGCGGCCACCGTGACCGGGCCGCTCTGCGCGGCGACGGAGTACGTGCCGTTCGCCGCGACGTCCGCGAGCCCGACGAAGGCCAGCGCCGGCAGCAGCCGCCACAGGACCCGCGGTCCACTGCCGTCCGGCAGGGCGGGCGCGCCCCGCCGCACCTGCGCCCACAGGGCCGTGCCGCCCGCGACCACATTGGTCACGCGCTGCACGAACAGGGCCAGGAAGAGCCCGGTGACGGTGTGGGACGCCTCCGCGATGAGGGCCATCACCGCGCCGAAGCCGAACGCGGCGACCAGGGTGAGCAGGACGGCCCGGCGCTGTACCGGCGCTCCGCGCAGTTCCGGTCCGCCGGCCAGGACGATGCCGACGACGGCCACCGCGATGCCGGCGAACTGACCCGGACCCGGGCGCTCGCCCAGCGCCAGACCGGCTCCGACGGGAACGATCACGCCGAGGGAGCCGAGCGGGGAGACCACGCCCATCGGACCCAGGGCCAGCGCCTTGTAGAAGCTGAGCATCGCGACCGGTCCGACGAGCCCGGCGGCCACCGCGAACCACAGCTGCGGCCCGGCCTCCCGCCAGGCGCCGGTGGCGAGCACCACCGTGCCGAGCACGACGACGGCGACGACCTGTGAGACCACCACCACCGTCAGCGCCGGTATGCGGCGCGTCAGCAGCCCGCCGCCGAAGTCGGCGAGTCCCCACAGCAGGGCTGTCGCCAGGGCGAAGAGGACGGTCATGCGGGGACCTCGCAGTACAGTGTGGTGAACGGTGGGGTGCAGCGTCGAGTACACCACACCGTAGTTCAGTCTGCTGGACTGTGTCATCCAAGATATTGGACGCAGAAGCTGGGGGAATGGTGTCGGACCTGGAACAGCTCACCCAAGCGCTCGCGCGCAACCTCAGGCGTTGGCGAGGTGAACGCGGCTTCACCCTGGAGGCGTTGGCGGCGCGGGCGGGCGTGAGCCGCGGGATGATCATCCAGATCGAGCAGGCCCGCACGAACCCCAGCGTCGGTACCACGGTCAAACTGGCCGACGCCCTCGGCGTGAGCATCACCACGCTGCTGGACCGCGACCGCGGCCCGCGGGTCCACCTCGTGCCGCCCGGCGAGGGGGTGCGGATGTGGTCCACGGACGGGGGCAGCGGCGCGACGATGCTGCTCGGCGACGACCGGCGCGGCCCGCTGGAGGTGTGGGCGTACCGGCTGGAGCCGGGCGAGGGCACGGCGTCGGACCCGCACCCGGCCGGGACCCTGGAGATGTTGCACGTCACGGCGGGACGGCTCACCCTCACCGTCGACGGCGAACCGTACGAGGTGCCGCAGGGCGGGGCGGTCTCCTTCGAGGCGAACGTCCCGCACGAGTACCGCAACGACGGCCCGGAGCCGATGGAGATGACGATGGCGGTCTCCATCCCGCCGGTCGGCGGCCAGGAGCCGCCGGCCTCGCCCTGACGGGCGTCGGCGACGCCGCGGGCGCCGCTACAGGGCGGAGATCTCGATCGCGGGGCACCGGTCCATGACCATCAGCAGGCCCGCCTCGCGCGTCCGCGCGCAGGCGGCCTCGTCGATCACCCCGAGCTGGAACCAGACGGCGCGCGCGCCGATCGCCACCGCCTCGTCGGCGACCGGACCGGCGAGCGAGCTGTTGACGAAGACGTCGACCACGTCCACCGGGAACGGGATGTCCGCGAGCGACGCGTACCCGGGCTCGCCGTGCACCGTCTCCGCCTTGGGGTGTACGGGAACCACCCGCTTCCCGAACCGCTGCAGCACGCGCGCCACCCCGTAGGCCGCCCGCCTCTCGTTGTTCGACAGGCCCACCACGGCCCAGGTGTCCCCGGCCTCGGTGAGGATCCTGCGGATGGTTTCCTGGTCGCCGTACACGCGCACCGCCTCCTGCTGCCCGCCGGCCCGGCTCGTCCCGGCCCGCACGCGGGGATCAACCGCGCGGACGCCTGTCCGATTCCCCGTAGGGTGGAGCGGTGAAGGCAGACCAGTACGTGACGGTGGCCCGGGAGGGCGTGCACGAGGCGGAGATCAACCGCTCGCGGTTCCTGTGCTCGCTCGCGCCCGCCGCGACGGAGCGGGAGGCGCAGGAATTCGTCGCGCGGGTCCGCAAGGAGCACCCCACCGCCTCGCACAACTGCTTCGCCTACGTGATCGGCGCCGACGCCTCCGTGCAGAAGGCCAGTGACGACGGCGAACCGGGCGGCACCGCCGGGGTGCCGATGCTGCAGATGCTGACGCGGCGCGACATCCGGTACGCGGTCGCCGTCGTCACCCGGTACTACGGCGGCGTCAAGCTCGGCGCCGGCGGCTTGATCAGGGCCTACGGAGGGGTCGTCGGCGAGGCCCTCGACGCGCTCGGCACCGTCACCCGTCGGCGCTACCGGCTGGCCACCGTCACCGTCGACCACCAGCGGGCCGGCAAGACCCAGAACGACCTGCGCTCCACCGGCCGGACCGTCGTCGACCTGCGCTACGGCTCCGCCGTCGAGATCGAGGTCGCCCTCCCCGAAGCCGACCTCCCCGCCTTCGAGGCATGGCTGGCGGACAGCACCGCGGGCGGCGCGACCCTCACCCTGGGCGGGGAGACCTACGCGCCCTGACCGCCGGGCACGGACCTGCCGGACCTGCCGGAGCGGCCGTGGCGACCCGCGCGACGGGTTAGCGTAGGGGGCAGAGGGCCAGAGGACGACCACGGGGGACGGGCATGCGCGGCGAGGCCGGCGAGTGAAGTTTCTGCACACCTCCGACTGGCACCTCGGACGGTCCTTCCACCGCGTCAACATGCTCGACGCCCAGGCCGCCTTCATCGACCACCTCGTCGCGACCGTCGAGGAACACGGGGTGGACGCCGTCCTGGTCGCCGGTGACATCTACGACCGGGCCGTGCCCCCGCTGCCCGCCGTCGAGCTGTACGACCGGGCCCTGCACCGGCTCGCCGCGCTCGGCGTGCCCACGGTGATGATCTCCGGGAACCACGACTCCGCCCGCCGGCTGGGGGTCGGCGCCGGATTGATCGAGGGGGCCGGGATATACCTCAGGACCGACCCGGCCGGTTGCGCCGACCCCGTGGTGCTGGCCGACGTACACGGTGACGTGGCGTTGTACGGGCTCCCCTACCTGGAGCCCGCCCTGGTGAAGGAGGCCCTCGGCGCGCCGAAGGTCGGCCACGAGGCGGTCCTGGGCGCGGCCATGGACCGGGTGCGCGCCGACCTCGCCGGCCGGACTCCCGGGACCCGCTCCATCGTCCTCGCCCACGCCTTCGTCACCGGCGGGCAGGCCAGCGACAGCGAGCGCGACATCACGGTCGGCGGGGTCGAGGCCGTCCCCGCCGCCGTCTTCGACGGGGTCGACTACGTGGCCCTCGGCCACCTCCACGGCTGCCAGAAGATCACCGAACGGGTCCGCTACTCGGGTTCCCCGCTGGCCTACTCCTTCTCCGAGACCGACCACCGCAAGACGATGTGGCTGATCGAACTCGGGGCGGCCGGCGAACTCGTCACCGCCGAGCGGATCGACACACCCGTACCGCGCGCCCTCGGCCGGCTCCGCGGCCGGCTGGAGGAACTGCTGGAGGACCCGGCCCTCGACGCCCACGAGGACCGCTGGATCGAGGCCACCCTCACCGACGCCGTCCGCCCCCAGGACCCCATGGCCCGCCTCGCCGCCCGCTTCCCGCACGTCCTCAGCCTCGCCTTCGACCCCGAGGGCCGCGAGGAGGACGGCACCGCCTCCTACGCGCAGCGCCTGAAGGGCCGCACCGACCAGGAGATCGCCGAGGACTTCGTCGCGCACGTCCGCGGTGGCGGCCGCGCCGACGACGCCGAACGCGCGGTGCTGCGGGGCGCCTTCGACGACGTACGCACCCAGGCCGTGGACCAGGAGACCCTCCGATGAGGCTGCACCGGCTCACCGTCACCGCCTTCGGGCCGTTCGCCGAGCCCCAGGAGATCGACTTCGACGCCCTCTCCGGCGCCGGGATCTTCCTGCTCCACGGACCCACCGGCGCCGGGAAGACCTCCGTCCTCGACGCCGTCTGCTTCGCGCTCTACGGCGCGGTGCCCGGCTCCCGCCTCCCCCACCTCACCAGCCTGCGCAGCGACCACGCCGCCCCCGACACCGCGACCGAGGTCACCCTCGAACTCACCGCGGGCGGGCGCCGGCTGGAGATCACCCGGCGGCCCGAGCAGGACCGGCCCAAGAAGCGCGGCAGCGGAACGACGAGGGACCGGGCCCAGAGCCGGCTGCGCGAACGCCTCGACGGCGCCTGGCAGGGGCTCAGCCGCTCCCACCAGGAGATCGGCGAGGAGATCGAGCAACTGCTCGGCATGAGCCGCGAACAGTTCTGCCAGGTGGTGCTGTTGCCGCAGGGCGAGTTCGCCCAGTTCCTGCGCGCCGGCGCCGAAGCGCGCGGCCGGCTCCTGGGGCGGCTCTTCGACACCCGCCGCTTCGCCGCGGTCGAAACCCTGCTCGCCGAGCGGCGCCGAACCGCCGAGGCCAAGGTGCGCGCGGGCGACGAGAAGGTACTCGGCGTCGCCCAGCGCATCGCCCAGGCCGCCGGGGACAGCGCCGACCTGCGGGCCTGGCCGCTGCCCCGGCACCAGCCCGGCGACCCCGGACTCGCCGAGGCCGTCCGCGCCTGGGCGGCGATCGCCCGCTGCGCCGCCCGGGAGCGGCTGACCGTCGCGGAGTACGCGCTGGCCGCCGTGGAGGGCCGGTACGCGGCCGCCCGGCGGGCCGCCGAGGAGGCGCGGGAACTCGACCGGCTGCAACGCCGGCACGCGGAGACCGCCCGCCGGGCCGCCCTGCTCGAAGCCGCCGGGCCCGAACGCGAACGGGTGCGCGCCCTGCTCGACCGGGCCCGCCGCGGCGCCCTCGTCGCCCCCGCCCTGGAGCTGCGCGGAGCGGCCGCCGCCGCGCACCTGACCGCCGCCCACGCGCAGAGCCTCGCCCTCGCCGAACTCCCGTCCGGCTTGGCCGAAGCGGGGGCCGAGCAGCTCGCCGCCTTCGAGCAACGGCTGCGGGAGGAACTCGGCGCCGTCGGCGCGGCCCGACGGGCCGAGCAGCGCAGCGCCGAGATCGGCCGCGAACGGGCCACGCTGGACCGGGAGTCCCGGGACGCCGAGGAACAACGTCAGGAGTCCGCCGAGTGGCTCGCCCACTGGGAGTACACCCGCGCCGAGCTGGCCGGACGCGTCGAAGCCGCCCAGCAGGCCGCCACCCTCGCCGAGCAGCTCGCGGCCCGGCTGGAACCGGCCCGGCTGCACCTGAACGCCGCCCGCCGGCGCGACGCCCTCGCCGCCGACGCCGAGGTCGCGGACGCCGCGCTGCTGCGGCTGCGCGAGGAGTCCGCCGCCGCGCGCGAGAGCTGGCTGGAGCTGAAGGAGACCCGGCTGCGCGGGATCGCCGCCGAACTGGCCGCGGCCCTGGTGGCGGGGGAGCCCTGCGCGGTGTGCGGATCGGCGGAGCACCCGCTCCCCGCGCGCCCGACCGCCGGACACGTCGACCGGGCCGCCGAAGACGCCGCCCACGCCCGCTTCGAGCAGGCCGAGGAGCGGCGGGGCACCGCCGAGCGGAAACTGGCCGCCGTCCGGGAGGCCGAGGCCGAGGCCGCGGCCGCCGCCGGGGACGCCACCACCGCCGAACTCCTGGAGCTCACCTCCGACCTCAGCGCCCGACACGCCGCCGCCCACGCGGAGGCGGCCGGGCTGCACACCGCCCGGGAGCGGCTGGCCCGCGCCGAGCGGGAGTACGCCGCCCGCAGCGCCGACCGGCTCGACGCCGAACGCCGGGCCGCCGCCCGGGCCTCCCGGCGGGAGGCCCTGGACCGGGAGCAGGCCGTGCTGGAGGCCGAGTTGGCTCTCGTACGGGGCGACGCGCCCAGTGTCGCGGCCCGCGCCCGCGTTCTGGAGGACCGGGTCCGGATCGTCACCGCGGCCGCCGCCGCCCTGCGCCGCGCCGACGCCACCGCCGCGCGGCTCAAGGAGGCCGACGACCAACTGGCCGACGCCGCCTTCAAGGCCGGCTTCGACACCACCGGGGCGGCGGCCGACGCCGTACTGCCCGAGTACGAACGCACCGCGCTCCAGCACCGGTTGGACGCCTGGCAGGCCGAGGAGGCCATGCTGGCGGACCGGCGCGCGGAGCGGGAGACCGTCGCGGCGGCCGCCCTGCCGCCCGCCGACCCCGAGGGCGCCGAGGAGTACGCGGCCGTCGCCGCGGCGAAACTGCGGGCGGCGGGCTCGGCCGTCGACGCCGCCCGCGTGCGCTGCGCCGAACTCGACCGGCTCTCACGGCAGGCGGAGCAGGAGCTGCGCGCCTTGGGCCCGTTGCGCGAGGAGTACGACCGGGTGGCGCGGATGGCCGGACTCACCGCGGGCACCTCCGCCGACAACGAGCGCAAGATGCGGCTGGAGTCGTACGTTCTCGCGGCGCGCCTGGAACAGGTCGCGGCCGCGGCCACGGTACGACTGCTGCGCATGTCGGGCGGCCGCTACACGCTGGTCCACTCCGACGCGCGGGCCGGTGGACGGGGCCGTTCCGGCCTGGGACTGCACGTCGTGGACGCCTGGACCGGCAGCGAGCGGGACACCGCCACCCTGTCCGGCGGGGAGACCTTCTTCGCCTCGCTGGCCCTCGCGTTGGGACTGGCCGACGTGGTCACCGACGAGGCGGGCGGCATGCGCCTGGACACCCTCTTCATCGACGAGGGCTTCGGCAGCCTCGACGACCAGGCCCTGGACGAGGTGCTCGACGTACTGGACTCGCTGCGCGAACGCGACCGCAGCGTCGGCATCGTGAGCCACGTCGCCGACCTGCGCAGCCGTGTCCAGGCCCAGTTGGAGATCGTCAAGCAGCGCGGCGGCTCGGTCGTGCGCCACCGTATGGCGGGCGCCGCGGCGAACTGAACCGCCGGCGCCGTCGCACGGGTCCGCTCAAGGACCGAGCGGCCTGCGGGGGAGCGGCGACGAGTAGACGATGCTGGTGGTGACCGGGCCGAGACCGGCGATCCGCCCGGCGATCTCCTCCAGATGCGACATCGAGCGCGCGGCGACCTTGAGGACGAAACAGTCGTCGCCCGTCACGTGGTGCGCCTCCAGGATCTCGGGGGTCGTCTCCAAAAGATCATGGAACGGCTTGTAGTTGCCGTGCGGGTAGCGCAGCCGGATCAGGGCGAGGATCGACTTGCCGAGCTTCGCCGGATCCACGACGGCGGTGTAGCCCGTGATGACGCCCGCTTCCTCCAGCCGCCGCACGCGTTCGGTGACGGCACTGGCGGACATGGACACGGTGCGGGCCAGGTCGGTGAAGCCGGCCCGGCCGTCGTTTTGGAGGGCTTGCAGGATCCGCCAGTCGGTGGCGTCCGGTGAATACTCGGCCATGGTGCAGGTCTAGCGGGGATTTCCCGGCCGAACAAGGGGAAGGCCGAGGAAATCCACTTCCACGGGTGTTCGACGACTCGTAGATTCTCAGCCATGACGACGACACAGGACCACCCCGCCGCCCCCGCGACCGCCGCCCCGGTCTCGGCCAACCCCGTGCTCCGGGTGCCCCCGGCCGCCCCGGCCGCAGCCGCCGCCTACTTCGCGGCGAGCCTGGCCTTCCACGCGGATGTGTCCGATGTCGCCGCCGCCTTCAAGGCCCACCGCGAGCGGGGCGCCGAACTCGGCTTCCAGCTCGTCGACTCCCGCTCCACGCCCGCCTGGGACCAGGCCCACGTGCCCGGAGCGATCCACCTGCCCACCGCCCTCGTCCCCGAGCATGCCGAACGGCTCCTGGACAGGAACGTCCCGGTGGTCACCTACTGCTGGGGCCCCGGCTGCAACGGCGCCGCCCGCTCCGCCCTGGCCCTCGCCGAACGCGGCTTCCAGGTCAAGGAGATGCTCGGCGGGATCGAATACTGGATCCGTGAGGGCTTCGAGGTCGAGACCTGGCAGGGCAGCGAGCGGCGCGCCGAAGCCGACCCGCTGACGGCGCCCACGGGCTCCGACGACTGCGGCTGCTGAAACCGCCGTTCGGCGCGGCGGGCCGCTCGCCCCGGTGGGGAGACGGGCGGCCCGCCGGATCCGTCACAGCTTCGACAGCTCGTCCACCAGGTCGTCCAGGCCCAGCGAGCCCTGGGACAGCGCCGCCATGTGCCACGCCCTCAAGTCGAAGGAGTCGCCGTGCGCGGCGCGCGCGTTGTCCCGACCGAGCAGCCAGGCGCGCTCGCCCAGCTTGTAGCCGATCGCCTGCCCCGGCATCGACAGGTAGCGCGTCACCTCGCTCTCGATGAAGTCCGCCGGCCGGCCGCTGTGCAGGCCGAAGAACTCCTGCGCCGACTCCACCGTCCAACGCTCGCCCGGGTGGAACGGGGAGTCCGCCGGGATCTCCAGGCCCAGGTGCATGCCGATGTCCACGATGACCCGCGCGGCGCGCATCATCTGGCAGTCCAGGTAGCCCAGCCGCTGTTCGGCGTCGCGCAGGTACCCGAGTTCGTCCATCAGGCGCTCCGCGTACAGGGCCCAGCCCTCGACGTTCGCGCTCACCATGCCGACACTGGCCTGGTAGCGGGAGAGCCGGTCCGCCACGTGCGTCCACTGCGCGAGCTGGAGGTGGTGGCCCGGAACGCCCTCGTGGTACCAGGTGGAGACGAGGTCGTACACCGGGAACCGGGTCTGGCCCATGGTCGGCAGCCAGGTGCGCCCGGGGCGGGAGAAGTCCTCGGAGGGGTTGGTGTAGTAGGGAGCCGCGGCGCCGCCCGACGGCGCGATCATGGACTCCACCTTCTTGACCCGCTCGGCGAGTTCGAAGTGGGTTCCGTCGAGGTTCTCGATGGCCTCGTCCATGATGCCCTGGAGCCAGACCCGTACCTCGTCGACGCCCTCGATGTGGGTGCCGTGCTCGTCGAGGTGCTTGAGCGCCTCCCAGGGACCCGCGCCCGGGAGGATCTTCGCGGCCTCCGCCTTCATCTCGGCCAGCAGCCGGTGGTATTCAGCCCAGCCGTAGGCGTACGCCTCGTCCAGGTTCAGGTCGGTGCCGTTGAAGTACCGCGCCCAGCGGGCGTACCGCTCACGGCCCACGGTGTCCGGCCGACCCTCGACGGCGGGGGCGTAGACGTCGCGCATCCAGTCGCGCAGCTCCACGACCGAGGCGGTCGCCCCGGCCGCGGCCTTGTCCAGTTCCGCGCGCAGTGCCTCGGGGCCGGCCGCGGCGAACCCGCCGAAGAAGTCCCGCTCGTCGTCGGCGTCCTGGCCCGCCCAGGTGGTGAGCTGGCCGACGAAGGTGGCGGTGGCGCGGGGGCCGGCGTACAGGCCGCGCTCCAGCCCGACGCGCAGGCTCTCCCGGTAGCCGGCCAAGGACTCGGGAACGGCGCGCAGCCGCCGGGCGATCGCGGCCCAGTCCTCCTCGGTCTCGGCCGGGGTCAGGGTGAAGACCTCGCGGACCGCGTGCGCCGGCGAGTGGATGTTGCTGACCGCGCGCAGATCCTCGTCGGCTTCGTATACGGCGAGTTCCGCCGTCAGCCGCTCGCGCAGCAGCCGGCCGCAGCGCCGCTCGACGTCGGTGTCCGCGCCGGGCAGCCGCTCGGCGGCGTCGAGCCGGGCGAGAGTGGCGCGGGCGAGGTCGGCTACCGCCGCGCGACCGGCGGGGGAGAAGTCGGGGAGTTTGTCGGAGCTGGAGGTGACACCGAGGTAGGTGCCGATGATCGGGTCCATGGCGATCAGGTCGTCGACGTAGGCGTCCGCTACCTGACGGGGAAGCCGGGAGGCGCTGTCACTGTGGAGGGTGTCTGACATGCGGCCATCTTCGTACGGGTGGCCTCCCCGCGTCATCTGCGTTCGCTCTCGGCCTGCTTACCGGGGGGAGGGCGGACCCGGGCCTCCGGGGGGCCGCCCTCCGGGCGTTCAGCCTGCCCTTTCGGGCCGTGTTTCTTTCCGACCGCGGCCGGTCAGTCCCGCCGGCGCCGAACCTCCTGGGCGGGCCGCTCGCGCGGGACTTCGTACGGGACCCGCGAGGCGACCGGCGTCGCGCCCAACCGGGCGGTGATCACCAGTGTGCCTTCCTCGATCTGGTAGTCCAGCGGCAGACCGAGGCCGCGCATGGCGGCCACCATGCCGGTGTTGGAGGCCTGGGTGACGGCGTACACGCTGTCGCAACCCGCCTCGACCGCCATGGCGATGAGGCGGCGCAGCAGCTCGGACCCGATGCCGCGGCGCTGCCAGTCGTCCTCGATGAGCAGCGCCACCTCGGTCTCGTCACCGTCCCACAGCAGGTGGCCGAGGGCGATGAGCTTCCCGGAGGCGGTGGTGACGGCGAGGGTTCGACCGAAGCGGGGGCTCAGCAGGTGCCCGAGGTAGCGGTCGGCGTCGGTCACCGGGCCGTGGTAGCGCAGGCCCAGCGTCCGCTCGGAGCAGCGGTCGTGCATGGCGCGGGCGGCGGCCCGGTCGGAGCCGTCGGCGCGGCGCACGGTGATCTCGTTGCCCTCGGGCAGGGTCAGCACGTCCTGGCTGCGCGGCACGCGCGGGCCCAGCCGGGCGTCGAGTTCGACCAGGGCTCGGGCGCGGGCGAACTCGGTCGGGGTGAAGGGCAGGTAGGGGCGCTCGACGGTGATGGCGCCACCCGACGGATCGCGCAGCCGCATCACCGTGGCCTCCAGAACGCCCTCGACCGGGGCGTCGGCGCCCGCGTTGGGGCGGCCGGAGAGGGTGGTCGCGGGGATCGAGTGGATGGTGCAGCGGCCGAGCAGTTGACGCAGGGCCAGGGGGAGTTCGGCGGCGTCCAGGGCGGTGCGGGTGGCCAGGCCCAGGACCCGGGTGGGGGTGTCGACCAGGTCGTGTGCGTCGGCGCGTTCGATCCAGGTGTCGCGGCCGCCGGCCCCGGCGATGGCCCGGGTCAGGTCGGCGGAGGGCAACTGCAGGGGGGCGCGGAGCAGGAACTCGTCGACGGTGCCGCCCTCGGGCAGCGGGTGGGTCTGGAGGGTCAGGATGTCCGCGCCGTTGCGGGCGAGGGCCGAGCAGAGTGCGGCCAGGCTGCCGGGCTCGTCACGCACCGTCGTGCGCATCCGCCACAGCGCGGCGGTCGTGGACGGGGAGGAGGCGGCGACGGCTGCCCGGCCGCCCGGATCGGGGAGCGCCGTGCCCGGCGGCGGCGCATGGCTGTGCCGGCGCGCCCACCACGTGTGGAACGCCGCCGTGACCAGGAGTGCGACGGCCGAGGCCACCAGCAGTATGGGGCCCCGGGGGCCGTGCGCGACGAGATTGGCGATGCCGTCGGCGACCGCGACGGCGCAGAACAGGGCGGCCAGTTCGACGAGGTCGCGGCGCCAGTGGTGGTGGCGGTGGGCACGCTGGGCGGAGGCGGGGTTACGGTCAGTCATGCACACCACTGTGGCGCAGGGGTGTTGCGTGATCACGAACGATCTGTGACCGACTGGTTAAGTGTCGATCTGGTCGATGTGGTCGATCCGGGGTGTTGGTCCGATTTGGTCCGACCGGGGGCGGCCTACCTGTTTCGAAGCGGTTTCCGAGGGCGGCCCTGGGGGGGGAGGTCTACGCCTGCCCCACGCGCCCCGGCTGGAGCGTGGTGGTGAAGAGTACGCCACCTCCCTCGCGGCGCAAGCGGACGGTCAGCTCGCCGCTGCCGCCGCCGATCGACACCTCTCCGTAGTACGGGGGGTTCTCCGCGGGGGACATGTTGGCGACCGGCGCCGACTGGACGCAGGCCGTGCGCGGGCCGAAGGTGGCGTCGAGCCGGCCCGCCGGGAAACCGCCCGCGCCGATGGGGCCGGAGACGAATTCCCAGAACGGCGCGAAGTCGGTGAAGGCGGCGCGCTCGGGGGCGTAGTGGTTCGCGGCCGTGTAGTGGACCTCGGCGGTGAGCCACAACGTGCCGGTGATGCGCCGGTGCTTGATGTGGCGCAGGAGTTCGGCGATCTGGAGTTCACGGCCGAGCGGTGCGCCGGGGTCGCGGCCCTGGGCGACCGCCTCGAAGTTCGCGACGCCGTCGGGGACGACGATGCCCAGCGGCATGTCGGCGGCGATGACCTTCCAGGTGGCGCGGGAGCGGGACAGCTCGCGCTTGAGCCAGACCAGTTGTTCCGCGCCGAGGATGCCGATCGGGTCCACGGCCTGGGTACCGGGGGAGTTGGCGTCGCGGTACGTCCGCATGTCCAGGACGAACACGTCGAGCAGCGGGCCGTACCGCATCACCCGGTACATCCGGCCCTCGGCGCGGCCACCGCGCAGGTCGGTGACGGGGAAGTACTCCCCGAACGCCTGTCGGGCCCGGGCGGCGAGGGTGTCGGCGTCCCTGACGGTGTAGCGGGGGTCCTCGATCAACCGGGCCCGGGTACCAGTTGTCGCGCACCTCGTGGTCGTCCCACTGCGCGAGCACGGGCTTGGGCGTTGAAGTCGCGGAGGTTGCGATCGAGCAGGTTGTAGCGGAAGTTCCCGCGGAACTCGGCCAGGGTCTCGGCGACCTTGTCCTTCTCCTCGCTGGTGACGTTGTGCCACACGCTGCCGTCGGGGCGGGCGACGGAAGCCTGGAGCGGGCCGTCCGCGTAGATCGTGTCACCGCTGAACAGGAAGAAGTCGGGGTCGTGCAGCCGCATCTCCTCGAAGACGCGGTACCCGCCGAGGTCGGGATTGATGCCCCAGCCCTGACCGGCGAGGTCCCCCGACCACAGGAAGCGCACGTCGTCGCGGCGTGAGACGGGCGTGGTGCGGAAGGTGCCGTGGACCGGCTCCCCGGTGCGGCGCGGGTCGGTGGGATCGGCGAGCAGGACGCGGTAGTGGATCTGCCGTCCGGGCGGCAGGTCGCGCAGGGTGGTGGTGCCGGTGAAGTCGGTCGCGGGTCCGAGGAAGGGGCCGTCGTGGCGGTGCACGCCATAGCGGAACGATTCGCTCGGGGAGGTCTCGACGTACATGCGCGCCGGACGGTCGGAGCGCGTCCAGACGGTGGCGGAGTGAGCGGTGATCTCGCCGGACTGGACGCCCCACTGGGCGCTCGGGCGGCCTGACAGGGCGAGGCCGGAGCCTGGTGGGCGGCGGCGAACGCCGGTGTGGCGAACGCGGGTGCGGCGAACGCGCCGGACAGGGTGACGCCGACCGGGACGGCCGGTGAACTGCCGAGCAGGGACCGTCGGGTGTGCGGCGTGGGTGCCATGGAGTGTCTCCAGGGGCCGGCGGGGGGCGGGCCGGACCAGTGTGCCGTCGCACACCGGCCCGGCCCCGTCGCCCGCGCAAACCGCGGGTGAACACCCGTCAGCCGGCCGTGGTGCTCGCGGAGGAGGCGGACGAGGCGGAGGGGGAGGGCGGGGCGGAGGGGGAGGGTGAGCCGGAGGCGGCGCGCGCCGTGTCGAGGATGACCCGGGCGACGAGGGCCGGGTCGTCGTTCATCGGGACGTGGCCGCAACCCGGCAGCCGGACCAGGCGGGCGCCGGGGATGGTCTGCTTCGCGCGGACGCCCTGGCGGCGCAGGAGCAACCGGTCTCGGTCACCCCAGGCGATGGTGACGGGCAGTCCGGGCAGGCCGGCGGTGAACCGTACGGAGCCGCCCGCAGCCAGGGTCTCGTCGAAGCCGGTGGCGCCGCGCAGGGCCAGCGTCTCGGCGACCACGGCCGCGGGCGAACGGCGCGCAGGGCGGGCGTAGATGGTCCCGGTGAGCGCCACCCGGCCCGGGGCGGTCAGCGAGAGTCGCTCCAGCGCGGGACGGGGCAGTGCGCGGGCCCCGGTGCGCATGGCGCGCAGGGCGGTGAACGCGTAGCGGCGCTCGCTCTCCGACCAGAATCCGGCCGGGGAGAAGGCGGTGACCGAGCACACGAGGCCACCACGGGCCATTTCGAGCGCGAGCAGGCCACCGAGGGAGTTCCCGGCGACGTGCGGACGCTTCACGCCGAGGGCCGAGCAGAGGGCGCCGAGCGCGGGGGCGACCGTGGTCAGGCCGTAGGGGACACCGTGCGGCAGCGGGCCGGAGAGACCGAAGCCGGGCAGATCCACGGCTATGACGTCGTGTTCGGCGGCCAGGATGTCCGTCACGGGGTGCCAGGCCTGGAGGTGGTGGCCGATGCCGTGGAGGAGGAGGAGCGGCTCGCCGGCGCCCTTGCGTTCGTAGGCGACGGTGGCGGTGCGCGGGCCGTGCGGGGAATCGATGGGGAAGGAGACCGTGGCGGTCATGCTGCTCCTCGTCGGATGGACGCGTGTGAGACAGGCTGTCAGTAATGACTACCGCTCAGTAGGTCCCGACGGCAAGGCTCCGGCGGCGGTGTGTGGGTCGATCGGGGCGGACCGCCCTCTCGTGCCCTCTGGTGCGCGCGAACATCCTGTGAACGGCTTGCTACATATGCCCGATCTGCCCGGCAAAGCGGTGAGCATTGGTCTTGACCAAGGTGGGGCGCGGTCCTATCGTCGCAGGGATAGTGCAGGAACCTTTAATAAACAAGGGCGCGGAACTGCGGTGCGGGACTGCGGTGCGGAACTGCCGCCGGAATACGGCGTTGCGGCGATTGCAGGAGGAGTCAGGGTGGGGACCACGCAGCTCGAATCGGTGCCGGAACCGAAGTACTGGCACCTGAAGACCGTGCTCAGCGAGGCGCTGGACCAGGACTTCGCCGTGGGCGAGGTGCTGCCGAACGAGCGCGAGCTCGCCGCCCGCTTCGGCGTCGCCCGTGCCACTCTGCGCCAGGCACTGGAGCAACTGGAGCTGGAAGGCCGACTGCAGCGGCGCCGGGGCGTCGGCACCACCGTCGCCCCGCCCCGGGTGGGGGTGGCCGTGGGCAGTACGGGCCACAGCTGGCCGGGGGAGAGCGCCGACGGCTGGGAGAGCGTGGACGCGGTCGAGGCCGTGGCGCCCGCCGCGGTCCGGACGCTGCTTGCGACCGGGCCGGGTTTCACCGCCGACCAGCCGGTGCAGACGGTACGCCGGACCCGCGTCACACAGGGCCAGGTCGTCGCCGCCGAGCTGCTGTACGTACCCGCCGGGTCGGTGCCCGGGCTCTCCGCCATCGACGTGCCCACCGGCCCCGCCCGGGCCCGGGCCGTCCTGCGGGAGCTCCAGCGGCTCACGCTCGACGGGCAGGACCGTTCCGTGGAACTCGGCTCCGCCCGCGCGGACGACGCCAAGGAGCTCGACCGGCTGCCCGGCGCGCCCGTGCTGCTGGTCACCACCCGCTACTTCACCGCCGAGGGAACGGCCGCCGTTTCGGTGGCCACCTACCGCGCGGACACCTGCCGCCTGACCTTCGGCGACTCCGGGGTCGAGATCACGGAGACCGCCCGCGCCGCTTCCTGAGGGAGTGCCGCGACGGCCCCCTTGTGCGGGGGCGCGTGGGGTGCCTCCGCCTTGCGGCACGCGGCGCCCGCGGCGTGGTGGTGTGTACGGCAGCGCCCGCGCATCGGCGCGGTGGCGCGTGGGCACGCATCGCGCGGGTAACCGGTCGCCCCACACGCGATGGCCGCGTTGTGGCGGGCAGGTCCACCGGGACGGGGCCCCTTTACGGGCGCGGTCGGAGAGCGTGGCAACGCGACGAGAAGGCGTTTGAGCGGGCCGGAGACACCATCGCGCCCTCGTACGGTCTGATGCGGTGCGCCGCCTCGCCTCGCCTTGCCTCGCCTCGCCTCGCCTTGCCTCGCCCCGCTGCGCTGTGCGCGGGAGGTGACCCCATGTCACGGGGTACGGGGCTCCGGCCCACAAGCCGGAGGCCCGGGCGAGGGAGCCAAGCAGCCCCGCCCGAACGTCGCCTGCCGCAGTCCACACCGGCCGCCTCGAACGGGCCGTCCGCGCTGCGCTCGAAGCGACGCGTCGACGGTTGCCGACTCGCGCGCGCCGATGTCGCCGGCGTGCCGCACGGTGACGCGGACGCCGCGCGCAATGACGCTCGCCGGGCACGCGCCAGGGCGCGCTGGAGGGGCCCTGGTGCCTTCCTCGCGGGGACGGCCGCCTCGGTCGTGAGCCCGGCCGGGCAGCGGTGGCGCACCGATGGCGCCGCGGCGGCTTTCTTTTCGCTACGACCCCCTCGGCGGCCGTGGCCCTTCGACGAGCGTCGGCATGCCCCCCGACGGCTTACGGCCACAACGGGTCAGTCGTCACCTCCCGGAGCGCGCCGACCGGAGCCGGCGAGGCCGTGTCGGCACCGGGGGCATGCGCGCGGGCCCGGTGGGAGCGGCCGAAGGCCACCACGACGGGCCCGAGGACCCGGCGCGGAGCCGGGGCCGGGAGGATCGGCGAACAGTTCCGCCCGCCCTCAGCGCCGGCGGGCCGTCACCGTCTTCTCCACCGCGAACAGCTCTTCCTCCACGTGGTCCAGCGCCAGCCGCAGCGCTCCCGTGGCCACTGCCGCCTCACCGAGCAGCGACAGCTCCACCTTCGGCGGGCGCAGGCAGTAGCGCCGCAGTTCGCGGCGCAGCGGTTCGAGCACCCCGTCCAGGCCGGCGGCCCAGCCGCCGACCACGACCAACTCCGGGTCCATCGCCAGGACCAGCGCCGCCACGTCGTGGACCAGCCGTTGCAGGAACCGCTCCACCGCCGCCACGGCCCGCGCGTCGCCGCGCCGGGCCATCGCGAAGACCTCCGCGACCGCCGGCTCGTCCAGCGGGTGCAGCGGCTCGCCGGTGGTCGACAGCAGCCGCTCCGGGGTGGCCTCGCGCCCCAGCAGGTGGAGTGCGCCGATTTCACCCGCCGCCCCGCCGAAGCCACGGTGCAGGCGGCCGCCGATGAGGGAGCCGGCCCCGGGACTGAGGCCCGCCATCACGAAGACCATGTCGTCGGTGTCGCGTGCGGCCCCCTTCCAGTGCTCGGCGACGGCTGCCGCGTTCGCGTCGTTCTCCACCTGCACCGGGCAGCGGAACGAACGCCGCAGCCGGTCGCCGAGTGGCAACCCGGTCCAGCCCGGCAGCGCCGTGCCGAGGCGGACCGTGCCGTCCGCCTCCACGATGCCCGGGCTGCCGACGCCCACCGCTCGCAGCGAGTCCCGCGGTATCCCCGCACGCCGCAGCAGATCGGCCACCGCCGCGCGCACCCGTTCCAGGCGCTCGTCGGCCGAAGCGGTCTCGGCGACGTCCTTGGTGCCGGCGCCGATCACCCGACCGTCCAGCCCGGACAGCAGGACGGCGATCCGGTGGGAGCCGATCTCGATGCCCAGCAGGTGGCCCGCCTCGGCCCGGAAGCGAAAGCGTCTGGCCGGTCGGCCCTGCCGTCGCGCACCTTCCTCGGCGTCGGCCTCCACGACCAGCCCGGCCCCGATCAGCCCTTCGACGACTCCCTCCACCGTCGGCCGCGACAGACCGGTCACCCGGGTGAGGTCGGTGAGGGTCGGCGATCCGGCCGCCCGCAGGGCGCGCAGCACCACGGCCGAATTGATGCGCCGGAGCAGAGAGGGGTCCCCGCCGGTCAGCTGCCCCAACGTGTGTCCTCCCAGCTAGCGGCCCTGTCAGCCGGATCGTACTGCGCAGCCGGTGCGGCGGCGAGAAGCGGCCCCCCATCGGCGGATCCGCCCGGTCCTCTCAGGCCGGCGAGACGAATCCGGACTCGTACGCCGCGATGACCGCCTGCGTCCGGTCCCGCGCACCCAGCTTCGCCAGGATCGCGCTCACATGGGACTTGACGGTCTCCGTACCGACGATCAGCTCGGCGGCGATCTCCACATTGGTCAGCCCCCGCGCCATCAGCCGGAGCACCGCCTCCTCGCGTTCGGTGAGCGCGGCCCGCTCCAGCACGGCCCGTGCCTTCCGATTGCCGTACTCCGCCGCCAGCGCCCGCACCGCGGACGGGAAGAGGAGCGTCTCCCCCTCCGCCACGAGCCGGACGGCATGCACGATCTCCGACGGCCGGGCTCGCTTCAACAAGAACCCGTCGGCACCGGCACGCAGCGCCTGGTAGACGTACTCGTCGTTCTCGAAGGTGGTGACCACGAGGATCTTCGGCGGTGTGTCCACGGAGCGAAGTACCGCGCGCGTCGCCTCGATCCCGTCGAGCAGTGGCATCCGCACGTCCATCGCCACCACGTCCGGTCGCAGCTGCCGTACCAGGGGGACCACGGACGCCCCGTCCGCGGCCTCGCCGACGACTTCGATGTCGGGCTGGGCTTCGAGCACGGCACGCAAGCCCGCGCGCACCAGGGGTTCGTCATCGACGAGCAGTACGGTAACCGGCATCCGATCAGGGTATTCGCTCCAGCGGCAACCGGGCGCGCACCCTCCAACGGCCCTCGTGCGGGCCGGTCTCGGCCTCCCCGCCGAGCAGCGCCGCCCGTTCCCTCATCCCGCGCAGGCCGCCGCCGCCCCCGGTGATGACGCTGGGCCCGTCCGGCAGCGGGTTCGTCACCTCCAAGTCGAGTCGGCCCGGGCCCATTTCGACCCGCACCCGGACCGGCACGGGCCCGCAGTGCCGCAGGACGTTGGTCAGTGCCTCCTGAAGAATCCGGTACCCCTCCCGGGTGACCGGACCCGGCAACGTTTCCAGTGAGCCCTTCAGTTGCGCGTCGACCTCGGCCCCCGAGGCCCGCGCCGACTCCAGCAGCCGGTCCGCCTCGGCCAGGGTCGGACGCCTGGACGGTGGCTGCGCCGACTCCCGCAGGACCAGGAGGACCCGCTCCAGATCCTCCAGCGCCGCCCGGCCCGTCTCCTCGATCGCACAGAGCGCCCGCTCGGTGAAGGCCGGATCACCGGCGGCTCGCGCCGCGCCCGCCTGCACGACGGCCACGGTCAGTGCGTGCCCGATCGAGTCGTGCAACTCCCGCGCCATACGGGTCCGCTCCAGCAATTGCTCCGTCCGTGCCTCCAATGCGGACACCCGGTCGGCAGCGGACGGTCCCAGCAGCCGGCGGGCGATCGCGGTGATCATCTCGCCGAGCAGCACCACGAGGAAGATCAGCGCGGCCAGGGGAACCGGTGCCAGCAGGGCGGCCGCCCAACGCGGCGGGACGGGGAACGGCGGAATGATGTCCGCCGCCATCGGATGTCCGACCGCGATCGCGGTGAGCTGCAAGCCGAGTACCGGCAGGAAGACGCTCGCGAACATGGCGGCGCCCGAGACGACCAGCCGTATCTCCAGCCACAGAAGGGTCCGCCACCGGTCACCCCAACGCTCCGACGCGGCGGCGGCGATGGCGGCCTCGACCGAGTCGCCCTCGTCGGGCGTGAGCAGGAACCGGGCCTGTAGGCCCTCGGCCAGCCGAACCCACGGCACGAAGCCGAACGGGACGACGATCAGCAACGGCACCCACGGCATGTGTGGTGCGATGAACATCCAGAGCGCAAGCAGCAGCAACGGCACACAGAGATGCAGCCAGCGGGAGTACGTCACCGCCTGGAGCGGTGCGCGGAGCAGTCGGTACATGGCTTCATCGTGGCAGTGCCCGGGTGTCCGGCGTCTCCCCCACGTGGGGGAGACGACACCCTCGCGTGGGGGAGGAGGGGGGCGGGGGCCGGCGGCGAGTCTTGAGTCATGAACCGCATCGAGATCCGCGAACTGACCAAGGACTACGGCCACACACGGGTCGTGGACCACCTCACCTTCGATGTCCTGCCCGGGCGGGTGACCGGCTTCCTGGGGCCCAACGGCGCGGGCAAGTCGACGACGATGCGCCTGATCCTCGGGCTTGACCGGCCGACATCGGGCGCCGCCACCATCGGTGGCAGCTCCTTCACCGATCTGCGACGGCCCCTGCACCATGTGGGCGCGCTGCTCGACCCGCAGGCTGCCCATGGCGGTCGCACCGCCCGGGACCACCTGCTCGCCCTTGCCGTCAGCAACGGGATTCCCGCGCAGCGTGTCGACGGGGTGCTGGAGCAGTGCGGCATCGCCTCGGTGTCCCGCCGCCGGGTGAAGACGTATTCACTCGGCATGCGCCAGCGACTGGGCATAGCCGCGGCGCTGCTCGGGGACCCGGCGGTGCTGCTCCTGGACGAGCCGACCAACGGCCTGGACCCGAAGGGCATCATCTGGATCCGGGAACTGATGCGCGGCGTCGCCGCCGAAGGACGAACGGTCCTCGTCTCCAGCCACCTGATGGCGGAGACCGCTTCGTTCGCCGACCACCTCATCGTGCTCGGGCAGGGCAGATTGCTCGCCGACAGCCCGATGAAGGAGTTCATCGACTCCCGGAGCACTCCCCGGACGCGCCTGCGGACCTCCGAGCCCGACCGGCTGCGGGAGACGCTCGCCGGTGAGGGATTCGCACTCCTCGCCGCGGAGGACGGGTCCTGGGCGGTCGAGGGCATACGGGCCGGCCGCATCGGAGCGCTCGCGGCCCGCCACGGTGTGCCGCTGTCGGAGCTGTCCGACGAGCGGGCCTCGCTGGAACAGGCATACCTCGAACTCACCGCCGGTCGAGCCGAATTCTCTGCTACGGCCGCCTGACCCCCCGGATCCCGACATCCCCGACCCCCGAACGGAGCTATCGCCATGAAGGCCGCCGGCCTGCCCACCGTCCCCGTCCTGCATTCGGAGTGGATCAAGATACGATCCGTCCGCGCGACTCTCGGGTCGCTCATAGCCGTGCTGCTCGCGACCACCGGCATCACCCTTCTCATCGCCGCCGCGCTCGGTGCGGGGCAGGCGGAGGCGATGGGCGACGACCGGCTCGCCGCGGCCTTCTACGGCGTCAACTTCGGCCAGATAGCCGCCGTCGCCTTCGGTGCCACCGTCTTCGCCGGAGAGTTCCGGGACGGTGCCCTGCGGGTCTCCCTGACCGCCGTGCCCAACCGGAGCCGGCTGTACCTTTCCAAGGCCGCGATGGTGGCCGTCCTGGCCTTCCTGACCGGGGAGATCACCGGAGTGGTCACCTTCGTCACCGGACAGGCTTTCATGGGGGAGCGCGCCCTGGTCCTGGGTGACCCGGGAACGGTGCGGGCGGTGTTCGGCAGCGGTGTCTACCTGATGCTGATCGCCCTGCTGGCCGCCGGTCTGACGGCGTTGGCGCGCAGCGGCACCCTCGTGATGAGCCTGCTCATACCCTTCCTGCTGATCCTGCCGTTCGTCATTGGGCAGGTGGCGGGTGGGGCGGGGCAGTTCATGCCCGATCGGGCGGGTCAACTGGTCATGCGTATGACGGCGGAGGGGGCGCTGGGCCCGTGGAGCGGACTAGGGGTCGCCGCGCTGTGGTCGCTCGCGGCCTTGGGAGGGGGGTGGCTGGCGGTGCGACGCAGGGCGGCGTGACATCGGGCGGCGTGACGTCCGGCCAGTTGTCAGTGGTCGCCGGGATACTGACGCCATGACCACGGCAGAGCATCTCGACACGATCGACCGGCTCCGGGCGCAGGTGTTTCCTTCCGAGCCGGTCTGGTCCGGCCGGCACCGCAGTGGGCCGGGATACCACTTGGTCCAGCTCGTGGAGACCCGGGACTTCTGGGAGGACGACGGCTCGGGGCGGATCGAGGCGGTCGACCAGATCAGCGCCGAGTACGGGGCGCTGGAGCAGGCGCTCGCCGATCGATGGGGCGAGCCCCAGGTCTTCAGCCTCGAGGGCACGATGCACCGGGGGCTCGACGGGGAGGAGATACCGGAGCCATGGGAGGAACTCAGCAACAGCAGCGACCACGTACACCTGTGGCGGGCCGAGGACCGGTGGCTCGTGGCCTGCGTGGCCCACTCGGAGGCGGAGGGCCCGTACCGGCTCATGGCAGGCGTCACGGTGATCGACCCGCCGTAGGTCCGCCCGCCCCGGCCCCGGCGCCCGCCCCGGCCCGCCCCGGCCCCCGACTCCGACCTCCGGCCGTCATGCCCGGCTCCGGCGGCCCGGCGGCCCCGGACGGACCGGGGGGTCAGAGGCCCGGGGACGCGTCGTGGGGGCCTATGGGGTTCGGTCGACCTCCTCGGCCGCGAGGCGGAGGAGGGCGTATTCCTCCGCCATGGACGCCGCCGTCCAGTGGGCGTTGAGGCCGCTGGGGTTGGGGAGGACCCAGACACGGGTGGTACCGATGGTGCGCTCCTGCGGGCCGATCTTGGCCTTGGGCTCCTGGAAGGCGGTGCGGTACGCGGTGATGCCGACAACGGCCAGCCAGCGGGGGCGCAGGAGTTCCACCTTGGCGGTCAGGAGCCGGCCGCCCTCCCGGTATTCCTCGGTGCTCAACTCGTCGGCGCGCGCCGTTGCGCGGGCCACGACGTTGGTGATCCCGAGGCGGTAGGACAGCAGCTCCTCCTGCTCGGCGGGGGCCAGCCGGCGCGGGGTGAAGCCGGACAGGTGCAGAACCGGCCAGAAGCGGTTGCCGGGGCGGGCGAAGTGGTGGCCCGTCGCGGCGGAGAGGAGGCCCGGATTGATTCCGCAAAAGAGCACCCGCAGGCCGCCCGCGACCACGTCGGGGACGACGCGGTCGCGGGCGGCGTTCAGCTCCTCGGGAGTCAGAGGATCGACCCCGGCGTGTACCCGGCGGCCTCCGGGTGCTGCTTGGCGATGTCCTCGATGCGGGAGATCACCGTGGCGACCTGGTCACCGGCGGCGCCCGTGAAGGACAGCTTGTCGGCCATCAGGGCGTCGAGCTGGGCCCGATCCAGCGGCATCCGCTCGTCGGCGGCCAGCTTGTCGAGGAGCTCGTTGCGCTCGGCACCCTGCTCGCGCATGGCGAGTGCGGAGGCCACCGCGTGCTCCTTGATGACCTCGTGGGCGGCCTCCCGGCCGACCCCCGCCCGTACGGCGCCCATCAGCACCTTGGTGGTGGCGAGGAAGGGCAGGTAGCGGTCCAGCTCGCGGGCCACGACCGCCGGGAAGGCGCCGAACTCGTCGAGGACGGTCAGGAAGGTTTCCAGCAGCCCGTCGAAGGCGAAGAACGCGTCGGGCAGGGCCACGCGGCGGACCACGGAGCAGGAGACGTCGCCCTCGTTCCACTGGTCGCCCGCCAGCTCGCCGGTCATGGAGGCGTAGCCGCGCAGGATGACCATGAGGCCGTTCACACGCTCGCAGGAGCGGGTGTTCATCTTGTGCGGCATCGCGGACGAGCCGACCTGACCGGGCTTGAAGCCCTCGGTGACCAGCTCGTGGCCGGCCATCAGGCGGATGGTCTTGGCGATCGAGGACGGGGCGGCGGCCAGCTGAACCAGCGCGGTGACCACGTCGTAGTCGAGCGAGCGGGGGTAGACCTGACCGACCGAGGTGAACGCCTGGGCGAAGCCAAGGTGGGTCGCGATCCGCTGTTCCAGGTCGGCGAGCTTGGCGGCGTCGCCGCCCAGCAGGTCGAGCATGTCCTGGGCGGTGCCGACCGGGCCCTTGATCCCGCGCAGCGGGTAGCGGGCCAGCAGGTTCTCCAAGCGGTCGTAAGCCACGAGCAGCTCGTCGGCCGCGGTGGCGAAACGCTTGCCGAGGGTGGTCGCCTGGGCCGCGACGTTGTGCGAGCGACCGGCCATGACCAGCTCGGCGTGCTCGCCGGCCAGCTTGCCGAGGCGCGCGAGGACGGCGACCGTACGGTCGCGGGCCAGTTCCAGGGAGAGCCGGATCTGGAGCTGCTCGACGTTCTCGGTGAGGTCGCGCGAGGTCATGCCCTTGTGGACGTGCTCGTGACCGGCGAGGGCGTTGAACTCCTCGATGCGGGCCTTCACGTCGTGCCGGGTGACCTTCTCGCGCTCGGCGATGGAGGCGAGGTCGACGGTCTCCAGGACGCGCTCGTAGTCGGCGAGGGCGGCGTCCGGGACCTCGATGCCGAGGTCCTTCTGGGCGCGCAGCACGGCGAGCCACAGCCGCCGCTCCAGCGTCACCTTGTACTCGGGGGACCACAGGACGGCGAGCTCCGCGGAGGCGTAGCGGCCGGCCAGGACATTGGGGATGCGGGGCTTGGCTGTCACGTGTAGGGATTCTACTTGGGCCGCCGCTGTGCGTTTACGCAGGTACGGGGCCTGCCCCGGATTGTGCCTTGCTACGAGAGCCGGTCGGGCTCGCAGGCCCCGTAGGGCAGCAGCTCCGAGCGTTTCGCCGCGCGGCCGTCGCCGGACGAACGACCGGTGATCCGGCGCCCGATCCAGGGCAACAGATGTCGCCGGGCGAAGCGGAGGTCCTGGGTCCGGCGGACGGACCAGCCCGGGGCCGCGGCGGGCGGCAGCGGTGCCCGCCAGTCCTCCTCCGGGGGCAGGCCCAGCGTCTGCCAGACCGCCTCCGCCACGCGCCGGTGGCCTTCGGCCGTCAGGTGCAGCCGGTCCACGTCCCACAGCCGCGGGTCCCCGAGCACCGGGGCCCCGTACAGGTCCACGAGCAGCGCACCGTGGCGGGCGGCCAGCTCCTCCAGGACGGCGAAGAGTTCCTCCATGCGCGGGCGGAAACGTTCCATCACCGGCCCGTCGCGGCCCGGGGAGCGCATCAGGACCAGCGTCCCGCAGGTGGGGGCGAGCAGGCCCACGGCCTCCTCCAGGTGTCCGCGCACCCGGCCCATGTCGACCTTCGGCCGCAGCGCGTCGTTCAGGCCGCCCACCAGGGTCACCACGTCGGCGCCCATCGCCGCGGCCACGGGGGCCTGGTCGCGCGCGATCTGCCCGATCAGCTTCCCGCGGACCGCGAGGTTCGCGTAGCGGAAGCCCGGCTCCCGCGCGGCGAGACGCGCGGCGAGCAGGTCGGCCCAGCCCCGGTAGGAGCCGTCCGGGAGCAGATCGGACATGCCCTCGGTGAAGGAGTCGCCGATCGCGACAAGACTGGTGTAGGACGCATTTATCTCCATGGCGCAGCGATGCTACCGCGCGGTAGGACGCTCGCGCATGCGGCCCGTGCCCGGGCCCATGCAGGCCCGCGCACGCCTGTCGGATGGCCGCGCCTGGCCGACGTCCGGACGGTACGGCCTACTGGGTGGCCGGCCTGCCGAAGAGTTCGCGCAGGACGTCCTCCATGGTCACCAGCCCCGTCATCGCACCGTCCGCCCCCTGAACCGCGGCCAGGTGGGTGCGGCTGCGCCGCATGGCGGTCAGTACGTCGTCCAGCGGCGTCTCCGCGCGGACCTGAGCGATCGGGCGCAGCGCGGAGGCCGGGAACGGCCGGTCCCGCTGCGTCACGTCCGCGTCGAGCGCGTCCTTGACGTGCAGATAGCCGCGGATCTTGTGCTGCGCGTCGATGACCGGGAAACGGGAGTACCCCGACGTGGCGGCGAGTCGCTCCAGCCCCTCCGGGGTGATGTCCTCGCGCGCCGGGACCACCCGGTCGGCCGGCAGCACCACATCGGTGACCGGCCGTCGGCCGAGTTCCAGGGCGTCGTGCAGCCGCGCGCTCGCCCGGTTGTCGATGAGCCCGGCGGCGCTGGAGTCCTTGACCATCCGGGCCAGTTCGTCATCCGAGAACGTCGCGGCGACCTCGCCCTTGGCGTCCACCCGCAGCAGACGCAGCAGGAAGCTCGCGAACGCGTTGATCGCGAAGATCGCCGGCTTCAGCGCCCGGGTCAGGGTCACCAGCGGCGGCCCCAACAGCAGCGCCGTGCGGACCGGTTCGGACAGCGCCACGTTCTTCGGCAGCATCTCGCCGAAGAGCATGTGCAGGTACGTGGCCAGGGCCAGGGCGATCACGAAGGAGATGGCGTGCGTCAGCCCGCCCGGCACACCGAGGAAGTCGAACACCGGGGCCAGCAGGTGGGCGATGGCGGGTTCGGCGACCACACCCAGCACCAGGGTGCACAGGGTGATGCCCAACTGCGCCGCCGCCATCAGCGCCGACACGTGCTCCAGGCCCCACAGCACCGCGCGGCCCCGCCGGTCGCCCTGCTCGGCGTACGGCTCGATCTGGCTGCGCCGGACGGAGATCAACGCGAACTCCGCGCCGACGAAGAAGGCGTTGACGACCAGGGTCGCCAGACCGATCAGCAACTGGATCACGGTCATCGCGCGTCCCCCGCACCCTCGTCGTCGGCGTTGGCGGGCCGGCGCAGCAGCACGCGGGCCGCCCTGCGTCCACTCGCGTCCACCACATCCAGCCGCCACCCGTCCAGCTCCAGGCTGTCCCCGACCTCCGGGATCCGGCCCAGCTCGGTCGCCATCAGCCCCGCCAGCGTCTCGTACGGGCCGTCCGGCACCCGCAGCCCGATCGTTCGCAGCTGATCGGTGCGCGCGGCGCCGTCGGCCGAGTAGAGGGCGCGACCGCTGTCGTCCGAGCCGGCCGGGGCCAGGTCCGGGGTCTCGTGCGGGTCGTGCTCGTCGCGGACTTCGCCGACGACTTCCTCGACGATGTCCTCCAGCGTGGCCACACCGGCCGTGCCGCCGTACTCGTCGATCACGACGGCCATCGTCTGTTTGCCGGAGAGCCGGTCCAGCAGTCGGTCCACCGTGAGCGACTCGGGCACCAGCAGGGGCGCGCGCAGCAACTGCGACACCGGGTAGCCGTGCCGCTCTTCGGCGGGCAGCGCCAGGACGTCCTTGATGTGCACCGTGCCCACGACGCTGTCGAGGTTGCCCCGGTACACGGGGAAACGGGACAGGCCCGTCGCCAGCGTCGCGTTCGCCACGTCCTCCGCGGTGGTCTGCACGTCGAGTGCGGTGACCTGGACCCGGGGCGTCATGACGTTCTCGGCGGTCAGATCGGCCAGGTTCAGGGTCCGCACGAACAGCTCGGCGGTGTCCTTCTCCAGGGCTCCCGCCTTCGCGGAGTGCCGGGCGAGGGCGACGAGCTCCTGGGGGCTGCGCGCCGAGGCGAGTTCCTCCGCGGGCTCCATCCCGAACCGGCGGACCATGTGGTTCGCCGTCCGGTTGAGCTGGCTGATCAAGGGCCTGAAGGTCCGGCTGAACACCCGCTGCGGGGTGGCCACGCGCTTGGCGACGGCGAGCGGGGAGGAGATCGCCCAGTTCTTGGGAACCAGCTCGCCGACCACCATCAGCACCACCGTGGACAGCACGGTGGCGACCACCAGGGCGGTGGAGGAGGCGGCGCCGACCGACAGGCCCATGGCCTGGAACGGCCCCTTGAGCAGGGCCGCGATCGAGGGCTTGGAAATCATGCCGATGACCAGGCCCGTCACGGTGATGCCGAGCTGTGCGCCGGACAGCTGGAACGTCAGGCTGCGGACGGCGGCCAGGGCACTCTCGGCCCCCCGCTCGCCGCGCTCGACGGCCCCTTCGAGCTCACCGCGCTCGATGGTCGTCAGGGAGAACTCGGCCGCGACGAAGACCCCGCAGGCGAGGCAGAGCAACAGCGCCAGGACGAGCAGGAGCACTTCGGTCATCGGTCGGTCACCTCCGTCCCATGATCGGTCAGGAGGAGGGGTATCGCGCGACGTCGCGCCGGCGGAAATCGGCCGTGGGTACGGGGTGGCTCGCCCATGGGCGGACGCTCACACCTTTCGATCGGGAGGACGTTCCCGACATGGTAAAGGACGGGCAAAGGGAAGTGCTCGCGCTTATGGACCGGTCCACCGGATGATGGGATCACCTTATGAGTGATCTTCGTATCGACGCCGCGACGGTCGCCGACCTCCCCGCCGTGCTCGACTTCTGGAAGGTCGCCGCCGAGGGCGCGAGCATCAGCGACGACCTCGCCGGCGTCGAGCGTCTGCACGCCCGGGACCCCGACGCGCTGCTCCTCGCCCGCCGGGGCGGGGCACTGGTGGGCACCGTGATCGCCGGGTTCGACGGCTGGCGCTGCCACCTCTACCGGCTCGCGGTGCACCCGGAGCGCCGCCGGCAGGGCATCGGCGCGGCCCTGCTGTCCGCCGCGGAGGAGCGTTTCTCCGCGCTCGGCGGCCGACGCGCCGACGCGATGGTGCTCGACCGGAACACGCCGGCGCACGGGGCGTGGCAGGCGGGCGGCTACCACCCCGAGGACCACTGGACGCGCTGGGTCAAGCCGCTGAACGGCTGACGCCCACGGCCGGGCCGCCGGTCGCCGCCCGGTCCGGACCGCTCAGCCCACGCCCACCCGGCCGGGACCGGCTCGGCCGAGCCCCGCCCGGTCGAGGTCCGCGCAGGGGCTCCGCTCGGCCGGGCAGCCCCGCTCAGTCGACGCCCCGGCGGGCCGTGCCCAGGACGCAGTACGACGTCGGCAGCGCCGGCCCCCGTTCGGGCAGGCGGAACGTCCGCTGCGAGACGATCCGGAATCCGGCGGCCTCGATCGAGGCGAGCGGGTCGCGCGCGGTGTGGCAGTTGCCGAACAGGCGCGGCCAGACCGTCCGGTCCAGCGCGCGCTGCACACCGGCCATGCCCGGCCCCGGCGCCAGACCGTGCTCGAAGAAGCGCAGCTCGCCGTCGGGGCGCAGGACGCGGTACAGCTCGGCGAGCGCGCGGGGCAGGCTCCGTACGGTGCACAGCACGAGCGAGGCGACGGCGGCGTCGAACGCCTCGCTCTTGACCGGGAGGGCCTCGGCGACACCGGGGACCAGGTCCACCGGGACCTCGGCGCGCAGCGCGGCCGCGGCGGCGCGCCGGCGCAGCAGGCGCTCCGGTTCGACGGCGACGACCTCGGAAACGGCACGGGGGTAGTGGGCGAAGTTCAGCCCGTTGCCCGCGCCGATCTCGATGACGCGACCGGACACCCCGTGCAGCAGCTCGTGCCGGACCGCGGCGATACCGCCCCGCGTGTCGGCGGTGGGGCTGACGCGGGCGTAGAACCGGGCGAAGAGGGGGTGGTGGACGGAATCCGAACTGAGGGGTGAAGCGGGCATGACGGGCCTCCGGGCGGGTGCGACGGGTGCGGTTGCCCTGCCGGGCTGTTCCCCGTCCGGGCGGCCGGCGAAACCGGTGGCACGACCGGTGGCGCGTGCTACCGGCCAGCACGGTGGGGGAGTTGAGGCCGCGTGAGGTGAGTACGCGTACTCAGGACCCCGGCCGGGCCGTGCGGATAATCGGATGAACCGGCCCCTGTCGTAGGGCTGCCCGAGACGTGGAGACGCCGTGAAGTTCCGCACCGACCCGGCCCGCACCGTGCTGCTCACGGCGGGGCTGCTCGCGTTGACCGCCTGTGGAACCACAGTAGCCCCGGGCGCCGGGCCGGCGGCCGTATCCGCCACCCCTTCCGCGACGCCGGGCACCGACGACGCGGCGCGGGCCGCCGCCGCGGTCGAGCGCCACGACAGGCTGTTCCCCGAGGTGGCCGCGCGGTGCGCGGGCAAGGCCGAGACCCTCCCGACCGTGCCGAGCACCCCGGCAGAGCTGCCCACGGACCCGGCGGCGCGCAAGTACGCCGAGAACCACGGCTACAAGACCCAGGCCAGGCTCAGCCCGGCGGCCCAGTGCCGGGGCGAGGCACACGCCGCACGCATCAAGGCGGCGCTGGACGGTACCGGCGGGGAGGGCGTGCCGCGCACCACGGAGGAGCTCCGCGTGCTGCTGACGGGGCTGGGCTACCGCGTCGAGAGCGGTGACGTGTTCGGGTCGGAGCCGCAGTACCTGACGTTCGTCCTGTCGATCCCGGAGAGCGGGCCGTGCGTCACGGGCTACCTGGGGACCCCGTTGAAGATCGAGGCCCACGGGGTCTACCTGGAGGGCGGCTGTCACGAGCCGCGCGGCGGTCACTGAGCCGGGAGGGCCGCGCGCCGCCGCCCGGCCCAGGTCCCACGCCTCGATCGGCGGCGGGACCGGGGCCGGGCGGGTGCCGGCCCGGGAGCGCCCGTCAGGCCGGCCAGGCGGCCTGGAAGGACCGCGCCGACCACTCACCGTGCAGAGCGGGGGCGAGCCACGTCGGGGCCGCGGCCCGGAACGCGACGGGCGCCAGCGCGCCGGAGCCCTGCGGCACCGCGCCCAGCAGCGGGAGCCCCGACACCTTCGGCAGGTCGGCGAGGTTGCACCGCGACGCCAGGTCGGGCGAGACCGGCCAACCGCCGATCACCACGCCCGGCGAGGTGAGCTCCCGCGCCGCCAGCGCCTCGGCCGTCAGGGTCACGGAGTTGAGGGTGCCGAGGGCCGCGGGGGCCACGATCAGCACCGGCGCGTCGAGCAACCGCGCCGCGTCGGCCAGCGTGTGCCCCTCCTCGTCGAAGCGGACGAGCAGACCGCCCGCGCCCTCCACGAGCACCAGGTCGTGGGAGGCCGCCAGCTTCCGGGCCGCCTCGGCGACGGCGGCGGGGGACAGGGTCGGCAGGCCGGAGCGGCGGGCCGCGGTGTCCGGGGCCAACGGCTCCGGGTAGCGGGCCAGTTCCGCCGCCGTGACGGAGGGGCCCGCGAGCCGGACGACCTCCGCCGCGTCACCCGGCTCGTCCGGACCCACGCCCGTCTGCGCGGGTTTGAGCACCGCCACCGACCGGCCGGCGGCCACCGCCGCCGAGGCGACCGCCGAGGTCACCACCGTCTTGCCGATCTCCGTGCCCGTGCCGGATACGAAGAGGATCGTCATGTCAGCCCTCCTGCGCGGCCGCACGGACGGCGCGGCAGACGCGCGCCACGTCCTCGTCGCCCGTCACGAACGGCGGCATCGTGTAGATCAGGTCGCGGAACGGGCGCAGCCACACGCCCTCGCGAACCGCCGCCCCGGTGGCGGCGGCCATGTCGACCTCGTGGTCGAGCTGGACCACGCCGATCGCACCCAGCACCCGTACGTCCTTGACGCCGGGCAGGGCCGCGACCGGGGACAGTCCCTCCGAGAGGGCCGCCTCGATCCGCTTGACCTCCACCGCCCAGTCCTGGCTCAGCAGCAACTCGACGGAGGCCAGCGCGACCGCCGTGGCGAGCGGATTGCCCATGAAGGTCGGCCCGTGGGCCAGGATCGGCACCTCGCCGCGCGAGATCCCGTCGGCCACCCGGGCCGTGCACAGCGTCGCCGCCAGGGTGAGGTAGCCGCCGGTCAGCGCCTTGCCCAGGCACATCACGTCCGGGGTGATCCCGGCGTGGTCGGCGGCGAACAGGGTGCCGGTGCGGCCGAAGCCCGTGGCGATCTCGTCCAGGACCAGGAGCACGTCGTACTCGTCGCAGAGCTCCCGCAGCACGCGCAGGTAGCCGGGATTGTGGAAGCGCATGCCGCCCGCGCCCTGTACCACCGGCTCCACGATCACGGCGGCCAGCTCGTGCGCGTGAGCGGAGATCAGGGCCCGCAGGTGCGCGGTGTAAGCCGGGTCCAACGGGGTGTCGAACCCGCCGGGCGGCACGTCGGCGAACACCTGCCGGGGCAGTTGCCCCGACCACAGCTCGTGCATTCCGCCCTCGGGGTCGCAGACCGCCATCGGCTGCCAGGTGTCCCCGTGGTAGCCGCCGCGCCAGGTCAGCAGCCGGGTCTTGCCGGTCCGACCGAGGGAGCGCCAGTACTGGAGGCACATCTTCACGGCGACCTCGACCGAGACGGAGCCCGAGTCGGCGAGGAAGACGTGCTCCAGACCGGCGGGGGTGATCTCGACCAGCTTCGCGGCCAGCCGGACGGCGGGCTCGTGCGTGAGCCCGCCGAACATCACGTGCGACATCCGGCCCAGTTGGGTGGTGACGGCCTCGTTCAACACGGGGTGGTTGTAGCCGTGGATGGCCGACCACCAGGAGGACATGCCGTCGACCAGTTCCTCCTGCCCGTGCGCCGGGGCGCCGAGCCGCAGCCGGACCCCCGCGGCGGAGGAGACGACCAGCGGATCCCGGCGCCCGGGCATGGGGCCGTACGGGTGCCAGACGTGCTGCCGGTCCAGTGCGAGCAGACCGGCGGCCGACAGGTTGTGCTGATCAGGCATTGGGGGCGAGATCCGTCCCCGCGCCGCGGCGGCGGACCGCCACCAGGTCCGAGCGGACTTCGCCGGCCTCCGCCTGTACGGGGGCGGGAGCCTCCTGCGACGCCGCGGGCGCGGAGTGTCCCGAGCAGCCGCCGCACGCGGACCCACAGCCCGCGCTCTCGACGGCGTCGCCGGGGGCCGCCGAGCCGCAGACCGAACCGCCCGCGCCGGGCGAGCCGCAGCCGCCGCCCGCGGTCCGCCCCGAGCGGTGGGCCGGAAGGGTCGTCGAGCCGGCCCCCTCCACCTCGAAACCGGCGTCCGCGATCATGTCCAGGTCGGCCTGACCGGCCTGGCCCTCACTCGTCAGGTAGTCGCCCAGGAAGATGGAGTTCACCAGGTGCAGGGCGAGCGGCTGCATGCTGCGCAGATGCACCTCACGGCCGCCCGCGAGGCGGACCTCGACGTCGGGGCAGACGAAGCGCACCATCGCGAGGATGCGCAGGCAGCGCTGGGGGGTGAGGTTCCACTCCTTGGCCAGCGGGGTGCCCTCGAAGGGGATGAGGAAGTTGACGGGCACCGAGTCCGGGTCCAGTTCGCGCAGCGAGTAGACGACGTCGACGAGGTCCTCGTCGCTCTCGCCCATGCCCGCGATCAGGCCGGAGCAGGCGGACAGGCCCGCGGCGTGCGCCTTTTGTACGGTGTCGACCCGGTCCGCGTAGGTGTGCGTCTTGGTGATCTGACCGTACGTCGCCTCGGACGTGTTGAGGTTGTGGTTGTAGGCGTCGGCGCCCGCGTCCTTGAGGCGTTCCGCCTGGCCCGCGGAGAGCAGGCCCAGGCAGGCGCAGACCTCGACGCCCTCGTTCTGCTCCTTGATCGCCTCGATCGTCTTGCCGACCCGCTCCACGTCACGGTCCGTCGGACCGCGTCCGCTCGCCACGAGGCAGACGCGCTTCGCGCCGCCCGCGACACCGGCCGCGGCGGCCTGGGACGCCTCCTCGGGCTTCAACCAGGTGTACTTGAGGATCTCCGCTTTCGACCCCAGACGCTGGGAGCAGTACGAACAGTCCTCCGGGCACAGTCCCGACTTCAGGTTGACCAGGTAGTTCAGCTTCACCCGCCGTCCGAACCACTGGCGGCGTACCTTGCCGGCCGCGGCCACCACGTCGAGCAGTTCGTCGTCGGAAGTCGCCAGTACGGCGAGTGCCTCATCGCGGGTCGGCAGCTCGCGCCGCAGCCCCTTTTCCACCAGGGTGTTCAGCAGGTCCATGACGCCGATCCTGGACCACGCGACCGCTCAGGGCCAAGGAGAGATCGCACAACATCGCCCGAAGACAGTGTGTGTATCGCCACACCCGGCGCTCGCGCCCCGGCGGGCTAAGGTCTAGCTGGCCTGTGGACAGCCGACAAAACGCGAGGACTCCCCGATGCTCCAGCACACCCCCGAGCCCCCGGACGTCTTCGGCTGGATCGACGACGCGGAACGGGCGCGCGAACGGGCGGGGCTCGTCCGGACGCTGCGGCCGCGCCCGGCCTCCTCGCCGCTCCTGGACCTCGCGAGCAACGACTACCTCGGGCTGTCCCGGCACCCCGAGATCATCGCCGGCGCGCAAGCGGCGGCCGAGCGCTGGGGCGGTGGGGCCACCGGCTCCCGCCTGGTCACCGGCACCACCGAACTGCACGCCACGCTGGAGCGCGAACTCGCAGCGTTCTGCGGCTTCGAGGCCGCTCTGGTGCTTTCGTCCGGGTATGCGGCCAACCTCGCCGCCGTCACGGCGCTGAGCGACCGGGGCACGCTCGTCGTCTCGGACGCGGGCAACCACGCCTCGATCGTCGACGGCTGCCGACTCGCGCGCGCCGACGTCGCCGTCGTGCCGCACGGTGACGCGGACGCCGCGCGCAAGACGCTCGCCGGGCACGAGGGGCGTTCCCTGCTGGTCAGCGATTCGGTGTTCTCCGTCGACGGGGACGCCGCCCCGCTCGCCGGGTACGCCGCCGCCTGCCGGGAGGAGGGGGCCGCCCTGGTCGTGGACGACGCGCACGGGCTCGGCGTCCTCGGCGAGGGCGGCCGGGGCGCCCTGCACGCGGCCGGACTCGCGGGGGCGCCGGGCGTGGTGGCGACGATGACCCTCTCCAAGTCCCTGGGCAGCCAGGGTGGCGCCGTGCTCGGACCGGCCAAGGTGATCCGGCACCTCGTCAACACGGCTCGGACGTTCATCTTCGACACGGGGCTGGCCCCGGCCGCCACGGGAGCGGCGCTGGCCGCGCTGCGCCTGCTCGGACGGGAGCCGGAACGCGCCGCGCGGGCGCGTGAGGTGGCCGCCGAGCTGTACGGGCGGCTCACCGCGTCCGGCCTGACCTCGGCCCGGCCGGACGCGGCCGTGGTGTCGGTGCGGGCCCCGTCGGCTTCGGCGGCACTGCGCTGGGCCGCCGACTGCCGCGAGGCAGGTCTGTCCGTGGGGTGTTTCCGGCCGCCGTCGGTTCCGGACGGCATCTCCCGGTTGCGGCTGACCGCCCGGGCCGATCTCACGGGGGAGGAGATCAGTCGGGCCGTCGCGGTGATCCTGCGTACCGCTCCCGCCGGGGCCACGGACGGCTGAACGTCACGCCGGGGCGTCCGCCCTGACCGAGGCGAGGAAGCCGTCCCAGGCGGGTCCGGTGAAGAGCACGGCCGGGCCCTCCGTCCGCTTGGAGTCGCGGACGGCCAGGAGACCGCCACTGAGGACGGCCGCTTCCACGCAGTTGTTCATTCCGGTGCTGCGGCTGCTCCGCCGCCACCGCGCGCTGATCAGAAGTCCGCGGGCGGATAAGGGGGTTGCGGACACGGGGGTGCCTCCTTACGCGTCGTCAGCGATAGAGCTGATCAGGTCCGACGAGTCCTGGGGCGGGAGGGCGTGCGCCTGGATGGTGCGGAACGCGGCGCTGTACGCCTCAAGGTCTTCCTTCCGCTCCAGGTAGAGGCTACTCGTCAAATGGTCGAGGACCACCACATCCAGATCGGCGATGTTCGGAAATGAGAAAATTACGAACGGTCCGGTCAGGCCGAGATGCCCCCCCACGCTGAACGGCAGCACCTGGAGCCGCACTTGCGGCAGCCGCGCCACCTCCACCAGGTGCCGCAACTGCTCCCGCATCACCCCCGGGCCGCCGATCTGACGCCGCAGGACCGCCTCGTCCAGCACCGCGCTCAGCTCCAGCGGAGGGTCGGCCCGCAGCACCGACTGGCGGGCCAGGCGTACGTCGACCAGCGCGTCCACCTTCGGTTCCGGCAGCCCGCCCAGCGCGGCCCGGGTCACGGCGCGCGCGTACTCCGGGGTCTGCAGCAGCCCCGGGACCACCGAGAGTTCGACGGTCCGTGCGGAGCGGGCCCCCGCCTCCAGGTTGATGAAGTCCCGGTACTCCTGGGGCAACAGGCCCCGGTAGTCGTGCCACCACTGGCGGCCCGGCCCGCCCTCGCCCCCCGCGCCCGGGCCCGCCGCCGAGGCGACCAACGCCTCCAGCAGAGCCCGCTGTTGGGTGCTGACCACGTCCCCGTAGGCATCGAGCAGGAGCCGGATGTCCTCCGTCTTCACGCCACTTCGACCCGTTTCGATGCGGCTGATTTTCGACTGGTGCCATCCCACCAACCGGGCGGCCTCACCACTGGTGAGACCGGTACGGTCACGGAGCGCACGTAATTCCTCGCCCAGCTTGCGGCGGCGTACCGCGGGACCGTGCTGCATACCCGCTCTCCTTCCACACCGGCACACCTCGCACCAGTCTGCCGTCCAAATACGCTCTTCCGTAGCAGAGTTCACCGCATTGAGCGACAGATATATGCATATCTTGGGGGAACGACGGAAACGGCGGCACGATGGGTGCACTCTGACGCTCAGCGTAGATCCGGGGCGGCTGCGCCCCGGTGGGAAAGGGACGTCGCCATGGCAGACCACCAGGAAGCATCCGTCACTCTGCCGAGCGACCCGGCCGCGGTCGCCGCTGCCCGCCGGTACGTCGCGGAGGTGCTCGGTGAATGGGGACTGCCCGAGGACTCCGAGACCGCCGACACCGTCCGGCTGATCGTCTCGGAGCTGGCGACCAACGCGGTACAGCACACCTTCGGCCAGTCGCCCACCTTCACCGTCGACGTCCGGCTGGAGCGCGGCGAGTGGCTGCGGGTCGGGGTGACCGACAGCCACCCGCGCCGACCCCGGCGGCTGCCGGCCGCCGTCCAGCAGGACAACGGTCGGGGGATGGTCATCATCCGCTGGCTCGCCGCGGAGGCGGGCGGCCGACTCTCGGTCACCCCGACCGAGGACGGCGGCAAGACGGTGTGGATCGCGCTGCCTTGGGCGGCGGCCCCGGCGCGGAGCGCCACCGGCTGTTGAGGGCACCGCGGACCCGAGGCCGTGGACGGCCTCCGTATACGGAAGTCCGCGCAAGGCGTACGGAAGCCCGCGGAAGGCGGCTTCCGGGGTGAACCGGGTGCCTCCCGGAAACGTGGGTTAACTCGGCGGAAAAGTGCGGGTACTACTCTGACGCCCGCGCCCTTCCGCCAATGATCACCCATGGGCTGGTAAAGCACTGGTGATCGGGATGGAAAAGCCTGTCCCCGTGTTGGGCAAGACATGCTTGGCACGGATATGTGCAGGTCAACAAAGTGTTGAAGGCGATTAGGGTCTTCTTGGCGCGAAGTTGATCTTGTCCCGGAAACTTGGTGATACGTGTGCAACTGACACCGCACGAGCAGGAGAGACTGCTCATCCACGTCGCGGCCGACGTGGCCGAGAAGCGTAGGGCACGGGGGGTGCGCCTCAACCACCCCGAGGCGGTGGCCCTGATCACCTCGCACATCCTCGAAGGCGCCCGCGACGGGCGGACCGTGGCCCAGCTCATGGCCTCCGGTCGCACCGTGCTGCGCCGCGAAGAGGTCATGGAGGGGATTCCCGAGATGATCCACGACGTCCAGGTCGAGGCGACCTTCCCGGACGGCACCAAGCTCGTCACAGTCCACGATCCCATCGTCTGAACGGGAGCACCCACATGATCCCCGGCGAAATCGCCTTCGGGGACGGTCCGGTGCGCCTGAACGAAGGTCGCGCCATCACCCGTCTCACCGTGCTCAACGCCGCCGACCGCCCCGTGCAGGTCGGCTCGCACTACCACTTCGCCGAAGTCAACCCGGGCCTCGACTTCGACCGCGCCGCCGCCCACGGGCTCCGGCTCAACATCGCCGCCGGTACCGCCGTCCGCTTCGAGCCGGGCATCCCCGTCTCCGTCGAACTCGTCCCGCTGGGCGGCCTGCGGACCGTGCCGGGCCTGCGCGGGGAAACCGGAGGGCCGCTCGATGGCTGAGATCTCGCGCCAGACGTACGCGGACCTCTTCGGCCCGACCAAGGGCGACCGCATCCGGCTCGCCGACACCGACCTCTTCGTGGAGATCGAGCAGGACCTCAGCGGCGGCCCCGGACGCTCGGGCGACGAAGCCGTCTTCGGCGGCGGCAAGGTCATCCGCGAGTCCATGGGCCAGGCCCGCACCACCCGCGCCGAGGGCGCCCCCGACACGGTGATCACCGGGGTGGTGATCCTCGACCACTGGGGCATCGTCAAGGCGGACCTCGGCATCCGCGACGGCCGGATCTGCGGCATCGGCAAGGCCGGCAACCCCGACACCATGGACGGGGTCGACCCCTCCCTGATCATCGGTCCCGAAACCGAGATCATCGCCGGCAACGGGAAGATCGTCACCGCCGGCGCCATCGATGCCCACGTGCACTTCATCGCCCCCACCGTGATCGACGAGGCCCTCGCCTCCGGCATCACCACCCTCGTCGGCGGCGGCACCGGACCCGCCGAGGGCTCCAAGGCCACCACCGTCACGCCCGGACCCTGGCACCTGGCCAGGATGTTCGCGGCGCTGGAGGCGTACCCCGTCAACATCGGCCTGCTCGGCAAGGGCAACACCATGTCCCGCGAGGGCATGTACTCCCAGCTGCGCGGGGGCGCCCTCGGCTTCAAGATCCACGAGGACTGGGGCGCCACGCCCGCCGCCATCGACGCCTGTCTGACCGTCGCGGAGGAGACCGGCGCCCAGGTCGCCATCCACACCGACACCCTCAACGAGGCCGGCTTCGTCGCGGACACCCTCGCGGCCATCGCCGGGCGGACGATCCACTCGTACCACACCGAGGGCGCGGGCGGCGGCCACGCGCCCGACATCATCACCGTGGTCTCCGAGCCGAACATCCTGCCCAGCTCCACCAACCCCACCCGGCCGCACACCGTCAACACCATCGAGGAACACCTCGACATGCTGATGGTCTGCCACCACCTCAACCCGGCCGTCCCGGAGGACCTCGCCTTCGCCGAGTCCCGGATCCGCCCCTCCACCATCGCCGCCGAGGACGTCCTGCACGACCTCGGGGCCATCTCCATCATCTCCTCCGACTCCCAGGCCATGGGCCGGGTCGGCGAGGTCGTGCTGCGCACCTGGCAGACCGCCCACGTGATGAAGAAGCGGCGCGGCTTCCTGCCCGGCGACGGCCCGGCCGACAACCACCGGGCGCGGCGCTACGTCGCCAAGTACACGATCAACCCCGCGGTCGCACAGGGCCTCGCCCGCGAGATCGGCTCGGTCGAGGTCGGCAAGCTCGCCGACCTGGTCCTGTGGACCCCCGCCTTCTTCGGGGTCAAGCCCGAGGTCGTCGTCAAGGGCGGCCAGATCGCCTACGCCCAGATGGGCGACGCCAACGCCTCCATCCCCACCCCGCAACCCATCCTGCCCCGCCCGATGTACGGGGCCATGGGGCGCGCGCCGGCCCTCAACTCGCTCAACTTCACGGCCCAGGCCGCCCTCGACGACGACCTGCCCGAACGCCTCGGCCTCGACAAGCGGTTCGTGGCCATAGAGAGCACCCGCAAGGTGAGCAAGACGGACATGCGCAACAACGACGCCATGCCCAGGGTCGAGGTCGACGCCGACACCTTCACCGTCACCATCGACGGCGAGGTCGTGGAACCCGCCCCGGCGGCGGAACTGCCCATGGCACAGAGATACTTCCTCTTCTGATGAGCCTCGCAGCACTGCTCGTCCTCGCGGACGGCCGCTTCCCCGCCGGAGGGCACGCCCATTCCGGCGGGGCGGAGGCCGCCTGCAAGGCGGGCCGGATCCACGACGCCGCCACCCTCGCGGAGTTCTGCCGGGGCCGGCTGCACACCTCCGGCCTCGTCGCCGCCGGCCTCGCCGCGGCCGCCGCGCACGGCCTCGACCCGGCCGACCTCGATGCCGCCGCCGACGCCCGCACCCCCTCGCCCGCGCTGCGCCTGGCCGCGCGGCGGCTGGGCCGACAATTGCTGCGGGCCGCCCGGGCCACCTGGCCGGCCGCGGAACTCGACGCGCTGGCCGCCGCCTTCCCCCGCGGGGTCCACCAGCCCGTGGTGCTCGGCGTCACCGCCCGGGCCGCCGGGCTGGGTCCCCTGGACGCCGCGCACGTGGCGGCGTACGAGAGCGTCAGCGGCCCGGCCACCGCGACGGTCCGACTGCTGGGCCTGGACCCCTTCGAGGCGAGCGCGGTCCTGGCCGGCCTCGCCCCCGAACTCGACGCGGTGTCCGGTTGGGCGGCGAGCGCCGCCCTGCTGGCCCGGCACGAGGGCCTGGACGCACTGCCGGCCGCCTCCTCGCCGCTGCTCGACATCGCGGCGCAGGTCCACGCCGACTGGCCGGTCCGGCTCTTCGCCTCCTGACCGCCGCCCCCACATCAAGGAGAACCATGCACCTCGACCACGGCGGGAGCTTCCCCCACCGCCACACCCACAGCGCCGAGCCCGTACGCCCCGACGGCACCCGCCGCGCCCTGCGCGTCGGCCTCGGCGGACCGGTCGGCTCCGGCAAGACCGCCACCGTCGCGGCGCTCTGCCGGGCCCTGCGCGCCGAACTGTCCATGGCCGTCGTCACCAACGACATCTACACCCGTGAGGACGCCGAGTTCCTGCTCCGCGAGGCGGTCCTGCCGCCCGAGCGGATCAGCGCCGTCGAGACCGGGGCCTGCCCGCACACCGCCATCCGCGACGACATCTCCGCCAACCTGGAGGCGGTCGAGGAACTGGAGGAAGCACACCGGCACACCGCGCCCCTGGACCTGATCCTCGTCGAGTCCGGCGGTGACAACCTGACCGCTACTTTCTCCCGCGGCCTGGTCGACGCCCAGATCTTCGTCATCGACGTGGCCGGTGGTGACGACATCCCGCGCAAGGGCGGCCCCGGCGTCACCACCGCCGACCTGCTCATCGTCAACAAGACCGACCTCGCCCCCTACGTCGGCTCCGACCTGGACCGGATGGCCCGCGACGCCGCAGACCAGCGGGGCGACCTGCCCGTGGCGTTCCAGTCCCTGCGCGGGCCCGAAGGCGTCACCCCGGTCGCCGACTGGGTGCGCGGCCGGATCGCGGCCTGGGCCGCACGGTGACCAGCGCGCCCGCCGTCGCCCCGGCGGGTTTGCGGGCCACCGCCCGGATCGCCGCCGTCGCCGACGGCCGGGGCGGCACCGCGCTGCCGCTGCTGGTGGGGGACGGCCCGCTCGCGCTGCGCCGCACCCGCGGCGAGGGCGCCGAGGCCGGCGTCATGCTGGTCGGCGCGATGAGCGCGCCGCTCGGCGGGGACCACCTGTGCGTCGAGGCCGACGCCGGGCCGGGGGCCCGGCTCGGGCTCCGCTCGGCGGCGGCCACCCTGGCCCTGCCCGGCCGCGGCGGCGCGCCCGCACGGTACGACGTACGGCTGACGCTGGCCGAGGCGGCGGCGGTGCGCTGGCTACCGGAACCGCTGGTCTCCGTGCGCGGCAGCGACCTGCGGGTGCGCACCCGCGTGGAACTCGCCCCCACGTCGAGACTGTTGCTGCGCGAGGAGCAGGTGCTCGGCCGCACCGGGGAGGACCCCGGCCTGCTCCGCAGCCGGCTCACCGTCACCCGGGGCGGCGGTCCGCTGCTGGACCAGGAACTGGCCTGCGGGCCGGGCGCCCCCGGCGGTTGGGACGGCCCGGCGGGACTCGCGGGCCACCGGGCGCTCGGGCAGCTCCTCGTCGTGGACCCGGCCTTCGCCGAAAACCCGCCGGCCGCCGGGGTGCTGGGCGAGTTCGCGGCGGTGACCCCGCTCGCCGGACCGGCCGTCCTGGTGACGGCACTCGCGCCGGACGCCCTGCGGCTGCGTGAACTGCTCGACACGGCCTGCGCGACATACGGCTGGTAACAGGAGGGCGGACCCGGGGCGAACCGGACACCGCTCAGCGGTACACCCCCGTCCGCATATCGGGTTGGCAAAGAACCGGACCATGCACTGTCGCCCGGTCATGGTCAGGCGCAAGGATCCCCCTGCACGTCAACGACCGAATCCGACCAAGACGGCTGCCCGCGACGGCAGATGACGCAGGGGGAACAACCACGTGATACGCACCGCGGCGCTGGGGAGCGCCGCCACTCTGATCACCGGCGCACTGGCGGCGAGCCTGCTGCTCGCCCCGACCGCCGAGGCCGCCCCGGCCTCCGGTGACAACGGCTACAACGAGGCGATCGGCGTCCAGGTCGCCGCCGCCCGCGCGGCCCGCGCCGGGATCGATTGGAAGGACTGCCCTGCCGACTGGGGCTTCGAGAAGCCGATCCAGTGCGGCTGGGTGAAGGTCCCGATCGACTACGCCAAGCCGTACGGCAAGACCATCGAGCTCGCCGTCGACCGCGCGGTCAGCACCGGGACCAAGGAGGAGCGCCAGGGCGCCCTCGTCTACAACCCCGGTGGCCCAGGCGGTTCCGGCATGCGCTTCCCGCGCCGGACCACCACCAAGTCCCCGCTGTGGGTCAACACCGCCAAGGCGTACGACTTCGTGGGCTTCGACCCGCGCGGCGTCGGCCACTCGGCGCCGATCTCCTGCGTCGACCCGCAGGAGTACGTGAAGGTCCCCAAGGCGGACCCGGTCCCGTCCAACGAGGCCGACAAGCGCGCCCAGCGCAAGCTCGCCGCGGAGTACGCGGACGGCTGCAAGGAGCGCAGCGGCGAGATGCTGCCGTTCATGACCACGCCGAACACCGCGCGTGACCTGGACGTCATCCGGGCCGCGCTCGGCGAGAAGAAGCTGAACTACCTCGGCGTCTCCTACGGCACCTACCTCGGCGGGGTCTACGCGACCCTGTTCCCGGGCCACGTGCGCCGCATGATCGTCGACAGCGTGGTCAACCCGGAGCAGGACAACATCTGGTACCAGGCCAACCTGGAACAGGACGTCGCCTTCCAGATGCGCTGGAACGACTGGGAGGACTGGGTCGCCAAGAACGACAACGTCTTCCACATCGGCGACACCCGCGCCAAGGTCGAGGCCAAGTGGCTGGAACTGCGCGCCAAGGCCAAGGCCAACCCGCTCGGTGGCGTGGCCGGTCCGGCGGAGCTCATCGGCTTCTTCCAGAACGCCCCGTACTACGACTCCTCCTGGGTGCCCACCGCCCAGGCGCTGAGCGCGTACGTCGCCGGTGACGAGAAGCCGCTGATCGACGCGATCACCCCGGACCTCTCCGACATCAAGGGCAACATCAGCACGGAGAACGGCAACGCCGTCTACACCGCGGTCGAGTGCGCCGACGCCAAGTGGCCCACCAGCTGGGCCAAGTGGGACAAGGACAACACCGCGCTGAACAAGAAGTACCCCTTCTTGACCTGGTCCAACGCGTGGATGAACCTGCCCTGCGCGACCTGGAAGTCCAAGCAGAGCAGCCCGATCGAGGTCGGCGCGAGCGCCAAGCGCGGCCTGCCGCCGGTCCTGGTCGTCCAGAGCGAGCGCGACGCGGCCACCCCGTACGCGGGTGGCGTCGAGATGCACCGCCGCCTTGGCGGTTCGCGTCTGATCACCGAGAAGGACGCGGGCTCGCACGGTGTCACCAGCCTGGTGAACCCCTGCATCAACACCCGCGTCGAGGGCTACCTGCTGACCGGCAAGGTCGACGCCCAGGACGTGACGTGCGGACCGCACGCCGCCCCGGTCGCCCCGGCCCCCGCCGCCGCCAAGTCGACGGCCCGGTCCCAGGGCGCCGAGCTCGCGCCGCGTGAGGAGCTCCCGGCCGTCCGCTAGGACCGCCGGCAGCACCGCACCACGGAGCAAGCACGCAGCACCGCAGCACGGAGAAGGCTCAGCGCGTCCCGCGCCGGGCCTTCTTCCGTGCCTGCTCCTGCTCCGCCTTCACCTCGGCCGCGTACCGGTCGACGTATTCCTGGCCGGACAGCTCCATGACCGCGTACATGATCTCGTCGGTGACGGCCCGCAGGATCGCCCGCTCGCCTTCCAGGCCCGCGTACCGGGAGAAGTCCAGCGGCCGGCCGAAGCGGATCGTGACCCGCCGGATGTTCGGGATCTTCTGTCCGGGCGGCTGGATCTCGAAGGTGCCGACCATCGCGCAGGGCACGACCGGCACGCCCGCGCCGAGCGCCATCGCGGCCACTCCGACCTTGCCCTTGTAGAGCCGGCCGTCGTGCGAGCGGGTGCCCTCCGGGTAGATGCCCAGCAGCTCGCCCTTGGCCAGTACCCCGAGTCCCTCGCGCAGCGCCGCCCGCCCGGCGTCCTTTCCGGAACGGTCCACCGGGATCTGCCCGGCGCTGCGGAAGAAGGCCGCCGTCAGGCGCCCTTTGAGGCCCGGGCCGGTGAAGTACTCGGCCTTCGCCAGGAAGGTGATCCTGCGCTTGAGGATCGCCGGCATCAGGAAGTGGTCCGAGAACGACAGGTGATTGCCGGCGATGATCGCCGCGCCCTCCGGCGGGACGTTCTCCAGGCCCTCGATCCGCGGCCGGAACAGCAGCCTCAGCAGCGGGCCGAGCAGCACGTGCTTGAGCAAGTGGTAGAACACCGGCCGTTTCCCTTCACCCGGCGGACAGGTCGGCGTGGCGCCCGCCGTACCGGACGACTCCGGCGAACGTCCGCATCAGGAGACTGCCCGCGCGGGGCCGCGCACACCGGGGGAAGGGCCGTGTGGGTCACATACGTCACGTACGGCGCGTGGCGGCCAGGCCGGCGGTCAGCAGGCCCAGCAGCACCCACACGAACCACAGCCAGCCGTTGCTGCCGAGGGCCACGGAGTACGCGGCGACGGCCACCAGGGAGGCGACGGTCATCAGGGCCATCGCCTTAACGGATCCGCTCATGCCCCATGGTGGCGCGGGGAGGGGCCGCAGCGCTACCGGCCACGCCCCTGGAGGGAGGCCAGATACGAGTTGTACGCCGCCAGCTCCTGGTCGCCGTTGCGGTCCGCCGCCCGGTCCGAGCGCTTGGCGGTCCGCTGCTCCGAGCGGTACCACTGGTAGACGAGCGCGATCAGCACCAGCACCGAGGGGATCTCACTGAACGCCCAGGCGATCCCGCCGCCCCACTGCTGGTCGAGCAGCGCGTCGACGCCCAGGGAGGCCGGCGGGTTCTCGTACGTCTTGATCATCGGCTCGCTCGCCATCATCAGCGCGATGCCGAAGAAGGCGTGGAACGGCATCCCGGCGAACAGCTCCAGCATCCGCATCAGGTAGCCGGGACGGTGCGGCCCCGGGTCGACGCCCATGATCGGCCAGAAGAAGATCAGACCGACGGCCAGGAAGTGGACCATCATCCCGATGTGCCCGGCCCTGCTCTGCATCAGCGAGTCGAACAGCGGGGTGAAGTAGAGGCCGTAGAGGCTGGCGATGAACAGCGGGATCGTGAACGCCGGGTGTGTGATCACCTTCAGGTAGCGGCTGTGCAGCAGCATCAGCAACAGCTCGCGCGGTCCCTTGACGCCCCGGGCGGCCGGCGCGAGCGCACGCAGCGTCAGGGTCACGGGAGCGCCGAGCAGCAGCAGGATCGGGGAGAGCATGCTGATCACCATGTGCTGCACCATGTGCACGCTGAACATGACCATGCCGTAGTCGTTCAGCTTGGTGCACATCATCAGGGCCACCGTCAGGACGCCCGCGGTGAAGGAGACGGTCCGGCCCACCGGCCACGCGTCCCCGCGCCGGCGCAGTCGCGCCACGCCCCACAGGTACAGGCCGAGGCCGAGCACCGAGCCGATCAGGAAGAAGGCGTCGAAGGAGAACTCCAGCCCGCGCCCGAGAGTGAACGGCGGCAGGTCCATGTCCATGTCCATATTCATGTCCATGCCGTGACCGCTGTGATCCATCTGTTCACTCCCTTGACTGTGGCGCTCCACCACAGTAGTGCCGCCCCCGGACACCGAAGCGTCCGGGGGCGGTGTCAGAAGGGGGGAAACATCACAGAACGGTCTCCGCCTCGTCGTAACGCTCGACCGGGACCGTCTTGAGGGTCCGCACGGCGTCGGCGAGCGGCACCATCACGATGTCGGTGCCGCGCAGCGCGGTCAGCATGCCGAACTCGCCGCGGTGCGCGGCCTCCACCGCGTGCCAACCGAAGCGGGTGGCCAGGACGCGGTCGTACGCGGTCGGCGTGCCGCCCCGCTGCACGTGGCCGAGGATGACCGGGCGGGCCTCCTTGCCGAGGCGGTCCTCCAGCTCGACGGCGAGCCGATTGCCGATGCCGGCGAACCGCTCGTGGCCGTACATGTCGGTGCCGCCCGCCTCCAGCGCCATCGAACTGCCCTCGGCGGGCTTGGCGCCCTCGGCGACCACCACGATCGCGAACCGCTTGCCGGCCGAGAACCGCTCGCCGACGATCGCGGTCAGCTCGTCGATGTCGAACGGACGCTCCGGCACGACGATGGCGTGCGCGCCCGCCGCCATGCCCGAGTGGAGCGCGATCCAGCCGGTGTGCCGGCCCATGACCTCGACGACCATGACCCGCTGGTGCGACTCGGCGGTGGTCTTCAGCCGGTCCAGGGCCTCGGTGGCGACGCCGACGGCGGTGTCGAAACCGAAGGTGACGTCGGTCGAGGCGATGTCGTTGTCGATGGTCTTGGGAACGCCGACGATGGGCAGACCGCCCTGGGACAGCAGGTTCGCCGCCTTGAGGGTGCCCTCGCCGCCGATCGGGATGATGGCGTCCAGGCCGAGGTCGGCGAGGTGCCCGCGGGCCCGTTCCACGCCGTCGCGCAGATGCGCGGGCTGGACCCGGGAGGAGCCGAGGATGGTGCCGCCGCGGGCCAGGATGCCGCTCACGGCGTCCAGGTCGAGCTTGCGGTAGTCGCACTCCAGCAGGCCCCGCCAGCCGTCGTGGAAGCCGATCACCTCGTCACCGTGGTCGACGACGGCGCGGTGCACGACGGAGCGGATGACGGCATTGAGGCCGGGGCAGTCGCCTCCGGAAGTGAGCACACCAATGCGCATGGCAGGAAGAACCTTTGCAACGTGGGCCGACGACCGGACCACGTCGTCCGGTTGGTACTGCCCGCCAGCCTACAAGCGGATTCCCACTGGACTGAACCAACCTCCACATGCTGGTCACATCCGTCGTGCGAACGCACGTCGGCCCGGACCCCCCAAGGGGAATCCGGGCCGAACGGGGTGTGACGGACGCGTTACGCGGGCTGCGTGGCCGCCGCGATGCGCTCGTCGCGCAGCGCCTCGTACCAGCGGTCGTCGAGGCCCGGCAGCGCGTTCACGTCGAGGGCCAGCTTCAGCAGCAGGTCCGCGATCTGCGGGTTGCGGGCCATCACGGGACCGTGCATGTAGGTGCCGAACACCGTGTCGTTGTACGCGCCTTCGGTGCCGTCGCCGGTGCCGTTGCCCCGGCCCAGCCGGGTGCGGGCGAACGGCTTGGCCGTCGGACCGAGGTGCGTCACGCCCTGGTGGTTCTCGAAGCCGGTCAGCGGGGGCAGGTTCAGGCGCGGGTCGATGTCGGCGAGCACGTCGCCGACGCACCGCTCGCCCTCGCCGCGCACGGTGACCACGTCCAGCAGGCCCAGGCCCTGCTGGCGCTCGCCCACGTCGTTGACGAACTCGTTGCCGAGGATCTGGTACCCGGCGCAGACCGAGAAGACGATCGCCCCGTTCGAGACGGCCCGCTCCAGGCCGCCGTCGCGCAGCAGCCGCTCCGCCGCCAGGCGCTGCGGCCGGTCCTCGCCACCGCCGATCAGGTAGATGTCGCCCGAGGTGGGGATGGGCTGGTCGCTGCGCACGTCCACGCGCTGCACGTCCAGGCCGCGCTGGCGCGCCCGGCGCTCCACGACGAGGGCGTTGCCCTGGTCTCCGTACGTGCTGAGCAGGTCCGGGTAGACCCACACCAGACGCAGGCTGTTGTCGCTCATGCTCTTGTGTCCTCTGGAGGTATGAGTACTAGTTGCCGACGCGGCGGCGCACGTCCTGGAAGGCGGTGTAGTTGGCGATCAGCTCGATCTGTCCGGGCGGGGCGAGCTGTACGGCCTCGTCCAGGGTCTCGCAGACCCGGAAGTCCAGGCCCGCGACCTCCAGGCGGACCGCGAGGTCCAGCTTGCGGTCGCCGATCACGAAGATGGGGTGCCCGGCCAGGCGCGGGTAGTCCACGTCCCAGAGCCAGGAGGTGTCCGTGCCGTCGGCGCCGCGCGCGTTGACGGACAGGATCACCGGCGTCGGCGGCGGGTCGATCAGCGAGAACGTCTCCAGCCAGCCCGCGGGGTTCTTGGCGAGCAGCAGCCGCAGTTCACGGCCCTGGAAGGAGACCACGTCGTAGCGGCCGGCGACCGCCTGCACCTGGTACATCCGCTCCAGCGCGACCTGCGGCGGGACACCGAACACGGCGGCCACGGCGGCCGAGGTGGCGGCGTTGGCCTTGTTGGCGCGGCCGGGTAGCTGGAGGTGGATCGGCCACGCGCTGCCGTGCGGGTCGAGGACGTGGTCGCCGGAGAGCACCCAGCTGGGCGTGGGGCGGCGGAAGCCGCACTCGCCGCAGAACCAGTCGTCGCCGGGGCGCTGCATGACACCACCGCAGGAGGGGCACGACCAGGCGTCGTCCTTCCACTCCTGGCCGGCCGCGACCCACACCACGTTCTGCGAGGAGGACGCGGACCACACGATCAGCGGGTCGTCGCAGTTGGCCACGATGACGGCCTTGGAGCCCTGGAGCCCTTCGCGCCACTTCTCGGCGAGCATGCGGGTCTCGGCGGCGCGGTCCAGCTGGTCGCGGGAGAGGTTGAGCAGGGCGATCACCTTGGGGGTGACGTCCCTGGCCACTCCGGCGAGGTACTTCTCGTCGACCTCGATGACGCCGTACTTGGCGTCCGAGCCGCCCGCCAGGGCGGAGGTGATGCCGGCCGGCATGTTCGCGCCGAGGGCGTTGGAGACCACCGGACCGCTGGCCCGCAGGGCCTCCGCAATCAGGCGCGTCGTGGTGGTCTTGCCGTTCGTCGCGGAGACGAGGACGACATCGAGATGCTGCGCCAGCGCGCCGAGGAGATCGGGGTCCAGCCTGAGTGCGACCTTGCCACCGATCACCGATCCGCTTCCGCGTCCCGCGGCCCGCGACACCGCCGCCGCGGCCTTGCCCGCCGTCACGGCCAGCTTGGCCCGCGGCGAAAGCGGCTCCGTGTTGCCTGCCATCGTCCCTTGTCCTCCTTGCGTCGGTCGGCCCCAGCCTATCCAGTACCTGCCGGGGCCTTGACCGCGGCGCCCCAGGGGCGGCGCGGATCTGCTCATATCTTCGCCCGTCGTACGCTTACGGCCATGCGACAGCGCCTCATCCCCGGTACCACCGGACTCGTCCGCACCATGAGCCTGCTGGGCGATCCGGTGCTCCACTCGCCGTGCGCCGAGGTCACCGAGTTCGGGCCCTCCCTCGACCGGCTCGTCGAGGACATGTTCGCGACCATGTACGCGGCGCAGGGCGTCGGCCTCGCCGCCAACCAGATCGGGGTCGGGCAGCGGGTGTTCGTCTACGACTGCCCCGACGACGAGGACGTCCGCCATGTCGGACACGTCGTCAACCCGCGGCTGGTGAGCGCGGACGGGGACGAGTTCCGCGGTCCCGAGGGCTGTCTGTCGCTGCCGGGCCTGGAGGCCGGCACGGTCCGCTTCGACCACGCCGTGGTCGAGGGGGTCACCTCCGACGGCGCGCCGGTACGGATCTCGGGGACCGGGTTCTTCGCCCGCTGCCTCCAGCACGAGTGCGACCACTTGGCGGGCACCGTCTACGCGGACCGGGTCACCGGGTTGCGGGCGCGCCGGCTGCGGCGGGCGATCGCCAAGACGGCCTGGGGCGCGCGGGCACTCGCCGCGGAACCGGGCCCGCGGGCCTGACGCGAGTCGGGCGGCGCTCAGAATCCGGGGCCGCCCACGCGGTTGCCCGCCGTGGCCAGGCGCCCCCACAGCAGGTCCGTGAGCCCGGCCACCAACTCGGCGCGCTCACAGGGACGTTCGCCGAGCCACCAGTCGCCCGCCGCGTGCATCATGCCGACGATGCCGTGGCCCCACACCCGGGCCAGGCGTTCGCCGCCCGGACCGAGGTCCACGCGTTCGCCGATGACCTGGGCCAGCTCCTCGCCCAGGCGGCGCAGCAGCGGGGCCGAGTGCAGGCCGACGTCGAAGCCGCGCTCCGCGGACTGCGAGTCCTCCGCCGGGTGCATGAGGAACCGGTACACCTGGGGCCGGGCCTCGATGGCCGCGAGGTAGGTGTCGAGGGTGGACTCGACCCGGCTGCGCCGCTCGGCCGGGGCGTCCAGGGCGGCCCGCAGGGAGTCCAACAGGGCGTCGGTGTGCCGGACGGCGAGGGCCTGGTAGAGGCCGGCCTTGTCGCCGAAGTGCCGGTAGAGGATGGGCTTGGTGATGCCCGCCTCCGCGGCGATGGCGTTCATCGAGGCTTTGGGGCCGTCCCTGAGCACGACGCGGTCGGCCGCTTCGAGCAGCTCCCGCCGTCGGCGCTCGGCCGCTCCCGGTTCGCCGGCCTGCTGCGTGGTCTCCATGACGTGTTTCTCTCCCCGCCCTTGCGATGTGCGTGACGCCCACGCAACGTAACACCCCGCACACCGTGGCGATCGACCGGCGGCGGTCCGGTGGCCGGTCCGGGCCCCGCTTGACAGTGCTTACTCGTCGGTAACAGACTGGGCCGCCGTGGCTGGTTACCGCAGGTAACGGCCTGCCGGTGAACGGCACGGGTACGCGAGACAGCTGGAGGGGACATGGCGGAGTTCACCATGGAGCTCAACGACGACCAGAAGCAGGTGCGTGACTGGATCCACGGTTTCGCCGCCGATGTGATCCGGCCCGCGGCCGCCGAGTGGGACGAACGCGAAGAGACTCCCTGGCCCGTCATCCAGGAGGCCGCCAAGGTCGGCATCTACTCCCTCGACTTCTACGCCCAGCAGTTCTTCGACCCGACCGGTCTCGGCATCCCCATGGCGATGGAGGAACTCTTCTGGGGCGACGCCGGCATCGCCCTGTCGATCGTCGGCACCGGCCTCGCGGCCATCGGCGTCCTCGCCAACGGCACGGAGGAGCAGATCGGCACCTGGATTCCGCAGATGTACGGCGACGCGACCGACGTCAAGGTCGCCGCGTTCTGCTCCTCCGAGCCGGACGCCGGCTCCGACGTGGGGGCCATGCGCACCCGCGCCGTCTACGACGAGGCCAAGGACGAGTGGGTCCTGAACGGCACCAAGACCTGGGCGACCAACGGCGGCATCGCCAACGTCCACATCGTCGTCGCCGTGGTCGACCCCGAACTCGGGACGAAGGGCCACGCCTCCTTCATCGTGCCGCCGAACACGCCGGGCCTGTCGCAGGGGCAGAAGTTCAAGAAGCACGGCATCCGCGCCTCGCACACCGCCGAGGTGGTCCTGGAGGACTGCCGCGTCCCCGGCTCCTGCCTGCTCGGTGGGAAGGAGAAGCTGGACGAGCGCCTCGCCCGCGCCCGTGAGCGGGCCAAGGCGGGCGGCGGCGAGCGGCTGAAGAACGCGGCCATGGCCACCTTCGAGGCGTCCCGGCCGGCCGTGGGCGCCATGGCCGTCGGCACCGCGCGCGCCGCCTACGAGGTCGCCCTCGACTACGCCAAGACCCGGACCCAGTTCGGCCGTCCGATCATCGACAACCAGGGTGTGGCCTTCCAGCTCGCCGACATGCGCACGCAGATCGACGCGGCCCGGCTGCTGGTGTGGCGGGCCTCGTGGATGGCCGTCGCGGGCAAGCCGTTCACCTCGGCGGAGGGCTCGATGTCCAAGCTCTTCGCGAGCGAGGTCGCCAAGAAGGTCACCTCCCAGGCGGTCCAGATCCTCGGCGGGAACGGTTTCACCCGGGAGTACCCGGTGGAGCGCATGCACCGGGACAGCGCGATCTACACCATCTTCGAGGGCACGAGCGAGATCCAGCGCCTCGTGATCGCCCGGACGATCTCGGGGATGCCCATCCGCTAGTCCTCGCGCCTCCGGCCGCCCCCGTCCCCGCGTCTTCGAGCGGCGACGGGGGCGGTCGGCGTTCAGCCCGTCGCGGCGCCGATCACGACGAGGGCGACGATCGACAGGGCGACCAAGACCATCGGTGTCGCGATGATCAGCGCGGGCGGCCGCTGCCAGAGCGGCTTGCCCGGGTCGAGCGGGGGCCGGAAACCGCCCACCGGAGGGGCGAGCTTGCGGAACGCGGAGCGCGGCACGAGGTTGATCAGCACCGTCAGCGGCGTGATGAACAAGGACGCCGGGCCCCACCAGCCCTGCCACAGGGTCTTCGCCGACATGTCGCGCACGATCGAGGTACCGCAGTCCCGGCAGAACGGGCCGTGCGTGCTCAGGAACCGCATCATCACCAACAGACCCTGGTGTCCGCGCACGGTGCCCGGCGCGGCCGGTCGGGCCCCGCAGCAGCGGCAGGCGTACCCGGGCTGTCCGGCGTGCTGCGGCTGCTGCTGGTAGGCGGCGTAGGGGTTCCCGTACGGAGCCCCCTGCGGCTGCGGCTGCGGCTGTGGCTGATGGGGCATCGCGTACGGATTGTGCTGCGGGGCCGCGCCCTGCTGCGGCGGCATGCCGTACGGGTTCTGCGGGGCGGCGCCCTGCTGCGGCGGTGGCGGAGTGGCCATGGAGGTCCCCCTGGAGACGTGACGTGATCACCGGGCGCGGTGATCACGGCACCCTAGCCCCACTTGTCAGGAACCCAGCAACCGGGAGAGGGCGCGGCCGAACAGCAGTCGGCCGGCCGCCGCCACGAGCGGGTCGAAGGGCCGCCCGAGCCCCCGTACCCGCAGGTCCTCCCGCCACCGCACCTCCGCGCCGGCCGGCTCCAGCGGCCGGACCTCGATCTCCGCCCACCCCAGGACCACGCGGCCCCGCTTGACGAGGCGCACCCGCCCCGCCGAATCCGCCGTCGGGGGCTGCCAGACGGTGACTTCCATCGGGTCGTCGAAAGTGACCCTCCCCACCCCGGTACGCGCCGTGAAGCGCGTCCCCACGCGGGTGGGCGGCACCGTTTCGACCGTCGTCCGGGTCAAGGGGACCTGGGACCCGTGGCGCGTCCAGTCCGTCAACCTCCGCCACGCCTCGGGCGCGGGGAGGGAGGTGCGGTGAACGATCCGGATCGGGGGCATGAGCGCATGGTAATCGGGCATACACACCGTGAACTCGACCGCGAATATGGGTTCCGTCAGGGGGCGGCGATCAGTAATACTCACCGCCACCGTGGATCGCGGATTCGACCGGGTGACCACCGGCCCTCCCGCCCCACACTGCGAGGAGGTGCGCCATGTGCTCCCACCAGCCCCCCTGCCCGTCCGCCGACAGCGCCGATCACGACGCTGCCCGCACCGTGGCCTTCCACCCCGAACAGGGATGGAGCCTGCTCTGCAACGGTCTGGTGGTCTTCGACGACACCGGGGAGCTGCTCCCCGACGGCCGCACGGTGGAACCCCGCCGACCGGCCCTGGTCTGAGCCAGGAGGCAGCATGCGCCAGCAGCTGATCCGCAAGCCCGTCCCCAAGCCCGCCCCCCGAGACCTGGACCTGCGCACCCCGTCGGGCAGGCCCCTCCCGTACTGACGGCGGCCCGCCCGCCGCCGGTCCGGGAGACGGGGTGCCCACGGGCGCGCGGTCAGGCGGTCGCCGCCGCCGCGCCGCCCCGGAACGCGCGCTCGTACGCGGCGTCGCCGATCGCGGCGCGGGCCCGCCGCTCGCCCTCGTCCCGTAGCGCCGTCAGTGACGGGGAGCCCATCTGCGGGCGCCCCACGGTGCGCCACCACGCGTGCCCGGTGCCCAGCAGTCGCGCCGCGAGTTCCCCGTCGCCCAGCCCCGCCACGGCCGCCGCGAGCAGATCGAGGCCGAGAGCGATGCCGAAGCGGTCGCCCAGCAGTCGCTTCCCGGACAGCATGGCCCGTGCGTGCCGGGCCGCCTCCCCGTGGTCGCCGACTCCCAGCGCCGCGACCGCCAGGATGTAATCGGCGTAGGCGCGGAGCCACCGCTCACCCAGCGCCGCGCACGCCTCGCGCAGCCCCCGCGCCTCCTCGGCGGCCTCTTCGAACCGCCGCTCGTCGCACAGCGCGAAGCCGGAGGCCAGCCGGCACAGCAGCCGGCCCGTCCCGTCGGTGCGGCCGCCGTGGGCCGCCCGCGCCCGCGGTCCCGCCAGCCCGAGCGCCCCCACCGGGTCCCCCGGCATCATCACCGCCACCGCGTGCAGATAGGCGGCCCGCAGCTCCGGTTCGGGGTCCCCGAGCCGGGACGCCTCGCGGGCGCACCGCCGGCCGAGCTCCACGGCCGTGCCCATGTCGCCCTGGAGGAGGGCGGTGAGCCCCAGCGCCCACACCGCCTGGGTGTACGCGGGGCCCGTGCGCGGACCGGCCGCGAGCGCCCGTTCCAGGAAGGCGCGGCCCTCGTGGACGTGCCCGCAGGCGAACCAGAAGAACCACAGCGCCCCGGCCATCTCCTGGGCCGCCTCCGGGTCGGTGCCCAGCAGGTGCTCCAGGGCGGTCCGCAGCTGCGCGTGCTCGGCGCTCATCCTGCGGTACCAGTCCACCTGTCCCGGCCCCATCCAACCCCGTTCCGCCGCGTGGCACAGGGCCGCGTACCAGTGGGCGTGCCGGTCCGCGACGGCGCGCAGCTCCCCGAGTTCGGCCAGCCAGTCGCGCCCGTACTCGCGGATCGTGTCCAGCATCCGGTAGCGGGCGCCCGCGCCGCGCTCCTCGGTGCGCCGGACCACGGACTTCGCGACCAGTCCGGCCAGCACCCGCTCCACGCGGGCGGCGGGCAGGGGACCGCCCGCGCAGACCGTCCGGGCGGCGGCCACGTCGAAGTCGCCGGTGAACACGGACAGTCGGGCCCACAGCAACCGCTCCACCGGCTCGCACAGTTCGTGGCTCCAGCCGATCGCGGTCCGCAGGGTCTGGTGGCGCGGCAGCAGCGCCCGGGCGTCGGTCAGCACCTCGAACCGGGCGTCCAGCCGGCTGACCATCTGCTCCAGCGTCCACATCCGCATCCGCGCGCCCGCCAGTTCCAGGGCGAGCGGGATCCCGTCGAGCCGGCGGCACACCTCGGCTGCCAGCAGAGCCCGTTCGGGATCCAGGAACGCGTCCGCGGCCTCCGGCATCACCGCGACGGCGCGGGCGCGGAACAGGGCGAGGGCGTCGCTGTCCGGTGCCTCGTACGGCAGGGGGCACACCTCGAAGACCATCTCGCGCGGACTGCCCAGCGGTTCGCGCGAGGTGACGAGCACCGTCAACCCGGGCGCGGACTGGAGCAGTTCGCCGACGAGGTGGCGGCACGCGGGGATCAGGTGCTCGCAGGTGTCCAGAACCAGGAGCAGTTCCTTGTCGGCCATCCACGCGCAGAGTTCCTCGTCGAGGGGGCGCGGGGAGTGGCCCGCGAGCCCCACGGCCTGCGCCACGGTGGTGGTGAGCAGGCCGGGATCGCGCAGCGGTGACAGCTCGACCCACCAGATCCCGTCGGGCCGGGGCCGGCCGGTCGAGGCGGCGCGGAGGGCGAGCCGGGACTTGCCGACTCCGCCCACCCCCGTCAGGGTGACCAGCCGCCCCATGTCCAAAAGCGCTCGCAAATCGTTCAGTTCACGCTCCCGGCCGATGAACCCCGCCGATTCCGGCGGCAGGTTTCCCGCCACGGCGCGAGAGGCCGGCTCAGGGGCCCCACCTGCGGAGGGTGCCTGACTGTTGTTGACCGAGTACTCACCGAACACGGATGTATTGTGCGTGATCTTCTTTCGTGGCCATGCCGTTCACGCCAGAATCACCACCGGATCTCAAGTGGATCGCTCAGCGGACGAGGACGGTCCGCCGCTCCGGGGTGAAAGCGCCCCAGTTGCCGTCGGGCAGTCTGGCCCGCAGTTTCAGGGACCAGACCGTACCGGCCGGCTCGGTCACGGTCAGCCGGTGCTCCACCCTGCCGCGCGGAACCGCTCCGGCTCCGAACCGGATGACGGTGACGGGCTGCCCGTTGACGTACAGCTGGTACTCGTCGGTTTCGTGCCCGGTGTCGGGCGCGGTCCAGGACAGGGTGACGGTGCCCGGGGACGCGACCGCCGTGAAGTCGGAGGGCGCCGTGTCCGGCCCCTGCCCCGGATCGGACGGTGTGGTCACCTCGGCGACCGGGCCGTCCGGGGAGGTGTTGTCGGATCCGTCCCGGGCCCGGACGGTGAACTCGTAGCGGGTCCCGGGCTGGAGGCCGGTCAGGGCGGTGGTGGTCTCGCCGGGGCCGGTCGTGTGGACGCGGACACCGCCCTGGTAGATGTCGTACGCGGTCACCCCCGTGTCGTCGTCGGCCGGGGCCCAGGTCAGCCGGGCCGCGCGGGGCCCGTCGGCGCGGCCGGTGGTGGTGGTCGGGGTGGTGGGGGGTCGGTGGTCCTCCGCCCGCGCGGCCGGGGTGGTGACGCGGGCGGCCGCACTGCGGGCGGAGCGGTGCCCGCCGGCGTCCTCGGCCCGGACGGTGAAGGCGTAGGAGGTGAGCGGGCTGAGCCCGGTGATGTCCACCATCGTCTTGTCGGCGGGCAGGTTCCGGATCAGCCGGTCGCCCTGGAACACCTGGTATCCCGTCACCGGTGCCCCGGCGGCGGCCGGCTCCCACATCACGTGGACCGAAGTGGCGCTACCCGCCTGGGCGGTGATGTCGACCGGGGCGCCGGGAGGCTCGGCGCCGCCCGAGCAGGCGGCCAGGGCCGCGCAGAGGCAGAGCGCGGTGGTGGTCCGGCCCCAGGGGTGTCGCGCGGGCTGTCGCACGGGAGCGCCTTCCGCCGCGGGCTCGTAAAGGTCTAGACATATATGGCATGGGCTGCCGGGACCGGGCAAGTCCCGTGCGTCATCCGCCTCGCGAGGGTCACGCAGGGTCAACACCCGTACGGCCGACGCGTGTTTCACCCCGGGGGCCCCTCCGCTGCGCCACCATGGCGGCGCCCGAAGGAGGCTTCGATGGTGATTTCCCTCTCCGTGATCGTCCTGCTCCTCGTCCTCGCCTGGATCTTCCTGCGGGGCGGCGGTCTCAAGTTCTCCCACGCCCTCGTCTGTGTCCTGCTCGGCTTCTACCTCGCGAGCAGCAGCATCGCCGCGACCATCCACAGCGGTCTCGCCGCCACGGCGAACGTGGTCTCCGGCCTCGACCCCTGACCCGGCGGGGGTGATCGACTGTTGCGCGTTCGTGAATCATCCGGCTCCTCCATGGACTCCTCCGACGGTTCGACCTAGCGTCTGGCGGCGGCGCGGTATCAGACGTGGTGTCAGCAGAACCGGCGGAAACCGATGAGAACCCATAGGAATCGAGGACGTCCGGATGTTCCGAAGAGCGCTGAACTGCGCCGTGATCCCCGCCGTCGCCGTGTTCGTGGCGATGTACGGGATCTCCCCGGCGCAGGCGGAGGAGATACCCAAGGCCCCCGGCCATCGCCTGGTCAGCCAGTACGACGGCAGCCCGGCCGGCGCCCTCCCGCTGCCCGGTGAGGCGCCGCCGCAGCACCCCTACCTCGCGCCCAACGGCCGCAGCGGCATGCATTCCGACGCCGCCGGCAGCGCCACCTCGCCCTGGTCCGGCCCGCTCGGCAGGAACCCGAAGGTGACCAGTGAGAAGATCGCCGCTCTCGGCGGCGAATGCGCGACCGCCACCTTCGACTCGGCCGGCCGCCTGGTCACCGTCTGCGGCACCTCCTCCGGCTTCAAGGTCAAGCTGCTCGACCCGCGGACCCTGGCCACGCTCGCCGAACACCAACTCCCGCAGCGCTCCTCCACCGTCGAGGCGATCACCACCCTCGACTTCTCCAAGATCTTCAAGGACACCTCGGGCGGCGCCTACTTCTACCTGGACAACCAGGACCGGGCCGTGCTGGCCGACTCGCGCCAGCACGTCCTGCGCCTCGCCCACTCCCAGAACCCCGACGGCACCTGGAAGTTCACCGTCGACGCCGACTGGGACCTCACCGGCCAGGTCCCGCACGACTGCGTCGGCTGGACCAACCTGTGGCCCAGCGGCACATGCGACCCCGTCACCTCCGTGATGCCCGACTGGAACGGCCGCATCTGGTGGGTCACCCGACAGGGCCGCGTGGGCACCGTGGACCCGACGACCTCGAAGATCCGATCCGTCCGCCTGGACGGCGAGGAGATCCAGAACTCCTTCTCGGTCGCCGAGGACGGGGTGTCCATCGTCACCGACCACGCGCTCTACGGCTTCCGCGCCGCCGCGGACGGCACCCCCGAGGCACAGTGGCGCCAGATCTACGACCGCGGGACCGGGACCAAACCCGGCTCCGTCAACCAGGGTTCCGGCACCACACCGGACCTCTTCGGTGACGGTTACGTCGCCATCACCGACAACGCCGACGACCGGATGAACGTACTGGTCTACCGGCGGGGCGCGGACGTCCCGGCGGACCGGCGACTGGTCTGCAAGGTGCCCGTGTTCGGTTCCGGCGCCTCCACCACCGACAACTCCCTGATCACCTGGGGCAACAGCCTCGTCGTCGAGAACAACTACGGCTACGAGAACCCCTCCAGCCTGCTGCTCGGCAAGTCGGTCGTCGGCGGAGTCAGCCGCATCGACGTCCGTCCCGACGGCAGCGGCTGCGACACGGTCTGGCAGAGCGCCGTCCGTTCGCCCTCCGTCGTACCCAAACTGTCCACCGGCAACGGGCTGCTCTACTTCTACGAGAAGGAGCCCAACGCCTGGGGTATCGACGCCTGGTACCTGACCGCCGTGGACTTCCGCACCGGTGAGCGCCGCTGGCGGCAACTGACCGGTACCGGCCCCCTGTACGACAACAACTGGGCGCCGATCACCCTCGGCCCCGACGGTACGGCCTACGTCGGCGTCTTCAACGGCATCGTCGCGGTGCGCGACGGGAGCTGACGGGACGGGCTCGGGCGGGACCGGGCTCGGACGGGACCGCCCGCGGGCGGGACTGCGCGACGGCGGATCGGGGTGGCGCCGCGCGGTGGCGCCGCCGCCGGAGCGCAGCCCGTCACCCGTCGTGCCGCCACAGCGGATGCTCGCGCTCCGCCCACCTCCGGTCGACGGAGCCGGTGCGCAGGCCGCGCCGGGCCTCCGGATCGAGCAGGGCCATGCGGATGTGCCCGGCGAGGACGACGCCCAGGGTCAGGGCCAGCCAGTCGTGGACGAACGTGGCACCGGTCCGCAGCACCAGCGGGGCGAGCCCGGTCAGCCACATCGACAGCCCGGTGCCCAGCATGACCAGGACCGCCCCGGCCAGCCAGCCCGCGTACAGCTTCTGCCCGGCGTTGAACTTCCCGGCGGGCCGCTCCCGACCCCGTCGCAGGGCGCCGCGCAGCCAGACCCGGTCGTGCGGGCCGAACCGCCCGAGGCGGCCGAGGTCGGCGCGTACGGCGCGGGATGCCAGGCCGGCCAGGACCGGGACCACCAGCAGCGTCCCGGACCACTCGTGGACCGTGACCACCAGGTGGCGGCGCCCCACCAGCTCCGCGAGCGGCGGCAGGTAGAGGCATCCGGCGGACGCCACGCACACGCCCATCAGTGCGGCCGTGCCCCGGTGGACCCAACGCTGGGCGGCGCCGAACCGGTGGACCCGCTCGGCGGTTTCAGACCGTAGGGGCATCGTCGCGTCCGTTCGATGTGCCGACCCACGCGTCGACGTCGTACCCGAGCCGCTCCCAGTACCCCGGCTCCACCTCGTCGGTGACGGTGATGCCCGAGAGCCACTTCGCGGACTTGTAGAAGTACATGGGGGCCACGTACAGCCGCGCCGGCCCGCCGTGGGAGTGGTCCAGTGGCTCGTCGCGCATGCGCAGGGCCACCATGACGTCGTCCCGGCGGACCTGCGGGAGCGTGAGGCTCTCGGTGTAGGCGCCGTCGAAGCAGCTGAACCGGATGGCCCGCGCGTTCGGTCGCACCCCGGCGGCGTCGAGCAGCCGGGACACCGGGACGCCCTCGAATGGGGTACCCGGCACCCGCCAGCCGGTGACGCACTGGACATCGCGGACCACGCGGGTCTGCGGGAGCCGCCGTAGCGCGTCGAGGTCGTACGTGGCCGGTCGCTCGACCAGACCGTCGACGGTCAGCCGGTAGTCCGCGGGGCCGCGTTCGGGGACGGAGGAGGCGACCGAGTAGTAGCGGAACCCGCCGCCGTTGGGGAGGAGTTCCGTGAGCCCCGTCGGATCCTTGTCGGCGGCCGCGCCAAGCGCGGTCTCGACGCCGCGCCGCAGCACGGGCGCGGCCAGCAGCGAGGTGGCGCCGAGTCCGACCATGCCGAGGATCAGCCGCCGACCGACCGGCGCGCCGGTCGCATCGGGGTCTGGGCCGGGATCAGGGCCGGGATCGGGGTCGTTTCCGGATGGCGGCGGCGGACCGGTCTGCTCTGTGCTCACGCGCTGATTCGACCACCGAACCGCCCCCGCCACCAGGGGCGAGGGCGCGCCGTCAGACTTCCGTCACATCCTCCGGCTGCTCTTCGGCGGTAACGGCACGTGCTACCGGAGAGCATGTGTTCGCGCCGTAGATGCGATGTAAGGAGCCTGTTTGAGTCCGCAGGCACAATGCAGGTGAGGGCGGCGAACCGGCCGTTCCGTATCCGGCCCCGCCATCCCGGGGCCCCTCCCCAGCGGGCCGACCCCGGCTCGGCCGCCCTCACCGCGCGCGTTCGGCACCTCCGCGTTCACGGCGCTCCCGCACACCCCGCCGTGCCGCGTTCCCCGCCGCGCATCCCACAAGGGAGAATCCATGATCAAGGGGCTTTTGCTCCGCCGTGTCACCGGGAAGGCGCTCGTCATCGGCGCCGCACTGGCCTTGGCCGTCCAGGCGACCGCGTACGCCAACACCGTGGGCGTGACCGTCAAGACGCCCGGAGCCACCTCCGGCCCGGCCGCCGCCTTCGCCGAGATATCGACCCACGCGGACTGTTTCACCGGACTCGTCGCCGGCGGTGGCATCAACCAGGCCATCGGCACCGGCACCTCGTCCAACGGCAACAAGATCAACGGCACTTCGCCGAGCCCCGACGGCACCACCGAGTACACCGGTTCGACCGGCGTCGTCGGCACGGACGTCACGCACTGGCTCGGCATCGGCGGCAGCGGCGGCGCCGTCAACGCCTCGTTCTCCTCCACCCCGTACGCGATGTGTTTCAGCAGCAACCTGATCAACCACACCCAGGTGGTCATGAACAAGGTCGCCGGACCCACCTCCGCCTCGACCGTGGGCCTGGTCACCGCCGGCTGCCCGGCCAACACCCGCCTGCTGGGCGGCGGCGCCCGGATTACCCCCGCCGATGTCGGCAGCCTCAAGCCGATCGCGAGCTTCCCGACCTTCGACAACGCGGCCCACGATTACGGTCGGAAGGCCGCCGCGAACGGCGAGACCAACCCCGACTCCTGGACGGCGGTGGGTTGGAACGGCGGTGGCGGCGGCACGAGCAACGAAACCTACGCCTACGCCATCTGTAGCGGGAACGGCATCAACGTCGGCGGCGCGACCGTGACCGTCCGCTTCACCGAGGTGAGCGGCCCCACCGCGGCCACCGCCGGCCAGAGCGCGACCGCGGGCTGCTCCGGCAACGACGGCAAGCTGATCAGCGGCGGCGCCGCCGTCAGCGGAGGCAGCGTCACCACCACCGACTTCACCGGACCGGGTTCGCCCGGTGACCACCTCAACGGCGACTACCCCAGCGACTCCGGCGGCAGCCCGGTCGCGGACGGCGCCACCACGACCGCCTACTGGACCGGCTACGCCCACACCGGCGGCGGCAGTTCGCCGAGCACGTACACCGACGCGTGGGCCCTCTGCGCCAACGACGGAGTCTGAGCCGTGCACGACAGAACGAAGAGCAGGACCATGGCGCTGGCGCTCCTGGGGGCAGGCGGCCTCCTGGCGGCCCTGGCCACCCCCCTCACCGCGACCGCCGACACCCTCGCCGCGGACGGCCCGTGCGGCGCCGCCGGCGCCTTCACCGCCGACGCGCCCTCCTGCGTCTACACGGCGCCGGGCACGGACACCTTCACGGTGCCCCGGGGCGTGAGTGCCGTCGACATCGACCTGTTCGGCGCGGAAGGCGGCAGCGCGGCCGGCTACGTCGACCCCAACCCGCCGAACACCGGAGCCCGCGGCGGCCTCGGCGGCGAGACCCGGGCGACCCTGTCCGTGACCCAGGGTCAGAACCTGCGGATCACCCTGGGCGCCGCCGGAATCCCGGGCTCTTCCCGGCACGGCGAATTCGCCCGCCTCGGCGGCTACGGCCACGGGTCCGGCGGCGGTGGGGCGCACGGCGGCGGAGGCTCCGGCGGCGGTGGTTCGGACGTACGCGCCGACGGATTCGGCCGGGCCGACCGCGTCCTCGTCGCGGGCGGCGGCGGAGGCGCCGGCAACGGCGGGCCGCTGCTGCGCGGAGGCGACGGCGGCGGCCTCACCGCCGAGTCCGGCGGCGACGGCGGCGGGCCGGCGGCTCCGGAATCGGCGGCACGGGCGGCACCCAGACCGCACCGGGCACCGGCGTACGGACCTCCCCGCTCGGCGCGCCCGGCGGCAACGCGAGCGACACCGACCAGAACACCGGCCTGCCCAACCCCGGCAGCGGTGGTACCGGCGGCAACGGAGCCCGGGGAGGCAACGGCGGCGGCGGCGGAGGCGGCGGCTACTTCGGTGGTGGCGGCGGCTCCGGCGGCGGAAACCCGGGCAACCTCTACGCCGCGGGCGGCGGCGGGGGCAGCAGCTTCGCGGCCCCCGCCGCCACCGGGGTCACCCTCGTCTCCGGAGTGCGCCACGGCGACGGCAAGGCGGTCGTCTCGTTCCGCTACGGGACGGCGACCACTCTCACCGCCGACACCACCACCCCGCTGTTCGGACACCCCGTCACCCTCACCGCCACCGTGACGCCGGCGAACCCGGCGGCCGCCCCGACCGGGTCCGTCACCTTCTTCGACGGAACGCGGCCGCTGGCGACCGTCCCGCTGACGGACGGTCGGGCGTCGTTCGGCACCGGCGCGCTCCGACCCGGACCGCACGCCCTCACCGCCTCCTACGGCGGGGACGCGGCCGACGTGGCGAGCACCACGGAGGCCCCGGCCGACGTCACGGTCGGCTTCAGCGGTCCCTGCGTCACCGCGAACCGCTCCGGCCCCCTGACGGTTGGCGCCGACCAGGCCGTCTGCCTGTCCGCCGGTGCCAGGCAGTCCGGCCCGGTCACCGCACGGCCGGGCGGTGCGTTGGCCGTCCTGGACGCCGAGATCACCGGCCCGGTCTCGGTGGACGGCGCCCGCGCCCTCACCGTCTGCCGGTCTCGGCTGACCGGCCCCCTCGCCGTACGGGACAGCACCGGCCAGGTGCTGCTCGGTTCCGACGACGACGGCGGCGCGGACGCGTCGGCGTGCGGCGGCAACCGGATCACGGGTCCCGTGAGCCTGGACGCCAACGCCGGGGGAGTGGCGTTCCAGGGCAACCAGGTCACCGGCCCCCTGCGCTGCGAGGGCAACGCGCCGGCGCCGCGGCTTACGGACAACACCGTCACAGGGCCCCGATCCGGCCAGTGCCGCTGAGCCGGACCGGCGCCGGTCGCGGCCGGCGGGACGTGCCGGGCAGGGGTGGTCGCCTCCGCCCGGCACGGGTCGACCCCCACCCGGCAGGGTGAACCCGCCGGGGCGACCGTCCGCGTAAGAAGTCCGTCAGCGCGGGGCCGCCTGCCGTCAACGCGGCGTCAGGAGGCCCTGCCGGCGTAGGCGGTGCGCATAGCGTCGGGGGCATGCCCCGGCGCCTCCCCGCGCCGGGGCCCCTCCCGACCAGGGTCCCTCCAGGAGGAATCCCATGGCAGCGCTCTTGTGCGGCGAAGACCCCGAACCCTGCGAACGCGTCCCGGCCGGACCGCTGTGCGTCCCCGTCCGGCCGGGACCCGCGACCTGGGCGGCGGCCCGGGTGTTCCGCACGCCGCTCGGCGGTCGTACCGCCGTCGGTTTCACCACCGCCGACCGGTTGGCCGCCGTCCTCGGCCCCGACCAACGGTGGATCCGGCTCGCCGAACCCGCGTTGCGGGCGCTGGTCCGGCCGCTCGGCGTCACCACCGTCACCGTCGACCCGCAGCTGTGCATCCCGCGCCCGACACCCGAACGCCCCGCATACGGCGCGGCCCCGGCGTCCGTGGACGCGGAGCCCGTCGGGGCGGCACTCGCCCTGCGGACCGGCTGACGGCGCCCACGAGCAGAAGGGAGACCCACGTCATGACCACCCTGCACGTGCCGCCCGATGCTCCGCCCGCCGCCCCGGACGACCTGTCCGTGTGGCCGGCCTCCACCGCCCGGACCTCGGGCGACGGCATCTGCGTCGCCGGCGTCGCGCTGACCGAGATAGCCGAACGCTTCGGCACCCCCGCGTACGTCCTGGACGAGGGAGAGATCCGCGAACGGTGCCGGCGCTACCGCCGGGCCTTCCCCGACGCCGACGTCCTCTACGCCGCGAAGGCGTTCCTCTGCCGTGCCGTGGTCCGCTGGATCGACGAGGAAGGTCTCGGCCTCGACGTCTGCTCGGCCGGTGAGCTGGAACTCGCCGTCACCGCCGGCTTTCCGCCCGAGCGGATCACCCTGCACGGCAACGCCAAGTCCCCGCACGACCTGGACGTCGCCCTGCGTCTCGGCGTCGGGCGCGTCGTCATCGACAGCGCGTCGGAGATCGCCCGGCTGGCAGCCGCGATCGGGCCGCGCGGAACCCAGCGGGTGATGGTGCGCATCACCCCGGGCATCGCCGCGGGAGCCCACGAGAAGATCCGTACCGGCACCGACGAGCAGAAATTCGGCCTCTCCCTCACCGACGGCTCCGCCCAGCACGCCATCGCCCGCATCCTGGCCCAGCCGCGACTGGAACTCACCGGCCCGCACTGCCACCTGGGATCGCAGATCACCTCCGTGAAGCCGTACCTCGCCGCCGTCCGCAGGATGGTCGGCCTGCTCGCCCGGGTGCGCGACACCCACGGGGTCGTCCTGCCCGAACTCGACATGGGCGGCGGCCACGGCGTCGCCTACCGACCCGGCGAAGCGGTCCTCGACGTCGACGCGTTGGCCGACCGGATGCGTACGGAACTCACCGGAAGCTGCGCGGCCGCCCGGCTGCCGGTGCCCAGGCTGACCGTGGAACCGGGCCGGGCGGTGGTCGGCCCGGCCGGAGTGGCGCTCTACCGGGTGCTCGCCGTCAAGCGGACCGGCGAGCGGGTGTTCGTCGCCGTCGACGGCGGCATGAGCGACAATCCCCGGCCCGCCCTGTACGGGGTGCGGTACGCGCCCCGGCTGATCGGGCGCCGTTCGTCCGCCCCGCCCGGGCGGGCGACGGTGGTGGGGCGGCACTGCGAGGCCGGTGACGTGCTCGCCGCCGATGTCGACCTCCCCGCGGACGTCCGGGCCGGCGACCTGCTCGGGGTCCCCGTGGCGGGCGCCTACCAGCTGTCCATGGCCTCCGGCTACAACCTGGTCGGACGGCCTCCGGTGATCGCCGTCGCGGACGGCCGCGCCCGGCTCCTCGTGCGGCGCGAGTCGCTGGACGACGTCCGGGCCCGCGACGTCGGCCTCTGAACGGCGGGGCCGGCGGCCCGGACAGCCCGGGGCCGGGGCGAGTGGCGGACCGGTCAGCGGGTGGTCCGGTGAGCGGCCGGTCCGGGCCGTGCAACGTCGGCGCAACCTCCCGGCTCCTACCCTTCCCACCGAGCGCCGGCCGACGGCGGCCCGCGCCCGGCAAAGGGGAGGAACCATGGCCCGTTACGCTGCGCCCGGTACCGAAGGCGCGCTCATGAACTACGCGCCCCGCTACGACCACTTCATCGGCGGCACCTACGTACCGTCCGCCCGCGGCGCGTACTTCGCCAACCCCTCACCCGTCACCGGCGAGCCGTTCACCGAGGTCGCGCGCGGCACCGCCGAGGACGTGGAGCGCGCCCTGGACGCCGCGCACGCCGCCGCGCCCGCCTGGGGCCGCACCTCGGTCGCCGAACGCTCCGCGATCCTGCTGCGCGTCGCGGACCGGATGGAGGACAACCTGGAGGCCCTCGCGGTCGCGGAGACCTGGGAGAACGGCAAACCGGTCCGCGAGACCCTGGCCGCGGACCTGCCGCTCGCCATCGACCAGTTCCGCTACTTCGCCGGCGCCCTGCGCGCCCAGGAGGGGGCGCTCAGCCAGCTCGACGACGACACGGTCGCCTACCACTTCCACGAACCGCTCGGCGTGGTCGCCCAGATCATCCCGTGGAACTTCCCGATCCTGATGGCGGTGTGGAAGCTGGCGCCGGCGCTCGCGGCCGGCAACACGGTGGTGCTCAAGCCGGCGGAGCAGACTCCCGCGTCCGTGCACTACTGGCTGAGCCTGGTATCGGACCTGCTGCCGCCCGGTGTGGTCAACGTCGTCAACGGCTTCGGCGAAGAGGCCGGGAAGCCGCTCGCGTCCAGCCCGCGCGTGGCGAAGGTGGCGTTCACGGGGGAGACCTCCACGGGGCGGCTGATCATGCGGTACGCGGCGGAGCACCTCAAGCCGGTGACGCTGGAACTCGGGGGGAAGAGCCCCAACCTGTTCTTCGACGACATCTGGGCGACGGACGACGACCTGCGCGACAAGGCGCTGGAGGGCTTCACCATGTTCGCCCTCAACCAGGGCGAGGTGTGCACCAGCCCCTCGCGCGCGCTGATCGAGCGGGGGCGCTACGGGGACTTCCTCGACGCGGCCGTCGCCCGTACGGAACTGATCGCGCCGGGGCATCCGTTGGACACCGAGACGATGATCGGTGCCCAGGCGTCGGAGGAGCAGCTGCGGAAAGTCCTGTCGTATGTGGAGATAGGCCGCCAGGAGGGAGCGAAGATCCTGACGGGCGGCGAGCGGGTGGAACACGGCGGCGAGTTGGCGGGTGGCTTCTACGTCCAGCCGACGATCTTCGAGGGCGACAACCGGATGCGGATCTTCCAGGAGGAGATCTTCGGCCCGGTGGTGTCCGTGACCTCCTTCCACGACTTCGACGACGCGGTACGGATCGCCAACGACACGGCGTACGGCCTGGGCGCCGGAGTCTGGACCCGCGATATCAACACCGCCTACCGGGCCGGCCGCGCCATCCAGGCCGGCCGGGTCTGGACGAACTGCTACCACGCCTACCCGGCGCACGCCGCGTTCGGCGGCTACAAGCAGTCCGGCATCGGTCGAGAAACGCACAAGATGATGCTGGAGCACTACCAGCAGACGAAGAACATGCTGGTCAGCTACTCCCCGAAGAAGCTCGGCTTCTTCTAGCGGGCCCGCCGAGGGTGCCGGGCGGGCGCGTTGCCGCCCGTCGGGCACCCTCGGCGCCGCCGGCCGGCCGAGTACCTCGCCGACCCGCGCGGCAACACCGAGCCGACCGGCTCGCCGGGCGACGTCGGCCGCGAGCGGTACCTGTCGGACGGCTACGGCGACCACCTGATGCGGGACGTGACCTCGATCCGCCTCGCGGTCACCGCGCGACCGCGCCCACCCCGGGCCGCTGCTCCGGGCCGGCGGTTCGGCGTCCGGGAGGTGGCAGGCAGAGGCGTCGTGCCGCAGGGCGGCGGCACCACCATCCGCCTGGACGCCGTCGCACGCGACAAGGCCGGGCTGCGCCGGGTCGAGCTGTCCCTCAACAGCCCGTCGCGTACCGTCACGAGGAGCGCATCGGTCACTCGGCCCTTGTTGTCGGCCCGGTCGCGCGCCGTGTGGACGTTCGCCGGGGCCGCGTAGCAGCGTGCCCCGGGAGGCCGCTGGTCCGCCCCGTGGCCCGGCCGTCCCGTCGTAGCGGGCAGCGGCCACACGGGGGCGGTTGCCGGAGCCGAGCGATCCGACGGGTCGTCAGGTCAAGCGTCCCGGACTCTTGACTCTTGTGGCGGCAGTCGGGATTCTCGGGGCACATTGCGCGGACATGACAATCCGACGCGCCGTCCGTCGACCGGAGACATGGTGATGGCCGTGACCCGACAGCCGCACAGCGGAGGCAGGCCGATCGCGGTCCTGTCCTTACTCCTCGCCATGCTCGCCATGGTTCTCGGCCCCACCCAAGGGGCCGCCGCGGCCGACCCCAACTGGTGGGACCCCGTCGCCCGCCCGACGCCGGACTCGGCGATCAACGTCACCGGCGAGCCCTTCACGGGCACCGACGCGCAGGGCAACGTACGCGGCTTCGTCGACGCCCACGACCACATCATGTCCAACGAGGGCTTCGGCGGCCGCCTCATCTGCGGCAAGCCCTTCTCCGACCTCGGCGTCGCCGACGCCCTCAAGGACTGTCCCGAGCACTACCCCGACGGCTCCCTCGCCGTCTTCGACTTCATCACCAAGGGCGGCGACGGCAGGCACGACCCCGTCGGCTGGCCCACCTTCAAGGACTGGCCCGCCCACGACTCGTTGACCCACCAGCAGAACTACTACGCCTGGATCGAGCGCGCCTGGCGCGGGGGTCAACGGGTGCTCGTCAACGACCTCGTCACCAACGGGGTCATCTGCTCGGTCTACTTCTTCAAGGACCGCGGCTGCGACGAGATGGCCGCCATCCGCCTCGAAGCGCAGAAGTCCTACGACATGCAGGCATTCATCGACAAGATGTACGGCGGCCCCGGAAAGGGCTGGTTCCGCATCGTCACCGACTCCGCCCAGGCCCGCGAGGTCGTCAAACAGGGCAAGCTCGCCGTGGTCCTCGGCGTCGAGACCTCCGAACCGTTCGGCTGCAAGCAGATCCTCGACATCGCCCAGTGCGGCAAGGAAGACATCGACCGCGGCCTGGACGAGCTCTACCGCCTCGGCGTCCGCAGCATGTTCCTCTGCCACAAGTTCGACAACGCCCTCTGCGGAGTCCGCTTCGACGAAGGCGCGCTCGGCACGGCCATCAACATCGGGCAGTTCCTGTCGACCGGTACCTTCTGGCAGACCGAGAAGTGCGCCGGCCCGCAGCACGACAACCCGATCGGCCTCGCCCCGGCGCCGCAGGCGCAGGGCGAACTCCCGCCGGGCGTCACCGTCCCGGCCTACGCGGCCGACGCCCAGTGCAACACCCGGGGGCTCACCGCACTCGGCGAATACGCGGTCCGGGGCATGATGAAACGCAAGATGATGCTCGAAGTCGACCACATGAGCGTCAAGGCGGCAGGCCAGGCGTTCGACATCCTGGAGACCGAGTCCTACCCCGGCGTGATCTCCTCGCACAGCTGGATGGACCTCGGCTGGACCGAGCGGCTCTACAAGCTAGGCGGGTTCGCCGCCCAGTACATGAACGGCTCCGAAGGCTTCAGCGCGGAGGCGCAGCGGACCAAGGCGCTGCGCGAGAAGTACCACGTCGGCTACGGCTACGGCACCGACATGAACGGTGTCGGCGGCTGGCCCGGCCCGCGCGGCGCCAACACCCCGAACCCCGTGACGTACCCGTTCCGCAGCACCGACGGCGGGTCCGTCATCGACCGGCAGACCGCCGGACAGCGCACCTGGGACCTCAACACCGACGGAGCCGCGCACTACGGGCTCGTCCCGGACTGGATCGAGGACATCCGCATCGTCGGCGGCCAAGGCGTCGTGGACGATCTCTTCCGCGGCGCCGAATCGTATCTCCGAACATGGGGCGCGGCCGAGCACCACCAGGCCGGGGTCAACCTCGCGGCGGGCGCGGCGACCACCGCCAGTAGCGCCGAATGGAACCCGTTCATCAGCTACGCGCCCGGCCGGGCCGTCGACGGCGACCGGGGTACCCGCTGGGCCGGCGACTGGAGCGACGACCAGTGGCTGAGCGTCGACCTGGGCTCCCCGAGGCTCGTCAAGCGCGTCACCCTGGACTGGGAACGCGCCTACGGCAGGGCCTACCGCATCGAAACCTCCGCCGACGGCACCGACTGGCAGACGGTCTGGTCCACCACCACCGGCGACGGCGGCCTGGACACCGCCCAGTTCGCCGGCGTCCCGGCCCGCTACGTCCGCGTCCACGGGCAGGGCCGGGGCACGCAGTGGGGCTACTCGCTCTACGAGGTCGGCGTCTACAGCAGCTGACCTCGCGCGGCAGGCGTCCCGGCGGCGAACGCGTACGAAAGGAACACCCGTGGGACGCATGCCCCTGGCCGACCGGCGGCGTCAGCTCACCGAGGCGGCGATCCGGGCGATGACGCGCGACGGCGTCGCCCGGACGAACGCCAGCGAGTGCGGGTGGGCCAGCCCGTCCCCGCCCGTGATGTCCACGGCGCCGAGCAGCCCACCGGTGCGGGGGTCGTACACGGGGGCCGCCGCGCAGGTCCAGGGGTGGACGCGACGGTTGAAGTGTTCGGCGCCGAAGACCTGGACGGGTTCCCCGACCGCGACCGCCGTACCGGGCGCGTTGGTTCCCATCGCCGTTTCCGCCCAGAGCGCCCCGGGGACGAAGCCCAGCCGCTCGGCCCGGCGGAGCGTGCCCGGCTCGCCCTCCACCCAGAGCAGCGTGCCCCGAGCGTCGCAGACCGCCAGCAGGTGCGCGCCGTGCGCGGCGAAGGTACCGACCAGGTCCCGGAACAGGGGCATCACCCGGGCCAGTGGGTGCCGGTCGCGGTACGAGCGAAGCTCCGCCTCCGCCAGGTCCACCCGCGGCGCGCACTCCGGGCTCACCCGGGCCCGGGCGCACCGCCGCCAGGACTTCGCGATCACCGACCGCACGGGGGGATCGACCCGCCCGTCGCTGGTGAAGGCGTCGTGCGCCCGGCGCAGCACACGGGTGCGCTCGGCGGGATCGGCCCCGCCCGGCAACGCCACCGACGGCTCGCGCATGTCACTCTCCCCTGCTGCCGCGGTGGCCGGAGCCCGCGTCCACCGTAGTGCGCCGGTCGCGGCGACGGTGCGCGGTCGCGGATCTGTCCGGAAGGCGGCGCGTCCGGCACGTCCGGTGGCCGGGAACGCCCCCCGCCCCGGGGAACGCACGGGGGTGGTCGCGCGTTGAAGGGGACAGTGGCCGACGCAGAAGGAGGTGTCCGCAGATGTCCACAGGCGGAAAGGTCGCGGTTGCCGGAGTGGTGGCAGCCATCGTGCTGTTCGCGACGGTCGGATTCTGGGCCGGGCTCCTGGTCTTGATCGGGGTGCCCACCGTGGCGTACTTCATGCTGGACTCCTCTCAGCGGCGTCGGCTGCGGGGCATCTCCAGGAAGCAGATCGGCCGCTGACGGCGGCCAGGGGGACGTACATGAACAGCGCGCAGGTCATGGCGGTCAGCAGCAACGGGGTCTACTCGTTCACCAAGCCGAGGCGCGAGAGCATCACGCTGCTCGCCGGGCTCGGGGTCGAGGGAGACGTCCACGCCGGGGTCACCGTCAAGCACCGTTCACGTATGGCGCAGGATCCGACCCGGCCGAACCTGCGGCAGGTCCACCTGATCCACCGGGAACTGTTCGAGGAGGTCGCCGGCTCCGGATTCACCGTCGAACCGGGCCAGCTCGGGGAGAACGTGACCACGGAGGGCATAGACCTCCTGGGCCTGCCGGTCGGGACGCTGTTGCGGCTCGGCGAGGAAGCGGTGGTGGAGGTGACCGGCCTGCGCAACCCGTGCCTGCAGATCGACAGGTTCCAGAGCGGGCTGCTCAAGCAGGTCGTCGGCCGGGACGAAGAGGGACGTCCGGTACTCAAGGCGGGCATCATGAGCGTGGTCCGCCGCGGTGGCACCGTCCGTCCGGGCGATCCCATCACGGTCACCCTGCCGGCGCCCCCGCACGTCCGGCTCGAACGCGTCTGAGGCGCTCCTGCGAGACATCCGACCGGACGCACTCCCGCGCATCGAGGCGAGCCCTCGTCGGCCCTCAGGCGGGTCGCGCCGCGACGCGGTGCAAGCCGGTCAGGACGTCGGTCAGTTCCGGCAGGTCAGGGTGGTCGGGAAAGCCGTCCCGCGGGATGGCCAGAACCACGCCCGGCTCCTCGTCGAGCAGGACGAACGCCGCCTCGCCGGTGCGTGCCACGAGCGACCAACCGGGCCCGTCCGCCCGGAGCGTCCGCTCGCCCTCCTCCGCGAAGGAGGACCGCACGCGGCCCGGCGGCGGCGCTTGTCGCGCGTAGGCCCCGGCCTCCTCCAGAGCCCGCGCGAGGCCGGGGTGCGCGGCAGCCGCGGTCCCACCGTCGGTCGCGGCCCGCTCGCGCCAGTCGGCCCACTCCCGCGCGATCTGGTCCGCGCCCAGTCTCCGCTGGACTGGTCCCCACACCTCCGCCGAGGGCGGGGCCAGCGGCACGCGTCCGGTACCGTCCGCGCCCTGCTCGGGGTCGTGCGGTTCGGGAAGACCGGAGGCGGATACCGTGAGCTCCAGCGGCCAGCCCGCCAGGGAGACGACTATGCTCCGCTCGTCGGGGGACAGGTCGTACTCCATGCCGCAGTCCCAGGAGGCGATCGCGGTGGCGACCAGCGCGACGTCGTCCACGACGACCGTCCAGCGCGCGCCGTCCTCGTCCTGCCCGAGCACCAGTCCGTATCCGTCCGCCACCGGCTTCACGCCCAGCAGCGCGCACGCCTCGGGAAAGTCGTCGCCCAGCACAGCCGGAAACCGGGTGGGGGTCACCAGCAGGGCGGTCAGCACGTACAGCGAACCCCCGTCCTCCGCTTCTGACACGTGGGCCTCCTCCCGATCCGGTCGCTCGCTCGTCGGCGCACCTTAGCCAGTGGGTAACTCACCCGTCGAGGGCCGGCGACCGTCGAATTTCAAGCCGCGCACCCGGGCGCGGAGTTGAGGGCGTCCCACCCGGAAGGCCTCCTCCACGCCGACCGGCACCAACCGGCCGGCAGGTGGTCGGCGGCGTGGGAGCGCCACCGGAGCCGGCCGGAGCGGCCGGCGCGGCAGCGCGACAACGGCTGATCCGTCCGTGTGGGTCCCGTACCGCGCCGGCCCCGGTCCGGACCGCCGCGCCCCGGGGTCAGGGGGGCGAGGTCAGGGGCGGCGGGTGGCCAAGGCCAGGAACCGGTCGTCCTCGTCGGCGTACGAGGTCAGCTCCCAGCCCGCCGACGACAGCAGCGGGCGCAGATTGGGCTCGGCCCGCCGGTCGTCCGGGGACAGTGCGCGACAGTGGCGCGCGGCGAGCGCCGCCCGGCCGATCGGGTGGAACAGCGCGAGGCGCCCACCGGGGCGGACCACCCGGGCGAGTTCGCGCAGGTTCGACTCCGGATCGGGCAGGTGCGCGATCAGGCCCGCCGCGAACACCGCGTCCAGCACCCCTTCACGCAGCGGCAGCCGGGTGACGTCGGCGAGCAGCAGCGCCGCCGCCCCGGCCCGTCCGGCGTCGTGCGCGGCGGCCAACATCTGCGGGGTGAGGTCCGCGCCGATCACCGTGCCGGAGGGCCCGACGGCCGCGCGCAGCGCCGGAAGGGCCCGCCCGGTGCCGCAGCCCGCGTCGAGCACCCGGTCTCCCGTTCGCAGACCGAACTCGGCCACGGCGCGCGCGAAGGCCGGGCCGTCCGCGGGGAACTTGCGGTCCCAGTCCGCGGCCCTGGCCCCGAAGAACTCCCGGACATGCGTGTGGTCTTCGCTCATGAGCCCATGATCTCCCACGCCCGCGCCGTCCGGACCCCGTCCCGCGCGGGTGAGCACGGACAAGGTGACATGCGGCCCGATCGAAGAAGAACGTAGCTCTGTCATATTCCAGCAGTTCCAGCGGCTTTCGAAATGCGCCCCTTGTTCGCGCCCTCACCCGCACTAGCGTCCGTTGGCCATGGGACACCTGCACCACGCCGCCTATGGCTGGCTGACACCCGCGCTGTCATACGTGATGGCCTGCATCGGCGCCGCCCTCGGGCTGCGCTGCACCGTCCGCGCCCTCGCCGCGACCGGCCCCACCCGCCGCAACTGGCTCCTGACCGCCGCCTCCGCCATCGGCACCGGCATCTGGACCATGCACTTCGTCGCGATGCTCGGGTTCGAGGTCACGGGCACCGACATCCGCTACGACGTCCCGCTGACCATCCTCAGCCTCCTCGTCGCCGTACTGGTCGTCGGCGCGGGCGTCTTCGCGGTCGGCTACGGCAAGGGCCGCGGCAGGGCCCTGGTCCTCGGCGGCCTCACCACCGGCCTGGGCGTCGCGAGCATGCACTACCTCGGCATGGCCGCCTTGCGCCTGCACGGGACGGTCTCCTACCGACCGCTCACCGTCGCACTCTCGGTGGCCATCGCCGTCGTCGCCGCGACCGCCGCCCTGTGGGCCGCGCTCCACATCAAGTCGCCGCTGGCCGTCGTCGTCGCCTCGCTCGTCATGGGGGCGGCGGTCAGCAGCATGCACTACACCGGCATGTTCGCCGTCGCCGTCCGCGTCACCCCCTCGGACGCGGCGCTGCCCGGTGCGACCGCCATGCAGTTCATCTTCCCCCTCGCCGTCGGGCTCGGCTCCTACCTCTTCCTCACCTCCGCGTTCGTGGCCCTGTCCCCGACCGCCGACGAACGGGCCGCGTCGGCGTCGGCACGGCACCTCGGGGAGAGCGCCGTGGGAGCCCGCTGAGCGCCGGGCGGCCCCGGCCGGCCGCCGGCCGCCCGCTCCTCCAGCGCCCGATCCGACCACCCTCTCCGTACCGCCCCGACCGAGGAGCCCCATGCGCCCACCCCGCAGGAGACCGGAAGCAGCGCCGCCGAGGACGCCCACGCCCCCGGCGCGCGGCCGTCGGGCGCACGCCGGGCCGCCCACCGAGGAGCCGGCGGCCGGGGCGGCCGGTGACGCCGCACGGACCCCGGCCCCGACCGGCCCGGCAGCCGGGGCGCGCCTGCGCCCCGGCACCGTACGCGCCAAGGTCGTCTCCCTGCTGATGGTCCCCGTCGTCTCGCTGCTCGGCCTGTGGGCCTTCGCGACGGTGAGCACCGCCCAGGACATCGCCCGCCTCGCTCGCGTCCAGCGGGTCGACCAGCGGATACGCACCCCCCTGACGACCGCGCTCACCGAACTGCAAGCCGAACGGCGGGCAGCGGTCCGCTACCTCGCCGATCCCGCCGCCGACCAGGGCGCCGCGCTGGAGCAGCAGGCCCGCCGTACCGACGCGGCCGTACGCGGACTGCGGCTCGGCGACCGGAACACGGTGGCCGACTCCGGTGACCAACCGAGGGAGGTGGCCACCCGGCTCGGCGCCTTCGTGGTCGCCGCCGAAGCGCTCGGCCCGTTCCGCGCGGAAGTCACCGACCGGCGCACGAGCCCGGACACCGCCTACGAGACCTACAGCCGCGTCGCCGACTCCGCCCTCGCCGCCGTCGGGTCCCTGTCCGGCGGCCACGATCCCGAACTCGGTGCCGGCGACCGGGTGCTGCTGGAATTCGGCCGGGCCGGGGAGTTGCTCTCCCGGGAGGACGCGTTGCTCGCCCTGCCGGAGGCACGGAGTCAGGAGGCACTGCGTCGCCTGACCGGAGTCGTCGAGACCCGGCGCGCGGTCACCGATTCGGCCGCGCGGGACCTGCCCGACGCCGGCCGGCGCGCCTGGGAGGCCGTGGCCGGCAGCGCCCGGTACGCCGAGCTCACCGACGCCGAGGAACGGGCGCTGGACGCGGCCGCCACGCCCGTGAACGGGACGACCGTGAACGGGACGACCGTGAGCGGGACGACGGCGAAGGAGACGACGACGAAGGAGGCCCACCGTGCGCCCGCCGGATGGGACTCCGCCTACACCGGCGTCAGCGCCTCCCTGCGCGAGATCGCGGACGCGGCCCACACCGGGGCCGCCGACCGGGCCGGCCCGTTCGCCGAGGGCGCGTCCGGCCCGTCCGGCGCCGCCGTGCTGCTGGGGCTGGCCGCTGTAGCCGCATCCCTGGTCATCTCCGTACGCATCGGGCGAGCCTTGGTCGTCGAGCTGGTCTCGCTGCGCAACACCGCCCTGGAGATCGCCCACCACAAGCTCCCGCACGCCATGGAGCGGCTGCGGGCCGGCCAGGACATCGACATCGACGCCGAGACCGCCCCCGGACCTGCGGCGGACGACGAGATCACCCAGGTCGGTGAGGCGCTGTCCACCGTCCACCGGGCCGCCCTGAGCGCTGCCGTCGAGCGCGCCGAACTCGCCGACGGAGTCAGCGGCGTCTTCGTCAACCTCGCCCGACGCAGCCAGGTCCTCGTGCACAAGCAACTCACCCTGCTCGACTCGATGGAGCGGCGCGCCGACGACCCGGGCGAACTCGGGGACCTCTTCCGGCTCGACCACCTCACCACCCGGATGAGGCGGCACGCCGAGAGCCTGATCATCCTCTCCGGCGCCGCCCCCGGTCGGGCGTGGCGGTTGCCGGTACCGCTGACCAGCGTCGTCCGCGCCGCCGTCGCCGAGATCGAGGACTACCCGCGCGTCGAGGTCCGTCGGCTCGCCGAGGCCGCCATCGTGGGCGGCGCCGTCGCCGACCTGACCCACCTGCTCGCCGAACTCATCGAGAACGCCGCCCAGTTCTCGCCGCCCCACACCAAGGTCCGGGTCAGCGGTGAGCCGGTGGGCGCCGGGTACGTCATCGAGGTCGAGGACCGCGGACTCGGCATGGGCAGTACGTCGCTCGACGAGGCGAACCGCCGCATCGAGCAGTCCGAGGCCCTCGACCTCTTCGACAGCGACCGCCTCGGACTGTTCGTCGTCAGCCGGCTCGCGGCCCGGCACGGTATCCGGGTGCACCTGCGCACGTCGCCGTACGGGGGGACTACCGCGGTGGTGCTGCTGCCGAACTCCTTGATCCGGGGCGCCATCACGGCCGGCGACGTACGGGAACCCGCAGGCGGGATCCGGGAGCCGGAACCGGGACCGGACGCGGGCCCGGACGCGGGCCCGGGTCGGGTCGAGGAGCCGGAACGCGGGCGGCCCGCCCCGGTGGCGTCGCTGCGACCGCGCGGACCCGGGCGCGTCGACACGGCCGTCCCGCCGCCCGCCGGCGCGTCGTCCGGGTCCGTCCCGCCGCCCGCCGGCGTGGCGGTGACCGAACTGCCGCGCAGGGTCCGACAGGCCGCCCTGGTCCCACAACTGCGCGAGGTGCCCGCCCCGATGGACCCGGCCGGGACCGGCCGCTTCGGGGAACCCCCGGGCCGCAGTCCCGAGGAGGTCCGCGACCGGATGGCGGCGTACCAGGCCGGCTGGACCCGCGGCACTCGGGAGCAGTCCCCCCACGACGGCAGCGAAGGAGAATCGCGATGATCGAACCACAGAGATCCGACCCGGACGAGGTCCACGGGTCCGGCGAGTTGGACTGGTTGCTGGACGACCTGGTGGTACGGGTCCGGGAGGTCCGCCACGTGGTGGTGCTGTCCAACGACGGCCTGGCGGTGGGTTCCTCCAGCCAGTTGAGCCGTGAGGACGCCGAGCACCTGGCGGCCGTGGCGTCGGGCTTCCAGAGCCTCGCCAAGGGTACGGGGCGACACTTCCGCACCGGGGACGTGCGCCAGACGATGGTGGAGATGGACGAGGGGTTCCTGTTCGTCGCGGCCGCCGGCGAAGGCTCCTGCATGGCCGTGCTCAGCGCCGCCGGCTCCGACATCGGGCTGATCGCGTACGAGATGGCCCGGCTGGTGAAACGGGTCGGCGAGCACCTCTACACCCCGCCGCGGTTCACGGCGCGGCCGCCGGCCGCCGGTTGAGCGCGGCGGTCGCGCGGATGGAAGGCCACTGGTACGACGCGGCGGCGGGCCCGCTCGTGCGTCCGTACGCCATGACCGGGGGGCGCACCAAGCCCGGCCCGCATGGGGTCAGGTTCGACCTGATCGCCCTGGTCGTGGTGGACCGGGCCGGCCCCGACGCGGCGGACGAGGCGTTGCTCGGTCCCGAACACCGGACGCTGCTCGGGCTCTGCCGGGCGCAGACGCAGTCGGTGGCGGAGCTCGCCGCGGACGCCGACCTGCCGGTGGGCGTCGTACGGGTGTTGCTCGGGGACCTGCTGGAGGGCGGCCATGTGAAGGTCAGCCGTCCGGTACCGCCCGCCCAACTGCCCGACGAACGGATTCTGCGGGAAGTCATCGAAGGATTGCGAGCACTGTGATGGGACTGCGGGACGACGGGCCGGGCGCGGCCGACGCGGTGGACGCCGAGTCGGCTCCACTTGCCTTGAAGATCCTGGTGGCAGGCGGATTCGGAGTCGGCAAGACCACCCTGGTCGGGTCGGTCAGCGAGATCAGGCCGCTGCGGACCGAGGAACTGCTCAGTCGGGCGGGGGAACACGTCGACGACACCGGAGGCGTGGGCCGCAAGACGACCACGACGGTGGCCATGGACTTCGGGCGGATCACCATCCGGGCCGGGCTGTCGCTCTACCTGTTCGGGACGCCGGGACAGGACCGGTTCTGGTTCCTCTGGGACGAGTTGTCGCAAGGCGCGCTGGGCGCGGTGGTGCTCGCGGACACCCGCCGCCTGGAGGACTGTTTTCCGGCCGTGGACTACTTCGAGCACCGACGGATCCCGTTCGTTGTGGCCGTCAACTGCTTCACCGACGCGCGGCGGTACGGGGCGATCGAGGTGGCGCGGGCCTTGGACCTGGAGCAGGGGACACCGGTGGTGCTGTGCGACGCGCGGGACAAGGACTCGGGGAAGGAAGTGCTGGTCAGGCTGGTCGAGTACGCCGGTCGGGTGCACACCGCCCGGCTGCTCGACGCCGTCGGCGCGCCGCCGGGGCCGCACTGACCGCAGGACGTGGCGGGGCGTCGAGGGAACGGAGGCGGGGCGGGTTACGTGCGGGCGCGGGCGGAGCGGGCCGGACGGGCACCCGCCGTTCCTCTTGAGTCATTTCCGCGCCGGAGGTCCGTCCTCCTTGCCGGGAAGGAGCCGGTGGGGAAGGCTTGCGGACGACCGAGCAGGGTGGGGCGCGGCCACGTGGGCCGCGCCGACGGGGAGGGGCTCCACATGGCACTGGACAAGCAGCTCGACTGGCTGTTGGACGATTTGACGCGCAGGGTGCCGCAGGTGCGGCACGCGGTGGTGCTGTCCAACGACGGGTTGGTCACGGGTGCGAGCGCGGGGTTGGCGCGCGAGGACGCCGAGCACCTGGCGGCGGTCGCGGCCGGACTGCAGAGCCTCGCGAAGGGCTCGGGGCGGCATTTCCGGGCGGGGGACGTCCGTCAGACGATGGTCGAGTACGACGAGGGGTTCCTCTTCGTCATGGCGGCGGGCGCGGGCAGTTGCCTGTGCGCGCTGAGCGCCGCGGAGGCGGACATCGTGCAGGTCGCCTACGAGATGACGCTGATGGTGAACCGGGTGGGCGAGCACTTGGGCGTCACGGAGCGCCGGATCACGGGCGGCTGAGCGGAGTTATCCACAGGCCCTGCGCGGGTCCGTCGCTCTCGGTTACGGTCTTCACACAGAGTGATCGTCACTCGTGGGGGAGGACCGTGATGAAGAGTGATGTGCGGGCGGCCGTACTGGACGTGCCCGGGCTGACCGTGCCGCGGGCGCGGGCGGAGGTATCGGCGGGCACGCCGCAGGAGCAGTTGCTGGGCGCCGTCCAGGCGGCCCGGGAACTGGGTTTGAAACGGGGTGAGTTCGCCCGGGCCGTCCAGCTGGGGCTGGTGCGTGCCGGACCCCGGGCGCCGAGCGGGGCCGCCCGCTTCACCCGGGGGGAGCTGGACCGGGTCCGTGCGGCCGAGGGTTTTCCGCAGGCGTTGCGCGAGCGGGTCGAGACCGTGGCCGGCGCGGACGCCGCGGCCGAGGTGTTGGGGGTCGGGCCGAGCCGGTTGACCCGGCTCGCGCGCTGCGGGCACCTCACCCCGATCGGCTACCGGATCAACCGGTACCGGGCCGTGGTGTGGCTCTATCTCGCGGCGGAGCTGCGGGAGTTCGCAGCCCGGGAAGCCGCGATGCTGACGGGGATCGCCTCCCCGGCGGACCGGGAGCTGATCGCGGCCAAGACGGACCTGCGGCCGCGGGCGTGGCGCGGGCGGCATGTGGGACTGCTGCTGAGACGAACCGCCGATCCCTGGGAGCGGGCGGCCGTAGTGGCCTCCGTCCTCCAGGACGAAGAGGTGCGGGCGGTGGTGCCCGACCCGGCGGAGCGGATCGTGCTGGCCGCCCTCGCCCCTCCGCCGCCGTACGGGCATCCGCAGCTTCCGGCGGCCGCGGCCGTGGCGTCGCGGCTGCTGCGGGCGCAGGAGCCGGATGAGATCCACTGGTACCGCACCAGCCTGGACTTCGCCCTGACCGGGGCGCGCGGTCAGTCGAAGTCGACGGGGGAGAGGGGGCCGACGTAGACCCAGGCCCCGCCCTCCCGGGAGAAGCCGCTCAGTTCGTGCAGGGAACCGGTGTGCCGGCCCTCGCGGTAGTGCGCCCGGAACTCCACCGACCCCTCCGTCTCGAACATCCCGCCCCGCTCGGTGGCGAGGACCTCCAGCCGCTCCCAGCGCTGACCCGGGTCCAGTTCGAGCCCGGCGGGTCGGGTCGAGGAGTGCCAGGAACGCAGCAGGTAGGCGGTGTCGCCGACGGCGAACGCGCTGAACCGGGAGCGCATCAGCAGTTCGGCGGTGGGCGCCTGCCGTTCGCCGGAGTGGAAGCGGCCGCAGCACTGTGGGTAGGGGGCGGGCAGCCCGCAAGGACAGGGGAGGGCCGGCGTGGGCATGGTGGGGCTCAGCTCTTCGGGGACGAGGGGGTGGACGACGTGGACGTGGAAGACGGAGCGGACGAAGGAGACGCGGACGGGTACGGGCGGAAGAGGCCCTCCTGCACGACCGAGACGAGGAGCCTGCCCTCCAGGTCGTAGATACGACCGCGGGCCAGGCCCCGGCCGCCGTGGGAGATGGGTGACTCCTGGTCGTACAGGAACCACTCGTCGGCCCGGAACGGCCGGTGGAACCACATGGCGTGGTCCAGGGAGGCCATGTCGAAGCCACGCATGCCCCACAGGGGTTCGACGGGGATGCGCACGGCGTCGAGGAGGGTCATGTCACTGGCGTAGGTGAGGGCGCAGGTGTGGACGAGGGGGTCGTCGCCCAGTGGGCCGACGGCGCGCATCCACACGGCGCTGCGCGGATCGGCGTCCTTGAGCTCCTGCGGAATCCAGCGGAGCCGGTCCACGTACCGGATGTCGAAGGGCTGTCGGCGGGCCATCCGCTCCAACGCCTCGGGCAGCGCGCCCAGGTGCTCACGGATCTCGTCGACCAGCTTCGGGAGCGTGTCCGGATGCGGGAAGTCCAGTCGAGGAGGCAACTGGTGCTCGATGCCGCCCTCCTCCGGGTGATGGAAGGAAGCGGTCAGATTGAAGATGGTCTTGCCCTGCTGGACCGCGGTGACGCGGCGCGTGGTGAAGGAACGCCCGTCGCGCACCCGTTCCACCTGGTACACGATCGGCACCCCCGGGATGCCGGGGCGCAGGAAGTACGCGTGCAGCGAGTGGACGGGACGGTCGCTCTCGGTGGTGCGGCCGGCGGCCACCAGTGCCTGGCCGGCGACCTGCCCGCCGAACACGCGCTGGAGGGACTCCTGGGGGCTGGCGCCCCGGAAGATGTTGACCTCGATCTGCTCCAGGTCGAGCAGATCGACCAGTCTCTCGGCGGGGTTCGTCATCAGGGGATCTCCACTGTCAGGTCCGACGGTTTCGGCGGGTCCGGTGAGTCCGGTGGCGCGGGCTTGCGGGGGCGGGTCAGAGCCCACCGAGCTCGCCGACCGAGGTGACGCGGATGACCGCCCGGCCCTCCTCGTCGGAAGCCGCGAGGTCGACCTCGGCACTGATGCCCCAGCCATGGTCCCCGTTGGGGTCGGCGAAGGTCTGCCGGACGCGCCACAGGCCGTGCGGCGCGTCCTCCTCGATCTGCAGGAGCTTGGGCCCGCGCGCGTCGGGGCCGGTGCCCAGGTCGTCGTACTCGTCCCAGTAGCGGTCCAGGGCCTCGCCCCAGGCGTCGGCGTCCCAGCCGGAGTCGCCGTCCAGCTCGCCCAACACGTTGACGTGGTCCAGGGCGGCCAGCTCCACCCGGCGGAACATGGCGTTGCGGACGAGCACCCGGAAGGCGCGCGGGTTCGCGGTGACGGGCTTGACCTGGTCGGCCTTCTCCTGGGCCTCCTCCGCCGTCTCCACCTCCGGGTTCGCCAACTGCTCCCACTCGTCGAGCAGGCTGGAGTCCACCTGGCGCACCAGTTCGCCCAGCCAGGCGATGAGGTCCTGGAGGTCCTCCGACTTCAGGTCGTCGGGGATGGTGTGGTCGAGCGCCTTGTAGGCGCTCGCCAGGTAGCGCAGCACGATGCCCTCGGTGCGGGCCAGCTCGTAGTAGGAGGTGAACTCGGTGAAGGTCATCGCCCGCTCGTACATGTCGCGGATGATCGACTTCGGGGAGACCGGGTGGTCACGCACCCAGGGGTGGCTCTTGCTGTACACGTCGTAGGCGTGCAGGAGCAGCTCTTCGAGCGGCTTGGGGTACGTCACGTCCTGGAGCCGCTCCATCCGCTCCTCGTACTCGATCCCGTCCGCCTTCATCGCGCCCACGGCCATGCCGCGTTCCTTGTTCTGCTGCGCGGCCAGGATCTGGCGGGGGTCGTCCAAGGTGGATTCGACGACCGACACCATGTCCAGGGCGTAGGAGGGGGACTCCGGGTCCAGCAGGTCGAAGGCGGCGAGCGCGAAGGTGGACAGCGGCTGGTTCAGCGCGAAGTCCTGCTGGAGGTCGACGGTGAGCCGGATGCTGCGGCCCTCCGCGTCCGGTGTGTCGAGTTGTTCGACCACTCCGCCGTCGAGCAGCGAGCGGTAGATCGCGATCGCCCGGCGGATGTGGCGCAGTTGGGCCTTGCGCGGCTCGTGGTTGTCCTCCAGGAGGTGGCGCATCGCCTGGAAGGCGTCTCCCGGCCGGGCGATCACCGAGAGCAGCATGATGTTGGTGACCTTGAAGCGCGAGGTGAGCGGCTCCGGGTCGGCGGCGATCAGCTTCTCGAAGGTGGTGTCCGACCACGCCACGAAGCCCTCGGGAGCCTTCTTGCGGACCACCTTGCGGCGCTTCTTCGGGTCGTCGCCCGCCTTGGCGAGGGCCTTCTCGTTCTCGATGACGTGCTCGGGCGCCTGCGCGACGACATAGCCCGCCGTGTCGAAGCCGGCCCGCCCCGCCCGGCCGGCGATCTGGTGGAACTCGCGGGCACGCAGCGTCCGCACCCGGTTGCCGTCGTACTTGGTGAGCGCCGTGAACAGCACCGTGCGGATCGGGACGTTGACACCCACGCCCAGGGTGTCGGTACCGCAGATGACCTTCAGCAGGCCGGCCTGCGCCAGCTTCTCCACCAGGCGGCGGTACTTGGGCAGCATGCCGGCGTGGTGCACACCGATGCCGTGGCGGACGTAGCGGGAGAGGTTCTGGCCGAACTTGGTGGTGAAGCGGAAGTTGCCGATCAGCTCCGCGATCTTGTCCTTCTCCTCGCGGGTGCACATGTTGATGCTCATCAGCGACTGCGCCCGCTCGACCGCCTGGGCCTGGGTGAAGTGCACGATGTACACCGGAGCCTGCCGCGTTTCGAGCAGCTCGGTGATGGTGTCGGTGATCGGCGTGGTGACGTACTCGTACGACAGCGGGACCGGCCGGGTCGCGGAGCGGACCACCGAGGTGGGCCGCCCGGTGCGTCGGGTCAGGTCCTCCTCGAAGCGCTTCATGTCACCGAGGGTCGCCGACATCAGGACGAACTGTGCCTGCGGCAGTTCCAACAGCGGGATCTGCCAGGCCCAGCCGCGGTCCGGCTCGGCATAGAAGTGGAACTCGTCCATGACGACCTGGCCGATGTCGGCGTACTTCCCGTCGCGCAGGGCGATCGAGGCCAGTACCTCCGCGGTGCAGCAGATCACCGGCGCGTCCGCGTTCACGGAGGCGTCGCCGGTCAGCATGCCGACGTTCTCGGTGCCGAAGAGCTTGCAGAGGTCGAAGAACTTCTCCGAGACCAGCGCCTTGATCGGAGCGGTGTAGAAGGTGACCTTGTCCTGGGCGAGGGCGGTGAAGTGCGCACCCGCCGCGACGAGGCTCTTTCCGGAGCCGGTCGGGGTGGACAGGACCACGTTCGCCCCGGAGACGACCTCGATCAGCGCCTCCTCCTGCGCCGGGTACAGGGTGATGCCCTGCTCCTCCGCCCACGAGGAGAAAGCCTCGAAGAGGGCGTCGGGGTCGGCGTTCGGCGGGAGCTGATCAATGAGGGTCACACCCCCCATCTTGCCTGGCTTCCGACCGGATCAGGCAACCGGCGGCCGGAAGGAAGATCATCGACTGTACGCTGTGCCGTCGACGCGGCCCGAGCGAATCAGTCACCGGGGCCCGATATCACCGAACCGGGGCGGGAAAAGAACCATGATGGGTCCGGCGCACTCTCTGTCCGGCGCGGCGGCCTGGCTGGGGGTGGGTGCGGCGGCCGCGGCCGCGGGACACCCGATGCCGTGGCCCGTCCTCGTCGTCGGCGCGCTCATCTGCGCGGGGGCCGCCCTCGCCCCCGACCTCGACCACAAGTCGGCGACGATCTCGCGCGCCTTCGGCCCCCTGTCGCGAGGGTTGTGCGAGGTGGTCGACAAGATCTCCTACGCCGTCTACAAGGCGACCCGCGCCCCGCGCGACGCCCGCCGCTCCGGCGGACACCGCACCCTGACCCACACCTGGCTGTGGGCCGTGCTCATCGGTGCCGGGTCCTCCGCCCTGGCGGTCACCACCGACCGCTGGGGCGTTCTCCTCCTGCTCTTCGTCCACCTCGTACTCGCCGTCGAGGGCCTGCTGTGGCGGGCCGCCCGGATGTCCAGCGACATCCTGGTGTGGCTGCTGGGCGCCACCAGCGCCTGGATCCTGGCCGGCGTGCTCGACCAGCCCGGCAACGGAGCGGGCTGGTTGTTCACCGGGGCCGGCCAGGAGTACCTGTGGCTCGGCCTGCCGATCCTGCTCGGCGCCCTGGTCCACGACATCGGCGACGCGCTGACCGTCTCCGGCTGCCCGATCCTGTGGCCGCTGCCCATCGCCGGCAAGCGTTGGTACCCCATCGGGCCGCCCAAGATGATGCGCTTCCGCGCCGGGAGCTGGGTGGAGCTCAAGGTGCTCATGCCGGTGTTCATGCTGCTCGGCGCGGTGGGCGGCGCGGGGGCCCTGAACTTCATCTAGTGCTGTGGCCGGGAAGGTCCACCGGGTCGCGGCGCCCGGCACGGCACCTCCCTGCGTTGTCGGACCACGGAAGTACGTCCGGTACGAGCCGCGGCCCTCCGCCTCGCGATGCACCGCACCTGGGGGCACCTCCCAGCGGTAGCCGGGGGAACCGCGACCCGGCACACCTTCCCGGCCACAGCACCAGCGCACCTGCGACGCGTCCGGGGGAAAGGTCCGGCGGAAAGCAGGCCGAGCCGCCCGGCCACGATCCGCCGAGTCGGCAGGGTGCGGTTCGCGCCGTTTTGCCGCGCGTGCGCCGCAGCGGTGCGGCAGCGCCGTCGCCCGGCGGGAAGACGGTGCCCACGGGTGCGCCAACGCCCCGTAGGGCGGGAGGGCGTCAGGCCGTTGCCGCCGGCGGCACGACGCGTACCGGCTCATTACGGCCACCGACCGGGCAGCGCCGGTTCCGCCCGGCTGTATAACGTTCGGCGGGCGTGACCACCGCCCGTGCGGGGGCGAGGAGCGGGCTGTGAGCGGGATAGTGATCTATCTGCCGCCGGGGAACGGGGGCACGGCAGGCGCGGAGCCGGGCGAGGGCCCGGTGACGTTACGGCTCGGGCCGGGGGAAGTGGCCCGATTCGGGCGCGGCTCGGCCACCACCCCCGTCGAACTCCGCCTCGTCGACGCCGCGATCTCCCGGCTGGCGGGCGAGATCCGGGTCACCGACGACCACTGGCAACTCAGCAATCTCAGCGCGACGCAAAGCTATCTAGTGGAGAACCCGGAAGGGGCCGGCGAGTACCTGCGGGTACCGCCGCGCCGGGCCGGCGCGCCCATCCCCTTCGAGTTCTCCCGGGTCGTGCTGCCGACCCGGCGCGACACCACCGTCTCCTTCCAGGTCTTCGCCCCCGATCACGTCTACCTCGACCCGGACGGCCTCGGCGGCGCGGGCGGCCAGTGGGGCGGGCGAACGGTCACCGCGTACTCACTGGACGAGACGGCCACCTACTTCCTCGTCCTGCTTGCGCTCTGCGAACCGCGGCTGCGCGACGAGTCACCGGTCGCGGTGCCGACCACTCCCCAGGTCGTCGACCGGCTCAGGGGCCATCCGGCCTGCGGCAGGCTGACGGGCCGCGCGGTCAGCTCGCACATCGACTACCTCGCCGAGGAGAAGATGCGCGTCGCCGCGCCCGGCGAGCAGGACCCCGGCCGCGCCGCCCGCCGCAACGGCAAGCGGGAGTCGATCGTCGGCCTCGCCCTGCGGTTCGGGCTCGTACGGGAAGAGCACCTGGCACTGCTGCCGCCCCGCAACGGGATCCGGCGCGACGAGCCGACCGGAGGAGGGAACGGTGCACGGCCCGGCCGACACCTCGGGAAGTGACTGTACGGAGCTGCTTCCGCGCGGCTACCGCGTCGGGAGGTGGGAAGTCACCGAGCCCATCGCGGCCGGCGGGTGGGGCACCGTCTACGCGGGACGCGCGATCGGGCAGGACCGCACGGCTGAGGACCGCACGGCTGAGGACCGCACGGCTGAGAACCGCACCGCTGAGGACCGCCCCGCCGGTGAACGGCCGGCGGACGACGGCGCTGCCGGTGACCGCCCGGCCGAGGACCGGCTGCCGGAGGACGGTGTCGCGCTCAAGTTCCTGCCCACATCCGGGCTCGCCCCGCGCCAGGCCCGCAGCGTCGTGGACACGGCACGGCGTGAGGTCGAACTCGGCCGCCGCGCCGGCCACCCCCGGCTGATCCGCCTCCTGGACTCCGTCGTACTCGCCGAGCCGGGCCACCCCTTCCTCGACGGCGCCCTCGTCCTCGTGATGGAACGGGCCCGGCGCAGTCTCCGGGACCTCCTGCGCGCGGGCGCCGTGAGCGAGTCCGAAGGCGCCCGGCTGATCACCGAGATCTGTGAAGGGCTCGCCCACCTGCACCGCACCGGCTGGGTGCACGGCGACCTCAAACCGGACAACATCCTGCTCATGGCGGACGGTTCCGTCAGACTCTCCGACTTCGGTCTGGCCGCCGAACTCACCGGCACCGACGGCACCCACGGCTACGCGCCCCCGATGGGCACCTTCGACTATCTTCCGCCCGAGCGCCGCAAGGCCCCCCTCGGGGAACACGGCGTCCAAGTCCGGCCCAGCGCCGACATTTGGGCGCTCGGCATCGTGATCCACGAGGTTTTCGCGTCCGGAGCCCCACCCTTCCCCGGTGCTACGCCCATGGCGCGCGTCGCCGCGGCGCAGGAGTACGCCGAAGGCCGCGCCCCCCTGCGCCTGGACCCCGCCGTACCGCCCTTCTGGCGTGCCCTGGCCGCCGACTGCCTGGCCCCCACGCACGCCGCCCGCGCCGCCCACACGGCGCACAACCTCCTCGCCCGCATCACCGCTCGGTCCCAGGCGCGCCGGCAGCCCCGCACGGCCCCCGCGGCCCCGCTGGGCAGGGCCGTCCGCGTCGCGCTCGTGTCCGCGCTGGTGTGCGGGACGGCCGCGGCGAGCGGACCGTACGCCACCCCCCGCGGCGCGTCCGACCCGAACACCGAACCCACCGGCCGGATCCGGGTGTTCAACGCCGAACCGAGCTGCACCACCCGCACCGACCGGGACCCGGATTGCAGCCTCGGCCTCGCCATCGACCCCCGGCGGCCCTACACCTCGGACAACGTCGTCCCGACGAGGGTGTGGCAGGGCGACGAGCTGACCGTCGACTGCCTCCTCGCGCACGGCATTCCCATCATCGACGAGCGGGACGCCTGGTCCCCGCAGTGGTTCCGGGTCCGTCTGCCCGCCGGCACGGCACGGCCCACCGCCTGGCTGCCCGCCGTCCGTACCAAGGACCGCCCCGACGTCCCTCCCTGCCCCGCGCCGGCCTCCGGCCGCTGATCGGTAGGCCGACACCGCCCATCCCGGCGCGCGCGTCTCCCTACTCCAAGCCTTCCTCCTGCCGGAGACGTTCGCTGCCCGAACCCTCCCTATCCGAGACCCTCCGCGGCTGTCACTCCGGATCGTTCCGGATGCCCTGCCCCCGGCACCCGCGGCTAGCTTGCGGGCAGTCGGCGGGCCGACCGTGCGCGCACCGCGCCCCGGAACGCCGAACACCCGCACAGCACAAGGTGATGGCGAAGCGAAGGAGCTGCACGTGCGTGGCACAACAGCTGGGCGCGCGAGATCCGTAACGGCGCTCCTCCTGGTCGCGGCGACCGCGACCGCCCTCGGCGGTGGTCCCGCGTCCGCACGGGGCAAGGCCGACGTGCCCGGTCCCCTCGGGCACACCATGACGGCCGAGTCGTACTGCGACATCCCCCCGGACCGGGACATCGCCGTGACCCGGAAGGTCTACGAGGTCGGACAGCGCCGGGGAGTGTCCGACAAGGTGATGCTCGCCGGCTTCGAGACGGGCTGGGTGGAGTCCCGGATGAACAACCTGGACTGCGGTGACCGCGATTCGCTGGGTGTCTTCCAGCAGCGGCCTTCCCAAGGCTGGGGTTCCCCCGAGCAGGTCCTGGACGTCGACTACGCGGCGAACAAGTTCTTCGAGGTGGCCCAGCAGATGGAGCCCGGCATGGAGGGCGGCAGCGCCGGGGAACTCGCCCAGGCCGTCCAGCGATCCGGCTACCCGGAACGCTACCCGCAGGCGGAGGGCGTCGCCCGGCAGCTGCGGGAGGAGGCGTTCCAGCCCTACGGGACGATCGGCGCCAAGTACGACGGCACGGGCGGACAGGCCGGCCCACTGGGCCGACCCCTGCGCGCCGAAGAGCCCGCCCAACTGGGCGGACGGTTCCAGCTGTTCCAGAACGGGATCGTGATCTGGCATCCGGACGTGGCGTTCGCGGTGTACGGGGAGATCTTGAACAGGTTCTGGGCGACGGACGCGGAGCGTCGTTGGGGTTTTCCGACGATGGACGAGGCGGACGCGGCGCGGGCGCCGGACGGGACTCGGGGCCGGTACCAGTTCTTCGAGCAGGGCCTGTTCATGTGGTCGCCGCAGACGGGCACGCACGTCGTGCACGGTGCGATCTACGAGGCGTTCCACGCGGGTGGTCACGAGGGCGTGTTCGGCTATCCGGTCGGTGACGAGAGCGACGAGCCGGGCGGCAAGGTCCAGCGGTTCCAGAAGGCATCGATCCACTGGAGCCCCGACCGGGGCACCTGGACCACCACCAACTGACCGGGAGACGGCATGAGATCGCTGATCCTCCGGCGCCTGGCCAAGGCCGGCGCGCCGCTGCTCGCCGCCCTCGCGGTCACGCTCTTCCCGGCGACCGCCGCCGGCGCCTCAGAACCGGACGGCTCGATCGGGCGCGGTGAGGTCATGGACCGCGCCTGGTCCTGGGTTGCCGAACAGGTGCCCTACAGCCAGAGCGGCTGCTACGCCAACCGGTTCGGCTGCTACCGCCCCGACTGCTCGGGCTTCGTGTCGATGGCCTGGCACCTGGGCTCGTCACTGACGACGTGGAGCCTGTGGAACGTCACCGTCGACATCCCCGCCGCCGATCTGCAGCCCGGTGACGCGTTGTTGCGCGACTCCGGCGGCACCGACCACGTGGCGCTGTTCGTCCGGTGGGCCGACGCCGCCCACACCCAGCCGGTGGTGCGCGAGACGTACGACTTCGGGCACGTGGCCGAGGAGCGGGTGTGGGGCGACGGCCTGCGCGGATTCACCCCCCGCCGCTACAACACGCTGGACGACCTGATGCCGTACGGCGCGATCAGGGCCAAGTACGACGGAATGGGGGGCCTGGACAGCGTGCTGGGGCCACCCACCTCCGGCGAACGCGACTCCATGATGGGCGGCCGCTTCCAGGGCTTCCGCAACGGGATCGTGATCTGGCATCCGGACGTGGCGTTCGCGGTGTACGGGGAGATCTTGAACAGGTTCTGGGCGACGGACGCGGAGCGTCGTTGGGGTTTTCCGACGATGGACGAGGCGGACGCGGCGCGGGCGCCGGACGGGACTCGGGGCCGGTACCAGTTCTTCGAGCAGGGCCTGTTCATGTGGTCGCCGCAGACGGGCACGCACGTGGTGCACGGTGCGATCTACGAGGCGTTCCACGCGGGTGGTCACGAGGGCGTGTTCGGCTATCCGGTCGGTGACGAGAGCGACGAGCCGGGCGGCAAGGTCCAGCGGTTCCAGAAGGCATCGATCCACTGGAGCCCCGACCGGGGCACCTGGACCACCACCAACTGACCCACCACCCCTACCCATCGACCAGGAGGTCATCGTGAGTGAGCACCGCCCCACCCGCAGGCATCTGCTGAAGTCCGTCGGCGGGCTCTCCGCCGCCATGGCCCTCGGCGGCGCGGGCGTCCTCGGGACGGCAGCCGCGGCGAGCGCGGCGGGCGACGGCTTCGGGCTGCGCATCGTCGACCAGAACGAGGGCGACGCCCGCATGTGGTACTACCGCTTCCAGACCGACGCGATCGGCTGGCAGCCCGCCGTCAACGTCCTGCTGCCCGACGACTACCACACCAGCGGTCGCACCTACCCCGTCCTCTACCTCTTCCACGGCGGCGGCACCGATCAGGACTTCATCACCTTCGACCGGCTCGGCATCCGCGCGTGGACCGCCGGCAGGCCGATCATCGTCGTGATGCCGGACGGCGGGCACGCGGGCTGGTACTCCAACGCCGTTACCTCCAACACCGGCCCCAGGAACTGGGAGTTCTTCCACATCAATCAGCTCCTCCCATGGGTGGAGGCGAACTTCCGCACGTTCGCCGAGTACGACGGCCGCGCCGTCGCCGGGTTCTCCATGGGCGGTTTCGGCGCCCTCAAGTACGCGGCCAAGTACTGGGGCCACTTCGCCTCGGTGAGCTCCCACTCCGGCCCCGCCAGCGTGCGCCGGGACAACGGGGCGGTCGTGCACTGGGCCAACCTGTCCTCCGCCGCCCTCGACCTGGCCGGCGGGACCGTTTACGGCGTGCCGTGGGACCAGGGCCGCGTCACCGCCGACAACCCCGTCGAACGCGTCGAGAGCTACCGCAACAAGCGGGTCTTCCTCGTCGCCGGAACCAGCCCCGACCCGACCAACGCGTTCGACTCGTTCAACGAGACGCAGGTCCTCGCGGGTCAGCGGGAGTTCCGCGGTCTCCTCGACCGGGCCGGGATCCCGCACGAGTGGCACGAGGAACCCGGCGGCCACTTCGTCCGCGACTACATGATGTGGCGCGACCTCGACGGCATCATCGACCGCCTCCGCAAGGCGTAGGGGCGCCCCGTACGGCCTCGCGGACGCCACCGACCCACGCGTGGCGTCCGCGAGGTCACCGCCACCCCGCGAGGCCACAGCCACCCCGCGAGATCCCGCCACCCCGCGAGATCCCGCCACCCCTCGCGAGCCCCCGTCACTTCCGCGAGGCAGGGCCTCAGCCGTGCCAGGACCGCCACAGCGCCGCGTAGGCGCCGTCCGCCGCGACGAGTTCCTCGTGCGAGCCGAACTCGCTGATCCGGCCGTCCTCGACCACCGCGATCACGTCCGCGTCGTGCGCGGTGTGCAGCCGGTGCGCGATCGCGACGACCGTACGGCCGTCCAACACCCGGGCCAGCGAACGCTCCAGGTGCCGGGCCGCCCGCGGGTCCAGCAGCGAGGTGGCCTCGTCCAGCACCAGCGTGTGCGGATCCGCCAGCACCAGACGGGCCAAGGCGACCTGCTGCGCCTGCGCGGGAGTCAGCGCCGCGGCGCCCGACCCCACCTCCGTGTCCAGCCCGGCCGCCAGGGACCGCGCCCAGCCGTCCGCGTCCACCGCCTCCAGCGCCGCCCACAGCTCGGCGTCCCCCGCACCCGTCCTGGCCAGCCGCAGGTTGTCCCGCAGCGAGCCCACGAAGACGTGGTGCTCCTGATTGACCAGCGCCACGTGCTCGCGCACCCGCTCCGCCGGCATCCGCGACAGCCGCGCCCCGCCGAGGGTGACCTCGCCGGTCCGTGGCGCGTAGACGCCCGCCAGCAGTCGGCCCAGGGTCGACTTGCCCGCCCCCGAGGGACCGACCAGCGCCATCCGGGTCCCCGGCGGCACGGACATCGACACCCGGTGCAGCACGTCCACGCCCTCCCGGTAACCGAACCGCACCTCATCGGCGCGGACCGTCCGCCCCCGTGGCGAGACGGACGCGTCGCCGCCGTCGGGTTCGATCTCGTGGATGCCGACCAGGCGGCCCAACGACACCTGCGCCACCTGGAGTTCGTCGTACCAGCGCAGGATCAGACCGATCGGGTCGACCATCATCTGGGCCAGCAGGGCGCCCGTCGTCAGTTGCCCCACCGACATCCAGCCGCGCAGCACGCAGTATCCGCCGATCATCAGCACGGAGCCGAGGATCGTCACGTAGGTGACGTTGATGACGGGGAAGAGCACGGACCGCAGGAAGAGGGTGTACCGCTCCCACGCGACCCAGCGGCCGATGCGCTCTTCCGACAGAGCCACCCGACGTCGTCCGAGCCGGTGCGCCTCGATGGTGCGGCCGGCGTCCACCGTCTCCGTCAGGGCCGCCGAGACCGCGGCGTAGCCGGCCGCCTCGGAGCGGTACGCGGACGGCGCCCGCCGGAAGTACCAGCGACAGCCGATCACCAGCACGGGCAGGGCCACCAGCGCGGCGAGCGCCAGCGGCGGCGCCGTCACCGCCAGCGCCCCGAACAGCAGCCCCGCCCACACCACGCCGACCGAGAGCTGCGGCACTGCCTCCCGCATCGCGTTGGCCAGCCGGTCGATGTCGGTGGTGATCCGCGACAGCAGGTCACCGGTCCCGGCCCGTTCCAGCACTCCGGGCGGCAGCGCGACGGAACGCACCAGGAAGTCCTCGCGCAGGTCGGCCAGCATCTCCTCGCCGAGCATCGCCCCGCGCAGCCGGAGCATGCGGACGAAACAGGTCTGGACGGCCAGCGCCAGTGCGAACAGCAGCCCCACGCGGGGCAGGTGGAGTTCGCGGACTCCTGCCGCCAGGTCGTCCACGACCCGTCCCAACAGGTACGGGCCCACCATCGAGGCGATCACCGCGATCGCGTTGACGCCCACCAGCACCGCGAAGGGCCGCCGGTGCCGTCGGAGCAGGCCGCGCACATAGCCCCGTACGGTCGCGGAGGTGCCGACGGGCAGCGTCGTGGCCGACTCGGGGGCCGCCGGGTCGTAGTGCGGCGGTGCCACGCCGATCATGCGGACTCCTCGATCTCGCTGAGTTCTTCGTCGAGCCGGCCGGTGATCTCCGCGCCCAGCGCGGTCAGGGGCAGCCCGTCGAGGCGCTGTTCCTCCTCCGTCTCGCGCGTCACGACCGCCCGGTAGCGCGGTTCGTCGCGCAGCAGTTCCCGATGGGTCGCCGCGGGCAGGGCCACGCCCTCGTGGATGAGGACGACCCGGTCGGCGCGGTCCAACACCAGCGGTGAGGAGGCGAGGACCACCGTCGTACGACCGGCGCGCAGCCCCGCGATACCGTCCGCGATGCGCGCCTCGGTGTGCGAGTCGACCGCCGAGGTCGGTTCGTCGAGCACCAGCACCTCCGGGTCGGTGACCAGCGAGCGGGCCAGCGCGAGCCGTTGGCGCTGCCCACCCGAGAGCGACCGGCCGCGCTCGGTGATCCGGGCGTCCATCGGGTCCGTCACCCCCTCGGGCGCGGACTGCGACACGGCCTCCAGTACGTCGCCGCACCGCGCGGCCTCCAACGCGGCCGCCGGGGTCACCGCCCCGGACGCCGGTACGTCGAACAGCTCCCGGAGCGTGCCGGACAGCAGCACCGGATCCTTGTCCTGTACGAGGACCAGTCGGCGGGCCGTGTCCAGCGCGAGCTCGTCCAGCGCCACGCCTCCCAGCAACACCGAGGCGTCGTCGTCGGTGACGGTGGGATGGCCGCCCAGGCGTTCCGCGAGCCGACCCGCGAGGTCGGGGTCCCCGCACACGACGGCGGTGAACCGTCCCGAGGGGGCCAGCAGCCCGGTCCGCGGGTCGTAGAGGTCCCCGCCCGGGGCCGGCGCCGGTACGGCGTCCGCCGTCTTCGGCGCCTTCGCTCCCTCGGCGCGGGTCAGCCGCAACACCCGGGCCGCGCGGGTGGCGGAGGGCCGCGAGAACGAGTAGGCCATGGCGATCTCCTGCACGCTGCGCAACGGGTAGAGCGACAGCGACACCGCGCTGAACACGGCGACGAGTTCGCCGACGAGGAGCCGTTCGTCCAGGACCAGCGAAGAGCCGTACCAGACCACCGCGATCAGCAGCAGCCCCGGCAGGAACACCTGGACGGCGGAGATCAGCGCCCACATGCGCGCACTGCGCACCGCGGCCGTGCGTACCTCCTGGGAGGCCGCGCGGTACCGGCCGAGGAACAGTTCCTCGCCGCCGATTCCGCGCAGGACGCGCAGGCCGGCCACGGTGTCGGCGGCCAGTTCGGTCGCCTTGCCCGCCTTCTCCCGCTGGACGTCGGCGCGTCGGGTGGCGCGGGGGAGCAGCGGCAGGGAGGAGAGGGCCAGCAGCGGCATCCCGACGGCGACCACGACGCCGAGGGACGGCGCGTACAGGACGAGGGCGACGCAGACGGCGACGAGCGAGGCGGCCGCCGCGAGGAAGCGGGAGACGGCCTCGACGAACCAGCCGATCTTCTCCACGTCGGCCGTCGATACGGCGACGACCTCACCGGCCGCCACCTGGCGGGTCAGGGCCGAGCCGAGGTCGGCGGTCTTGCGGGCGAGCAGTTGCTGCACCCGGGCGGCGGCGGTGATCCAGTTGGTGACGCTGGTCCGGTGCAGCATGGTGTCGCCGAGGGAGATGGCGACACCGAGCAGCGCGATCAGCGCGCCGACGAGGAGCAGCCGTCGTCCGTCGCCGTCCACGGCCGCTTCCACGCCGAGGCCCACCGCGAACGGCAGCCCGGCGATGGCGCAGTGGTGGACCAGCCCCCAGCACAGGCTCTTGGCCTGTCCGCCCAGTTGGGTGCGGCCCAGCCAGAGCAGGAGACGCGGGCCGGAACGGGCGTCGGGCACCCCGGGATCCGGATGCGGGAGATCGCTGATCTGCATGACGCCCCAAGACGGTCGAGTGACTCAAACCACACAAGGTTCGTCTTCCGGACCAAGCCCCCGCAAACGATTTTCTGGCCGCGCCGATCGTCGGCAGCGAGGTTTGCGGGCGCGGCGCTTGGTGTACGGGCCGCTCAACTGCGCTACGCGGTGCGGTGGGACGGGGAGGCCGTGGTCAGCAGACCCGCTCCGCCGGGGCGTCGGACAGGATGTCGAGGAGGCCGCCGAGCACATCGCGCTGCGCGGCGGTCAAGGGTGCCAGGATCTCCTCCGCCGCGGCGGTCCGCGCGTTGCGCAGTCGGCGCAGAGTGGCGCGGCCGGTGTCGGTGAGCTCGATCCGGATGACCCGCCGGTTGGCGGGGTCGGGCGCCCGGCGCACGCAGTCGGCCGACTCGAGCCCGTCGACCAGCGTCGTCACCGCTCGGGGGACGACTTCGAGACGGGCGGCGAGCTGCGCCATCCGCGGCGGTTCGGCGCCGTCGTAGTGCGAGACCAGCCGGAGCAGCCTTGACTGGGCTGGAGTGATCCCGAGGGGTTCGAGATGACGTTTTTGGATGCGGTGGAGCCGGCGGGTCAGGCGCAGCAGCTGCTCGGCGAGGACGCCGTCGTCGCTGTCGGGCGCGTCGACGCCGTCCGCGCCGGTCACGGTGTTGTCGGAAGCGGTGCTCATGCTGCGGTCCTCATAATGGGAAGAGTATCAGGACCAGACTCATTGTGAGTATAGGTAACAATGAGCTATGCTCAGCAGAGTCTCGTCAGAAGGAGGCCCATGCGCCCCAAGGAACCCGAATGGACGCCGTCCAAGGAATCCCTCGACCCGAACCGTCCCGACCCCGCGGAACAGCCCCGCCAGCTACGCCGCATCATGGGGCTGTTCCGGCCCTACCGGGGCCGCCTCGCCGTGGTCGGCGGACTCGTCGCCGCCTCCTCGCTGGTCTCCGTCGCCTCGCCGTTCCTGCTCAAGGAAATCCTCGACGTGGCGATCCCGCAGGGGCGGACGGGCCTGCTGAGCCTGTTGGCCCTCGGCATGATCCTCACCGCCGTGGTCACCAGCGTGTTCGGCGTGCTCCAGACCCTGATCTCCACCACCGTCGGCCAGCGCGTCATGCACGACCTGCGCACCGCCGTCTACGCCCAGCTCCAGCGCATGCCGCTGGCCTTCTTCACCCGCACCCGCACCGGTGAGGTCCAGTCCCGCATAGCCAACGACATCGGCGGCATGCAGGCCACCGTCACCTCCACCGCGACGTCCCTCGTCTCCAACCTCACGGCCGTGATCGCCTCCGTCGTCGCGATGCTCGCGCTCGACTGGCGGCTGACCCTCGTCTCGCTCCTGCTGCTGCCCGTCTTCGTGTGGATCAGCCGGCGGGTCGGGCGCGAGCGCAAGAAGATCACCACCCAGCGGCAGAAGCAGATGGCGGCGATGGCCGCCACCGTCACCGAGTCCCTGTCCGTCAGCGGCATCCTGCTCGGCCGCACCATGGGCCGCGCGGACTCCCTCACCCAGTCCTTCGCGGAGGAATCCGAGAAGCTGGTCGGGCTGGAGGTGCGCTCCAGCATGGCCGGGCGCTGGCGGATGTCCACGATCGGGATCGTCATGGCCGCCATGCCCGCGCTCATCTACTGGGCCGCCGGCATAGCCCTCCAGACCGGTGCGCCCTCGCTCTCCGTGGGCACCCTCGTCGCCTTCGTCACCCTGCAGCAGGGCCTGTTCCGGCCCGCGGTGAGCCTCCTGTCGACCGGCGTGCAGATCCAGACCTCGCTCGCGCTGTTCGCCCGGATCTTCGAGTACCTCGACCTGCCGGTGGAGATCACCGAACGCGAGGACCCGGTACGGATCGACCGCGCGAAGGGCGAGATCCGGCTGGAGGACGTGCACTTCGCGTACGACGTCAAGAGCGGGCCCACGCTCACCGGCATCGACGTCACCGTCCCCGCCGGCGGCTCCCTCGCCGTGGTCGGCCCCACCGGATCAGGCAAGAGCACCCTCAGCTACCTGGTGCCCCGGCTCTACGACGTCACCGACGGACGGGTCGCCCTCGACGGGATCGATGTCCGCGACCTCGACTTCGACTCGCTGGCCCGGTCGATAGGCGTGGTCTCCCAGGAGACCTACCTCTTCCACGCCTCCGTCGCCGACAACCTGCGCTTCGCCAAGCCGGACGCCACCGACGAGGAGATAGTGGAGGCCGCCCGCGCCGCCCAGATCCACGACCACATCGAGTCCCTGCCCGACGGGTACGACACGCTGGTCGGCGAGCGCGGCTACCGGTTCTCCGGAGGGGAGAAGCAGCGGCTGGCCATCGCCCGCACCATCCTGCGCGACCCACCGGTCCTGATCCTCGACGAGGCGACCAGTGCGCTGGACACCCGTACGGAGCACGCCGTGCAGCGGGCCATCGACAAACTGTCCGCCGGCCGCACCACCATCACCATCGCGCACCGGCTTTCCACCGTGCGCGACGCCGATCAGATCGTCGTCCTGGACGCCGGACGGATAGCCGAGCGCGGTACGCACGAGGAACTCCTCGCGGCCGACGGCCGGTACGCCGCCCTCGTCCGCCGGGACCGGGACGCCGAGTCGGCGCCGCCGTCGGCCGACGCCGAGCAGCCGGCCCGTACCCGCACGGCCCGCACGAAGCCGTTGAACGGGAACGCCGCCCACGGCGGCCCGGCGGAGGAAACCGTCCCCGCTCCCATGAACGTCTGACGGTATGACCGGCGAGCCACCGGAACCGCCGCCCGCCAGACAGGCCGTCCCCCCGGCGGACAGGCCCGTCACCCCGACGGACGAACGGGACGGTCACATGCGCGTCACAGGGCGACGACCCCGGTAAGGGCCGGAGCCCCGACCGCTTCACGGGCCAGGAGGCGGCGGATCTCGCGGACGGCCGCGCCGCCCGCCCGGTTGGCCCCGATGGTGGAGGCCGAAGGGCCGTAGCCGATCAGGTGCACGCGCTCGTCACGGACCGCTCGGGTGCCATCGAGCCGGATGCCACCGCCCCGTTCCCGCAGACGCAGGGGAGCCAGGTGATCGATGGCGGCCCGGAAACCGGTGGCCCACAGGATCAGGTCGGCGTCCACGCTCCGCCCGTCGTCCCAGGCGACCCCCGTCGGGGTGATGCGCGCGAACATCGGCCGGCGTTCCAGCACCCCCGAGTCCAGCCCGGCCCGCACGGCGTCGTTCAGCGCCAGTCCGGTCACACTGACCACGCTCTGCGGGGGCAGCCCGCGGCGTACCCGCTCCTCCACCAACGCGACGGCGGCCCGGCCCTCGGTCTCGCCGAAGCGGGAGTCGCGGAAGACCGGCGGGCGGCGGGTCACCCACGTGGTCGCCGCCGCCACCTCGGAGATCTCCAGCAGGTGCTGCACCGCCGACGTGCCCCCGCCCACGACCACCACCCGGGCCCCGGCGAACGCGGCCGGCCCCGGGTAGTCCGCGGTGTGCAGCATCCGACCCCGGAACGTTTCCCGGCCCGGGTAGCGGGGCCAGAACGGCCGGTCCCAGGTGCCGGTGGCGTTGATCAGGGCGCGGGCCGCCCACCGCTCGCCGGACGCCGACTCCACCAGCAGCCGCCCGTCCGTGCCCTCCCGTACCGCCGTGACGTGCACCGGTCGGCGCACGCGCAGCCCGAAGCGCTCCTCGTACGTGGCGAAGTACTCCCCGATGACCTCCGACGACGGCCGCAGCGGGTCGGCGTCGGTCAGCTCCATGCCGGGCAGCGCGTGCATGCCGTGCACCTTGCCGTAGGTGAGGGACGGCCAGCGGAACTGCCAGGCCCCGCCCGGGCGGGGCGCGTGGTCCAGGAGGACGTGGTCGACGCCCGACCGGGCCAGATGGTAGGCGCCGGACAGGCCGGCCTGCCCCGCGCCGATGACCACCACGTCCACCGCCACCGGGTCCCGCTCCACGAAGTCGTTCACGGTTCTACCAACCCCGGACCGCCCCGCACTCTTCCCCACGCCCGACCACGTGGGCGCCGGCCGGGTGGTCAGGCCGCCCGGTGCTCCCCGAGCCATTCGTACGCGGTCTCCACGTCGAACGCGCCCGGCCCGCCGCGGAACATCAGGCCGGCCGAGGCGAAAGCGGGGTGGCCGGCGGCGCCCGCCGCGGAAGGGATCGCCAGGCACTCCATGCCCGCCGCCCGGGCGGCCTCCGCGCCCGGCGCCGCGTCCTCGACCACCACGCAGTCGGCGGGGTCCGCGCCGAGCCGGCGCGCCGCCTCCAGGAACACATCGGGGTCCGGCTTGCCGTGCGCGACCTCCTCGGCGGAGACCACGACGCCCAGCAGGGCCTCCAGACCGGTCCCGGCCAGCACGGTCTCGATCGCCTCGCGCGAGGAGCCGGACGCCACCGCCGTGGGCACGCCGTCGGCGTGCAGCCGCTCCACGAACCTGCGCATCTCGGGGAACGCCTCGGTCCCGGCGCGGGCCGCCCCCGGGTGGGCGCGCGGCCCGTACCGCTCCTCGCGGTTGTCAGGCGTCTCCCGCGTCCCGATGTCGACGAGGGGGGAGTGCTGTTCCCGGGGTTCCCGGTTGGACTCGGGTGCGCCGTGCCGTTCAAGGGCGCGTCGCCCGGACTCGTAGGGGTTCGGCTCGCTGTCCACGAGGGTGCCGTCGAGATCGAATATGACGGAAAGCATCCGTTGTGCCCGTCCTGCCGGTCGTATTCGTGCACGACCATCTTGTCAGGGTTTGCGCGCTTCTCTTCCCACTGCCTCGACCAGCGGGAGCAGCCTGTGCGGCACCCGCTCGCGCAGTGCGACTTCGGTACGGGTGCGGACGACGCCCGGAAGTCGGATGAGCCGCTGGATGACGTCCTCCAGGTGTGCGTTGTCCCGGGCCGCCACCCGCGTCAGCAGATCCCCGCCGCCCGTGATGGAGAACGCCTCGATGATCTCGGGCACCGCCGCCAGGGCGTCGCCCACCTCGTCCAGATGCCCCTGGGTGACTTCGATGTGGACGAATGCCAGCACCGGGTGGCCGAGCGCGGCGGGGGAGAGGACCGGGCCCGTCCCGGTGATCACCCCGGTACGCTCCAGCCGGTCCAGCCGGGCCTGCAGGGTGCCGCGGGCGACGCCCAGCAGCCGGGCGTACTCGCGCACACTGGTGCGCGGCTGCTCGATCAGCAGGCGCAGGATGCGGGTGTCGAGCTCGTCCACCGCCATGCCGCGACTGTACCAACGGCCCGGGCCACCCAGCCGGGCCCGCACGCCCGGGCGGCGCGGGCCGGCGGCACCGCCCGCGAACCGGGCGGCAATCCGTGCGCGCAAGGCGCATCCGAACCCGCCCGACGCACGGAACCCCCTACGGAATGCCGAGCGGAAGCCCGTGCGGAATCCTGAACGGGGGCACGAGAGTCGAGACAGCCATGACGGGAGCGCCATGACGGACGCGCAGGCCACCCACTGCCTGGTCACCGGGGCCACCGGCTACATCGGCGGCCGACTGGTACCCGAGCTCCTCGACGCGGGGCACCGGGTCCGCTGCCTGGCCCGGACTCCCGCAAAACTGCGCGACCACCCCTGGGCCGGACGCGCCGAGGCCGTGCGCGGCGACGTCACCGACCCGGCGTCGGTCGCCGAGGCGATGCGCGGTATCGACGTCGCCTACTACCTCGTGCACTCCCTCGGCTCCGGCTCCGGCTTCGAGGGCCGCGACCGCGAGGCCGCGCGCGTGTTCGCGGAGCAGGCCCGGGCGGCCGGTGTCCGGCGCATCGTCTACCTCGGCGGGCTCACGCCGGAGGGGATCGCGCCGCGGGAACTCTCCCCCCACCTGCGCTCCCGCGCCGAGGTCGGCGAGATCTTCCTCGACTGCGCCGTCCCGGCCACCGTCCTGCGGGCCGCCGTCATCATCGGTTCCGGCTCCGCCTCCTTCGAAATGCTGCGCTACCTCACCGAGCGGCTGCCCGTCATGGTCACGCCCAGCTGGGTCGGTACGCGCTGCCAGCCCATCGCGGTCCGCGACGTGCTGCGCTACCTCGTCGGGAGTGCCGGCATGCCGTCCGAGGTCAACCGGGCCTTCGACATCGGCGGCCCGGACGTGGTCACCTACGAGGACATGATGCGCCGCTACGCGGAGGTCGCGGAGCTCCGCAAACGGCTCATCATGCGGGTGCCGATGCTCACCCCCGGTCTCTCCAGCCACTGGATCGGCCTGGTCACCCCCGTCCCGAGGGCGTTGGCGAGGCCGCTCGCCGAATCCCTCCGGCACGAGGTGGTCTGCCACGAGCACGACATCGCCGCCTACGTCCCCGACCCGCCCGGCGCCCCGCTGCCCTTCGACCGGGCCCTGGTCCTCGCCCTCCAGCGGGTGCGCGAGGCCAAGGTGACCACCCGCTGGTCCTCCGCCGGTGTCCCCGGCGCCCCCAGCGACCCGCTGCCCACCGACCCCGACTGGGCCGGCGGCAGCCTCTACACGGACCGGCGGGAGCTGCCCGTCGACGCGTCCCCCGCCGCGCTGTGGCGGGTAATCGAGGGCATCGGCGGCGACAACGGCTGGTACTCCTTCCCGCTCGCCTGGGCGGTACGGGGCTGGCTCGACCGGCTCGTCGGCGGCGTCGGCATCCGGCGCGGCCGCCGGGACGCGGCCACGCTGCGGGTAGGCGACAGCCTGGACTTCTGGCGGGTGGAGGAGATCGAACCGGGAGCCCTGCTGCGGCTGCGCGCCGAGATGCGGCTGCCCGGCCTGGCCTGGCTGGAGCTGCGCGCCGACCCCGATCCGGCGGACCGCCGACGCTCCCGCTTCCACCAGCGCGCCCTGTTCCACCCGCGCGGGCTGCTCGGCCACTTGTACTGGTGGAGCGTCTCGCCCTTCCACGCCGTGGTGTTCGGCGGGATGGCGCGCAACATCGCCAAGGCCGCCGAACGACTGGAACGCGAGCTGCACCGGGGCGCATCCGTTCCGCCGTCCGCCGCCGAAGTACCCGGCGCAAGCAGCACCTCACAGCCCTGACCCGGAGCGAGAGCCCATGAACGTCGCGGTGGTCCTCTACACCTCAGACCTGCGCGTGCACGACCATCCGCCGCTGCGTGCCGCGCTGTCCTCGTGCGACCGGGTGGTGCCGCTCTTCGTCCGGGACCAGGCCATCGAGGAATCCGGGTTCGGGGCACCCAACCGCCGCGCCTTCCTGGCCGACTGCCTCGCCGGGCTGGACGACGCACTGCGCGAACGCGGCGGGCGCCTGGTGATCCGCTCCGGGGAGGCCGTCCCCGAAGTGCTGGCCCTCGTACGGGAGGCGGACGCCGACGAGGTGCACATGGCGGCCGGGGTGAGCGCGTACGCCCACGCCCGGGAGGAACGGCTGCGCGCCGCCTTGGAAGCGGAAGGCCGCCGGCTGTACGTACACGACATGGTGGTGACGGCCGTGGCCCCCGGCGCCCTGCGGCCCGCCGCCTCCGACCACTTCGCCGTCTTCACCCCCTACCTGCGCCGCTGGACGGAACTGCCCCCGCGTGCCGTCACCGCGGCCCCGCGGGCGCTCCGGGTCCCCGGCTCCCTGCGGTCCGATCCGGTGCCCGAACGCGCGGCCGTCACCGGGATCTCCCCGGGGCTGGCGCGCGGTGGCGAGCGCGAGGGCCGCCGGCTGCTGACCGCGTGGCTGCGCGCCGGCGTCGACGGCTACCACGACGCCCACGACGACCTGGCCGGCGACGCCACCTCCCGGCTCTCTCCCCACCTGCACTTCGGCACCGTGTCGGCCGCCGAGACCGTCCACCGTGCCCGGGCCGTCAAGGGCCCCGGCGCCGAGGCGTTCGTCCGGCAGTTGTGCTGGCGCGACTTCCACCACCAGGTGCTCGCCGCCCGCCCCGACGCGGCCCACCGCGACTACCGGGAGCGCCGAGACCACTGGCGCAGCGGCGGCGACGCGCAGGAGGAGATCCGGGCCTGGAAGGAGGGCCGCACGGGCTACCCCGTCGTCGACGCGGCCATGCGCCAGCTACGCCACGAGGGCTGGATGCACAACCGGGGCCGACTGCTGGCCGCGAGCTTCCTCGCCAAGACGCTGTACGTCGACTGGCGGATCGGTGCGCGCCACTTCCTGGATCTGCTGGTGGACGGCGACCTGGCCAACAACCAACTGAACTGGCAGTGGGTCGCCGGCACGGGCACCGACACCCGGCCCAACCGGGTGCTCAACCCGGTCCGCCAGGGCGTGCGTTACGACCCCGACGGCGCCTATGTGCACCGGTGGGTGCCGGAACTCGCGGGGCTGCCCGCGCCCCGGGTGCACGAACCGTGGCGGCTGCCGGCGGCGGAGCGGGCCCGGTACGACTACCCGGAGCCGGTGGTGGAACTCGCCGACGGGCTCGCGCGTTTTCGGCAGGGGCGGGGGAGCGCGTGAGCCGCTGCCAGAGCTCCCGCGCCCTATGGTGAGCGGGTGGACCCCGTGCCGCCCCGCCAGCCCGTGCAGTGTCCGCACGACCCCGTGCCGTCCCACGGCCCCGTGCCGCCCGATGCCCCCGAGGAACCCCCGGGGCCGCCGCCGCTGCCCGCCGCCGCGCTGAGCACCGGCGCGGTGGCCCGACGCCTGGGGGTCTCGCCGACCACGCTCCGGTCCTGGGAGCGCCGTTACGCCATCGGCCCCGCCCGCCGCGAGCGCGGTCGGCACCGCCGATGGACCCCCGCCGACATCGCCCGACTGGAGTTGATGTGCCGGTTCACGGCGCAGGGCGTGCCCCCGTCCGAGGCCGCCAGGGCCGCGCTCGACGCAGCCGCCGACGGCTCGGGGACGGCCCGCCCGGCGACCGTGACGCCGGGCGGGTCCACCGCCCTTCCGCTCGGGGAGGTGCGGGCGGAGTGCAGAGGGCTCGCACGGGCCGCCGTACGACTGGACGCGCCGGCGGTCGAGCACCTCCTGGACACCGCGTTGGCGCAGTTGGGCCCGGTCGTGGCGTGGGAGGAGGTGATCGCGCCGACCCTGCACGCCGTGGGCCGCAAGTGGGCCTCGGCGGGGGAACGTTACGTCGAGGTGGAGCACCTGCTGTCCTGGCACGTCTCCGGCGCGCTGCGCCGCCTGCGGCCCGCCCCCCGGCGCTACGAGGCGCCTCCCGTGCTCCTGGCCTGCGCCCCCGGGGAACAACACAGCCTGCCCATCGAGGCGTTGGCCGCCGCCCTCGGGGAGCGTGGCCTGCCGGTCCTGATGTTCGGGCCGGCCCTGCCCGCCGAGGCGTTGCGCGAGGCCGTGCGCCGTACGGGCCCGCGTGTCGCCGTCCTCTGGGCCCAGTCGAGCACCACCGCGGACCACGCCCTGGCCCGCGCGGTCGCCGGTATCGCATGGGGGCCGCACGGCGCCCGGGGGCACTCGGCGGTGCTGCCGGCGGGGCCGGGTTGGGGCGCGGGCGTCTCGGGCCCACGCGTCGAGCGGCTGTTCGGACTGCGCTCGGGTCTCGCGGTCATCGAGCGGCTCGTGTCGGCGCCGGATCCCCGAGCGAGTGGCGCAGCACCAGCAGCGCCCGGCGCATGTGGCTCTTGACGGTGCCCAGCGGCAGCCCGGTCCGGGCCGCGATCTGGGACTGGGTCAGGTCGCCGTAGAACGCCAGCCACAGCACGCGTTGCTGGGCCGCGGGCAGTCGGGCCAGTTCGCCGAACACCACCATGCGGTCGAGGGCCTGTTCGGGCTCCGGCGGCGCGTGGGCGGCGGGGGACCGGACGTGTTCGCGCAGCGCGTGGACGGCCGCCGCGGTGACCCGGGTCCGCCGCGTCCTGGCCTCCAGCGCGTCGGCCACCTTGTGACGGGTGATGCCCGTGAGCCACGCCCCGAGGCCGCCCGGACCGGGGCGGTACTGCCGCCGGCCGCGCCAGGCGGCGAGGAACACCTGCTGGGTGACGTCCTCGGCCTCGCGTTCGTCACCCAGGGCGCGGCGGGCGAGGGAGTGCACCAGGGGCCGCCAGCGACGGTAGGCGGCCTCCACGCAGCGCTCGTCACCCGCCGCGAAGCCGGCCGCCAAGCGTGCCTCCCGGGACGGGCCGCCGCCGGGGGTGCGCCCCGCCCGCGCCGGCTCGTGGATCAGGTCGTCCATGAGTCCGAGCGTGGCGAGCCCGGGCGGCCGGGCCAAGTCGCACCGTTTCCGCATCGAATCCCCCACCCGTGGCGTACATGACACGCTCCGGTCACCCCATCGGCGCGACGGACCGTCTAGGGTCCAAGGATGAGCGACTTGTTGCTGGTGAGACACGGTGAGACGGCCTGGAGCGCCACCGGACGGCACACCGGCCTGACCGACGTCCCGCTGACCGCGCACGGCGTCGAGGAAGCCATCTCCCTCGCCCCGTTCTTCCGCGACCGCCACCCCGCCCTGGTGTTGACCAGCCCGCTGCGCCGGGCGGTGGCCACCGCGGAACTCGCCGGGCTCTCGGGCGGAGTCCCCGACGCCGACCTGCACGAATGGGATTACGGCGGCTACGAGGGCATCACCACGGCCGATATCCGGCGGACCCGGCCCGACTGGTCGCTGTGGACCGACGGCGTCCCGCCGGGCGACGCGGAACACCCCGGGGAGAACGCCGAGCAGGTCGGCGCCCGCGCCGACCGCGCGCTGGCCCGGGTGGACAAGGTCCTGCGCGAGGACCGCGGCGACGCCGTCGTCGTCGCCCACGGCCACTTCCTGCGCGTCCTGACGGCGCGCTACCTCGGCCTGGCCCCGCAGGACGGACGCCTGTTCCTGCTGCGCACCGGCACGGTCGGCGTCCTGTCCACGGAACACGGCCTGCCCGTGGTGGCGGGTTGGAACACCCGCCCCTGAGCCGCGCTCCTGAGCCCCGCGCCGCCGCCCGCTCCCGGCGCCGCTCCGCCTCGCGCACCATCCCCCGGTGCCCGAGCATGCGTATATGGCGCAGGACGGTACGGGCGGCGACGGTGACCGGCGGCGCGGCGGCGATGACGACCGGCGGACCGCGGAGGCCGACGCGGGACTCAAGGCCGACGCGATCGGTTTCCTCGACGCACTCGTCATCGGCCTGAACTCCACCTCGCCCGCCTACTCGTTGGCGGCCGTCATCGGCCCGATCGTCGCGGTGGCCGGTATCTACGCACCGGGCGTGATGCTGGCGTCGTTCGTACCGATGCTGCTCATCGCCGCCGCCTTCTACTACCTCAACAAGGTCGACCAGGACTGCGGGACCACCTTCTCCTGGGTGACCCGGGCCATGGGCCCCTGGGCGGGCTGGTTCGGCGGCTGGGCGATCACCATGACCGGCGTCCTCGTCATCGGCTCGCTCGCCGACGTCGCGGTGCGCTTCGGGCTGCTCGCCGCCGGCCTCGACGGCCTCGCCGCGAACGAGGCGGTCCGTCAGGCGCTCGCCGTCGTCGTCATCCTCGCCATGACCGCCGTCTGCGTCATCGGCACCGAGATGTCCGCCCGGGTCCAGGACGTGCTGATCCTGGCCCAGGTGGTGTTCCTCCTGGTCTTCGCCGTGGCCGCCATCTACCGCGTCTACGCAGGCACCAGCGGCCTCGGCGCGGTCAGACCGTCCGTCGAATGGCTCAACCCCTTCGGGGCGGGTGGCGCGGCGCTCACCGGCGGACTGCTGCTCGGCGTGTTCATCTACTGGGGTTGGGAGTCCGCCGTCAACCTGACCGAGGAGGTGGAGGACTCCGCCACCGCGCCCGGCAAGGCGGGCATCTGGTCGACCGTCGTGCTGTTGGTGACCTACCTGGCCGTCGGCTACGCCGTCGTCGCCTACGCCGGGACCGGCTTCCTGGCGCGCAACGCGGGCCAGGAAGAGGCCGTCTTCGCCCTGCTCGCCCACGACGTGATGGGCGGCTGGGACTGGATGGTGCTCCTGGCGGTCTGCACCTCCGCGCTCGCCTCCACCCAGACCACGATCATCCCCGCCTCCCGCACCGCCCTGTCGATGGCCCGCCGGCACGCGCTCCCGCCGTCCCTGTCCCGGATCCACCCCCGCTTCCGGACTCCGGACGTGAGCACGTGGTGGGTGGCCGGCATCGCCATCGGCTGGTACCTCGTCGTCAACCAGATCAGCGAGAACGCGCTCCTCGACTCGTTGACCGCGCTCTCGCTGCTCATCGCCTTCTACTACGCGCTCACCGGGCTGGCCTGCGCCGTGTACTACCGGCGCCACCTGCTGGACAGCTGGCACAACTTCCTGCTCATCGGGCTCGGCCCGGTCGTCGGCGCGGGGCTGCTGACCTGGCTGCTGGTGGAATCCGTGAAGGACATGTCGGACCCGCAGACCTCGGCCGGGGGCGTCTCCTGGCTGGGGATCAGCCCGCCGCTGCTCATCGGCATCGGCATCGCCGGCGTCGGCGTGCTGGTCATGTGCTTCTGGCGGCTCCGGGACGCGCGGTTCTGGCAGGAGCGGCGCGGGGTGGCCGACCCGGCGCTCGTCCCGGGCCGGCACCGCCCGTCGCCCTGAGGGCCGTCCGTGACGCGCGAGGCGCGTCGGAAAGGGAGAGGAGTACACGATGTCGGTGGTCCTGGGGTACGACGAATCGCCCGGCGCGGAGCGGGCCCTGCGGGTCGCCCTGGAGGTCGCCGCCGCCTTCGGCGAGCCCCTCGTCCTCGTCTTCGGCGCGGCCGCGCCGGGCGGCACCGGAGAGGAGTACCGGGCCCACCGGGAGGCCGTCCGGCAGGCGGGCCACAGCGCTCTCGCCCACGCCGTCGCCGCGGCGGACGAGGCGGGCGTCCCCTCGACGGTCGAGGTGGCCGACGAGAAGCCCGCCCAAGCCCTCCTGGACGCGGCCGGACGCCACCGGGCGCGGGTGATCATCGTCGGCACCTGGGGCGACAGCCCCATCCGCGGCGCCCTGCTCGGGTCGACGCCGCACAAGCTGCTGCACCTGTCGCCGGTACCCGTGTTGTGTGTGCCGACCGAGGAACCGGCCTGATCAGGGGTTGCCCGTGGCGGGGTTGCCCGTGGGCGACGGTCACTCGGCGATTTCGGTGCGCTCCCACCACTCGTAGACGGGTACCCGCCCCTGCGGGGCGTCCCGGAACCGGGACGTGGCCCGGAAGTGCTCGTATCCGCCGCGGTGCGCCACCTTCACGTCCTCGCCCGGTGCGGGGGCCGGGACCAGACGCTCCGGAAGGTCGTCCGGGCCGCCCTCGAGGGCCGCTGTGGTCGCCATGGTCGTCATGGGACCAGTCTCGCCACCCGCCGGGCCCGGCGCACTTCGGCGGGCCGCTCCCGGGGCAGGCGGGCAGAATTGAAGAGGCCGCCCGAGCCCGCCGCGCGGGCGCCGGACAGCCAGCTCGCGCTCGGCGCGCGGAAGGGGGTGGTGATGCCACCGGACCGGCAAGGGGGCGGCGAGGCGGACCCCGGTCCCGTACGGGGCGCCGAGGACCTCGGCCCCTTGCGGTCGGAGCCGGGCTCGCTTCTGGAGCACGTGCCGGTCGCCGTCCTCGGCTTCGACGACGAGGACCGGGTCTGCTACTGGGGTCCCGGCGCGCGCAGCCTCTTCGGCCACGAGTCCGGCGCCGTACTGGGCCGCCCCGCGGCCGTGCTCTTCCCCGGCCGCGACCCCGGCGCCGCCGCGCTGCTCGCCGAGCGCGCCCGCGCCCTCGGCTACTGGCGCGTGCGGCTGCCCGCGCTCCACCGGGACGGAACGGTCTTCGACTGCGGCTTCCGCGTCTTCCCGCTCACCGGCAGCACCGGCCGCTCCGTGGTGATGGGCCTGGCGAGCAGAAGCGTCGAGCTGGACCGGGTCAAGACCAACCTGGCCTTCCTCGACGCGCTCTTCGAGACCTGCCCGATCGGCCTGGTCATGCTGGACGAGGAGCTGCGGTACGTCCACCTCAACCAGGCCCTCGCCGACATGGACGGCATCCCCGTGGACGAGCACCTCGGCCGCCGTATGACGGACATCATGATCACCTCCGACGGCGGGGAGTACCAGCGCCTGCTGAAGGCCGTCGCCCAAGAGGGCCGGACCGTGGTGGACACCCTCGTCGGACTGCGCACCCGGGGCCACCCCGACCGTGACCAGGTGCGGTCCGTGAGCCTGTTCCCGCTCAGCGGCGCGGTGGGCACCCGACGTGGCGTCGGCGGCCTCCTGGTGGACGTCACCGACCGCGAACGGGCCATCATGGAGGCCACCGCGGCCCGGCAGCGGCTCGCGCTGCTGGACCGCGCCGCGGCCGGCATCGGCACCACCCTCGACCTCAACGTCACCGCGCGCGAGCTGGTCGAGGCGGTGGTCCCGGAGTTCTGCGACGCCTGCGTGGTGGAACTGGTGCAGTGGATGTACGAGCCGGAGATCTTCGACCCCCGGCTGCCGCTCGTCACCCGCCGGATCGCACAGGGCACCACTCTCCCGCCGCCCGCCGACGAGCTGTTGGCCGGCCTGGAGCGGGTCACGTACCCGCCCGGCTCCAGCATCCACGCCATGCTCGACACCGGCCGCCCGCTCTCGGTCCCGGTGAACGACGACTTCGTGACCAGGACCGTCACCCACCGGGAGCGGGCCCGGTTGCTCCTGGAGAGCGGCCTGGGCTGCATCCTCATCGCCCCGCTGATCGCACGCGGCACCGTCCAGGGCATCACCATGTTCGGGCGCTCCGCGGCCCGGCCGGCCTTTGCCGAGTCGGACCTCGCCCTGGCGTCCGAGTTGGCCTCGCGGGCCGCCCTGTGCCTGGACAACGCCCGCCTCTACGGCCGCGTCCAGGACATCGCGCTCACCCTCCAGCGCGCCCTGCTGCCCAGCGCCCCCGTCGCCGGCCCGCACGCCGACATCGCCCACCGCTACCTCCCCGGCAGCCGGGTCACCGAGGTCGGCGGGGACTGGTACGACGTCATTCCGCTGCCCGGCGACGAGCTGGCCCTGCTCGTCGGGGACGTGATGGGCCACGGCGTCCCGGCCGCCGCCGCGATGGGCCGGCTCCGCATCACGGCCAAGGCGCTCGCCGGGCACACCCCCGACCCCGAGGCCCTGCTCGCGGAACTCGACGCCTGCGCCCAGGAGGCCGGCATCGAACTGGCGACGTGCCTCTACATCCGCTACGACCCCCACACCGGCCACGCCCGCGTCGCCAGCGCCGGGCACCCCCCGCCCCTGCTGCGCCACCCCGACGGCACCGTGGAGCGGATCGGCGACGTGCTGGGCATCCCCCTCGGGGTGGGTGGCGTGCCGTTCCGCTCGACCGCGACGCTGATCCCCGAAGGCGCCGTCGTGGCCCTCTACACCGACGGGCTCGTCGAAGCCCGCGGCCAGGACATCGACGCGGGCATCGACGCCCTGCGCGACCAGCTGCGCGCCCCGGTGGACTGCCTGGAGGAGACGGTGGACCGCATCCTGGCCCGGCTGCTGCCCGACACCGCGACCGACGACACCGTCCTCGTCCTCGCCCGGCTCCGCCGCGCACCCCGCACGGGGCCACAATGAGAAGGGAGATCTTCCCGCGGGTGCCGGAAAGGCGAAGCCGATGACGTACGCAGCCGTCAGCGCATTGAGCCACGCCGGGCTGCTGCGCGAGCACAACGAGGACAGCCTGGTCATCGGGCCGTGGACGCTGTGCGCCACCGAGACCCGCAACCCGCAGCTGTTGGTGTTCCCTCTCGGCTCGCCGCTGGTCGTCGCGGTCGCCGACGGCATCGGCGGACAGGCGGCCGGCGAGGTCGCCAGCGCGCTCGTCGTGCGGCGGCTCGCGGAGCTCGGGCCGTCGCTGGACGGCGAGGACGCCCTGCGGGAGGCCCTGGAGCTGTGCAACCGCGCGGTCTACGACGCCGCCGAACGGGAGCCGGAGCTGACCGGCATGGGCACCACCGTCGCCGGTACCGTCGTCCTGCCGGAGTCCGTGCTGACCTTCAACGTCGGCGACAGCAGGGTGCTCGACGCCTCCGACGGGGCGCTGCGCCAGGTGAGCGTCGACGACAGCCCGCCGCTCCCCCCGGGCCGCCGCACGACCTCCCTCATCACCCAGGCACTCGGCGGCGCCCGCGCCTTCCACGCCGTCACCCCGCACGTCCGCACCTCCCCGCTCGCCGTCGGCAGCCGGTACCTGATCTGCACGGACGGTCTCACCGACCCGGTGCCCGAAGACGTCCTAGACGCGCTGCTGCGCGAGCACGACGACGGCCGCGCCGCCTTCGAGCTGTGGAAGGCCGCCATCGACGCGGGCGGACCGGACAACATCACCCTGGCCCTGGTGCGCATCGGCGAGGCGTGACACGCCCTGGTAGTCGCGCCCTGGTCCGTTGGCGTCCAGGGGCCGACTCCACCGCCGGTTCGGTGTGCCAATGGCCCAGTACTGCGGGCCCGGCTTGAGCCAGTGGGCCTCCGGATGGTTATCTGTGTCGTATCCATGTACTGACGGCGCCACGCGGCGCCGGACGGCAACGAGGCCGCTCCGGACCGTGGCGCCTTCGCCGTGCCCATACGCCGCCCACCACCCCCGGGCGGACACCGGCCCGGCGCGCACCATCGCGAGGGGGGCGGCACACCGCCGTGAAGAGGATGTTCGTGGCTCCGGACCCGGGGCTGATGAGACTCAGGAACTCGCTGCGCGCCGTCGTCGGCGTGGGGCTTGCCGTCGCCGCCGCCCAGGTCGTGGGTCTCTCCCTGACCGCCTCCATCACCGGGGGGCTGGCCGCCCTGCTGGCGCTCTTCACCGTGCTCGACGCGAGCGTGCGCGCCCAGCGGGTGACCACCGCCCTGCTGCCCGTCGCCGGCTTCCCGGTGCTCGCCCTGGCCACCGCCCTGCACGGCCTGCCGCTCGCCCGCGACCTCGCCTTCCTCGCCGTCGTCTTCGCCGGTGTCTACGCACGCCGCTGGGGGCCGCGCGGCCACGCCCTCGGCGTCTTCGCGTTCATGAACTTCTTCATCACGCAGTTCCTGCACGCGGTGCCCGCGCAGCTGCCGGAACTGTTCGCCGCCGTCGGGCTGGCCCTGCTCGCGGCAGGCGCCGCCCGGTTCGTGCTCTGGCCCATCGAGCGCCGCACCCCACCCCCCGCCGCCCCGCCCGGCCTGCCCGGCACCGGGCTGGCCCGACCCACCACCCGGCAGGCGTTCCAGGCCACGGCTGCCTGCGCGTTCGCGCTCGGCATCGGGCAGGCGCTCTCCGAGGACCGCTGGTACTGGGCCGTGGGCACCGCATGGTGGATCTTCGTGAACACCGCCTCGCGGGGCGAGACCCTCGTCCGCGGCTTCCGCCGGGTCGTGGGCACCGTCACCGGGATCGCCGCCGGACTGCTGGTCGCCGTACCGCTGCACGGCGCGCCGGCGCCGACCGCCGCGCTGGTCGCCGTATGCGTCTTCGGGATCTTCTACACCGCCGCGCCGTCGTACTCGTGGATGATGTTCTTCGTCACCGTGATGGCCGGTCTGCTCTACGGTCTCCTCGGCGTGCTGCATCCCGGCCTGCTCCTGCTGCGCTTCCAGGAGACCGCCATCGGCGCCCTGGGCGCCGCCCTCGCGGTGGTGCTGGTACTGCCGGTGACCACGCACGCCGCCAACGACGCCTGGATCCAGCGCGCCCTGCACTGCGTGCGGGCCTCCACGGCGGCCTCCCTCGACCGCCTCGCCGGCCACCCCGACGCGGACCCGGCCCCGCACGCCGCCGAACTCGAACTGCTCCTGGGCCGCGTCCGGATGGCGCTCGGGCCCCTGGTGCACCCGCTGAGCCCGCTGCGCGCCCGCAAGGCCCGCGCGCGGCAGGTCCTGGAGCTGCTCGACGCGTGTGCCCGCGAGGTACGGGGCCTGGTGGCGGTCGCCGCCGACCCGCAGGCATCGCACGACGCCCGGCTCGCCGCCGCGTGTTGGCGGGTCGAGGCCGCGGTGGAGGCGCTGACCGCCCCGCGGGACGGCGTCCACCCCGCGGTTTCGGCCATGGAGTCCCGGCCCGATCCGGCCGAACCCGTCCTCGCGCACCTGCACGGTCTGGAGCACGCGCTCGTGGCGCTGCACGTCCCGCTGCGGACCCACCCGCGGGCTCCGCTCGTGGTCAGCGCCTGATCGCCGGCCACTACGGGTGCCGAACAGGCGGGCATGTTACGGCACCTGAGGACGGCTTCCCCGGCCGTTCCGCGTAGATCACCCGGAGGAGTGTTCCGGCCGTCGTCCCCCCGCGCCGCTGACCTGCCCCGTGTACAACGGGTGAGGTTCACCGCACATTCATTCGGCATGTCCAGGGTGGATCTGAACGGACAGGGGGTAACGGCCCGGAATGGAAATTCCTGAACAGCGCTCGGGCACCGCTCAGGTGTGGGAGGCCGCCGAGGAGTTCATCCGGCTCTTCCACCACGAGAACCCCGAAGCCGGGGATCCGAACGCCCGACTGGCCGCCGTGCGCGCCGAACTCGCCGGGACCGGAACCTACCGCCACACCCCGACCGAGCTCGTCCACGGTGCCCGGGTGGCCTGGCGCAACAGCAACCGCTGCATAGGCAGGCTCTACTGGAACTCGCTGCGGGTGCGCGACCGCCGCGAACTCGCCGACGCCGACGCCATCGCCGAGGAGTGCTTCGCGCACCTGAGGGAGGCCACCAACGGCGGCCGGGTGCGGCCCACCATCACGGTCTTCGCCCCCGACGCCCCCGACCGCCCCGGTCCGCTCATCTGGAGCGAGCAGCTCGTCCGCTACGCCGGGTACGGCGACCACCCCTCCATAACCGTCGGCGACGCCCGCAACGCCCCGCTGACCGGGGCCCTGCTCGACCTCGGCTGGTCGGGCGGTCCCGGCACCCCCTTCGACCTCCTGCCGCTCGTCGTCCAGGGCGTCGACGACAAGCCCCGCTGGTTCGACACCCCGGCCGATGCCGTGCTGGAAGTTCCGATCCGCCACCCCGACGGACCCGACCACTGGGACGACTGGGGACTGCGCTGGCACGCCGTCCCCGCCATCTCCAACATGTGCCTGGAGATCGGCGGCATCCACTACCCGGCCGCGCCGTTCAACGGCTGGTACATGGGCACCGAGATCGGCGCCCGCAACCTCGCCGACACCGACCGCTACAACCTCCTCCCCGCCGTTGCCCGCAGGATGGGCCTCGACACCTCCAGCGACCGCTTGCTCTGGAAGGACCGGGCGCTGGTGGAGCTGAACCGAGCGGTCCTGCACTCCTTCGACGGGGCCGGGGTGAGCATCTCCGACCACCACACCGAGTCCCGTCGGTTCCTCTCGCACCTGGAGCGCGAAGAGCGCAAGGGCCGCCAAGTGGGCGCCGACTGGTCCTGGATCGTCCCGCCGATCTCCGGGGCGGCGACCCCGGTCTTCCACCGCACGTACGAGGACCGGCCGAGCGCCACCGCGTACGTCCACCACGCCGGGGCCCACGAACGGGCCAAGGGACGGGACTTGGTCTAGACCTTCTGTTACCGTCGTTTTCGACCGGATCCGGGACGGCGGAATGAGGCACCTGTGGATGGCGCGCGCAGCACGGAGCAGGGCGGCGGACACCGGGCCTACATCGGCTCGTTCACCTCGGGGGGCGGCCGCGGCATCACCACCGCGGCCGTGGATCCGGCCACCGGGGCGCTGACGCCCCTGGCGGTCACCGAGACGGCCGAAAACCCTTCCTGCCTCACCCTCGACCGGGACACCGGCGTGTTGTACGCGGTGAGCGAGGCCGAGGACGGTGGGGTCGCCGCCTACCGCACCGGGGCCGACGGGCTGACCGCCCACGGGCCGCTCGTCCCCGTCGGCGCCTCGGGGCCCACCCACCTCAGCCTGGCGGGGCGGCGACTGCTGACCGCCAACTACACCTCGGGCAGCGTCAGCAGCCTTCCGCTCGACCCGGAAGGCATCCCCTCCGGGCCGCCGGCCGTCGTGGCCCACCAGGGCTCGGGACCCGACACCGAACGCCAGGAGGGGCCGCACGCCCACCACGTGACGCCCGACCCGAGCGGCCGCTGGGTGCTCAGCGTGGACCTCGGGACCGACTCCGTACGGGTCCGGGCCCTCGACGCGGCGGAAGGCGGGCCGCGCCTTCACCGGGAGACCGCGCTGCGGCCCGGCTCCGGCCCGCGCCACCTCGCCTTCCACCCGGACGGGGAGACGGTCTACGTCCTGCACGAGCTGGAGCCGCTGTTGACCGTCTGCCGCTGGGACGCGCGGGAGGGGCGGCTGGAACCGGCCGACGAGGTCGCGGTGCTCGCCGAGAAGGCCCCGGCGGACACCCGGCCCTACCCCTCGGTCGTCACCGTCTCGCCCGACGGGCGGTTCGTGTGGGCCGCCGTCCGGGGAGTCGACACCATCGCCGCCTTCTCCCTCGCCGACGGGCCCGCCAAGCCCCGGCTCACCGCGAGCGTGGGCTGCGGCGGCGTCTGGCCGCGCGACCTCGTCGTGGACCCCTCGGGACGCAGGCTGTACGTGGCCAACGAATGGTCCGGCGACGTCACCTGGTTCGACCTGGACGCGGCGACCGGCGAGCCGCGCCGGGCGGGCTCCATCGAGGTGCCGGCTGCCGCCAGCGTGGTCTTCGGGCCGTAGGGATGTCCGCCCGGCCGTGACGCACGAGGGCCCGCGCACCGGTGATCACCGGTGCGCGGGCCCTCGTGCGTGTGCCGGGCAGGGATCAGTGGGCGGAGGCGCCCAGGGTGATCCCGAGGGCCGCGCTGTACTGGGCGACGGCCAGCTTGCCGAGCGCGGGGTAGGCGCCGAGCACCTCGGCGGTGGCGCAGTCGGCCTCCTTGCACGCGGTGTCCAGCAGCCCCTCGGCCGCCTCCGGGCCGATCAGGTAAGGCGCCAGGGCGAGCTGCGTGGAGCCCTCGGTGCGCAGCTGCTCGGCGATCGCGGCCACCGAGCCCTCCTGGTCCAGCGCGGCGGCCTTCACCGGCACCGCGAGGCGCGCGGCCAGCAGCATGCCGGTGATCCCGGCGGCCTGGACGGCCTCCTCGCCGCCGGTGGTGGCCAGGATGATGCCGTCGGCGGCCGTGGTGACGGTGAACAGCCTGGCCCGGTCGGCGCGCGCCAGCCCCGCCTCGGAGAGCCGCACGTGCAGGCCCTCGGCGAGCAGCGGGTGCGGACCGAGGACGTCGGCCAGTTCGGCGGCGGCCGAGGAGTCCATCAGCGCCTGGCGGACACGGCGCAGCAGGTCGCTGTCCGGGCCGACGAGCAGCGGCACGACCACGGCGTCCGGGCCGGTCGGCGCGGGCACCTCGTGGCCGGCGGCGCGGGCGAACTCCGCGCGCGCGGCGCGCTCCCGCGCGACGGCGGTGAGCACACCGGCCAGGGAGGGGAACTCGGAGCCTTCGGAGTCGTCACCCTCCAGGTAACCGATCCGGCCGTCCAGGCCGGGCAGCTCGGAGCGGCCGATGCTCAGGATCTCTTCCGCGAGCCCGCGCGAGGCGGCCGAGGCGGCACCGGGCACGGCGAGCACCAGCGCGGGCGCGCCCTCGGGCGCCACCGCGGGCTCGGGGCGGCGGTGCCGTCCGGCAGGGCGGGGTCGCGGCATTCGTACGGGCAGGCCATTTGCGGGCCCAGTGGGGGAGCTCATGGCGCCGCATGCTACTGGTTTATCGGAACCGGTTGTTCAAGCAGGGTCATTTCCGGCGGCTTCTGTCCGTATTTATCCGCTGAATGTGAGACACGGTCGACTGTAATGGCCATGTATCGTCCATACCTCGGCCGGAACCGCTCAACCCGCCGTCGGCAGCCGCCAGTCCACCGGGGCCGCGCCCTGCCGTACCAGCAGGTCGTTCACCTTGCTGAACGGCCGCGAGCCGAAGAACCCGTTGGCGGCCGACATGGGGGAGGGGTGCACGGACTCCACCGCCGGCAGTTCGCCCAACAGCGGCCGCACGTTGCGGGCGTCCCGCCCCCACAGCACCGACACCAGCGGCTTGCCGCGCGCGGCCAGCGCGCGGATCGCCTGCTCGGTGACCGCCTCCCAGCCCTTGCCGCGGTGGCCGCCGGTCTTGCGGGGGGCGGTGGTGAGCGCGCGGTTGAGGAGCAGGACGCCCTGACGGGTCCACGGGGTCAGGTCGCCGTTCGCCGGACGGGCCACGCCGAGGTCCGCGTTCAGCTCGCGGAAGATGTTGTCCAGGCTCGGCGGCCACGGGCTGACGTCGGGCGCGACGGAGAAGGACAGGCCCATGGCGTGTCCCGGCGTCGGATAGGGGTCCTGCCCGACGATCAGCACCTTGACCTCGTCGAAGGGCTGCTGGAAGGCGCGCAGCACGTTCGATCCGGCCGGCAGGTAGGTTCTGCCCGCCGCGATCTCGGCGCGCAGGAAGTCGCCCATCGCGGCGACCTGCGCCGCCACCGGCTCCAGAGCGCGGGCCCAGCCCGGCTCGACGATCTCGTTCAACGGTCGCGCTGCCACGGGCAGTCACTCTACTGGCCCATCCGCATTCCTATCGACGCAGGACCGCCGCCCGCACGCACAGCACGTCCGGCAGGTGCTCCGCCAGCAACTGCCAACTGTCCCCGTCGTCATGACTCGCGTACAGCTCGCCGTTGCGGTTGCCGAAGTAGATCCCCGCCGGATCCGCGTCGTCCGTGCAGAGCGCGTCCCGCAGCACCGTCCCGTAGTGGTCCTCGGCCGGCAGGCCCTGCGACAGCGGTTCCCAGTTCGCCCCCGCGTCCCGGGTGCGGAAGACCCGGCAGCGGTGCTCCGCCGGGACCCGGTCGGAGTCGGCGTTGAGCGGGAAGACGTAGGCGGTGTCGGGTCGGTGCGGGTGGGCGGCCACCGCGAAGCCGAAGTCGGACGGCAGCCCGGCGCCGATGTCGGTCCAGCCGGCGCCCGCGTCGTCGCTGCGGTACACCCCCCAGTGGTTCTGCAGGTACAGCCGGTCCGGGTCGGCGGCGTCCCGGGCGATCTTGTGGACGCACTGCCCGAACTCCGGCCGCGGGTCGGGCAGGAACACGGCGGAGACCCCGTCGTTGGACGGCGTCCAGCTCGCTCCGCCGTCCGTCGTCCGGAAGACGCCGGCGGTCGAGACGGCCACCGTGACCGCGTCCGGGTCGGCCGGGTGGGTGATCACCGTGTGCAGACCCTCACCGCCGCCGCCCGGCACCCAGCGGGAGCGGGTGGGGTGTTCCCACAGGGCGCGCACCAGCTCGAAGGACTCGCCGCGGTCGGTCGAGCGGAACAGCGCCGCCGGTTCCGTCCCGGCGTAGACCACGTCCGGGGCCTCGGGCCCCGCCGGCTGGAGCTGCCAGACCCGCTCCAGCGAGGCGCCGGTGTCCTGCGGGAACCTCACGGCGGCGGTGCTCGGCTCGCGCCAGCCGGCGCCGAGATCGTCGGAGGTGAAGACGGACGGCCCCCAGTGCGCGCTGTCGCCGCCCACCAGCAGTCGCGGTGTGGAGCCCCGTACGTCGATGGCGACGGCGGACACCGCCTGGGCGTTGAAATGGGGCCCCTCGAACTTCCAGGGGTCGGCGTCGGCGCGCCGGCCGATGAAGAGCCCCTTGCGGGTACCCACGAGCAGTAGCACGTCGGACATGGCCGACACCTCCGGACGTTCCGTCCTGCACGGCAGCTTTCGGCCAGTGTGCACCCGCCCGCTGACAGCGGCCCGGAGCGGCGCCTCCCCGGCGATGTCGCGGCTGCCGGAGGACTCGACCGCCCGGTAGTACGAGGGGTTTCGTAGTACGAGAGCTTTCGTAGTACGGTGATCCTCGTACTTGCCGCCGGTCGCCCCGGCGCGCGTCCCCCGGTCACCCCTGGAGAGCCTGATGAGTGCCGCCCCGGCCGACTTCGCCGCCCTGTTCCAGCCCTACACCGTGCGCTCGGTGACCATCCCGAACCGCGTGTGGATGGCCCCGATGTGCCAGTACAGCGCCGAGCCCACCGGCCCCCGCGCGGGCGTGGTCAACGAGTGGCACGTCGCCCACTACGCGGCCCGCGCCGTCGGCGGCACCGGCCTGATCATCCAGGAGGCCACCGCCGTCTCCCCGGAGGGTCGGATCACCCCGTACGACCTCGGCCTCTGGAACGACGCCCAGACCGAGGCGCTGCGGCCCGTCACCGCCTTCGTCAAGGCGCAGGGCGCGGTCCCGGGCATCCAGATCGCGCACAGCGGGCGCAAGGGCTCCACCGAGCGCCCCTGGAAGGGCGGTCGACCGGTCGGCGCCGAGGCACACGGCTGGCAGCCGCTGGCCCCGAGCCCGGTGCCGTTCGACGAAGGCGACCCCCTGCCGCACGAGTTGACGATCGAGGAGATCCGCGCGATCGTGCGCCAGTTCGCCGACTCGGCCCGGCGCGCCCTGGCGGCCGGCTACGAACTCCTGGAGATCCACGGTGCCCACGGCTACCTGATCGGCGAATTCCTCTCCCCGCACAGCAACCGGCGGACCGACGCGTACGGCGGCTCCTTCGAGAACCGCACCCGCCTCGCGCTCGACGTCGTGGACGCCGTGCGCGAGGTGTGGCCCGAGGAACTGCCGCTGTTCTTCCGGATCTCCGCCACCGACTGGCTGGAGGAGGGCGGTTGGACCGCCGACGACACCGTCCGGCTGGCCGGACTCCTCCGAGCACACGGCGTGGACCTGCTCGACGTCTCCACCGGCGGCCTCGCCCCGCGCGTGAGCATCCCGGTCGGACCCGGATACCAGGTGCCCTTCGCGGCCCGGGTCAAGCGCGAAACCGGTCTGCCGGCGGCGGCGGTGGGGCTGATCACCGAGCCCGCGCAGGCGGAGAAGATCGTGGCCAACGGCGAGGCGGACGCGGTCCTGCTCGGCCGTGAACTGCTCCGTGACCCGTACTGGGCCCGGCGCGCCGCCGTCGAGCTGGGCGTGGCACCCCGCACGCCCTCCCCGTACCACCGGGCCTGGTGAACCGGGGGCGGCGCCCGACCGCCGACGGCCCGGCCCCGTCCGTGTCCTACGATGGTTCTCGTACCTCGGAGGAACGCCCCGCGCCGCCGGGCCGACCGACCGGATCAGTGAGCGAGCGAGTGGAGGATCAGATGCCGGAACCGGCCGCCGCCACTCGCCCGCTCGCCCATCCCGAGACCGCGGAGATCCGGCTGGAGGGCGTCCTGCACGCCCTGTCCGACCCCGTCCGGCTGTCCATCGTCCGCGAACTGGCCGCGGCCACCGAGGGACTGGCCTGCTCCTTCTTCGTGCTCCCGGTCACCAAGTCCACGACCACCCACCACTTCCGCGTCCTGCGCGAGGCCGGCGTCGTCCGACAGACCTACCGCGGCACCACCAAACTCAACGACCTGCGCCGCGCGGACCTGGAATCCCTCTTCCCCGGTCTCCTCGACACCGTCCTCACGGCGGCCACCGCGGAAGCGGTCCGGCTGACCGGCGCGCCCGCCTGACCGGCCCGTACGCCTATCGGGTGGCCCGCCCGAGCGGTCCGTACGCCCGAGCGCTACGTCCCCGCCGCGCCCAGCAGGCCGGCCCAGTCCGGGATCTTGACCGAGCGGCGCCCCAGCGAGCGGCCCAGATCAGCCTCCGCCGTCTCGATGGCCAGCCAGCCCGGCCACCGCACCGGCCGAAGTCCCGCCGCGCGCATCGCGTCCAGGGGGTCCGGCCCCGGCTCGCGGCGGGCCAGTACGCCCGCGTCCTGGAGCAGGGAGGACGCCGTCTCCTTGGCGCACGGGCGATTGGTGCCGATCACCCCGGTCGGGCCCCGCTTGATCCAGCCCGCGACGTACTCGCCGACCGAGGCCCGGCCCTCGCGCAGCACCCGGCCCGCCGCGTGCGGGACGGTGCCCGTCGTCGGGTCGAAGGGCAGCCCGGGCAGCGGCACGCCCCGGTAGCCCACCGAGCGCAGCACCAGCCGCGCCTCGATGTCCTCGTACCCGCCCGTGCCGCGCACCCCGCCCCGGCCGTCGGGGGCGGTCCGCTCGAACCGCACCGCGCCGGCCCGCCCGTCGGGGCCGGCCAGCACTTCCACCGGCCGCAGGTAGAACCGCAGCCTGATGTCCCGGTCCGCCCCGGCCGGGACCGCCGTGACCCAGGCGCGCAGCACCTCCAGGTTGCGCCGGGCCACCGCGGGCAGCGCCGCCGCCGTCCCCGGGTCCTCGTACGCGGGGTCGAGCGCCAGCTCGGCGGGGTCCACCCGGACCCCCACGCCCGGCAGCGTGCCCAGCTCCCGGAGTTCCTTGGTCGTGAACTTGCCCTGTGAGGGCCCCCGCCGGGCCACCATCGACACCGCGCGCACCCCGCTGGCCGCGAGGGCGCCCAGTGCGGCCTGCGGCATGTCGGTCGGTGCGAGCTCGGGCACGCCGCGGGCCAGGATCCGGGTCACGTCGACCGCGACGTTGCCGGCGCCGATCACCACCGCCGACGCCACGCCGGAGAGGTCGAAGGCCGAGTCCGCCGCGTCGGGGTGCCCGCTGTACCAGGAGACGAAGGCCGTCGCGGAGTGGACGCCGGGCAACTCCTCGCCGGGGATGCCCAGATGCCGGTCCTGGGCGGCGCCGACGCAGTACACCACCGCGTGGTACATCTCGCGCAGCCGCTCCGTCGGCAGGGCCGGACCGCCCACCTCCACGTTGCCGAGGAAGCGGATCCGTTCGTCCTCCAGCACGGAGCGCAGACTTCCGGTCAACGACTTGATCTTCTCGTGGTCGGGTGCCACCCCGTACCGCACGAGCCCGTACGGAGCCGGCAGCCGGTCCAGTACGTCCACCCGGACGCCCGGCACCTCGCGTTGCTGGACCAGGGTCTGCGCGACGTAGACCCCGCTGGGGCCCGAACCGACGACGGCGACACGAAGCACGGCGGAGCTCCTCCCGCAGGTGCTTCCCAGCATGACACCGGGTGCCGTACCCGTCAGCCCGTCGCGCGCATCCGGTGGACACCGGCGCGCCGGTCGGCCGCCGGGCGCCCGCACATGCGCCGCGCCTCATACCTGCGCCTCACCGGTTCAGCGGAGGAAAGGTTCCGCCGGGCGGTCCCCCGGCCGGCGGGACGCCGAGCTCCCAGTCCAGCCCGTACCGCTGGAACAACTCCGCCCGCAGCCGCGCCGAGGGCATCGGCGCCCCCGGCAACAGCACCGCCACCACGGAACCCATCAGCAGCGCCCGCAGGAGGGGGTAGTCGGTGTCCACGTCCGCCGAGCCGTACCGGACGACCGTGTCCCGCAGCAGCTCCGCGAGCCGCTGCTGCTCCGCGCACCGGACGAAACCGTCGGCCTGGAGGATGCCCGCCATGTGGGTGCGCATCAGCCGGGGCCGGTCCACGGCGAGCCCCAGGATCGCGTCGATGGCGCGGGCCATGCGCTCGCGGCCGTCGTCGGTGCGGGGCGGCCGCTCCAGGGCCGCCTCCAGGGTCTGGTGCATCAACCGGTGGACGGCGGATTGGAGCAACTGGCGTTTGCCCGGGAAGTAATACGAGACGAGGCCCCGGGCGGCGCCGGCCCGGTCGGCGATGTCGCCGAGGGTGGTGGCCTCGTAGCCGCGTTCGCCGACCAGCTCCACCGTCGCCTGGAGCAGCCGCTCCCGGGAACGTCTCCGCAATTCTTCATTGACCGATGCGCTGCGCGGGACCATGCTTACTCCTGCGTTGACTGGCTCCGAGCCAATATACTCAGCGCGCGGTCTGCTGTTCTGGGCGACGCGGGGGATCGCCCAGAACGGCCGGTCCGGGCAGCGGGTCCGGGCCGGCGGTCCGGGCCGGGCGGCCGCTCAGCCCTGCCCGAAGCCGGGCAGCTCGAAGTGGGCGCCGACGCCCGCACCGTCCACATGGACGACCTGCCGGCCGACGCGGACCGTCTGACTTCCACCCGCGCGCCAGGAACCCTGGGTGCCCTCGGCCCCGCCGAGGGGCGTCCACACCTCCAGGAACGTGCTCCCGTCGGTGTTCGTGCCGGTCTCGACCAGGCCGTCGCCCTCCGGCCGCAGGGCTCCGACGTCCTCCCCGGGGGAGCCGACCTCGTGGTGGAAGGTGACCTGCCGGCCGTCGTAGGAGGTGGTCCCGGCGAAGCCGCGGCTGTCGGCGTAGCAGACCCCGCTCTGGAGCCACACGACGTGCTCGTCCTCGCGCAGCGGTCCGCCGTCTCGGCTGATTCCGGCGCGCAGCCAGGCGCCGGGGGTGGGTGCGTCCATCCCCCCAGCCTGCCGGCCGGCACTACGCGAGCGCGCTCAGGCCCGGGACGAGCGCCACCGCCAGCGGGAGGGCGGGGATCAGGGTCGCCAGCGCCGTCAGTCGCAGCCGCCGGGCGGGGGACAGCCGTGGGGTGGCCGACAGCAGCCGCCGCACCCGCTGGGGCACGTGCGCCTCGGGGGCGGCGCCCAGGCCGAACACCCCGCGGTCCTCGTTGAGACCGACCAGGGCCAGCGCGACGGTGAGCCGCCCGAACCGCCGCGAGGCCACGTCGTCGGCGGCGAGTTCCACCAGGCGGTGCATCTCCGCCTCGAACGCCGCGAACACCGGTACCTGCGGGAAGCCCCCGGCCAGCGCCCGTGAGCAGTGCAGCAGCCAGTCGTGGCGGGCCGCGACGTGCCCCTGCTCGTGCGCCAGCACGGCGTCGAGTTGGCTGCCCTTCAACCGGCCCAGCGCGGCCGTCGTGACCACCAGCTGCGGGACCGTACCCGGCTGCCACCACGCCTCGGGCCGCGGCCCCTCCAGGACGACGAGCCGCGCGGCCTGCGGGTCCTCTCCGGGCAACAGCGGGGCCCGCTCCAGCAGTTCGGCCCCGCGGACGCGCCGCCGGGCGCGTGCCCGCAGCACCTCACGGGTCAGCATCGCGCCGGTCCACAGACCCCCGCCCGCCAGTACCAGCGCGGTGGCCGCGGCCCACACCCCGCCCGCCGCCCCCAGCGCGTAGGCGTCGACCACCCCGCGCGGCGCGACGGCGAAGAGCCGCCCGCGTACCGCCTGCCAGGCCGCCGCCGCGCTCAGCAGCATCGACAGCGCCAGGCACAGCAGCACCGCGCCCACCACGCACTGCCACGCCCACAGCGCCACGACCGGCTCACGTTCGGGCCACTCGGCCCGAGCCAGCAGGCGGGGGGCGAACACCGCGGTCAGTGCGCCGAGCAGCAGGAGAACGGCGGGGACCATCATGGCCGCCACCCTATGAGTGGGGCACTACCTGCGGGTACGGTCCGCGCCATTGGTGACGCAGGACACGTTTCGCCGTCGCTCACATGCTCAGAAGCATCGCCAACATCCCGATTCCCATGGTCAGTCGGCAGGCCCGGGTCAGCTCGCCCGGCGCGTCCGCGGCCGGCCCCCCACCCACCGCGACCGGCTGCGCCCCGCCGGCCGCCACCAGCCGGGCCCCGCCCAGCAGGACGTACGCCGCGAAGTACACGAGCAGGGCGCCCGTCACCAGGGGCAGCCCCGCGCCCGGTCCGTGGCCGGATCCGGGCCCGTGCGAGTGGCCGGCGCCCGCCGACAGCCCGAGGTAGGCGAGGTAGGCCATGGCCAGCGAACCGACCGCGTGGTGCGCGTGGTGGCCGTGGCGCGGGCCGCCGCGCAGCAACCACAGCGCGTGCGCGGCGGCCGCGCAGAAGACCCCCAGCAAGATCGCGGGCCCCCACGGTCCGATGCCGGACGGCGTGGCCATCACCGCCATCCCGAATCCCATCAGGGCCTCGCCCATCGCCGGGCCGCGCGCCGCCCGGTCCGCTCTGCGCGCCCGCAGCAGGCAGTACGTACCGCTGGTCGCGCAGAGTGCCACGAGCAGCCAGCCGGAGACGGCTGAGGCGGCGGAGGGCAGCGCGGATCCGTGCACGGCGGAACCTCCCGGTTCGTCGGCGTCAGGGGAAGAGATGCCCCTGCGGACGGGCCCGCACGCCGCCCCGGGATAGGCTCTGTCTGCCGTACCCGGCATGTCATATGCCGATCAGATGAACGGAGTCGTCGATGTCGACCGCACACCCCGCCGCCCCGAGCTACCGGCCCGCCGTCGAGACGGACGTACCGGAGCTGGTGGCGCTCGTCGAGTCGGCCTACCGCGGTGACGCCAGCCGGGCCGGCTGGACCACGGAAGCGGACTACCTGGACGGCCAACGCACCGACCCGGAGGGCGTCCGCCAGATCATCGGAGCCGCCGACGGCATGCTGCTCGTCGTCGAACGGGCCGGCGAACTCGTCGCCTGCTGCCAGCTCGAACACCGGGGCGACCACGCCTACTTCGGCATGTTCGCCGTACGCCCCGGGCTCCAGGGCGGCGGCCTCGGCAAGGAGGTCCTGGCCGAGGCCGAGCGACGCGCCCGCGAGGAATGGGGCGCCAAGGAGATGCGGATGACGGTGGTCAACGTACGGGAGGAACTCATCGCCTACTACGAACGCCGCGGCTACCGGCGCACCGGCGAGCTGAGCCCCTTCCCGTACGGCGACGAGCGCTTCGGCATCCCGCTCCGCACCGACCTGGCCTTCGAGCTGCTGGTCAAGTCGCTGTAGCGGAACCGGGCCGGCCGCCTCAGGCCGTGAAGCGGCCGGTGCTGCGGATCTCGGGGAAGCCGGTGAGCGCGCCGTCCAGTCCCAGGGCCCGCGCCAGCCGCAGGTGGTCCAGGGAGTCGACCGTCCAGCCGGTCACCCGCAACCCCGCCGTGTGCGCCGCCTCCACCGTCTCCAGCGTGGTCCGACGCAGCCTCAGGGCGAGCGTCCGGGCGTGGGCGGCGAGCGCCCGGTCCACGATGTCGGCCCCGTGCGGGTCCGCGTAGAGGGTGGTGCGCAGGCCCGGCACCCGCCGGGCCACCCCGGCCAGGACCGCGTCCTGGTACGAGGCCACTTCGATGCGGGAGCTCAGGTCCCGGCGCAGGACCAGTTCCGCGAGCACCCCGGCGGCGGCCTCGTCGTGGACCGACACCTGGAGCGGGGTGCGCACCGCTTCGAGCACCTCCTCCAGGACCGGCACGCGTTCGCCGTCGCCGGCGTCCAGCTCGCGCAGTTCCGCCAGGGTCAGTTCGGCGACGGCGCCCACGCCGTCGGTCGTGCGGTCGACCGCGCCGTCGTGGAGGACGACGAGCGCGCCGTCCTTGCTCAGGCGGACGTCCAGCGCGATGACGTCCATGCCGCAGCGTTCCGCGCGGACGAAGGACCGCAGGGTGTTCTCCGGTTCGACACCCATGACCCCGCGGTGACCGATGGTGAGGAAAGTCAAGGTTCTCTCGCTTCCGTCGACGGCGGCTGCCGCGCGGTCCCGGTGTCCCGACCGGCCGCGCGCGGTGAGGACGCATGCTAGTGCGCGGCGCCCGCGAGGGGACCGCCCGTGCGCCGTCCCGCAGGGGCCGCCCGGCCGCTTCCCGCCAGGGTCGGGCGCCCGGTCGCGGCGCGGCGCCGTCACCCGCGGGTGGGCGCGTCCCGTAGGCGTTGACGCGCGGAGTCTTGCTTCTTCAGCTTATGACTACTAGTCATATGCCTATTCGAAGCACATCCTGACTCGGGACGCGCCCGGCGCGGCCCTGCCGGAGGCATCGTGAAGTTTTCCGTGATCTTCGAAGCACAGTTGGCCGACCCGACGGTGGAACAGGAGCACCAGGTCATCCGCGACTGCGTGGAACAGGCCGTGCTCGCCGAGCGGGTGGGATTCGACCGGATCTGGGCCGTCGAGCACCACGCGCTCAAGTGGTACGCACACATGTCCAGCCCGGAGATCTTCCTGACCTGGGTCGCGGCCCGGACCAGCACCATCCGCATCGGCCACGGCGTCGTCTGCATGCCCTTCCGCTTCAACCACCCGGTCCGTGTCGCCGAGCGGGCCGCGATGCTCGACCTGCTCTCCGGCGGACGGCTCGACCTGGGCGCCGGACGCGGCGGCACCACCCAGGAGACCTCGCTGTTCGGGGTGGACAAGGACAACACCACCGCCGAGGTCGAGGAGGCGCTGCGGATCATCGGGCGGGCCTGGCAGGCGGAGGAGCTGGAGTACCACGGCGAGCTGCTGGACATCGGCCCGCACCCGATCCTGCCCCGCCCGGCCCAGACCCCCCACCCGCCGCTGTTCCTGGCGTGCAGCCGGGCCGAGACGCTGGAGCAGGCCGCCGAGCTGGGCGTGGGCGCGCTGGTGATGGGTTTCGCCGGGCCCGAGTCGATCGCGGGCATGCGGGCCGCGTACGACGCCGCGATCGCCCGGCGGGACGGGAAGCGCTTCGTGTCGAGCGCGGTGAACGACCACTTCTCGGTGCTCTGCCCGACCATCGTGCTCGACGACCCCCGGGAGGCCCGCCGCATCGGCATCCGAGGCCAGCGGTTCTTCGCCCAGTCCATCGGCCACTGGTACGGCGGGGCGGGCGTGCCCGACGAGGCCGTGGTGGCGGGCGCCGACGAGGCGGCGGGGATGCGCGAGGCGGCCGAACAGGTGGTGGCCCGCCTCCACGAACTGGAGATCCCGGTGCGGCCCACGTCGACGGCCACCTTCAACGCCGATCACGCCTACGGGAGCGCGCGGGAGGCCATCGCGTACGTCGAACGGCTCCGTGCGGCCGGGGCCGACGAGGTGATGTGCCTCATACAGATGGGCACGGTGCCCCAGGAAGCGTGTCTGGAGACCCTGCGGCAGTGGGGGGACACCGTGATCCCGCACTTCCGCAACGCGGCGGCGGGCAAGGACGGATGAGCGACCGGGACGACCGTATCCGCAGCAGAGGACGGGAAGAATTCCCGTGGAGTGGGGGGTAGCGCAGGATATTTTCCCGAGTCTCCTCTTGAACAGGAGAGCCTCGCCCGCTTACGCTGCTCGGACGTGAGGTTCTCCTGTGGAGGAAGTGACATGACGGAAACTCTTGTGCCGGGCACCGGTGGCGCCGTGATAACCGCCGGGACGCGGGTGGTCGACCACCCGGCGTGGCCCGAGCTCAAGGCCGCCGTGGAGGAGATCCGCCCCTGGCAGGCCGCGGACGGCTCCATCGACCTCGACGCGGAGGGCGCCCCCGGACGGGCCGACGTCGCCGCCGCCGTCGAGCGGGTGATCGCGGGTGTCGAAGCCCTGTCGCCGCTGCTCCCGCACGCCGCCGCCTACCACCGGGCCCTCGTCGCGGACCTGCGCAAGTGGGCCGAGGCCGGTTTCCCCGTGCCGGACTTCCTGGACTCCCTGCTGGCCTTCCACCCGGCCGCCGAGCGCGCCGACGGCCTCCAGCACCTGGTGATCTTCCCGATGTACACGCAGAACGGGAACCCGCACCGCAACCTCGAGGCCGTCGTCCTGAAGATGGTCTGGCCCGAGTGGCTCTCCGAGCTGGAGCGCACCCGGTACGACAACCCGCTGTTCCTCGGCATCACCTTCGAGGACTTCACCCCGGGCTACGACACCCACTCCGCCGTGCTCTTCCCGGAGACCATCGCCGTCCGCCAGGCCCCCGAGCGGTTCACCTGGGGTGGCATCTTCTGCGACCGCGAGGCCGCCCGCTACCGCAAGGTCACCGCGGCCGCCGTCGACATCCTGGGCGTCGAGCTGCCCGAGGACATCGCCCGGATGGTCGAGGACCAGGAGCGCTGCGAGAAGGCGTTCGTCCTGTGGGACATGGTCCACGACCGCACCCACAGCCACGGCGACCTGCCGTTCGACCCCTTCATGATCAAGCAGCGCCAGCCGTTCTGGATGTACGGCCTGGAAGAGCTGCGCTGCGACCTCACCGCCTTCAAGGAGGCCGTGAAGCTGGAGTCCGAGGGCAACGAGCACGGTCGTGACGTGCAGTACGCCGTCCTCTTCGACCGCATGTTCCGCTTCCCGGTCTCCGGTGACCGCAACCGGAACTACGACGGGCTCGGCGGCCAGCTGCTCTTCGCCTACCTGCACAAGCACGACGTGGTGCGCTGGACGGACAACACGCTCAAGATCGACTGGATGCGCGCCCCGCAGGTCACCAACCAGCTCTGCGCCGAGATCGAGGACCTCTACCGGGCCGGCATCGACCGCCCGAAGCTCGTCCACTGGTTCAAGGCGTACGAGCTCGTCTCCACCTACCTGGCCCCGCACCCGGGCTCCAAGTGGGCCAAGGGCCCCGACGCCCTCGACCTGACGCTGCCGCCGCGCAAGCTCGTGGACGACGTGCTTCCGGACGAGTTTCCGCTGAGCATGTTCTACGAGGCGCTCGCCAAGAAGCTCAAGGGAGTGATCGCCTCCACGAAGGGCATCACTGCTGTGAACGCTGACGACGCGCAGCGAGTGGCCGCGTGACCACTCGCCCTCAGGAGGCTGCACGGATGAACGGCTCGGGGAACGACAACGCGACCCTCCATGGAGCGGTGGTGGCGGTGGCCGGCGCCGGCGGGCCCGCCGGGCGCGCCGCCCTGCTGCGCCTCGCCGAGGCGGGCGCGACCGTCGTCGCGTCGGACGCCGACCCGGCGCGGCTGGCCGAGGCCGTGGACGCGGCCCGGTACGCGCACGGCGGCGCCACCGTCATCGGGGACACCGTCGACCTGCTGGACCTCGCCGCCACCAAGGCGTGGGCCGAGCGGATCGAGAAGGACTACGGCCGCGTCGACGGCCTGGTCCATCTCGTCGGCGGCTGGCGCGGGAGCACCTCCTTCACCGAGACGGACCTGGCGGACTGGAGCTTCCTGGAGAAGCTGCTGATCCGCACCGTGCAGCACACCTCGCTCGCGTTCCACGACGGCCTGCTCCGCAGCGACCGCGGCCGCTACGTCCTGATCAGCCAGTCCGGCGCCCACAAGCCGGTGGCCAACAACGCCGCCTACAACGCGGGCAAGGCCGCCGCCGAGGCGTGGACCCTGGCCATGGCGGACTCCTTCCGCAAGGCGGGGGGCGAGGACGGCCCGCAGGCGGCGGCTGCCATCCTGGTCATCAAGGCATTGGTGCACGACGCCATGCGCGCGGAGCGCCCCAATGCGAAGTTCGCGGGCTTCACGGACGTCAAGGAGCTGGCCGAGGCCATCACCGGCGTATGGAACCAGTCCGCCCCCGATGTGAACGGACAGCGCCTGTGGCTCACTCCGCAACCGTGAGAACCGCTAGCGGGACGACCGACGCGCGCCGCCACCACGACCCGGCGGTGCGCGGATTCGCCAGCGACAACTACGCGGGGGTGCACCCGGAGATCCTGGAGGCCGTCGCGTTGGCCAACGGGGGCCACCAGGTCTCCTATGGCGACGACGAGTACACCGAACACCTGCAGAAGATCTTCCGCAGCCACTTCGGCCCGTACGCGCAGGCGTTCCCCGTCTTCAACGGCACCGGCGCCAACGTCACCGCCCTCCAGGCGATGACCGACCGCTGGGGCGCCGTGGTGTGCGCCGAGTCGGCGCACATCAACGTCGACGAGGGCGGCGCGCCCGAGCGGATGGCCGGTCTCAAGCTCCTCACCGTCCCGACGCCCGACGGCAAGCTCACCCCCGAGCTCATCGACCGGCAGGCGTGGGGCTGGGAGGACGAGCACCGCGCCATGCCGCAGGTCGTCTCGATCACCCAGAACACCGAACTGGGCACGGTCTACACGGTCGAGGAGATCCGGGCGATCTGCGAGCACGCGCACTCGCTCGGCATGAAGGTCCACCTCGACGGCGCCCGGATAGCCAACGCCGCTGCCTCGCTCGACGTGCCGATGCGCGCCTTCACCAACGCGGTCGGCGTGGACGTGCTCTCGTACGGCGGCACCAAGAACGGCATGATGGCCGGCGAGGCGGTGGTCGTGCTGAACCCCGACTCCGTGCGGCAGATGAAGCACATCCGCAAGATGTCGATGCAGTTGGCGTCGAAGATGCGGTTCGTGTCGGTGCAGCTCGAAGCGCTGCTCGCGAAGGACCTGTGGCTGCGCAACGCCCGCCACGCCAACGCGATGGCGCAGCGGCTCGCGGCGGGCGTCCGCGAGACGGACGGTGTCCGCATCCTCTACCCGGTGCAGGCGAACGCGGTGTTCGCGCGACTGCCGCACGAGGTGTCGCGGCGTCTGCAGAAGCGTTACCGCTTCTACTTCTGGGACGAGATCGCCGGCGACGTCCGCTGGATGTGCAGCTTCGACACCCAGGAAGAGGATGTCGACGGCTTCCTCCAGGCGTTGAAGGAAGAACTCGCGCGATAAATCGATAGTCATGCGACTTGCTGCATAGGTATGCTCCTGGATCATGGAACTGATCCAGGAGCATCCCGACGTTTCCGCCTATCTCGCCGCCGATGAGGCGATCGACCACGGGCACCCCCTCGTGGTCGAGACCGCCGACGCGCTGTGGACCGCCACCGGCGGCGACGCCTACACCTACGCCGAAGCGGCGTTCGAGTTCGTCCGCGACACGATCCCGCACTCCCGCGACGCCGGAGACCCGCGCGTCGCCTGGCGCGCCTCGGACGTGCTGGGCACCCGCAACGGCATCTGCCACGCCAAGTCCCACGCCCTCGTCGCCCTGTTGCGCGCCAAGGGGGTGCCGGCCGCGCTCTGCTACCAGCGGCTCACCGAGGACGACGGCTCCGAGCCCCTCCTCCACGGGCTGGTCGCGCTCCGGCTGCCCGGCGGCGACCGCTGGGCGCGGCTGGACCCGCGCGGCAACAAGCCGGGCGTGGACGCCCGGTTCGACCTCGAACGGGAGCGACTCGCCTTCCCTGTCCGCCCCGAGCTGGGCGAGGTCGACTACCCGACGCTCTACGCCGGCGCGCACGCCGGCGTGCTCACGGCGCTCCGGGAGTCCGCGGACCGGTCGGAGCTGTGGCGGAGGCTCCCGACGGCCTTGTGACCGCCCTCGGCCCCGTCCCCGGCCCCGTGTCCGCGCAACGGGCCCGGGCCGGGCGCCGAGGACGTGGGGTGCCCCGGCCGGGCGGCTTAGCCCGCTTCCTTGACCTGGGCCGGGGTCGGGGCGGTGCCGCCCAGGTGCGCCGGGAGCCACCACGCGTCCTCGGGGCCCTTGGGCTTGGCCGGATACGCGCGCTGGGCGGCGTCCAGCAGTTCCTGCACCCGCTCGCGCAGGCGCCGCGTGATGGCCCCGGCGTACTGGTCGGTCGGGGCCTCCAGCGGCTCGCCCACCCGCATCGTCACCGGGATGTGGCTGCGCTTGAGGTCCTTCGGGCGGCCCTTGGTCCACAGCCGCTGGGTGCCCCACAGCGCGACGGGGATCAGCGGGACGCCGGCCTCCTGCGCCATCCGGGCCGCACCCGACTTGAAGCTCTTGAGCGTGAAGGACTGGGAGATGGTCGCCTCGGGGAAGACCCCGATGATCTCACCGGAGCGCAGGGACTCCAGGGCGTGCTCGTACGCCGTCTCACCCTGCGCGCGGTCCACCGGGATGTGCTTCATCGCGCGCATCAGCGGGCCGGACACCTTGTGCCGGAACACCGATTCCTTCGCCATGAACCGCACCAGCCGCTTCTGCGGGCGCGCGGCCAGACCGGCGAAGATGAAGTCGAGGTAGCCGATGTGGTTGGACACGAGGACCGCCCCGCCCTTGCGCGGGATGTTCTCCGTGCCCTTCATGTCGATACGGATGTCCAACGCGCGGAAGAGCGTGTGCGCGGCGCCGATCACGGGAGGGTAGACGAGCTCAGCCATGGTGGGGAGACCCCGCTTTCTGCCTGGGGAGGTGCTCCCGGCTGGAAGTTACGGAAGCGTAGGTACGCGACCATGGGGATGGTGCCCCACATACCGGCCGATGAGCCAGCCCGGACGCGCATGCCCGGGGAGATTCTCGTCACGCCGGGAATGCGGCGCACCGACGGGGCGCTCGGATCAGCGTACGACCGAAGCCGGAGCAGGGGTACCGAAGGGAGCCGAGGTGCGGGTGCGCGGGGACGGAGCACGGCTGGGCGTGGCCGAATTGGGCGTGCGGCCGGGGGAGCGGGCCACCCTGGTCCAGTTCTCCAGCGCGTTCTGCCGGCCCTGCGCGGCGACCCGGCGGATCCTCGCCGACGTCGCCTCGATGGTGGACGGCGTCGCGCACGTGGAAGTGGACGCCGAGTCGAACCTGGGACTCGTGCGCGCCCTCGGCATCGAGAAGACCCCCACCGTGCTGGTGTTGGACGCCACCGGGCGGATCGTCCGGCAGGCAGCCGGGATGCCGAGGAAGGCCGACGTGATCGCCGCCCTCGGAGCCGTCCTGTGACGTGCCGGGTGGGCCGCGGGTTCCGTACGCGCCGGTGCGCGCGCCCGTACCCGGCGTGACGCGCCCGACATCTGGCCGGTGCGGCTTGACTGTGTACACGGGAGATCGCCAGGCTGACCGCATGAGGTACGAACTCCTGCTCTACGGACGGGTGCATGTGGACCTGGTCCGCTGTGCGAGCGCGCGCTGTCGGGATCACTGAACGCCCCCGACCCCCGACCCCCGATCGTGCCCGCGCCCGGCGCGGCAGAAGGAAGACCCCTCATGACGGCCCCGACGGCTCCGTCCCCCCGTTTCGCCACCGGCACGGCCGGATCGCCCGATCTCCTTCGTTCCGTCTTCCGGCACCACGCCGCCGGAGTCGCGGTCATCACCGCCACCACGGGCGGCGGCGCCCCGGTGGGGTTCACCGCGACGTCCTTGAACTCCGTCTCCGCCGACCCGCCGCTGCTCTCCTTCACGATCGGCACCGGCTCCTCCACCTGGCCCGCGATACGCGACTCGGACCACCTCGGCGTGCACATACTCGCCGAGCACCAGCGGGAGCTGGCCGGACTCTTCGCGCGCAGCGGCGCCGACCGATTCGGGCCGGACACCGACTGGGCCCAGGGCCCGCACGGGGTACCGGTGCTGTCCGGGGTGCTGGCCTGGCTGGTGTGCCGGGTGGTGGCGCGGGTGCCCGCCGGCGCGCATCGGGTGATCATCGCCGAGGTGGTGTCCGGGAACCCCGCGGTGCCCCCCGGCGGCGAAGGCCGTCCGCTCCTCTACCACCAGGGTCGCTTCAACGCGTTGCGGGACTGAATCGTCCCTGCTGGGGCGGGTTCGGGCGGCGTTGGCCAGATCACAGTTCGACGGCCTTGCAACCGGGGAAGACCCACTGTGTACTGACGAGTAACATTCTGTTCGGGGCGCGGGTCGCCCCGATCGGGATCCGCCCGACAAGGCGCCTATGCTGCCTGCACAAGGCGGTACCAGAAAAAGACGATGCGGTAGGAGAGTCGGCGTGAGCCTGAGGATCGTTGTCTGTGTGAAGTACGTACCCGACGCCACCGGCGACCGGCACTTCGCCGATGACCTGACCGTCGACCGCGACGACGTCGACGGTCTGCTGTCGGAACTCGACGAGTACGCGGTCGAGCAGGCGCTCCAGATCGCCGACGCGGCGGACGAGGCGGAGATCACCGTCCTGACCGTCGGTCCCGAGGACGCCAAGGACGCGCTGCGCAAGGCGCTCTCCATGGGCGCCGACAAGGCCATCCACGTCGAGGACGACGACCTGCACGGCTCCGACGTCATGGGCACCTCGCTCGTGCTCGCCAAGGCCATCGAGAAGGCCGGCTACGACCTGGTCATCACCGGCATGGCCTCCACCGACGGCACCATGGGCGTGCTCCCGGCGATCCTCGCCGAGCGCCTGGGCGTCCCGCAGGTCACCCTGCTCTCCGAGGTCAAGGTCGAGGACGGCACCGTGACCGGCCGCCGCGACGGCGACACCGCCAGCGAGCAGCTCCAGGCCTCCCTGCCGGCGCTCGTCTCGGTGACCGACCAGTCGGGCGAGGCCCGCTACCCGTCCTTCAAGGGCATCATGGCGGCCAAGAAGAAGCCGGTGGAGTCCTGGGACCTGGAGGAGCTGGAGCTCGACGCCGACGAGGTCGGCCTGGAGGGCTCCTGGACCAAGGTCGACTCCGCCGCGCAGCGCCCGGCCCGTACCGCCGGCACGATCGTCAAGGACGAGGGCGAGGGCGGCAAGCAGCTGGCCGAGTTCCTGGCGGGCCAGAAGTTCATCTAAGAGCTTCAGCCGGCACCCTCTCGATCGCCCCCTGACTACTTCGCATTCGCAGGAGCACTCCCATGGCTGAAGTCCTCGTCTACGTCGACCACGTGGACGGCGCCGTCCGCAAGCCCACCCTCGAACTGCTGACCCTGGCCCGCCGCATCGGCGAGCCCGTCGCGGTCGCCCTCGGCGCCGGCGCCGAGAACACCGCCGCCGTGCTCGCCGAGCACGGCGCCGTCAAGGTGCTCACCGCCGACGCCCCCGAGTTCACCGAGTACCTCGTCGTGCCGAAGGTGGACGCGCTCCAGGCCGCGTACGACGCGGCGTCCACCGCGGGTTCCCCGGCCGCCGTGCTCGTCCCGTCCTCCGCCGAGGGCAAGGAGATCGCGGCCCGCCTCGCGGTCCGCATCGGCTCCGGCATCATCACCGACGCCATCGACCTGGAGGCGGGTGACGAGGGCCCGGTCGCCACGCAGTCCGCGTTCGCCGCGTCCTTCACCACCAAGTCCCGCGTCTCCAAGGGCACCCCGGTCATCACCGTCAAGCCGAACTCGGCTCCGGTCGAGGCCGCCCCGGCGGCCGGCGCCGTCGAGGCGCTCGCCGTCACCTTCGGCGCCCTGGCCACCGGCACCAAGGTCGTCTCCCGCACCCCGCGCGAGTCCACCGGCCGTCCGGAGCTGACCGAGGCCGCGATCGTCGTCTCGGGCGGCCGCGGCGTCAACGGCGCCGAGAACTTCCACCTCATCGAGGACCTCGCGGACTCCCTCGGCGCGGCGGTCGGCGCCTCGCGTGCCGCCGTCGACGCCGGCTGGTACCCGCACACCAACCAGGTCGGCCAGACCGGCAAGTCGGTCTCCCCGCAGCTCTACATCGCCTCCGGCATCTCCGGCGCGATCCAGCACCGGGCCGGCATGCAGACCTCGAAGACCATCGTGGCCATCAACAAGGACGCCGAGGCCCCGATCTTCGACCTGGTCGACTACGGCGTGGTCGGCGACCTCTTCACGGTCGTCCCCCAGCTGACCGAGGCGATCAAGGCGCGCAAGGGCTGACCTGCGCTTCTCTTCTCCGTCGTGCGCCCTCGGGGCCGTGTGGTGTTTCTCACCACACGGCCCCGAGTCGTTTGTCCCGAGCGGCGGAGGGACCATTGACGGAGCGGAACCCCATGGCTAAATTCTGCTATGCGGATCTAAGCTTCCGTGAAGCGGAAAAGAGGAGAGTGCACGATGGGTCAGCAGGAGAAGGTGGCGACGAGCCTCGCAGGCGCGGTCAGCGAGGGCATCAGCGCCTCCCTCGCCCCGGTGGACGCGGAACTCGCGCGGCACTACCCGGGTGACCCCGGGACCCGTCAGCCCATCCACACGGTCTACGTCCCCGGTGACGTCTTCGCCGCCGACACCATCCGCTCCTGGGGCGACCAGGCCCTCGCGGCCCTCGACGAGCACGCCCCGGACGCCGCCACCTTCGCCAAGGTGCTCGGCATCTCCGACGAGCTGGCCGTCCCCGTCTACGACCGGGTACGCGCCAAGCTCGCCTCCGAGCCCATCGAGGACCTCCGCGTCGACTTCGAGGACGGCTTCGGCGTCCGCTCCGACGAGGAGGAGGACCAGGCCGCCGCACGCGCCGCCCGCCTCGTCTCGGAGGCGTTCGCCAACGGCACGAACGCCCCGTACATGGGCATCCGCATGAAGTGCATGGAGTCCAACGTCCGCGACCGCGGCATCCGCACCACGGACGTCTTCCTCTCCGGGCTCCTGGAACGGGGCGACCTGCCCGAGGGCCTCGTCCTCACCCTCCCGAAGGTCACCTACGCCGAGCAGGTCACCGCCTTCGTCGAGCTGTTGGAGGCGTTCGAGACCGCCCGGGGCCTGCGCCCGGGCCGGATCGGGTTCGAGATCCAGATCGAGACCAGCCAGTCCATCCTCGCCTCGGACGGCACCGCCACCGTGGCCCGCATGATCGAGGCCGCCAAGGGTCGCGCCACCGGCCTGCACTACGGCACCTTCGACTACAGCGCCTGCGTCGGCGTCTCCGCCGCCTACCAGTCCAGCGACCACCCCGCCGCCGACCACGCCAAGGCGATCATGCAGGTCGCGGCCGCGGGCACCGGCGTACGCGTCTCCGACGGCTCGACGAACGTGCTGCCGATCGGCACCACCGAGCACGTCCACGAAGCCTGGAAGCTGCACTACGGGCTCACCCGGCGTGCCCTCGCCCGCGCCTACTACCAGGGCTGGGACATGCACCCCGGGCACCTGCCGACGCGTTACGCGGCCGTCTTCACCTTCTACCGCGAGGGGCTGGAAGCCGCGGCGGCGCGGCTGAAGGCGTACGTGGCCAAGATCGAGGGCGACGTCATGGACGAGCCCGCCACCGCCAAGGCCCTGGCCGGCTACCTGGTCCGCGGCCTCGACTGCGGGGCCGTCGGCACCGACGAGGTCACGGCGCTGACCGGCCTCACCCGCGCCGAACTCGACGCGTTCGCCATCCCGCGCCGCTCCGCGACGCTGAAGGCGAACGCCTGAGCCCAGGCGGCCCCGGACCCCGCTCGCGGGGTTCAGGCCGGCGGGGGGAGTTCGCCCGAGCCGCGCGGGACGAGGCGGGTCGGCAGTTCGACGCGGGCCGGGGGCAGATCGGCGCCCGCCAGGCGCCGGAAGAGCCGGTCGGTCGCGACCCGTCCCAGGGCCGCCGCGTCCTGGGCGACCACCGTCACGCCGGGGCGCAGCAGGTCGGCCAGTTCGAAGTCGTCGAAGCCGACCAGGGCGACGGGGCGTCCCTCGGCGGCCAGGACGCGTACCACCGTGACCGTCACCCGGTTGTTGCCCGCGAACAGGGCGGTGACCGGGTCCGGGCCCGCCAGCATCCGGCGGGCGGCGGCCGTGACGGGCGCCGGGGCGGTCGGGCCGAGGGCCACCCAGGACTCGTCCACGGGCAGGCCGGCGGCCGCCATCGCGGCGCGGTAGCCCCGCAGGCGTTCCGTCGCCGTGTGGATGTGGGGATGGTCGCCGATGAAGCCGATCCGGCGGTGCCCCGCGGCTATCAGGTGCGCCACCCCGTCCCGGGCGCCGCCGAAGTTGTCCGACAGGACCACGTCCGCGTCGATGCGGCCCGCGGGGCGGTCCACGAACACCGTGGCCACGCCCGCGCGGATCTCCGGCTCCAGGTACCGGTGATCGTCCCCGGCCGGGATCACGATCAGGCCGTCCACCCGGCGGGCGCACAGGGCGAGGGCCAACTCGCGCTCCCGCTCGGGATCTTCGGCGCTGGAGCCGTTGATGAGCAGCGCCCCGTGCGCGCGGGCCACCTCTTCCACGGCCCGGTTCAAGGGTCCGTAGAAGGGGTCGGCGAGGTCCTCCAGGACCAGGCCCACGGTGGCGGTGCGGCCCTTGCGCAGCACGCGGGCGCTGTCGTTGCGGCGGAAGCCCAGGGCGTCGATGGCCTCTTGCACGCGCCGCTCGGTGTCGGGCGTGACGCCCGGCTCGCCGTTGACCACCCGCGAGACCGTCTTGAGGCCCACGCCCGCCTGGGCGGCCACGTCCTTCATCGTCGGTCGGTTGCCGTAACGGGGTACGGACGAGCGGCGGGTGTGGGGCACGGGACCTCCGGCGGAGCGGTCGGGCGGGACACGGGCGGGCGTCGGACAGGGACCCGGGACAGGGCTCTGACCTTGAGGATAAGCACTCCGCCGGGGAGCGGGTTTCCGTGGCAGGGTGAGGCGGGCAAGCCACTGGGGGCTTCGAGGCGAACCATCGGAGAGGGGTAGACGTGATTGTCTGGATCAACGGCGCGTTCGGTGCCGGGAAGACCAGCACGGCCCGCGAACTGACCGGACTCCTGCCGGACGGCACGGTGTTCGACCCGGAGTTCGTCGGGGACGCGCTGCGGACGCTGCTGCCCCGCAAGCGGCTCGCGGAGGTCGACGACTACCAGGACCTGCCGAGTTGGCGGCGGCTCGTGGTGGAGACGGCGGCGGCGATGCTGGCGGAGCTGGGCGGGGTCCTGGTGGTGCCGATGACGCTGCTGCGCCAGGAGTACCGCGACGAGATCTTCGGTGGCCTCGCGGCGCGGCGGATACCGGTGCGACATGTGCTGCTGGCCCCAGCGGAAACGATTCTTCGCCAACGGATCGCGACTCGGGAGGAGCCGGGGGCGCCCGAGCAGGTCGACGTCCGGGTCAGACAGTGGGCGTACGACCACATCCCCGCCTACCGACAGGCGTTGGGCTGGCTGACGGCCGACGCCCACGTCGTCGACAACGGACGGCTGACGGTGCGGGAGACCGCGGAGCGGATCGCGGACGCCGTACGGACGGGGGCGGCGCCGGTCTGCGAGATCGTCCAGACGCCCGAGCCGACGCGGGAGACGGTCGCTTCGGGGGTGCTGCTCTTCGACGAGGCGGGCCGGGTGCTCCTCGTCGATCCGACGTACAAGCCGGGTTGGGAGTTCCCGGGCGGCGTCGTGGAGTCGGGCGAGGCGCCGGCGTGCGCGGGGGTGCGGGAGGTCGCGGAGGAGCTGGGCCTGACGCTGGAGCGGTCGCCCGAGCTGCTGGTGGTCGACTGGGAACCGCCGGTGTCCCCGGCGTACGGGGGGCTGCGGCTGCTGTTCGACGGGGGGCGGCTGGGGGAGCGGGAGATCGCGGGGCTGCGGTTGCCGGGGCCGGAGCTGCGGGAGTGGCGGTTCGCCACCGAGACGGAGGCCGCCGGCATGCTGCCGCCGGTCCGCTTCGAGCGCCTCCGCTGGGCCCTGCGGGCCCGCGAACGCGGCCGCCCCCTGTACCTGGAGGCGGGCCGCCCGGTCCCGTAGGCCGGCCCGTCCGGTGAGCCGCCCGGTCCGGGGTGGCGTAGTCCTGCCGGTCCGTAGTCCCGGCGGGTCCGACGGGCACGCGGTTCCGGCGGGTCCCGCCGGGCACGGTCAGGCGGTCGCGACGGCCGTGGCAGCGGCCCGGAGGGTGTCGGCCGCGGCGCTGGTCAGCGGGTCGCCGTGGCCGAAGCAGGCCATCGACGGCGCCAGATCGGCCAGGTGCCGGAAAGAGGCGACGGCTCGGGCGCGATCCACGTTGAACACGCCCGGCATGACCCGACCGACCCCCGCGACGCAGTCCCCGGTGAACAGCACGCCGTGCTCCGGCAGGTGCACGGCGACGCTGCCCGGCGTGTGTCCGGGCGCGTGCACGATCACCGCGCCGTCCCCGAACGGCAGCCGTTCCCCGTCCTCCACCTCCTGGTCCACCCGGGTCGGCGGCGCCTCCGGGACGGTCAGCCCGTGCGCGTACAGGGGGACTTCCCAGGTCTGCAACACCGGCTCCGGCACCGGCTCCTCGCCCCTGATCACGGGAGCGTCCAGGCGGTGCGCCACGACCCGCGCACCCCACCGGTCGGCGAGTTCACCCGCCGCGCCCACGTGGTCGCGGTGGCAGTGGGTCAGGACGATCCGCTCCAGCCGCTCCGGGAGCAGGCCCAGCGAACGGATCGCCCCCTCGATCGCGTCCGCGGCCCCCGCGTGCCCGGCGTCGATCAGCGTCAGGTCCGCGCCGTCGCGCCACAGGTACGCCTGGCCGATGGGGAAGCGGAGCATGTGCAGACGGTGGGGTACGACCTCCACCAGGTCGAGTTCGGTCATGGGTCGAACGTAGGCCGGGAGGATCCGCTTCCGGCGCGCGGTTCACCGGAAGCGGAGTTCACCCGTGGCGTAGATCGGGTCGCCGCGGATCGGGCCCGCGCGGATCGGGCCGCCGTGGCTCGGCCCGCCGTGGCTCGGGCCCGTGGGCATCGGGCCGTCGTGGCTCGGGCCCGGCGTTTCTCAGGCGCGCTTGGAGCGGGCGTAGTTCACGAGGAACAGGGCCTCCGCGACCGCCAGGCGCTCCAACTCCTGCGGGGAGACGCTCTCGTTCACCGCGTGGATCTGCGCCTCGGGCTCACTCAGACCGATCAGCAGCATCTCCGCGTCGGGGTACAGCGACGTCAGCGTGTTGCACAGCGGGATCGACCCACCCATGCCGCTGACCTGCATCTCCTGGCCCGGGTACGCGACTTCCATGGCCGCCGCCATCGACGCGTACGCGGGGCTGCTCGTGTCCGCCCGGAACGGCTGCCCCTGGCCCACGACCTCCAGCTCCAGTCGGGCCTGCCACGGGGTGTGCGCCACCAGGTGGGCCTGGAGGAGCTTGATGGCCTCCGCGGTGTCCACGCCCGGCGGCACGCGCAGGCTGATCAGCGCACCGGCGCTCGCGTGCACCGAGGGAGTCGCGCCGGCCACCGACGGGCAGTCGATGCCGAGGACGGTGACGGCCGGGCGGGCCCACAGCCGGTCCGCGATCGTGCCCTCCCCGATGAGCCCCACGCCCTCCAGGACCCTCGCGTCGGCGCGGAAGTCGGCCTCCGGGTACTGGAGGCCCTCCCAGACCGCGTCCGAGGCCAGCCCGTCGACCGTCGTGGAACCGTCCGCCGCGCGCAGCGAGTCCAGGAGGCGGATCAGCGCGGCCAGTGCGTCGGGGGCGACACCGCCGAACATGCCGGAGTGCAGGTTCCCGGCCAGGGTGTCGATCTTGACCTTGACGAGGGTCATGCCGCGCAGCGTGGCCGTCACCGTCGGCAGGCCCAGCCGGAAGTTGCCGGCGTCGCCGATGACGATGGTGTCGGCGGCCAGCAGCTTCGGGTGCGCCTCGGCGTACTGCTGGAGCCCGCCGGTGCCCTGCTCCTCCGAGCCCTCGACGATCACCTTCACCCCGACCGGCACGCCACCGTCGGCCTTGAGCGCGCGCAGCGCCAGCAGGTGCATGATGAAGCCGCCCTTGCAGTCGGCGGCGCCGCGCCCGTACCAGCGGCCGTCCCGCTCGGTCAGCTCGAAGGCGGGCGATATCCAGGCGGCGTCGTCCAGCGGCGGCTGTACGTCGTAGTGGGCGTAGAGCAGGACGGTCGGCGCGCCCTCGGGGCCGGGCAGGTACCCGTAGACCGACTGCGTGCCGTCGGGCGTGTCGAGCAGGGCCACGTCCTGGAAGCCCTCGGCGCGCAGGGCGTCCGCCACCCAGTTCGCGGCGGCCTCGCTCTCGCTCCGGGGGAACTGCGAGAAGTCCGCCACCGACCGGAAGGCCACCAGCTCGGCCAGCTCCTGCCGGGCACGGGGCATCAGCGAGGCGATGGTCTCGGCGACCGGAATCGGCGACATGGGCACGCTCCTCTTGGGTGCGACGTTGGTGTACGTGTACGCCTCCCGCATCCGCGTGGTGCGCGTCAGGGGCACGGCGAAAGGACAGCATCGATCCTCGCACAGCGAGGCGAGACGATCTCCCGCCGTAGGATTTCCCCGGCATCCGAGGAACAGCCTGATCAGGAGCAGCAGCACATCGTGAGCAGCGACGACGAGGTACAGGGCCCGAGCGCGGAGCAGAACGACGCCGGGCGGGCCGAAGAGGAGAGCGCCGGGCCGACCGGCGAGGTGTGGGACGTGGTCGTGGTCGGGGCCGGCCCGGCGGGGGCCTCGGCGGCCCACGCGGCGGCCGCGGCCGGGCGGCGGGTCCTGCTGCTGGAGAAGGCCGAACTGCCCCGCTACAAGACCTGTGGCGGCGGCATCATCGGCCCCTCGCGGGACGCACTGCCGCCGGGCTTCGTCCTTCCCTTCAAGGACCGGATCAACGCGGTCACCTTCTCGATGAACGGGCGGCTGACCCGAACCCGGCGTTCGCGCGGCATGTTGTTCGGGATGGTCAACCGGGCCGAGTTCGACGCGGCACTGGTCGCGGAGGCGGAGAAGGCCGGCGCCACCGTCCGTACGGGGACGGCCGTGAGCCGCGTCGAGCAGCACGGGGCGGCGGTGCCCGACCGGCGCACGGTGGCCGTGGTCCTCGCGGACGGAGAGACGGTACTGGGCCGGGCCGTGGTCGGCGCGGACGGCAGCGCCAGTCGGATCGGCGCCCATGTCGGCGTCGAGATGGAGCAGGTCGACCTCGGTCTGGAGGCGGAGATCCCGGTCCCGGAGACCGTCGCCGAGGACTGGAAGGGGCGGGTGCTCATCGACTGGGGTCCGCTGCCCGGAAGTTACGGCTGGGTCTTCCCCAAGGGCGACACCCTCACGGTCGGCGTCATCTCGGCTAAGGGCGAGGGCGCCGCGACGAAACGCTACCTGGACGACTTCATCGCCCGCCTGGGCCTGGCGGGCTTCGAGCCGGCCGTCTCCTCGGGGCACCTCACCCGTTGCCGCACGCCGGAATCGCCGCTCTCGCGCGGCCGGGTGCTGGTCGCGGGGGACGCGGCCGGGCTGCTGGAGCCGTGGACGCGCGAGGGCATCTCCTTCGCGCTGCGTTCGGGGCGGCTCGCGGGCGAGTGGGCCGTGAAGATCTCCGAGGCGCAGGACGCGGTGGACGCCCGGCGCCAGGCGCTGAACTACGCCTTCGCGGTCAAGGCGGGGCTGGGCGTGGAGATGGGCGTCGGCAAGCGCATGCTGGCGCTCTTCGAGGCGAAGCCGGGGCTGCTGCACGCGGCGATCACCGGGCTGCGCCCGGCCTGGATGGCCTTCGCCCGGATCACCCGCGGGTCCACGACGCTGGCCGAGTTGGTCCGCTCGTACCCGCTCGCCCGCAAGGCGCTGCACGTGTTGGACGCGCGCCAGGCGCGCCGGCGTCAGGACTGAGGCGGGGGCGCGAGGCCGCCGCCCGGCCCGGCCACGGGCGCGGGCGGCACCTCGCTTGGTCGCGAGTGCCTGGCGCCTTGTGCTCGGCGCCTCGTGCTTGGTGGCTGGTGCCTGTTGCGGGTCACGGGGGTCGTGGCCGCCGGCGCCGTGGCCGGAGGGGGCGGGCGACCAGGAGGTTCGGGTAGGCGTTACGTGGTGTACGCGGCGCCGGGCACGTAGACCGGGTTTGGCGGATCGCCACCGCGGTCGGGTTCGACCGTCAGTCTCGCGCCATCAACACGATGCGGTGCCCTGCCGTCGGGCCGTACCGGGGCGAGTCGGCTGCTCGGGCGGGCTGACGAAGGCCCACGAGGGCGTGACGGGACGACAGGGGGGCTGCTCGGGGGCAGGTCGTCGGGCCGCGTGAGTGTCCCGGATCGCCCGCATGGCCGAAGGCGGCTCCTGCCTTCCCGGGTGCGAGGCCGGGTCAGCGCGACACGGTGAGGCGGAAGACCGGGTGGTCCACGGCGATGGCCCGCAGTTCGGCGTCGGAGGACTTCGCGGTGACGCCCTGGAAGAACTGGGCCACCTGCCACCCCCACCGCTCCAGGTAGGTGCGCAGCACCGCCGCCTTCTGCGCCGGGTCGGTCATCTCGGTGACGGTGAAGGCGCGGACTTTGCGACCGACGCGCAGCTCGCCGCCGCCGGCGGCGCGGATGTTGTCGACCCACTGCGAGTGGCCGCGGACCGAGACCAGGTACGGGGAGCCCTCGAAGGTGTGCGGATTGACCGGGATCCGCTGCATCCGGCCGGAGGTACGGCCGCGCACCGACAACTCGGCGCTGCCGGCCACGCTGATGCCGAGTCGGGCGAGCTTGCCGAAGAGGGCGTTGAAGCGGATGCCGAGTCGGCTGCGCCCGGCGTAGTAGGGCTTGGGGGTGGACGCGCTCATGACGGCCTCCGCGGCGGTGGGAGAGCGGCGCTCTCGCTTGAGATCAGTGTGCACGGAGCGTCGCTCCAAAACGAGAGCGGTGCTCTCTTAGGTGAGCATCATACTGGGAACAGGGCGCCGCTCTCATTCTTGAGCACTGCTCCGTTCGCATGACACACTGACCGGCATGAGCACCGTGCGAGGGGCCCGCGAACGGGCCCGCGTCGAGGTCACCGCCGCCATCAAGGACGAAGCGCGCCGCCACCTCGCGGAGGAGGGCGCCGCCAAACTCTCGCTGCGCGCCGTCGCCCGCGAACTGGGCATGGTCTCCTCCGCCCTCTACCGCTACTTCCCCAGCCGGGACGAACTCCTCACCGCGCTGATCATCGACGCCTACGACAGCGTGGGCGCCGCCGCCGAGGAAGCCGACGCCGCCGGCCGCGCGGCCGGCGGCGCGCCCCGCGCCCGCTGGGTCTGCGTCTGCGAGGCGGTCCGCGCCTGGGCGCTGGAGCACCCGCACGAGTTCGCGCTGATCTACGGCTCCCCGGTGCCCGGCTACAGCGCGCCCCTCGATACCGTCGGCCCCGCCTCCCGCGTCGCCAACACCTTCATCGGAATCCTCCGCACCGCCCACGCCGGCCACGGCCTGGCCCTGCCCCCGCTGCCCCAAGCCCTGCGCCCCGAGGGCCTGCGCATGACCGCCGACTTCGCCGAGGGCCTGCCGCCCGAGGTGACCGTGGCCCTGGTCGCCGCCTGGGCGCAGTTCGTCGGCCTCATCTCCTTCGAGCTGTTCGGTCAGTTCAACCGGGTCGTCGAGGACCGCGCCACCTTCTTCGCGTACGCCGTGGACCGACTGGCGCACGACGTGGGGCTGTCCGCCGACCCGCGCGGCTGAGGCGACGGTCGCACCCTGGTCCGGCCCGGCGATCGGCTGATGGAAACGATTCGTCGCTCTTCTGTTCGTCGTATGAACACCGGCCGGTTCGACCCGTTCCGCACTGCCGCGCGTCTACTGTTCCTCGGGTCAACCCTGCCGCCGTCGGAGGAACAGCCATGGCCCGCGCCCGCGCCGCGAAGGCGCTGTACGCCGTTGTGACCGTCCTCTTACTGGCCGCCCCGGCGCCGGCCTGCGAGGCGTCGGGGCGCTCCACAGCGGCGGAAGCCCGCGCCGCGACCCCGTCGGCCCCACCAGCCCTGTCGGCCCCATCAGCTCCACCGGGCCTGTCCGCCCCCCGGCCCGCTCCCGCACCGGTCGCGCCGCCCACCCCCCGGCTCCCGGGCGTCCGGGGCCTGGAGATCGCCGTCCCCGCCTACGTGGGGGCGGACGACCCGATGCTGTGGGACCTGACCGCCACCGGCCCGGCCGTGTCGGTGGTCGTCCTCAACCCGGGCAACGGCGACTCCCCCTTCGGCGCCCGCTGGCAGGCCCGCGCGGACGCCCTGCGCGGCGGCACCACGGCGACCGGCGAGCGGCCCAAGGTGCTCGGCTACGTCCACACCGACCACGGCAACCGCGACCCCGCCGCCATCCTGGCCTCCGTCGACAACTACCTGAAGACACCCGACGGCCGGCTGCACGTCGACGGCATCTTCTTCGACGTCGTCAGCCGGGACTGCGGCCCGGCCAACGCCACCCGCGACCTCTACGAGCGGCTGCGCCGCTACGTCGAGGACACCGTGCACGCCGTCGACCCGGCCCTGCCCGACCTGGTCGTGAACAACCCCGGCACCGCCATAGCCGACTGCTACCTACAACCCGGCCACCGCACCGCCGACATCTTCGTCACCTTCGAGGACACCTACGCGGCCTACACCTCCGGCGGCCGGCTCGGCGGCAACGTGTTCGACGAGTCCGGCGGCTACCGGGTCGGCAGCGAACTCGACCCCACCGGCACGGCGTTCTGGCACCTCGTCCACGACGTCCCCGACGCCTCCGCCATGCGCTCCACCCTCCGCACCGCCTTCGATCGCGGCGCGGGCTACGCCTACGCGACCAGCGCCGCCATGCCCAACCCCTGGAACACCCCGCCGGCTTGGCCCTCCTCCGGCCAGACCGCCTTCGCCGCCACGGTCGGCCGGCCCGCCTCCCCGGATCCCGCAGCCCAGTAGGTCCTGTGGCCGGGCAGGCCTTCCAGGAGCGCGGCCAAACCGGCGTCGCTCACGGGCTCGTAGAATTCCCAGGGCGCCAGGCAACCGGGCACCACGAACGATCGGGGCGGGGCCGGCCCCAACCCGGTTGCGGCGGTCACGGCCTCGAAGTCCGCTTCCACCTGCTCGATCGTCGGCCCTGGTCCCGAGTACGGGGCCTGCGGCGACGCCGGCTCCGCCACCCACCCGGAACGCTCAGGGTCCGGGGTCAGCAGGGCACCGCCGACGACCCGGATGCCGGTCAGCAGGACGCCGGCCCGGCTCACGGCGCCGGCTGCCGGGGCCGCTCCCGTCCTCGGCCTCGGCTCCGGCCTCGGCTTCGATGGTTTCCCCAGTCCCGCTCATTTGCCTCCCACCCCGTCACTGCGCTGCCCGGGCCGGTCGGACCGGTGCCGTCAGATGATGGGGGAGGTCTCCGTCCACAGCCGCGCGAGCGGGTGGTCGATGCCGCCGTCCGGGCCGGTGCCGGTGCCGGTCAGGGGCAGGCGGTTCCAGAGGGCCGTGTACAACCAGGCCGCCTCGCCCGTCAGGTCGAGGTCCGCCGGGGCGTCCGTGTCGCCCCGCACCGTGCGCGGCGGTTCCTGCGACAGGTGCACCGTCCACACCGCGCCGGTGTCGGTCGCCCGTATCCGCACGACGCGCGGCTCCGCGCTGCGCACCCGACTGCGCGAGCGCGCGTGGAAGCCGGTCAACAACTCGTCCACCCCGTCCTCGGCGAACTGCGGCGTCACCGCCGAGAACGGGACGCCCAACGCCGCCTGCGCGTCGAACCGGTGGACAGTTGTCTCGTGCGCCTGACGCCGGGCCCAGAACCCCAGGGGTGACGGCGCCGTCGGCAGGAACGTCCAGCACTCGACATCCGCCGGGGCCTCGCCCAGCGTCCGCACCAGCGCCGCGTGCCCCTCCCGGAACCACGCCAGCAGCTCCGGTCCGGTCAGCTCCGGGGCGTCCGGGAACGGACCCGGCTCCCTGACCCGGTCGCCGACGTACCCGGCCGCCCAGCGGTGTACCGCTCCCGTGTGCCGCAGCAGATCGGCGACCCGCCAGTCGGGGCAGGTGGGTACGAGGGCGTCCGTACCCGCCTGTTCGGCCGCCTCCGCCATCAGTTCGCCCTCGCGGGCCAGCGTGTCCACAAAGTCGATGATCTTCATGGAGGGGAGTGTGCCGGCCACCACTGACACAGGTCACCCGATAATGGGGACATGGAAGGCGAACTCTTCCCGCGCGAGCGGACCGAGATCGCCCCCGGCGCGGTGCACGTGCCCGACTGGCTGGACCGGCGCCGACAGCGCGAGCTGCTCGCCGCCTGCCGCGCGTGGGCGCGCCCGCCGGCGGGCCTGCGCACCGTACACACCCCCGGCGGAGGGACGATGACCGCCCGCCAGGTGTGCCTGGGGCTGCACTGGTACCCGTACGGATACGCGCGCACCGCCGTCGACGGCGACGGGGCGCCGGTCAAGCCGATGCCCGCCTGGCTCGCCGAACTGGGGCGGAGCGCAGTCGCCGACGTCTACGGGCGGCCACCGGACGAGGCGTACGACATCGCCCTCGTCAACTTCTACGAGGGTGACTCCCGCATGGGCATGCACCGGGACTCCGACGAGAAGTCGCCGGCGCCCGTCGTCTCGCTCAGCCTCGGCGACTCCTGTCTGTTCCGCTTCGGCAACACCACCTCGCGCGGCCGCCCGTACCGGGACGTCGAACTGCGCAGCGGCGATCTGTTCGTCTTCGGCGGACCGAGCCGGCTCGCCTACCACGGCGTGCCGAAGGTCCTGCCCGGCACCGCTCCGCCCGAGCTGGGTCTGACGGGGCGGCTGAACATCACACTGCGGGTCGGCGGCCTCCTGCCGTGAGCGGCGTCCGGCGACCCCCGCTCGTGCGAGGATCGCTGTCATGAACGGCAACGGGGCCCCGCGGCGGGTGGGGGACGCGTCCACGGTGTCCACGGTCTCATCGGCGGGCTCCGCCGCCGACCGGGCCGCGGCCGCCACGAGGACGAAACTGGAGCGGGGTCGGGGCGCGCTGGGCCCCGCACTGGAACTCGTCCACACCGGTCGGGCCCCGACCCGGGCGGTGCTGACGGCCGAGCTGGGCGTCACCCGCGCGACCGCCGGAGCCGTGGCCGCCGAACTGGAGGCACTCGGTCTGATCCGCGTCGACTCCCGCCCCGGTGGCGCCGGCGGTACCCAGGGCCGGCCCTCGCACCGGCTCGCCGTGGAGGAGAACGGCCCCGTCGCGCTCGCCGCCCAAGTGCACTCGGACGGCTTCCGGGCCGCGCTCGTCGGTCTCGGCGGCCGGATCGTGGCCACCGCCCCCGGCAAGGTCACCGTTTCCGCCGACCCGGCGCAGGTCCTCGGCGCGGTCGTCGACGCGGGCGCCGCGCTGCTCGCGGAGTCCGGGAGGCGCTGCGTCGGCGCGGGCCTCGCCGTGCCGTCGGCGGTCGCGGAGCCGGAGGGCACGGCACTGAACCCGCTGCACCTGGCCTGGCCGGCCGGTTCGCCGGTCCGGGCCATCTTCGCCGAACGGGTGAAGGCGGCCGGGATCGACGGCCCCGCCTTCACCGGCAACGACGTCAACCTCGCCGCGCTCGCGGAGCACCGGCACGGCGCGGGCCGCAGCGCACAGCACCTGCTGTGCGTGGCCACCGGCCACCGGGGAGTCGGCGGGGCGCTGGTGCTCGACGGCCGGCTGCACAGCGGCAGCGCCGGTCTCGCCCTGGAGGTCGGCCACCTCACCGTGAACCCGGAGGGTCGGGCCTGTCACTGCGGCAGCCGGGGCTGCCTGGACGTGGAGGCGGACCCGCTGGCCTTCCTGACGGCGGCGGGGCGCACGCCCGGCCCCGAGGTGTCACTGCTCCAGCAGGCGCGGGACCTGCTGCGCGCCGAGTTCGCGGACCCGACCGTACGGACGGCCGCCGAGGAACTCATCGACCGGCTGGGACTGGGGCTCGCGGGCCTGGTGAACATCCTGAACCCGGACCGGATCATCCTGGGCGGTCTGCACCGGGAACTGCTCCACGCGGACCCCGAGCGGCTGCGTGCGGTGGTCGCGGACCGGAGCCTGTGGGGACGCAGCGGCGGGGTGCCGATCCTGCCCTGCACCCTGGACCACAACAGCCTGGTCGGCGCGGCGGAGCTGGCCTGGCAGCCGGTGCTGGACGACCCGCTGGGAGCGCTGGGCGCGGCGGCCTGACCGGGACCGGCGGCGGCGAGCGCGACGGCCTCCACATGCGACGGCCTCGCAGGCCACGGCCCGGCGCCCGACGGCTCCGCGGACGATGGCCCTGCGGTGGCCCGGCCGCGGCGGCCCCGGACTAGCCGGGCCGGGCTCCGGCCCGGGCCGATACCGGCACGGTGGTGGCGACGGCCGCGGGCTCCACGGCGTAGAGCGCCGCCGGGGCGTGCTCCCGTACGGCCTTGGGGGAGATCCGGACGGTGCGGGTCGGCGCCGCCGGGGCGGGGGCGGCCCGCATGGAGAACCACACGACCTTGCCCGGCCCGTCCTGCTGGTGCCGGGCGCCCCACGCCTCGCTGATCGCCGCGACGAGCGCGAGACCGCGTCCGCAGGTCTCCAGGGCGGCGGACTCGCGCACCACGGGCAGCCGGGGATCGCTGTCGTGCACCGAGACGGTGAGCCGGCCGAGCCGGAACTCGATCTCCACCCGGCACACCTTGTCCGGCTGTGCGTGCCGGTGCACGTTGCTGAGCAGCTCCGTCACTCCGAGCGCGGCCCGATCGATGAGGGGGTCGAGCTGCCAGTGACGCAATTGCGCCGAAACGATTCTGCGGATCTGGCCGATCCGCGCGGGCAAGGCCTGCAGTTCGACGACGCAGTGCCTGCGGGAATGACTTATCACGGCTGCGACTCCCCGACATGAGTGTTACGGGTGCTGCACCCTCTGTGACGCCTCACCAGGGTCACCCACGGTGGGCCGGTGTGCAACCGAACGGGCACGACGATCTGGGCCGGGCCGCCGCGTACCGTCCGAAAGTCATCGGTGGGCCGTCTCAAAGCCGCCCACGGCCACCGGCCGGCGGCCTGCCGGCGGCCCACTCGCGCGGTCTCCCCGTAGCCCCTCCGCGCCGGCCCTAAAGCAATTCGCATGGAGACCCAAAGGAACTGTTTGCGCAGGTGGGGGAGGTACATTGCGAAGGCAGGGGGTCATGGAAGTGATGAAGGAGCAAGGCGCATGAGCACGACCAGCACCACCGCCAGGGCCGATGATGTCGACCGCAGCGACGCCGAGTACCGGGCCTGGCTGAACGAAGCCGTGCGCAAGGTCCAAGCCGACGCCAACCGGTCCGCCGACACCCACCTCCTGCGCTTCCCGCTCCCCGAGGAGTGGGGAATCGACCTGTACCTGAAGGACGAGTCGACGCACCCGACGGGCTCCCTCAAGCACCGCCTGGCCCGCTCCCTTTTCCTGTACGCGCTGTGCAACGGCTGGATCCGTCCCGGCCGCCCGGTCATCGAGGCGTCCTCCGGCTCGACCGCCGTCTCCGAGGCGTACTTCGCCAAGCTGATCGGCGTCCCGTTCGTCGCCGTCATGCCGCGCACGACCAGCCCGGAGAAGTGTCGCCTCATCGAATTCCACGGCGGCACCTGCCACTTCGTGGACGACTCGATGAAGATGTACGAGGAGTCCGCCGAACTGGCCGCCCGCACCGGCGGGCACTACATGGACCAGTTCACGTACGCGGAGCGGGCCACGGACTGGCGCGGCAACAACAACATCGCGGAATCGATCTACCAGCAACTGCGCCTGGAACGCTATCCCGAGCCCACCTGGATCGTGGCGACGGCCGGAACCGGCGGCACCTCCGCGACGATCGCGCGCTACGTCCACTACATGCAGCACGACACCCGGATCTGCGTGCCGGACCCGGAGAACTCCTGCTTCTTCGACGGCTGGACCCAGGGCGACGCGAACGCGAGCAGCGATTGCGGCTCGCGCATCGAGGGAATCGGCCGTCCCCGGATGGAACCGAGCTTCGTGCCGGGCGCCATCGACCGGATGATGAAGGTGCCGGACGCGGCGAGCGTCGCCGCGTGCCGGGCGCTGGAGCAGGCCATCGGGCGCAAGGCGGGCGGCTCGACCGGCACCGGCCTGTGGAGCGCACTCAAGATCGTCTCGGAGATGGTGGCCCAGGGCCGCACGGGCAGCGTCGTGACCCTGCTGTGCGACCCGGGCGACCGCTACCTCGACAAGTACTACTCGGACGACTGGCTGGCGGCTCAGAACCTGGACATCGCCCCGTACACGAAGACCATCGAGACGCTGCTGACGACGGGGGCGTGGCGGGAGCCCTCGGCCTGACCGCCCCCGCATGCCGCCCGGCCCGGCCGCGCAGGCCGCCGGGCCCGGCCGCGCGGCCGGCGTACCGTCACCGCCCGGCCTCCAACCGGGCGTCGAGCGCGCCGACCGCCGAGCGGAACGAGCGCCCGAGCCCGGGGCGGGCGGCGGCGAGGGCGAAGCGGAACGGGGCCGGTCCGTCCGCCGCGAAGGTCCACTGCACCCGGGTGCCGGAACCGGAGGGGCTGAGCCGCCACTCCTCCAACAGTGCCCGGATGCCGGGGACGTTGGTCTCGTCCACCCGGTACGCGTAGCACCGCTCCCGCTCGGCCGCCACGACGGTCTCCCGGAACCGGACCCCGCCCACCAGCGCTATCTCGCGGCCCGCGCCGTCGTGCGTGGACCGGGCCAGGGTGACGGCCTTGAACCAGGCGGGCCAGTCCGCCACCTGCTCGGCGAGCGCCCGGTAGACCGGAGCCGGCGGCTGGGTCACATGCGCGGCGAAGACGAACCGGACCGGCGCCGTCCCGGCGAAGTCCAGTTCCACGGCACGGAGTCGGCGGACCATCGTGATACCCCCTGCGGGAACGCGGTGCGAAGCGGCGGCGCCGAACGGCGGTGCGGGCACCCTACCCGCCCACCTGTCGGATGTCTCCGGGGCACCCCCTTCGCCTCAGGAGGTGGCCGCCACCCCGGCCGCCACTTCGGCCGCCACCCGGGTCGGCAGCGCCGGCAGGTCGGCCGGGAACAGCAGGGTGAGCTCGTCCGTCCCCGGGTCGCTGAGCTGGGCGACGCGTCCCGCGTGCCGCTCTACCATCGACTCGAAGGTCTGCCGGGCGGTGCGGCCGTTGCCGAAGGCCGGGCCCTTGGGCAGCTCCGTGAAGTACGCCAGCAGCGCTTGCGCGGTCCCCTCGCCCAGCCGGTACTCGTGCTCCTCCGCCTGCTGCTCCACGATGCGCAACAGCTCCCGCGGCCCGTAGTCCCCGAAGGTGATGGTCCGGGAGAAGCGGGACGCGACACCCGGGTTGACGGTCAGGAACCGTTCCATCTCCGCCGTGTAGCCGGCGACGATCACCACCACCGCGTCCCGGTGGTCCTCCATCAACTTCACCAGCGTGTCGATCGCCTCGCGTCCGAAGTCGCGACCGGAGTCCTCCGGTGCCAGGGCGTACGCCTCGTCGATGAACAGCACCCCGCCCCGCGCCCGTTCGAACGCCTCCTGCGTACGGATCGCGGTGGACCCGATGTGCTCGCCGACGAGGTCCACCCGGGACACCTCGACCAGATGACCCCGCTCCAGCACGCCGAGGGAGGCGAGGATCTCCCCGTAGAGCCGGGCGACGGTGGTCTTGCCGGTGCCGGGGGAGCCGGTGAAGACCAGGTGCCGGCGCACCGACGCCGCCTTGAGGCCCGCCTGCTGCCGCCTGCGCCCCACCTCGATCATGTCGGTGAGGGCCCGCACCTCACGCTTGACGCTGTCCAGGCCCACCAGCGCGTCGAGTTGGCCGAGCACCTCACCGGAGCCCCGGGCGGGCGCGGCGGCGGGGACCGGCTCGTCGGCGGGGCGGGGCGCCGGTACCTCGGCGGCCCCCGGTGAGGTGCGGGGCGCGGCCGTCACCGTACGGATTCCCGCGCGCTCGCGGGCGGGGCCGCCGCCGGCGGCCGACCGGGCGGCGAGGCGCGGCCCGGATTCGTCGCTGGTGCAGTCCTCCGCGACGGGGCCGTCCTCCGCGAACTCGTAGCCGCCGCGCGCACAGCGCTCGGTGTGGCACTTGGCGAGCGAGGTACGGCTGCCGTCGATCACATGGAAGCCGAAGCCGGAACTGCCGCTCACGCGGCAGGCGGTGAAGGTGCCGCGACCGCCCGCCGAGACGTAGAAGCCGGCCTCGGAGGGGGAGGTGACCACGCAGCGCTCCAGGACCGGGTCGGCGCCCTTGGTGACGATCACGCCCGTCTGGACGGAGTCGACGGCGCAGTTCGCGAGGGTGCCGCCGCTGCCGTGGTCACGGAACCAGGCGCCGGTCGCCGCCTCCCGGATGCGGCAGTCGTCCAGTTGCGCGGTGGCCCCGTCGCTCACCGAGACGGCCGTGTTGCGCACCTGGGACAGGTCGCTGTCGACCACGTCCACGCGCGAGCCCCGGTCCAGCACGAACAACGCGTCCGGGACGTCGTGCACCCGGCAGGAGTCCAGCGAGGCCGTGGCCCCGTCACTGATCCACACCGCCGGATAGTCACCCGTGCTGTCGTGGATCTCGCAGGACCGGGCATCGACCCGGGTCCCCGGGTCCCACACCGACAGGCCGTTGCGGCCGAAGCGGCGCACGGTGGTGCGGCTCAGCGTGAGCACCGAACGCGAGCGCAGGTCCACCGCGTTCTCCGGGATGTCGTGGATGTCGCATCCGTCGAGCGTGAGAACCGCGTCGGTGTCGAGGGTGACCCCGTCCGCCGAAGTGCGGTGCACCGCGCAGTCGGTGAGGCGGGCCGAGGCCCGCGAGGCGACCTGCACCCCGGCGCCCTTGATCTCGTACACCTCGCACCCCAGAGCCTCCAGGCCGGAGCCCTCGCCGGTGACGGCGATGCCCGCGCCCGTGGCGTGGTGGACCCGGCAGCGCTCCAGGCGCGGGTGACCGCCCCGTACCGAGATCCCGCTCTGTCCGGCCGTAACCACCTCGCACTCCTCGAACACACCGCCGCCGCCGTCGAGTACGGCGATCCCGATCCCGGCCGGGTTCTCCACCGTGCAGCGGCGCACCAGGGGCCGGGCGCCGGCGCCGCGGACCTCGATGCCGGCCGAGGAGCGGGTGTTGACCCTCAGGTCGGTCAGCTCGGGCGAACCGTCCTCGACGAGCAGCGCCGGCGCCGTGCGGTCCTGGCCCTCCAGGTACAGGTCCTGCACCACGGCAGAGGCGCTCACGGTCAGGGCGACGCCGTCGGGCGGGGCGATGCGCACGGACCCGACCGCGCCCTCCGGTCCCCGCAGGGTGACGGCGTGGCGCAGCACCAGGTTCTCCCGGTAGGTGCCGGGCGCGATGGACAGGACGTCCCCGTCCCCGGCGACGGCGAGCGCGGCGGTCAGCGTCGCGTACTCCCCGGAGCGGCGCCGCCAGCGTGAAGACCCGCCGTGTGTCAGCTGGACCGTGCCCTGAGCCATGGTGCTGTCGCGCCCCCACCCTCGTCTTCGCGTCGACGGCGATCACCGCCGCGGCCTGCGCCGCGATCCGTCCGCGGCCGGCCTGCCCGGTCCACCGTAGCGCGCGCGGGGCCGGTGAGTTGCCAGGTCAGCTGCCCGCGCCCGTCCGGCCCCAATCCGGCCCGACCGCCGCCCACGCCCGGTCCAGGCGTATGTACCGCCGATGCATCAGTCGCCGTACGATCAGCCGGCGGATCGTCTCCACCAGCGCGGCCACGCCCAAGGCGGCCGCCAGGCCCGCCATCACGGAGTGGAACGCGGCGGCCGAGGAGGCGAGCGGCTGCCCGACGAGCCTGCCGCTGGTGTCCGTCCATATCCGGAACCTGTCCCCGGGCCGGGGCGGTTCCTCGGCGGCCGGCACGGTCCCCTGGTGGCTGGTGCCGTCCGGCGCCGTCCACGAGGCGAGGATCCGCGTCCGCTGGGGTGTCTGCGGCCCCGCCGACCTGTCGGCGGTCACGCCGTCCGCGAGCGTGCTCTGCGCCGGCCGGAGCACCACGGCCGGGACCAGGTACCGCTCCTGCCGCTGCTCGCGCACGGCCTGCTGGAGCGTGTCGTCCACCCGCGTGCCCGCGAACCAGCCGATGGCCGGGGCGAGCACGAGGACGCACACCGCCGCGGCCAACGCCAGCCACGCCTCGAAAAGATCAGTTCTGCGGCGCAGCGGATTGCGCCGCCAACGCCACACACCCACTGCTGTCCACACGGTCCGGCACCCCCTCGCCTCCGCCTGCCTGCGCGTCCCAGCTTCCCGCATGCCCGGCGGACGCGCATTCCGGAACGCGAGAGACGCGCGCATCCGGCCGCGCCCGGTCCGGAACACGTTCCCCCGTGCCCCGACCCCGGCCGCTGCCCCAGCGTCTCGAATGATCCAACGGTGCCGCCGTGCCCGCCGGTTCCCCGCGGCGGGCGGAGCCCCTCGAAGGTGTTATTCCAGAACGCGCACCTCGTCGCCGACGCGCACCGTCCCCAGCCGCACCGGCACCAGTTGCCGTCCGAACGCCAGGGACTTCCCGATGCGCCGGTGCCTGGCCAGCGTCTTCAGCGGCTCCTTGCCGCGTTCCCCGGTCACCTGGTCGGTGGTCGTGACGACGCACCGCCCGCACTCCCGCACCCCGCGGAACACGGCGTCGCCGACGGCGACGCGCCGCCAGCCGTCCTCGGCCCACGCCTCGGCGCCGGCCACGACCAGGCTGGGGCGGAAACGGTTCATCGGCAGCGGCCCCTCCGCCGGATGATCACCCTCGGCGATCAACGCGTTCAGGGCGTCCAGCGAGGCCAGGGTGGTGACCAGCAGCGGATACCCGTCCGCGAGGCTCACCGTCTCGCCCGGCAACGCGTAGTCCGGGTCCACGGGCCGGCGTACGGCGGGGTCGTCCAGGTACACCAGACGGGCGGGCAGGTCGAGGTAGGCCGAAAACCAGTCGGCCGCGGTCCTCGCCGCCACCACGGTCTCGATCTTCTTGCCGAACAGGACGACCGGCTCCAGCGGACCGGCCTCCGGTACCTCCACGATCAGATCCGCCATGCCCGGGGCCGAAAGCGCCACCCGGCCGCCCTCCAGCGGGCGGGCCGAAGCCAACGCCAACCGGGCCTGTTGACGTTGCGTGATGATCGCGCCCTCGATGTCGATCACGGCCCATCGGCGGTCGGCCGCGAGCCCCCAGGGCTCCACGGCCACCGCGTCGGGAGCGATCCCCGCCACCGACTTGACGGGATGGACGTGGAGCGACTGGACGTACAAATTCGACATGAGTGCATCTTGCCAGTCGCCGCCCCCGCGGACCCCGGCACCTCCGAGCGGCCCCGCCTAGTAGCCGCGCCCCTGGTAGGGCCGGCCGTACGGGTCCTCGTACGAGGGGACCTGCGCGGGCGCCTGCATCGGTCGCGGAGCGGCCGGGCGCATGGCCTCGTACCCGGTGCCGGGCGCGACCGGGCGCGGCTGCTGCGGCTGCGGGGCGTATCCGGCGCGGGCGCCCACCGGCTGCTGCTGCGGCACGAAGGGAGCGGGTGCGTGCTGCAGCGGCACGGGCATCTGGGACTGCATCTGCATCTGCGGTGCGGGCTGCTGCTGCTGGTACGGGTACCCGTACGCCGGCGCGCTCTGCTGCTGCGGCATCGAGGGCGCGGACGGCAGGGCGGGCAGGGCGGACGGGAGGGCCGGCAGGTACCCACCGCTCGAGTAACCGGAACCGGGGGTGTCGTAGGCGGCCGGAACGCGGATCGGGGCGATCTGCGGAGTGCCGCGTTCGGCGACGAGGGAGTCGTAGATGGGGGTGTCCGGGAAGGAGGGCGCGGAGTAGTAACCGCCGCCATAAGTGGAGCGGGGGGAGGTCATGGGACCTAAGTTAAGCCCACGACTTCACGGGGTCCATAGCGAGGTGTCGTCAACACCGCCCTGACCTGCATATTCGCAGGTCAGGGCCACAGCTTTCACTTCACGTTCACCTGCACGATTCGCGACTTCCACCCCACCTTGTCTCTACTCGTACTCACCGGTTGGGTGTTGCACACACTTGGCGTTGACGCACCGTCACGATTCGGAATCCCTCGTGTGACCTCGTATGACGCCCCTTCAGTCGGTCCGCGACCGGCCGACGCCGGGTCAGGCGTCGCTCGGCCGGGCATAGGTCCGGCCCTTCCACGCGGCGCCTCGGCCCCGGTAGTGCAGCACGGCCGAGTCGACGGTCATCAGGAGGTAGAGCAGGGCCGTGAACGGAAGCAGCGGAGCGAGGGCGGCGGGCTGGCGGTAGTAGCGCAGCATCGGCAGGTAGGTGCCGGCCATCAGCAGCCAGGCCGCGCCCCCCGCCCACGCGACGGCCGGACGGTCCAGGGCGAGCCCGGTGAAGAGCGCGGCCGGCGGCATCAGGTAGACGAGCGCCAGCCCGGCCACCGTCCCCGCGAGCAGCAGCGGTTGGTGGCGCAGTTGGGCGTACGCGCTGCGCGACACCATCCGCCACAGGTCGCCCAGCTCCGGGTACGGGCGCACGCTGTCCACCCGCTCCGCCAGTCCGAGCCAGATCCGGCCGCCCGAGCGCCGGACGGCCCGGGCGAGCGAGACGTCGTCGATAACCGCCTGCCGGATCGAGTCGGGCACCCCCGCGCGGACGGCGGCCTCCGTGCGCAGGAGCACACAGCCGCCGGCCGCCGCGGCCGTGCGCCCGGCGGGGCGGTTGATCCGGCGGAAGGGGTACAACTGCGCGAAGAAGTAGACGAAGGCCGGTACGACGAGCCGCTCCCAGAACGTGGCCACCCGCAGCCGCGCCATCAGCGAGACCAGGTCGAGGCGGGCGGAGGTCGCGGCGGCGACGAGTTCGCGAAGGCTGTCCGGCTCGTGCGCGATGTCGGCGTCGGTGAGCAGGAGGTACTCGGGCTCGGTGGGGCGGGCGGTGCGCGCGTGCGCGATGCCGTGGCGCAGCGCCCAGAGCTTGCCGGTCCAGCCGGCCTCCGGGGCGCCGGGGGAGACGATGGTGAGGGGCAGCCCCGGGAGTTCCCCGGCCAGGCGCCGGGCGAGGTCCGCCGTACCGTCCGTACTTCCGTCGTCCACGAGGATCACCTCGGCGGCGCCGGGGTAGTCCTGGGCGAGGAGCGAGGGCAGGCTGCGGGGCAGCACCTCCGCCTCGTCCCTGGCCGGGACGACGATCGCGACGGACGGCCAGCGGGCGGGGGCGGTGCGCGGGGGGAGGCGGACGTCGGTGCGCCAGAACATGCCCTGGGCGAACGTGAGCCAGAGCCAGGCGGTGAGGGAGGCGTAGGCGGCGGTGAGGAGGAGGCCCATGGCCGCAGTGTGCCGAACCGGACGGGGCCTGTCGCGCACCCGGGAGCCGTGGCGCCCCGCGCGTCCGGGCCGTGCGGGGGCCGGTTGGTCGCCGTCCCGGCAGTGGGGCTCGCCGGGGGCGACGCCGCCGGGCGGGGCGGTGGGTGGTCGCCGGTAGCGACCCCTCGGGCGCGGGGCGCGGGGCGCGGGCACGTCGGCCGACGCGACGCGGGCCGGGTGGTCGGATCGTCGGGCCGACGACGGCGGCGGCCGGAGCGGGCGCCGCGTCGCGGTGTGCCGGGTCCGGTGCGGCCGGGGGGCTTCCCCGCGAGGGCGGCCGGCGGGGCGGCGTCGGCCGGCCGCGGGTCCGGTGCCGCGTCGGCCGGCTGCCCGCGCCCGGACAGGGCGACCGCTGGTCCCCCGGAGGCGCGGCGTGGCGAAGGCGAGGACGAAGGCGTCGGGACGACGGTGTCGGTTGCGCGGCCCGTCCGGGTCGGCAGGCCGGTGTGACACGCTCGGTCGTGGAGTGGCACCGGGGTGGGGCGGGGGCCGGGCGGGGGCCGGGCGGGGGCCGGGTGAGGAGCTTGGTCGCGGGGCCGGCGGTCCGCGTCGTTTAAGGTGACCAGGTGAAGATCGCCCTCATGGACTCCGGAATCGGCCTCCTCGCGGCGGCCGCCGCGATGCGACGGCTGCGGCCCGACGCCGATCTGCTGTTGTCCAGCGACCCCGACGGGATGCCCTGGGGGCCGCGTACTCCCGCCGACCTCACCGGGCGGGCCCTCGGCGTCGCCCGGGCCGCCGCCGAGCACCGCCCGGACGCCCTGGTCGTCGCCTGTAACACCGCCTCCGTGCACAGCCTGCCCGCCCTGCGCGCGGCGCTGGAACCCGCCATCCCCGTCATCGGCACCGTGCCCGCGATCAAGCCGGCCGCGGCTTCGGGCGGCCGGGTCGCCATCTGGGCGACGCCGGCCACCACCGGAAGCCCGTACCAGCGCGGGCTGATCGCGGAGTTCGCCGCCGGAGCCCAGGTCACCGAGGTGCCCTGCCCCGGCCTCGCCGACGCCGTCGAGCGCGGCGACGAGGAGTCCGTCGTGCGGGCCGTCGCCGCGGCCGCCGCGCTGACCCCGGCCGACGTCACCGACGTCGTACTCGGCTGCACGCACTACGAGCTGGTCGAGGCGCCGATCCGGGCCGCCCTCGCCGAACGGACCGGCGGGGCGGAGCTCGTCTTCCACGGCTCCGCCGAGGCGGTCGCCGTACAGGCGCTGCGCCGCATCGGTGCCCGCCCGGAGCCGGGTCTGCCGCGCACCGGCGGGCTGACCGTCCTGCTCGGCGGGCAGCCGGGGTCCCTCCCGGCCGCCGCGCTCGGCTACGCCGAAGGCCGGCTGCTCGTGGAGGGCGCGCCGCTCGCGCACTGAGCCCACCCGAGGCCCCGGCCCCGGCCCGGCCCGTTCGGGCGTGTCGCGCCGGCGATGAGTTTCCCGCCCCGACGGAGTCGTAAGGGTGACGGGTACCTCACGTGACCGAAGGGCGGCAGGCCATGATCTTCACCCACGTACTCGCGGTGGCCCCGGTCGGCGACATCGAGGTCGCCGTCCCCTGGTACGAGCGGCTCCTGGGCAGGCCGGCCGACGCGCGACCGATGGCCGGCCTCGCCGACTGGCACATCTCCCCGTCCGCCTGGGTGCAGGTCTTCCAGTCCCCGGAGCACGCGGGGACGACCCTGCTCAACCTCGTGGTGGACGACCTGGACCGGGCGCTCGCGGAGTTGGCCGGTCGCGGCATCACGGCGGGGGAGGTCCAGCCGGGTGCGCAGGCGGTGCGGTTCGCCGCCGTGCACGACCCCGACGGCAACCGGATCACCCTGATCGAGAACCCGGTGGCCTGACATCGTCCAACCAGCACCGCCCAACCAACGCTGTCCAACCTCCCCTCTCCCGGCCCGATGGGGCAAACGGGTGGCCCTCGCGGCGGCCCGTGGGTATCGTGGGGTGCGGAACGAGACGAAACGTCTCGTTCTGTAGGCGGTCGATCAAGGACGGACCCCGCCCGGGTCCCGCGCCGCCGACCCCGCCCCATCCGCCGACGAAGGGATCGCCCTTGCGCGCTCGCGCCCCACTCGCTTCCACCCAGATCGTCCTGTCCGAGGTCACCAAGCGGTACGACACCCGCCTCGTCCTGGACCGCGTCGGCTTCACGGTCCGCCCCGGTGAGCGGGTCGGTATCGTCGGTGACAACGGTTCCGGCAAGTCGACCCTGCTCCGGCTCCTCGCCGGCCGGGAGCGCCCCGACCACGGACGGGTCACCGTCACCGCGCCCGGCGGGGTCGGCCACCTCGCCCAGACCCTCGACCTGCCCCCGACCGCCCGGGTCCGGGACGCGATCGACCTCGCGTTGGCCGAACTGCGCGCGCTGGAGCGCCGCATCCGCTCCGCCGAAGCGCGGCTCCGACAGGCCGGTCCCGAGGAACTCGCCGCGTACGCCGACCTCCTCGCCGCATACGAGGCCCGCGGCGGCCCGGACGCCGAACGGCGGGTGGCGACCAGCCTGCGCCGGCTCGGCGAGCGCACCGCCCCCGACCCGGAGCGGCGACTGGGCACCCTCTCCGGCGGGCAGCGCTCACGGCTGGCCCTCGCCGCCACCCTGGCCGCCGAACCGGAACTGCTGCTGCTCGACGAACCGACCAACGACCTCGACGACGAGGCCGTTGGCCGGCTGGAGGAGCACCTGCGCGCCCACCGCGGCACCGTCGTCGTCGTCACCCACGACCGGCTCTTCCTGGACCGGGTCACCACCGCCATCCTGGAAGTCGATCAGGACCGCCGCACCGTACGCCGGTACGGCAACGGATACGCCGGATACCTCGCTGGTCGCGCCGCCGAACGCGCCCGCCGGCAGCGGGAGTACCAGCGGTGGCGCGAGGAGGTGCGGGACGCGGAGCGGCTCGCCGACACCAACATCGACCGGTTCGCGGCGATCCCGCGCAAACTGCCGCGCGGCTTCAGCGGGGCCGGTGCGTTCCGGGCCCGCTCGCGGACCCACGGCGCGGCCGGCCGGATCCGGGCCGCCCGCGAGCGTCTGCACCGGCTGACCGAGAACCCGGTGGCGGCGCCCCCGAGCCCGCTCCGCTTCACCGGGCGGTTCACGGCGGCCACGACGGGCGTGGTGGAGGTGAGCGAAGTCGCCGTGCCCGGGCGGCTCGCACCGACCTCCTTCCGATTGGAACCCGGTGAACGGCTCCTTGTCACCGGGCCCAACGGAGCGGGAAAGTCCACCCTGTTGCACGTCCTCGCGGGAGAACTCGCGCCCGGACGGGGCGCCGTACGCACACCCCGGCGCGTGGGTCTGCTGCGTCAGGACGACCCCTGGGGTCGGGAGTCCCGGTCCGTGACCGAGCTGTCCGGGCCGGAGTACGCGGACCGGGTGGCCACCCTCGGCCTGCTGGCCCCCCACGACCTGAGCCGCCCCGTCCGGGACCTCTCGGCGGGTCAGCGCCGCAAGCTGGAACTGGCCAGGCTGGTCAGCGGCCCGCTGGACCTACTGCTCCTCGACGAGCCGACCAACCACCTGGCCCCGGCCGTGGTGGAGGAACTGGAGGCGGCGCTGGTCGACTTCACCGGGACCCTGGTCCTGGTCACCCACGACCGGCGGCTGCGCGCCGCCTTCCGAGGCCGCCGGCTGGAGCTGACCCCGCACCACCCTCAACCGGCCGCGGACCCGGACCCGGCTCCGGACCCGGCTCCGGCCCCGGCTCCGGCCCCGGCTCCGGCGAGCCGCTGAGCCAACGGCCGCAGTCCGTCCGCGTCCAGCACCCGCCCGCCGAACCCGGGCAGCGGCACGTGCAACGGCCCGGTCCACCCGCCCGGGATCGCCCCCTGGCCGTACCGCGCGCCGGCCAGGGTCCCGGTCACCGCCGCCACCGTGTCGGTGTCCCCGCCCAGGTTCACGGCGGCCCGGACGGCCTCGGCGAACCCGGTGGTGGTGCGCAGCGCCCACACCGCCGAGCCGAGACAGGGCCACACCGCCCCGTTGAACTCGGTGGGCAGGTCGGGGTGCCAGGCCGGGTCGAGCACGCGGGCGTAGCGCTCGCGGTGGTCCGGGTGCACCGCGCCCAGCACCTCGGGGAGGGCGCCCAGCGCGTCGCCTTCGCCTCCCGGGCCCTGCACCGGATCGTCACCGGCCGCCACCCGGCGCTGCGGGACGCCCTGGTCGGGCTGCTCCCCGGCTAGGCGTCCGCGAGGAGGGAGGCGGGCGGCGCCGTGTCGGCGGGCGTGGGCGCGGGACGTGGGTACGCTGCACCCATGACGGGTCACCCCCCGGGTCCGCTCTGGACGGGCCGCGCCTCCAACCGCGTGCAGTGGCTGCTCGCCGCGGCCGGCGCCGCCTGCCTGGCGCTCGCCGTCGAGCTCGCCGTCGACGCCAACCGGACCTCCGGGACGGTGCCGCTGGTCATGTCCGTGATCGGCTGCCTCGCGGCCGGCCTGCTCATCCTCTTCGGCACCCTCGCCTTCGTCCACGTCGCCGTCACCGTCGACTCCCGGGCCGTGGAGATCCGCTGCGGCCACATCGGGCTGCCCCGCCGCACCATCCGGCTCGCCGAGGTGGCCTCCGCCGAGTTCGTACCCCGGATCACCCCGCAGCACTGGGGCGGATGGGGCTACCGCTGGCGCCCCGAGCGGGGCACCGCCGTCATCGTCCGCCGGGGCGAGGGCCTCGAGCTGCGCCTGGACGACGGGAAACTGTTCACCGTCACCGTCGACGACGCCGAGAACGCCGTCCGGGTCATCCGCACCCACCTGCGGGCCCTGGCCCACTGAGCCTCCCGAGGGACCGCGCGGGGCGTGGGGACGTACACTCCGCCCAATGAGCACCAGTGTCACCCGAGCGGCCGGGAACGAGCCCGCGCAGTCCAGCGCACCGGAGAGCGGCGCCACCGCCCTGCACCGCCTGCGGGGCGCCTGGCCGACCCGGGCGGCGCTCGCCGCGCTCGCCGGGGCCCTGCTCTACCTCAGCTTCCCACCCCGCCCCCTGTGGTGGCTGGCCCCGTTCTCCCTCGCCCTGCTGGCCGGCTGCCTGCGCGGTCGCCGAGCCCGGGCCGGCTTCGGCCTGGGCTTCGTGTTCGGGCTGGGCTACCTGCTGCCGCTGCTGGTGTGGACCAGCGAAGGCGTCGGCCCGGTCCCGTGGATCGCCCTCGTCACCCTCGAAGCGCTCCTCTTCGGGCTCACCGGCCTCGGCATCGCCCTGGTCGGCACCCTCCCCGGCCGGGCGCTGTGGGCCTCCGCCCTCTGGATCGCAGGCGAGGCGCTGCGCGCCCGGGCGCCCTTCGGCGGCTTCCCCTGGGGCAAGCTCGCCTTCGGCCAGGCCGACGGCTTCTTCCTGCCGCTCGCCGCGCTGGGCGGCACCCCGCTGCTCTCCTTCGGGGTCGCCCTGTGCGGATTCGGCCTGTACGAGGCCGTCTGCGTCGCCCGCTCCCGGCCGGGCCGCACCGCCGCCGCGCTCGCCGCGCTCATCGTCGCCCTCCCGGTCGGCGCGGCCCTCGCCGCCCGGCCGCTGGTCTCGGACGCCGCCGAGGACGGCACCGCCGTGGCCGCCGTCGTCCAGGGCAACGTCCCGCGCGCCGGGTTCGACTTCAACTCCCAGCGGCGCGCCGTACTGGACAACCACGCCAACCGCACCCTCCTGCTCGCCGACGACGTCAAGGCCGGCCGGGTCCGGCAGCCCGACTTCGTCGTCTGGCCGGAGAACTCCTCCGACATCGACCCCTTCAGCCAGCAGGACGCCCACGACGTCATCGACCGGGCCGTCAAGCGCATCGGCGTGCCCGTCGCCATCGGCTCAGTCCTGGAGCCGCCGACCGGCCCGCTGCGCAACACGATGATCCTGTGGGACCCGGTCAAGGGTCCGACCGCGACGTACGACAAGCGCAAGATCCAGCCGTTCGGCGAGCGCATGCCGATGCGCTCCTTCGTCCGGATCTTCAGCAAGGACGTGGACCGCGTACGCCGCGACTTCGGCCCGGGCAAGGACCCCGGCGTGTTCGACATGGCCGGCAGCCGGGTCGGCATGGTGACCTGCTACGAGGCGGCCTTCGACGACGCCGTCCGCTCCACCGTCCAGGCCGGCGCCCAGGTCATCGCCGTACCGAGCAACAACGCCACCTTCGGCCGGAGCCAGATGACCTACCAGCAACTGGCCATGGACCGGGTGCGGGCCGTCGAACACAGCCGGACCGTGCTCGTCCCCGTCACCAGCGGCGTCAGCGCCGTCATCCGGCCCGACGGCACGGTCGTCCGGCAGACGAAGATGTTCACCGCCGACGCGCTGGTCGCCGAGATCCCGCTGCGCTCGACGTCGACCCCGGCCACCCGGCTCGGACCGCTGCCCGAGTACGCGCTGCTCCTGGTGGCCGCCGGGGCGCTCGCCTGGGCGGCGACCCGCCGGGTTCGCGCCCGCCGGGCCGCATGACGCGGGTGACCGACACCCGACCTCGTAGGGTCGGGCCATGACCACACCTGACTACATACGCGCGATCCGCGAGGCCGGGGCGGGGCACCTGCTGCTCCTGCTGCCCGGCGTCACCGCCATCGTCGTCGACGACCGCGACCGGATCCTGCTCGGCCGCCGCGCCGACACCGGCCTCTGGTCGGTGATCGGCGGCATCGCCGAACCGGGGGAGCAGCCCGCCGAGACGGCGGTGCGCGAGGTGTACGAGGAGACCGCCGTGCGGTGCGTCGCGGAGCGGGTCGTGCTCGTCGAGATGTTGGAACCGATCACCTACCCCAACGGGGACGTCTGCCAGTTCCAGGACATCACCTTCCGCTGCCGCGCCACCGGCGGCGAGGCCCGCCCGCACGACGGCGAGCTGCTCGAAGTCGGCTGGTTCGGCGCGGACGCCCTGCCCCCGCTGGAGCCCTTCGCCGTGCGGCGCGTCCGGCGCGCGCTGCGCGACGAACCGACCTGGTTCCGGCCCCCGGCCCCGGCCGTCGACTGAGGCTCAGCCCGCGACCGCCGCCTCCCGGTACAGCTCCACGGCCTGGTCGCCCATCACCGCGCTGTACGACACCTCCGGGACCAGGCCGCCTTCCTGGTACCCGCCCAGCACCCCGGCCAGGGCGCCGTTCACCAACCAGGGGCTGCCGCTCGTGCCGCTGCTGAGGTCGGGACAGTCGACGCGGCGCTGGGTCGGCGAGAACAGGCTGGTGGCGTTGGTGCAGCGCAGTGGGGAATCGTCACTGCTCGGGTAGCCGACGATCGTCACCGTCGCGTCCGCCGGCTGCTCGGACGCCACGGGGAAGCCGCCCACCGCGTCCTCCACCTGCCGGGACCCCGAGGTCGGGGCGACCGACGCGAACGCCACGTCCTCGTCCGGGTCCCGCTCCTGCGTCCAGCGCGGCGCGACGTACACCCCGGTCACCTTCCACAGCCCGTAGGGGGCCTTCCCGTCCCGGTAGCCCGGCGCGAACACCGTGCTGTCGGGGTTGTCCAGGCAGTGCGCGGCGGTGGCGATCACGCTCCGGTCGTCGCTGTGCACCACGGCGGCGGTGCAGAAGTGCCCCCCGTCCAGGCCACTCGCGAACAGTGCGCCCACCCGGTCGGCGGCGATGCCCGGGTCGGCCCGCGCGGTCACGCCGAGCGGCGGCGCGGCCCCGGCGTCCGGCAGATCGACGCTCAGCAGCGCGGCCATCGCCGCCAGCGCGAGCAGGACCCGGGACGCCCGCCGGACGCGGGAGGAGCCGGTGGGGGCGGCCTGTCGGGGGAGCATGCGGCGGATCATGCACCTGAGCCTGCCCAGCGAGCCTGTGGCCGGCGCCCCCGATTCCATAAGAATCCGCTGTGAATCCCCGATCGGGCATGTGGGAAGTGCCGAAACGGCCCGCATTTCCGACACGTCCGCCGGACGAAAGGCACGAGTCCGCAGGCGGAAGCGGCGAGTCTATGGACGACCCGGACGGTTTCCGGGGCCGGTGTTGTGCACCGCGGAGGGTGATCACGCGGCCCGGCGCCCCTAGCCTCGCCGCAGGAGCACGAACGAGGGGCGGTACCCGGTGAACTGGCTGATCCACGATTACCGCGAGAGCGATCTCGCCGCGGTCGTCCATCTGATCGACACCACGGCGGAACTCGGCCAGGAGTCCGTCTTCTCGCTCGCCGAGTGCATCAGCGCGCTCACCGACCGGCAGCCCTGTGTGGTCGCCGTCCACCAGGGCGTCCCGATCGGTGCCGCGCTCGCCTGCGTCACCGGGGAACGCGCCTGGGTGATGCGCATCGCGATCGCCGCGGGCTGGCGCGGCCGCGGCCTGGCCAGCGCACTGCTCGTCGAGCTGGAGCGGCGGCTGATCGCCGCCCGCGTGGGGCGGATCGCCTACGTCCTGCCCGAGGAGGACCTGCTGGGCGAAGGGCTGCTCAACGCCGGCTACACCCGTCAGCCCGCCGTCGCCTACTTCGAGAAGACCGAGCCGTTGCACGGGCCGGCGGCCGGCCTCCTCGACGACCTGGGCGGCCGGTTCCTGCCCAACGACCTGTGGGCGAAGGTCGCCGGGATGGAGAAGGAGAAGGACCTCATCGAGCGCCGGGTGGTCCTCCCGCTCGCCGAACCCGAACGGGCCGCCGCGCACGGGGTGCGACCGCCGCGCGCCATCACCCTCTTCGGGCCGCCCGGCACCGGCAAGACCACCTTCGCCCGCGCCATCGCCTCCCGCCTCGGCTGGCCCTTCGTGGAGCTGCTGCCCTCCCGGCTCGCCGACGAGGGCAACCTCGCGGCCGCGCTGCGCGACGCCTTCGCCCGGATCGCCGAGCTGGAGCGGGTCCTCGTCTTCATCGACGAGGTCGAGGAGATCGCACCCGTACGGACCGAGCCGGCGCAGCCCGGCGGCATCCACGGCGTGACGAACGAGCTGCTCAAGCTGATCCCCGGCTTCCGGGAGGGCGACGAGCGGCTGCTGGTCTGCGCCACCAACTCCATCCGCTCCCTGGACCCCGCCTTCCTGCGGCCCGGGCGCTTCGACTACCTGATCCCGATCGGCACCCCGGACGCCGGGGCGCGCGCCGCGATCTGGTCCCGCCACACGGCGGGCCGCCCGGACGTCGACGTGGCGGCGCTGGTGGAGGCGACCGAGCTGTTCACCCCGGCCGACATCGAGCACGCGGCGCGCATCGCGGCCCAGGTGTCCTTCGAGCGGGACCTGGAGGCGGTGGGCGCCCGCGGCGCGTCGGCCGCGCAATTGGGGGCGGGCACGGGGGACTACCTGGCGGCGGTCGCGCAGTGCCGGCCGACGGTGACCCCGGCCATGACGGGCGAGTTCGCGGCGGACATCACGGCGCACGCCCGCTTCTGACCGCCGGGCACGCGCGTCACCGGCGTGCCCCACCACAGACGTGCCTGCCACGGACAGGCCGGCCAGGAAGGCCCGCGGCCGCCGCTCACCCGAGCGGTCGCGGGCCTTCGCGCGCGTGGGCCCGCTGCCGGAACCCGGACGCCGGATGCCGCGACCCGGATGCCGGGAGCGGGCCCGGGCCCTACGCCCGACAGCGGTAGGTGAACTCGACGGCGTCGGCCCGCCGCCCCGGCGCATCGAGGCGCAGCTCGGCCCGCGCGGCGTACGTGCCGACCCCTTGGAAGGTCCACAGCAGGTGCAGCCGGGCCTCCTTCCGCCCGCTCGGCACGCGTTCGGTGAGCTGCTCGGATCGCTTCCCGTCGCTGCGCTCCCAGTGGTAGGTCAAGGTGCCGGGGCGCCCGTTGGTCCGTACGACGGCCACCACGTCGGCGGCCGCGTCGCAGCCGGGCCCCTCGGGGTCGGTGGTCACCGCCACGTCCCGGACGGCGAAGGCCGGGCCGAAGCGCTGCCAGCCCAGGTAGCCGAGGACGGCTACCAGGACCACGGCGGCCAGGGTGTACCGACGCCACTGGCCCCGGCGGCGGCCCGGGGCCGCCGCAGGCACGGTCACCGGGAACGGCGCCGGGATCGCCGTGGTGACGCCGGGGCCGAACCGCAGCACCGGTCCGTCGACCCGGTCGGGCGCGGCGCCTGGGACGGTCCGGGGGGTGTCGAACCGCAGGGTGCCGCCCGGCAGCCCGCTGTCGGCGGGGCCGCCGTCGTACCGCTGGGTGGGAACGTCCCGGCGCCGGGTGTCGGTCGGCGGCTGCGGCGGGCCGCTGAACCAGTGGCTGCCGAGGACGGTGGCGCTGTAGTCGTCGCCCTCCGCGGGGTGGGGATCGTTCATCGCGGCGGCTCCTGGCACCTGGGGATGGCCTTCGAGACGATCACGGGCTTCCCGGCGGACGGTGTCGTGGTGACGCGGACGCTCAGATGGCAGCCCGCCCCGCGGGTGAACGTGTGGGCCCGGGTCACCGGCCCCGTACCGGCCCGCACCGGCACGGAGTCCGTGCCGTCCGCGACGCGCAGGTCCGCGAGGTCGTTTCCGAGGAACCACTCCAGTACCACCGTCGCCGGGCCGCCCTTCACATCGAGGGACACCGTCACCTGTCCGGTGCTCGGGCCGGTCAGCAAGGTGGCCTCGACCCCGGAGACGGTGACCGTCGGGGTCGGGCTCGGCTTCGCGGTGGGGGTCGGCTTGGTGGGCGTCGGTGTCGGCGCGGGCGTCGGGCTCTGGCTCGAACTCGGCGTCGCGGACGGCGAAGCCGAGGCCGAAGGGAAGACGGACGTGGAAGGCGACGGCGACGGCGACATCGACGCCGAGGGCGTCGGTGTCGCGGACACGGAGGCACCCGGGACCGGCACAGGCCCCCCACCGCCAGGCGGGCCCGCGCTCGACGTCGCGAACGCGCTCAGCGTCGCCGCCCCGCCGGACTCCCCGGCGACGGCCTCGTACGAGAACAACAGCAGCGCCCCGATCACCAGCATCGCGGCCGCCGCGAGCGCGCCGCGCCGCCCCGGCGACCAACCGGCGGGCGCAGGGGGGAGGACCGTCGTCGCGAGCGCGGTGGTGCCGCCCGCCGTGGCCCCGGCCGACGGGAACAGCAGCGGCAGCAGCGCCGCCAGGGCCGCCAGCTTCCGCTGCCCGCGCTCCTCCCAGCCCGCCCCGTAGCCGGCCAGCGCCACCTGCTCCAACTCCGCCACGAACGCCTCGGCGTTCTCCGGCCGCTCCTCCGGCGTCTTGGCCAGACCCCGGCGGATCAGCGGGCGGACCGGCTCCGGCGCCTGCGACTCCGGTACCGGACCTTCCACGTGCTGGACCGCCAGCTCGGCGAAGTTCGTCCCCCGGAACGGCTTGTGTCCCGTCACGCACTCGAAGAACGTCGCCGTGGCCGCGTACACGTCGGCCGCGGGCGAGGCCGGCCGACCCTGCCACTGCTCGGGCGCCATGTAGGCCGGGGTGCCCGCGACACCCGGGGTGGAGCCGCGCCCGGCCGCGATCCCGAAGTCCACCAGTTTCGAGGAGCCGTCCGCCGCGACCAGCACGTTCTCCGGCTTGTAGTCGCGGTGCACCACCCCTTGCCGATGGGCGGCGGCCAGCCCCAGCAGGGAGCCCTTGAGCAGCACCAGGGCGGCCTCCGGGTCGGTGCCGCCGGACTGCTTCAGCAGGGCGCGCAGGGAGATCCCGTCGACGAGTTCCATCACGATGGCGGCGCCGCCGGGCGCCTCGGCGTACTCGCAGTACTCGTAGAACGCCACCACGTGCGGGGAGCGCAGGCCGCCCAGGAGCCGGGCCTCCGCCCGGAACTCCCCGACGAAGGCCGGGTCCTCGCGCAACCGCTCGCCGAGGTACTTCACCGCGACCGGCGTGCCGGTGGCGTCGTGGACGCAGAGCACCACCCGCCCGCTGCCGCCCGCGCCCAACTCCCGGACCGGCGTATACCCGGGAACCGTCCACACGTCGTTCATCGTTCCCCCTCCGTGGCCCCACCCTGTCCCGGCGCCGGTCCGTACGGCCGGCCACCCCCTGGGACACGGTTTCCGCCATGGCCGGTTCCCGCCCGGACGGGGTGTCTCGGGCGGGGTAGGGCGGAAGCGGAACGGGTCGGTCGGAAGGGGCGAGGCGGTAGGGGTGAGGCGGTAGGGGTCAGGCCACTGCGCGTTCCGCGCCGATCATGGCGTGCAGCCGATCGGCGGCGGCCCGTCCGAAGGACGGATCGTTGATGTGGGTGTCGTAGTCGTGCAGCCGGGCGGCGCTGCCCCGCAATCCGTCGCGCAGTGCCGTGAACAGGGCCCGGTCCGCGCCGGGGTCATGGTACGGGCCACCGGGGGCGCCCAGCGTCGACAGTCCGCGCAGTGGGACGCACACCTCCGTGGGCCCGGTCGCCACCCGGAGCTTGGCGGCGACCCGGCGGCCGAGTTCCGCGCATTCGGCCGCGGTCGTACGGATGACGGTGATCGACGGGTTGTGGACGCGGACCCGCCGGTAGCGGACCCGTTCGGGAAGGCTCTCCAACGGACCGAACTTCACCATGTCCAGCGCGCCCAGGCTCACCACCTGAGGGACACCGGCCCGCCCGGCCGCGCTGAGCCGGTCGGGCCCGGCCGTGAGGATGCCCCCGCACAGGTCGTCGGCGAGTTCGCTGAGGGTGAGGTCGAGGACGCCCGCGAAGATGCCCTGACCGGCCAGCTTCTCCAGGGTGCGCCCGCCGCTGCCGCTGACGTGGAAGACCAGCACCTCGTAGCCGAGTTCGGTCAGCCGCTCCCGGGCCGCGTCCACGCCGATCGTGGTGACGCCCGCCATGCTCGCGGCGACCAACGGCCGTGAACCCGCTCCCAGCCGGGCCGGTCGGCGCTGCTCCAGCCCGGCCCGGGCATGGCCCTTGGCCATGGCGGCGATCGCCTCCACCGCGTTGGTGAGCACCGGGGCGGAGACGCTGTTGATCCCCGCGATGTCCACGACGCTGTACATCATCGTGATGTCCGCGGAGCCGATGTACGGGGCCACGTCGCCGGAGGCCATGGAGGAGACCATCAGCTTCGGTACGCCCAGGGGCAGGGCGCGCATCGCCCGGGTGGCGATGGAGGTCCCGCCGCTGCCCCCGATCGCGAGGACCCCGTGGAGCCGGCCCTCGGCGTGCAGGCGTAACAGCGTCGCCTCGGCGCCCTGCGCCATGGTGGTGACGGCGGCCCCCCGGTCGGCGGCAGCCCGTAGCTCCGACAGTTCCGTCCCCGCTGCCCGTGCGACCGCCTCGCGCGGTATCTGCGCGGGTATCCGGGGCTCGCCCATGATTCCTGTGTCGACCGTGATCACTTCGACGCCGGCCCGCAGCAGCCTCTCGCGCAGCCAGCCGTACTCGACACCCTTGGTGTCCAGGGTTCCCACCAGCACGACATTCGTCATATCTGCAATGTCCAGGCACGTGGGGTTTGTTGGCAAGTCAAGGTCGGGCCAACCCCTCCAATAGGTGCAACAACCGCTCCAGGAAGGGAACTTGACCTGCGATGAGCTTGTTTCTGGCCACCGGGGGAGAGAACCAGGCCACCCGGTCCAGTTCCGGGAACTCCGCCTGCCGGCCGGAGTGCGGAGGCCACTCCATGGTGAAGGTGCCGGGCACCATCAGCGCCGGGTCCAGGTCGGCCCGTACCGCCCAGACCGTGACCAGTTTCCCGCCGGTCATCCGGACCTCGCCGAGCGGCAGGTACGGGCCCTCGGGCGGGGGCAGGCCGATCTCCTCGGTGAACTCGCGGCGTGCCGCGTCCAGCGGTTCCTCGTCCTGGCCGTACTCGCCCTTGGGGATGCCCCACCCCCCGGCGTCGCGCCGCTCCCACAACGGTCCGCCCAGATGGCCCAGCAATACCTCGACCCCGGCCTCCGCCGTGGCCCCGCCCCCGCCCTCGACCGCGTCCTCGGCCCCGGTGTCGGCAGCGGTCCCCGCCTCGCGGAACAGGAGCAGCCCGGCGCTGCGCTTTTGCGTCATGGGGCCATGTATGCCCCGCCGCGCGTTCCGTCAGTGATCGTGCGGGCCCTCACGGTGGACCGGCCCGTGCGCGCCCGCGCAGTGCGGATCGGGCCCCTGCCCGTCCTCCCCGGCGCGGCCGACCGACAGCAGGGCCTCCTGGACGTGGTCCACCTGGAGGGTCGTGTGGGTGATCCCGTACTCCTTCTCCAGCAGCCGCTCCAGGTCCCGGCGTACGGCGTGGCAGTCGCCGGCCGGCTCCACGAGCACGTGCGCGGAGAGCGCCGCCTGCCCGGAGGTGATGGTCCAGATGTGCAGGTCGTGCACCTCGGTCACCGGCGGGTGCCCGACGAGGCGGTCGCCGACCGCGTCCGGGTCCGTGTTCGCCGGGGCGGCCTCCAGGAGGATCCGGCCCGACTCGCGGACCAGGCCGTAACCCGCCTTGACCATCAGCACCACCACGACCAGCGAGGCGATCGAGTCGGCCTGGCGGAAACCGGTGGTCAACACGATCAAACCGGCCACGGCGGTCCCGATGAAGGCGAACAGGTCGTTCAGGATGTGCTGGTAGGCGCCCTCCACAACCAGGGAGGTCCGGTTCGCCTTCGAGATGCACCAGGCCGCCGCCACATTGACGACGATGCCCGCCAGCGCCGTGATCAGGACCAGGCCGCCCGCCACCGGCGGCGGATCGATCAGCCGCCGCACCGCCTCGTACGCCAGCCACACCGCCAGCAGCAGCAGGGTCAGCCCGTTCGCCTGGGCGGAGAGTATCTCCGCGCGCTTGAGGCCGTAGGTGAACCCGCCGCGCGCCGGGCGGGCGGCGAGCCGCATCGCGATCAGCGCGAGGACGATCGAGACGGCGTCGGTCAACATGTGGGCGGCGTCGGAGACCAGGGCCAGCGACTGGGCCAGGACGCCGATGACCACCTCGACGGCCATGAAGCCGCCGATCAGGCCGAGGGCGATGGCCAGCCAGCGCCGGTCGGCGTCCGCGGCCACCCCGTGGCTGTGCCCGGCGTGCCCACCGTGCCCGGAATCCCCGGAGTGCCCGGTATCCCCGGCGCGCCGGTGGTCGTGCCCGTGGTCGTGCCCGGTCATGGCGTCCCCCGTTTGTTCGGTTCCGACGCCTGAAGTCAAGCGCACGTCGCGCGCATCGGCAAAGGCTGCAACGGGGACCGTTGTCATTACCCATAACACCCCGCTGACCAGGTGTTATGCCGCGCCGCCCGGATCGTGGGAAAATCTGTCCATGGTCCAGCGACCCGGTGCGCCGGCCGCACCCGAACTCGTGCTGGAGACCGCCCGGGGCTCCACCCCCATCAGCCCGGGCCGGACGTACCACGTCGGGCGCGACCCCCTCTGCGAGATCTGTCTGGACGACGCCCGCGTCTCCTGGCACCACGCGATCCTGCGCCCCGAGGGCGACCACTGGACGGTCGAGGACGAGGGCAGCACCAACGGCACCTGGGCCGACGGCCACCGCATCCGCGAATGGAGCGTCGGCCCCGGCAGCGAACTGCGCTTCGGCAGCGCCGAGGACGGCCCCCGCGCCGTCCTCCTCGGCCCCGCGCCCGAGCGCACCCCCGCCCGCCCGTCCTCCGTCGCGAACCCCGCCCTGTCCGGCACCTTCCACCGGCCGGCCTCCGTACGACGGCTGCCCGCCCGGACCGTCCGCATCGGCCGGGCCCCCGACAACGACCTCGTCGTCGACGACCTCGTCGTCTCCCGCCGCCACGCCGAACTGCGCGCCCTGCCCGACGACAGCCACGAGATCGTCGACGTCGGCAGCCACAACGGCACCTACCTCAACGGCTCCCGCGTCGAGCGGGCCCCCGTCGCCGAGGGGGACATCGTCGGCATCGGACACACCGCCTTCTGCCTGGTCGGCGACCAACTCCAGGAGTACGTCGACACCGGTGAGATCTCCCTCGACGTCCAGGACCTCGCCGTCACCGTCGACCACGGCCGCAAGGTCCTCCTCGACCACGTCTCCTTCCCCGTCGGCGCCAAGTGCCTGCTCGCGGTCGTCGGCCCCAGCGGCGCCGGCAAATCCACCCTGCTCGGCGCGCTCACCGGGCTGCGCCCCGCCGACCGGGGCACCGTCCTCTACGACGGACGCGACCTCTACCGCGACTACGCCGAACTGCGCAGCCGCATCGGCCTCGTCCCCCAGGACGACATCCTGCACGCCCAGCTCACCGTGCGCCGGGCCCTGACCTACGCCGCCGAACTGCGCTTCCCGCAGGACACCGCGAAAGCCGAGCGGCAGGCCCGGGTCGACGAGGTCATCCGGGAACTCGGACTCGCGCAGCGCGCCGACCAGACCATCCACAGCCTCTCCGGCGGCCAGCGCAAGAGGGTCTCCGTCGCGCTGGAACTGCTGACGAAGCCCTCCCTGCTCTTCCTCGACGAACCGACCTCCGGACTCGATCCCGGCATGGACCGCTCCGTGATGCACATGCTGCGCGGCCTCGCCGACGACGGCCGAACGGTGATCGTGGTCACCCACAGCGTGCTCAGCCTGGACGTGTGCGACCGGCTGCTGGTCCTCGCCCCGGGCGGACGCGTCGCCTACTACGGGCCGCCCGGGGAAACCCTCGGTTTCTTCGGCTTCGCCGAATGGCCGGAGGCGTTCGAAGCCTTCGAGAACCAGCAGGACCGGGACTGGGCGGCCGAGTACCACGCCTCGACCCTGTACCGGACCTACGTCCGAGGACCGGGCCGGCAACCCGCGGCGGCCGGCGGCGCCGCCGGACCGGCCGGCTTCGTCACCGCGCCGCCGAAGGCGCAGAGCTGGGGAGCGCAACTGTCGACGCTCGTCCGGCGCTACGCCGCCGCGCTCGGCGCCGACCGCACCTTCCTCGCCATCATGGTCGCGCTGCCCTTCGTGATGGGCGCGATGGCCCGCGCGCTGGCCGCCGGCTCCCTCACGCAGGAGACGGCCGTCAACGCCCTCCTCATCCTGTGCGTGGGCGGCGTCCTCACCGGTGCGGCGAACGCGGTACGCGAACTGGTCAAGGAGCGGACCATCTACCAGCGCGAGCGGGCCGTCGGGCTGTCGCGCTCCGCCTACCTGATGTCGAAAGTGGTGGTCCTGGGCACGGTCACCGTCGCGCAGGCCGTGGTGTTGACCCTGGTGGCGCTCCTCGGCGTGAGACTCAACGCCCCCGGCGGCAAGGGGGTGCTCCTGCCTCCGCTCGTGGAGATCACGATCGCCGTCGCCCTGTTGTCCTTCACCGCGATGATGCTCGGCCTGCTCGTCTCCGCGTTGGTCCGGAAGGAGGAGGTCACCATGCCGCTGTTGGTCCTCCTCGCCATCGTGCAGGTGGTCTTCTGCGGCGCCCTGCTCCGGCTGAGCGGCGTGCCGGTTATCGGGCAACTGGCCTGGCTGGTTCCCTCGCGCTGGGCGCTCGGCGCCATGGCCGCCACCATCGACCTCGGCGCGATCGTCCCCGGCAAGGTCACCGACGACCCGCTGTTCGCCCACTCCGCCGGGGTGTGGCTGCTCGACATCGGGATGCTCGTCGCGCTGTCCGTGCTGTTCGGTGTGCTGGTCTCCCGGCTGCTGCGCCGGCACGAACCCGCCATCATGCGGAAGTAGCCCGGTGACCTCGATGACGAGCCCTGGCAACACCGCGGACTTCCGGCCCACGCACGTCGTACCGCAGGAGGGACTGCCCGCCTGGGAAGCGCCGGACGTGTCCCGGCCGACCGCCGCCCTGGACCCGTTCCTGCCCGTGCAACTGCTGTCCCGGCAGGGCGAGTGGGGCGAGATCCTGTGCGCCAACGGATGGTCCGCGTGGGTGGACGGCCGCCTGCTGGTGGCGGTGCCGCAGCCGCCGCCGACGGGCGGGCGGCCCCTCGCGCGCAGCGAGGACCCCACCCCGCTGCTCGCCCGCAGCGCCGACGTGTTGGAGCGCTACCGACGGGCGGCGGACCAACTCGCCGCCGGGCGCGTGGACACCGAGGGCTTCCGCAGGGGCACGCGGGGACTGCGGGCGGGCGTGGTGATCGACGGGGAGTCGGTGTGGCTCTACGACGAGGCGGCCGGGCGGTGGCTGTACGGCGCAGGCGGTCCGGCCGCGACCTACGCCGTAGTCTCCGGGCCGGGCTCCGCGGCCGGGCCGCGGCCGCCCGATGGGTCGCGATCCGGTGCGCCGGACGACGCGGGAGCGCCCGCGCCGGACGAGGGCGCGCCGGACGACGCCGGACACGAGTCGACCCTGGTCGTGGAGTTCCCGGAGAGCGGCGAGCGGTGATGTCCGTCGAACCGCTCGGCGGTCGGGCCTCCGACCTGCGCGGCAAGCGGATCGCCGGGTATCAGGTGGAGAGCGAGATCGGGCGCGGCGGGATGGCGGTCGTCTACCGGGCCTTGGACCTGCGGCTGGACCGGACGGTGGCGTTGAAGCTGCTCGCGCCCGAACTCGCCCGCAACGACACGTTCAGGCAGCGGTTCGCCCACGAGTCGAAGGTGGCCGCCGCCATCGACCACCCCCACATCGTGCCCGTCTTCGAGGCGGGCGAGACGGACGGTCTGCTGTACATCGCGATGCGCTACGTCGCCGGGCAGGACCTACGGGCCCTGCTGGACCGGACGGGCCCGCTGCCCGTCCGTACGGCGGCGCGCATCGCGGCGCAGGTGGCGTCCGCGCTGGACGCGGCCCACGCCCACGACCTGGTCCACCGGGACGTCAAGCCGGGCAACATCCTGGTGGCGGAGGGCACCGACAGCGACCACCCCGAGCACGTGTACCTGACCGACTTCGGGTTGACGAAGAAGTCGCTGTCGCTGACCGGGTTCACCAGCGTCGGACAGTTCGTGGGGACCCTCGACTACGTCGCGCCGGAGCAGATCTCCGGCAAGCCGGTCGACGGGCGCTGCGACGTGTACGCCCTGGGATGCGTCGTGCAGGAGATGCTGACGGGTGTCCCGCCGTTCCGGCGTGACGACGACATGGCCCTGCTCTGGGCTCACCAGTTCGATCAGCCGCCTCCGGTGACCTCGCTGCGGCCCGACCTTCCGCCGGCCGTCGACGAGGTGTTGGGCAAGGCGCTGGCCAAGTCGCCGGAGCAACGCTGGCGCGACTGCCTGGAGTTCACGGGGGCGCTGCGGCGGGCGGGGGAGGCGATGGGGCCGGCGGGGGAGACGGCGGCCTCCGCACGCCCGGCGACCCGGCTCGCGGACGCCCTCGGGTCCGCCGCCGACCGGGGTCCCGCACCGCCACCGCCGCGTTGGGCGATGCCGGTGTTCCGGGCGCGCGGCGGCGGTGCGTGAGGCGGATCGGGGTGCGTCGCGGCGGATCGGGGAGAGACGCGGCGTAGGGACAGCGGTCAGGAGTCGGAGACGAGGGCGGAGCGGCAGAGCACGTACGCCCTGACGTCGGCGTGCGCGGCGGAGGCGTACCAGCCCTTGCGGCCGTCCGGTCCGGCTACCGGGTGACTGGCCAGCACGGGCCCGGAGTTGCCGTTCTCCAGCGAGTAGCCGCCGGACTGCACGAGCATGCCGTCGGGGCAGTAGACCGCGCTGGCCGAGATCTCCCGGGGTGTCGCGTCCCGCACCCCGACGGGACCGGCGAGGTAGCGGGCGCCGGTGGGCGTCGCTCCGATGGGGAGTGCGGCGGACAGGGTCAGGGCGACTGCGGAGACGGCAAGCAGGCCGCCGGCATGGAGCGGCCGGAACAGGCCTTTAAACGTGTTCACGGAGGTGAGGTTGGCATGCGGAATCGATTCGCCGCCGAATCGATCCGGGCCGGTTCACCCGTACGGACCATCGGTTGGTCGCCGCGCGGGCGGGGCAACCCCTCAGGTCAGGGCCTCGCGGGACGCTCCGCCCGGGCCACCGGCCCCCGATGGCGCAACGGACGGGCCACGAGGGCGCCGACGTAGCCGGCCACCGCGCCCCACAGCAGGGCCAGGCCGACGGTGCGCCACAGGACCGGGGTGAGTTCGACCCTGCCGCCGAGGCCGCCCACGTCGCCGATCCCCAGGAGCGACAGACCGAAACCGGCCCGCACCCCCACCAGCAGACAGATCGCCAGGACGGCCAGGGCCAGTGCCACGCCCAGGTGCAGCGCGTGCCGCCAGGGCCGGATCCCGGCCGGCGAGCGCACGGCGGCCAGCACGCCCGTGCCCGACAACAGCACGGCGGCGATCACGACCAGCCACCACCAGCGGGAGTCCCGCTCCGCCAGGGAGGACACGTCGACGGTGGAACGCCCCGGACCGCGCAGTACCTGGTCCAGCGCGTGCGGCAACGGCAGCCCGAACGGCCCCTCGACCCTGCCCTCCCAGGCCCCGCCCAACCCCACCGACAGGGCCGGCCACGCCAGGTTCGGCAGGCCCAGCAACACGACCGCCAAGGTGCGTTCGGCATGCCCCCGGGTGGCCGCCACCACGAGTCCGACGACGACCCCTAGCGCGACGTACGCGAGGAGCAGCACCAGGGTGGCGAAGGCGACCGGGCGCACCGCCGTGTGGAAGCGGACCAGTGCGGTCGGCAGCGGAGCGCGCCGCGACACCAGCAGGGACACGACCAACAGGCCGACGATCCAGGCCAGTCCGCCGAGCAGGGTCGCCGGCAGGTCGGCCGCGAAGCCCACCGTCGGGCTGGAGCCGGTCAGTTCGCCGATGTCCGAGAGCAGCGAGTCGCCGGGGGCGAGGGCGAAGGTCTGCCGGGCCGCGAGGCCGGTCCCCAGCAGGGCGAGCAGCCAGAGCGCGGTCAAGGGGACGGCTCTGCCCAGTAGTTCGCGCGGGCCGGCCACCGCCCGGCCGCGCAGGGGCCGCAGGAAGGCGCAGCCCGCGGTCAGCGCCCCGGCCAGGCCCACCGACAGCGGCAGCACGGAGAGCTCCAGCGTGGCCCCGGCCAAGGAGCCGGCCCCGCCGGAGGCGTCGACGGATCCGCCGGCCGCCAACACGACCACGGCGGCGACCACGCGCGGGTAGGCGCCGTCCGGCAGGCCGCCGGCGCCCGCGCAGGCCGCCCCGGCCGCGGCGACGGCGAACATGACCGCGAACCCCGCCAGTACGGCCGCGAGGCCGTCACGCCAGGACTTCGCGCCGCCGAAGGCCGTCGTCGTCGAGGGACTGCTCACCCCGCAAAGGTGGCACCCCCGGCTTGCGGCCACCACCCGGAGGGCGCACACAATGGTCCGCAGGAGTGCGATACACGCGGATGTAATCGGATATGTCCGTACGGCAGCTGCGGAACGTCCACGGGGTCCCGGGCCGCCTCCGCAGGGGAAGAAGAGCCCGTGACCACGCAACCCTCGGGTGAGGAACCGCCGCGGCCACCCCGATCCGGGCAGCCGTGGAACGTCCCACGGCCGCCGTCCGGCTCTCCTCCGTCCGGGCCGCCCTCGGGCCCCCTTTCGGGTGGCGGCGGCCGACACGGCGGTCCGCCGCCCTCGTCCCCCTCCGGGCCTCCCGCCGGACCCCCCTCGGGGGCGGGCGCACCGCCGCCCAAGGGGCCGTGGTGGCGCTCCGTACCCCGGCTGGCCACGGCCGTCGTCGCGGTGGCGGCCGTCGCGGCCCTCGTGGTCGTCCTCACCCGGCCCGGCGGCACCCCGTCGGGCAAGGCCGGTGGTGAGGTCTTCCTCCAGCCCGCCTCCGCGACCGGACCCGCCCCCTTCACCGAATCCACCGCCGCCGACCAGGGCACGCCGCCCCCGCGCAGCCCGTCCCCGCAGGCACCGAGCGCCGCCGCGACCGGCACGGCGACGACCGGGACGACGGTCACCCGCAGCGTCAGCGGGGCGGCGCCCGGGCTCTACGGCGGAACGAAGGACGTCGCCAGTTGTGACGTGGAGAAGCAGATCAAGGCGCTGTCCGCCCAGCCCGCGAAGAACGCGGCCTTCGCCTCGGCGCTCGCCGCCGCACCCACCTCCGTCCCCGGCTACCTGCGCTCGCTGACGCCCCTCCAACTGGGCGTCGACACCCGGGTCACGAACCACGGCTACCGCGACGGCAAGGCCGTCGCCTACCAGGCCGTGCTCCAGGCCGGGACGGCTGTGCTGGTCGACGACAGGGGCGTACCCCGGGTGCGCTGCGCCTGCGGGAACCCGCTGGCGCCGCCGGTGGCGCTCAAGGGCGGCGAACCGAAGCGGACCGGGCAGCCGTGGCCCTCGTACCGGCCCTCCCGGGTGGTGGTCATCGCGCCGTCGGTCACCGTCGTGAACAAGTTCGTGATCTACGACCACCAGGACGGGCGCTGGGTCGAGCGCGACCGGCACGACCACCAGGGCAAGCACGACAAGACGGTGGCGCCGCCGGTGGTCGAGGAGCCGCCGTCGGGGTCGAAGCCGCCCACGCTCTCGCCGCCGCAGTCCCCGCCGACCTCACCTCCCGGGTCGCCGGCCTCGCCACCCGAGTCCCCGCTCTCGCCCCCCGAGTCCCCGCTCTCGCCACCGGAGTCGCCGCCGACCTCCCCTCCGGAGTCCCCGGGCACCTCTTCCGCACCCGCGCCCGGCTTGGTACGCCCGGAGCCGGACACCTCGCACCCCACGGCGAGCACGGCCACGGCGAGTGCGCAGACCCCGAGCTCGGCCACCCCGAGCTCGGCGACCCCGAGCACCGGCACCCCCAGCCACGCCGCACCGGCGGAGCCCGCGCATCCCGCACCGCCCTCGGCCGACGCCTCGGACCTTGCCGACCTGGCCGACCCTTCCGCACCGGCGACGTCCGGTCACACGTGAGACGCTGGCTGTATGGACCAGCGGGGAGAGACGGCCCCCGAAGTCGACTGGCCCGCGCGGCCGGACACCAGCCTCGCGCTGAACCGCATGGGCACGTTCGACTGGGACCTCGACAGCGGGCAGATGCACCTCGACCCGACCGCCCTCGAGGTGCTCGACCTGCGCCCCGACGAGTTCAACGGCACCCCCGACGGACTGCGCGCCCGCCTGGTGTCCGGCGAGGAAGCGCGCGTCGACGCGCGCGTCGCGCAGGCCCTCAAGGAGGGCCGCAGCCACTACGGCGCCTACTTCCGCAGCCGGCGACGTGACGGCAGCGCCGGCTGGACCCACATCCAGGGGCACATCCTGCGCGACCCGCGGGGCCGCCCCTACCGGATCATCGGCATCCTGCGCGACGCCGCCCACGACCCGGGCGAGCCGGGGGCGGACGGGGCGCACGACGAAGGCCGGCGCCGGATGACCGGTGTCGTCGAACGCACCACCGCGATCCTCGCGCACGCCCGCACCGTCAACGACGTCACCGACGTCCTCAAGGACCCCGAGGCGCTCGGACACCTCGGGGCGGTCAGCGTCATGCTCGGCGTCGTCGACGGGGGCCGGATCCACCTGGTCGCGGAGGGCCGGCTGGGTTCGTACGTCCCCGAGATCGAGTACACCCGCATCGACGCGCGCTTCCCGATGAGCGAGGCCGTCCGGGGCCTCAGCCCGGTCTTCATCGCCTCGCGCGACGACTTCCGGGAGCGCTACCCGCTGCTGTGGCCCTACATCGAGCCGCTCGAAGTGTGCAGCGGCGTCTATCTGCCGCTCATCGCCCAGGGCCGGGCCATCGGCGCGCTCGGACTCCTCTACACCCGCGCCGGGGACTTCACCGCCGAGGAACGCAACGTCCTGATGGCACTGGGCAGCGGCATCGCGCAGAGCCTCCAGCGGGCCATCCTCTTCGAACAGGAGCACGACCTCGCCGAAGGGCTCCAGCGGGCCATGCTGCCGCGCCGGATCCCGGAGGTCGCCGGGGTCCGCATCGCCGTCCGCTACCGGGCCGCCAGGGTGGGTCGGGACATCGGCGGTGACTGGTACGACGTCATCCCCCTCGGCGACGGCCGGGTCGGGGTGATGATCGGCGACGTGGAGGGGCACGACACGGACGCGGCGGCCGTCATGGGCCAACTCCGCATCGCGCTGCGCGCCTACGTCGCCGAGGGGCACACGCCCGGCACCGCGATGGCCCGGGCCTCGGCGTTCCTGCGCGAGCTGGAGACGGAACGCTTCGCCACCTGCACCTACGCCGAGGTGGACCTCAACACCGGGACCGTGCGCATGGTCCGCGCCGGTCACCTGGACCCGGTCCTGCGGCGCGGCGACGGCAGCGCCCACCGGGTCCAGGCGGCGGGCGGCCTCCCGCTCGGGCTGCGTCCGCCCGAGGGCGCCGGCGCCCTGCCCGGGTCGGGCACCGGGTACCCCGTCACCGCCCTCGACCTGCACCCGGGCGACACGCTGGTGCTGTGCACGGACGGCCTGATCGAGCGGCCCGGAGGGGACTCCGAGACGGGCATGCGCGAGCTGATGGACGCGGTCCGTGCCGGTCCGACGGACGTCGAGGAACTCGCCGACGTGCTCTGCGAGCTCATCGGCGACGCGGGCGGCGGCGACGACATGGCGCTGCTCCTGCTGCGCCGTCGCGGTACGCCCGCCCCGCGCGGCGGCGGTCCGCTGCACCACCGGCTCGACCCGGGCGATCCGGCGGCCCCGGCCCACGCCCGGCACCTGATCCGCGCGGCGGCGCAGGCGTGGGGCGCCCGGGCCCGCGCGGACGAGATCGTGCTCGCCGCCGACGAGCTGATGACCAACGCCCTGGTCCACACCGACGGCGGCGGCAACGTCGGCATGCGCCAGACCGCGCAGGGGCGGATCAGGGTCGAGGTGGAGGACTCCAGCAGCGCCCTGCCACACCGCCGGGAGGCGGGGGAGTGGGCGATGTCGGGGCGCGGCCTGCTGCTGGTGGAGGGGTTGGCGGACGGCTGGGGGGTGGAACCCAGGGGCGCCGGGAAATGCGTGTGGTGCGAGTTCGAGGTTCCACCGCCGTCCGGTTGAGGGGACCGGCCGGAGCGCGGAGCCGCCGGGCGCCTGTTGCGGTGCCGGACTTTGGCGAGCGCCGGCTCGGCGCGCTGCCGGGCTCGGCACCACACCGGGCTCGGGCGCCCCACGGGTGGCCCGGGGCCGCGGTGCAGGGTCCGGAGGGCGGGGTCGGCGCCGGGGTGGGGGCAGGCGGTGCCCCCGGCCCGCGCCTCCCCCACGGGTGGCCCCGCCCCGGGAGGGGCGAATGGCTGAAACCGCGGGCGTGGCACGGGGAACACGCGCTCGTCGACCGGTCTCCCGTTCGATGCTGCCGGTGTGTCGAACCGACGTCCGCTGCTCCGCGCTTGCCTCCCGGGTCCCTTCCGCCTGTCCCACCCCGCCTTCCCGACCGCCCCGGTCGTCCCCCGGCTCGTCCCCCTGCTCACCTCCCTCCTCGCCTCCCTGCTGTGCACCGCACTCATCGCGCCCCCCGCGCGGGCCGCCGACGACGAGGCCATCGAGACCGCCCGTACCTCCCGGCAGATCGCCCCCGGAGTCGGCCTGGAGTCCTACGACCGCCTCCAGGCCGACCGGTGGCTGCGGATCGACGAACTCGTCGCGGACCTCGGCGGACCCGACGGCGTACGGGCCGAGTACCTCGGCGGCCCCGGACGGAACCCGGCGCACCCCGAGACCCTCGCCGAAGCCGCCGCCCGGCATCCGGTCGGGCCCGGGCGGCGGATCGTCGGCGCGGTCAACGGCGACTTCTTCGACATCCGGGCCACCAGGGCCCCCCTCGGCCCCGGGCTGCGCGCGGGACGGCTCCTGCACTCCGCCTCGCCCGGCCCCGGCGGCGGCGTGGCCATCGGCTTCGGCACCGAGGGCGACGGCCGGCTGCTGCGCCTCGGCCTCGCCGGGACCGTGACCCTGCCGGGCGGCGCGGTCCGGCCCCTGGCCGGCTACAACGCCGCCCGGCCGCCCGCCGACGGCTTCGCCCTCTACACGGAGGACTGGGCCGGTACCGCCCTGCCCGCCGCGGCCACGCGGGCCGTGGAACTCCGCGACGGCCGGGCGACCGGCCCCGCCCGGCAGCCGCCGGGCCGCCCCGCCCCCGGCACGACCCTGCTCGTCGCCACCGGGACCGCCGCCGCCGAACTCGCGGCCCTGCGGTCCGGGGACCCGGTCGCCGTGACGGCCCGCCCGGTCGCCGCCTCCGCCGGACCCGCCCCCGTAACGGCCTTGGGCGGCCGGGAACCGCTGGTCCTGGCCGGAATTCCGCAGGACCACGACGGGGAACGCAACAACGCCGCCGCCCCGCGCACCGCCGTCGGCCTCGCGCCGGACGGGCGACGGCTGCACCTGGTCACCGTCGACGGCCGGCAACGCGACAGCGGCGGCCTCACCCTGACCGGGCTCGGCCGGATGATGCACAGACTGGGCGCGTTCGACGCCCTCAACCTGGACGGCGGCGGTTCCTCGACGCTGCTCGCCGGACGGAGCGGGGCCACCGCGCTCACCGTCGAGAACTCCCCGTCGGACGGCACGCTCCGCCCCGTCCCCAACGGCCTGGTCCTCACCGTCCCCGCCGGCTCGGGCCGGCTCGCCGGGTACCGCGTCGAGCCCCTGACCGGCCCGGCCCGCGCCTTCTCCGGCCTCACCCGCACGCTCCACGCCACCGGCCACGACTCCGCGCTCGGCCCCGCCCCCGGCGCCCCGCGATGGTCCGCCACCGGCGGCCGTGTCGACCCGGACGGGGTCTTCCACGCGCTGCGGCCCGGTCCCGCCACCGTCACGGCCCGGCGCGGCCCGGCCGCCGGCGCGCTGCGCCTCGACGTCCTCGGCCCCCCGACCCGGATCCGGCCCACCAGCGACCGGATCGGCCTCACCGGGACCGCCGAGGCCGCCGGGTTCGGGCTGACCGGCTACGACGCCCAAGGCGCGGCCGCGCCGATCGAACCCCGGGACGTGACGCTCCGGTTCGACCGCTCCCGCTGGAGCGTCACCGACGACGGCCGGGGCGCCTTCCGCGTGAGCGCCCGGGTCCCGCACGCCACCGGGCGGCTGGGCATCACCGTCCCGGCCACCGGGGCCACCGCCGAACTCGCCCTCGGAGTGGGCCTGGAGGAGTTGCCGCTCACCACCCCGGACGACACCGCCCGCTGGACCGGGCCGGGCGCGGCGGCGGCCCCCGGCGCGCTGGCCCTGACACCCGCCCGCGGCCCGGCGTCCGCCACCCCGCCGGGCCCGGTCCCCGTGCCGGAGCTCGCCCGTTCGGTGTCCCTGTGGGTGACGGGGGACGGCTCCGGAGCCCGCCCCACCGTGTACCTGGCCGACGCCGACGGGACCGCCGTCGCCCTGCGCGGACCCGCCGTGACCTGGTCGGGGCGGCGCCGGGTCAGCTTCCCGCTGCCGAAGGGGGCGCAGCCGCCGCTGCGCGTGACCCGGCTCTCGGCGGCGCCCGGGACCCGGCCCGGCCGGCTGCTGTTGGACACCCTGACGGCCGCGACCCCGCCGACCGGTCCGGCCCCCGCCACGCCGGCGGCCACCGACCCCGTCGTGGGAACCGCCGCCCGGGTGGCGGCGCGGCCCTGGCGGTTCGCGGTGGTCCCGGCCGGGCAGGCACCACCACCGGGCGTCGACTTCGTGCTCGGCGGCGGCCGGTCCCGCCCCGGAGACGTGCACCGGGGGGTACGGTTCCTGACGCTCGACAGCGGCCACCGCACACTGGACGCGGGCGCCGGGCTGGCACGGATGAGGGCGGTGCGCGCGGCGTTGGCGACCGCCGCCCGCGAGCCGGACACGGGCGCGGTGGCCGTCGTGGAACGCCATGCGCCCCAGAGCGTCGACCGCAAGGAGGCCGCCCTGCTGGAGGGGCTGCTCGCCGAGTTCCGCCGCACCACGGGGAAACGCGCGGCGCTGCTGACCCTCGACGCGCCCCGCTTCGCCGCCGGCCGCTCCGAGGGGGTCCTGTCGGTCTCGGCGGCCCGCGCCGAGCGGACCCTGATCGGCGTCGACGCCTTCGCCGCCGGGGACTGGCTCTCGGTACGGCCCGGCGCCTGACATCCGGTCAGAGCCGCACGAGGGTCACCTCGGTGGCCTTGACACTGGTCCACACCTCGGCGCCGTCGACCACGCCGAGCTCGGCCGCCGCCTCCGGGGTGATCTCCGCGACGAGGTCGGGCGCCTCGGCGGAGGCGACGAGCACGCGCAGCCGGCTGCCGACCGCGGTGACCTCCCGTACGGTGCCGGGCCACACGTTGCGCGGACTGCCGTCCGGTCGCGTCCGGTGCACGGACACCGCCTCCGGGGCGATGATCGCCAGCGCCTCCGACCCCTCGGGCAGCGCCTCGGGCACCACCAGCCGCCCCCCTCCGGCGAGTTTCAGCCCCTCCGCGGTGGCGGTGCCCGGCCAGGCGTTGCGGCCCAGCATGCGGGCCACCCACGGGGAGCGCGGATGCCGGGTGACCTCGGCGGGCGGGGCGTCCTGGAGGGTCTGCCCGTCGGCGAGCACGAGGACCCGGTCGGCCAGCGACACCGCCTCGACCGGATCGTGCGTGACGATCAGGCAGACACCGCCGAAGCCGGCCAGGTGGGTGCGCAGGGTGTGCCGGACGCGCGCCCGCGTCGTCTGGTCGAGGGCCGCGAGCGGCTCGTCGAGCAGAAGCAGCCGGGGCCGCGCCGCGAGCGCCCGGGCCAGCGCCACGCGCTGCGCCTGCCCGCCGGACAGTTGCGCGGGCTTGCGCCGGGCCAGATGGCCCACGCCGAGCCGGTCCAGCCACTCCTGCGCCTGCGCGCGGGCCGCCGCGCGCGGCACCCGGCGGGCGCGCAGCCCGTACGCCGTGTTGGCGAGGGCGCTCAGGTGCGGGAACAGCGCGCCGTCCTGCGGGACCCAGGCGACCTGCCGCCGGTGCGGGGGCAGGTCGGTGACGTCGGTGTCGCCGAGCCGCAGGGTCGCGTGGGCGCGCGGGGTCAGCCCGAGCAGGGCGCGCAACAGGGTGGTCTTGCCGGCGCCGTTCTCGCCGACGACGGCGATCGTGGTGCCGGGCCCGGCGTCCAGGGTCAGCCGGTTGAAGCCGGTGACCTCGGCGTGCAGCGGCCATCGGCCCTCGTCCGGCCCCCCGTCCCCGTCCCGGTGCGCGGTGGCCGGAGTGACCGGGACGGGGGCGGGGAGGGGTTCGGTGACCTCCCCGGCGATGGTGGTGGCACCCTTGGTGGAGGTACCCGCGCCCGGGGTGCCGGTCCAGCGACCGCGCAGTGCGATCAGCACCCCCATCGCGATCGCGAGCAGCAGCAGCGACACGGAGGTGGCCGCCTCGGGGCTGTCCTGGAGCAGCAGGTACACCTGGAGCGGCAGCGTCTGGGTGGTGCCGGGCAGGTTCCCGGCGAAGGTGATGGTGGCGCCGAACTCGCCGAGCGCCCGGGCCCAGGTGAGCGCCGCGCCCGCGATCAGGCCGGGCGCCACCATGGGCAGCGTCACGGTGAAGAACACCCGTACCGGCGTGGCGCCCAGGGAGGCGGCGGTCTCCTCGTAGCTGCGTTTCAGACCGCCGAGCGCGCCCTCCAGGCTGATGACGAGGAAGGGCATCGCGACGAAGGTGGCGGCGACGACGGCGCCCGAGGTGTGGAACGGCAGCGTGATGCCGAATGTGCCCTCCAGCCACGGCCCGAGCAGCCCCCGACGGCCGAAGCCCAACAGCAGTGCCACGCCGCCGACGGTGGGCGGCAGCACCATCGGGAGCAGCACGAGGGACCGTACGAACGCCTTTCCCTTGAAGTCCACGCGGGCCAGCAGCCAGGCGAGCGGCACACCGAGGAGGAGCGAGAGCCCGAGCGCCCAGAAGGAGACGAGCAGTGACAGCTTGAGCGCCTCCTCCACGCCGGGGCTGCCCAGATGGGTACCCAACTCGCCCCACTGGGTGCGGGTCAGGATGCCGACGAGCGGCAACAGCAGGAACGCCACGGCGAGGAGCGCGGGCAGCGCCAGGGCCGCGGGCGGCCGGACGCGGGTACGGATTCTGCTCATGAGGCGGTTCCTGGCTGGGGCTCCCGGCGGGGCCGGGTCGCGATGTCTGCCGGGCGGCGTTCCGGAAGGGGAAGGGTAGGGCCTGTACGGGCGTCCGCGCGCGGGTGGCGCGGCAACGGCGGGAGGGACTGCCCGTCCCCCCGGACCGGGCAGTCCCTCCCGCCGCGTTCGGCCGCGCGCGCCGTTACGGCTTCTGGAAGCCGGCGTCCTGAAGGATCTTCTGCGCCTCGGGCGAGCTCAGCCAGGCCACGAAGGCGGCGGCGGCTTCGCCGTTCTTGGACTGCTTGATCGCGGCGGCGGGGTAGGAGGCGACCGCGTTCTGGTCGTCCGGGATGTCCACCGTGACGACCTTGTCACCCGACTTGGCGGAGTCCGTCTTGTAGACGAGACCGGCATCGGCCTCGCCCAGCTCGACCTTGCTCAGCACGGCGCGGACGTTGGCCTCCTGGGATACCGGCTTCACCTCGATCTTCTGCGCGTCCAGGATCTGCTTGCTGTACCGGCCGACCGGTACCTCGGGCGCGGCGAGTACGACCTTGAGCTTGTTGTCCGCGAGGTCCTTCAGCTCGTCGATCTTGAACGGGTTGCCCTTGCCGGCGGCGATGACCAGGCGGTTCTTCGCGATGACCGTCGCGTCGTTCGTCTCGGCCTTGAGGCCGTCCATCGTCTTGGTGTCGGCGGTGACCAGCGCGTCGGCCGGGGCGCCCTGCTTGACCTGCGCGGCGAGCTCCTGCGACCCGGCGAAGGAGAAGGTCACCTTCGTACCGGGGTGCGCCTTCTCGTACGCGGTGCCCGCCGTCTTGAAGACGTCGGTGAGCGAGGACGCGGCGAGGACGGTGAGGTTCGCCGCCTTGGTCTCGGCGGAGGCGGACGCGCCGGACGAGGCGCTCGGCGAGGCCGTCGCGTCGCTCTTCTTGTCGGCGCCACAGGCGGCGAGGGCCGGCACCAGGAGGGCGGCCGTCAGGGCGGCGGCAGCGGCGCGGCGGCGGGTCAGGGTCGGGGACATGAGCGGGTGCTCCTCGGTCGGGTCGGCGGCCGGCTCGGGTGCCGGGGCCGCGCGGTGGTGACCCGCGCCGGGGACGGGCGGAGCGGGTGGGGACGTTCGGTGGTGTGGGCGGGGGTCGCGACCGTGGTCAGGCGCGGTCCACGTGCACGCTGGTGGACTTCACGCGGGCGGTGGCCTGCATGCCGACCGCCAGGCCGAGCTCTTCGACGGCCTCACGGGTGAGCAGCGACACCAGGCGGTGTGGGCCGGCCTGGATCTCCACCTGGGCGGCCACGTCGCCGAGCGTGACGGCCGTGACGATGCCCGGGAAGGCGTTGCGCGCCGAGGTGTACGGCTCCTCCTCGTCGCTGTGGGCGCCTTGGCCCACCTCGACGGAGAAGGCGGCCAGGGCGCGGCCGTCGATCAGCCGGCGTCCGCCCTCGTCACGATGGGTCGCGACCCGGCCGGCGTCGGCCCAGCGGCGCGCCGTGTCCGGGCTGACGCCCAGCAGACGCGCGGCCTGTCCGATGGTGTAGGACTGCATGTGCGACAAGGTAGGGGCACCGTCGGCGCATCTGCAATTCCCTCGGCTGGTTGTACGTGGCACTTGCCAGGGTGTTGTGGTATCCGCCGAAAGTCGTTCCGCGTCGGGCCGCCCGTCTCGGTAGGGTCGGGACATGGCTGATGAGGTGACGGGAACGGTCCGGGTGGACGCGTGGATCTGGTCGGTGCGCCTGACCAAGACCCGCTCGATCGCGGCGACGGCCTGCCGCGCGGGTCATGTGAAGGTCAACGGCGAACGCGCCAAACCCGCCCAGGCCGTGCGCGAGGGCGACGAGATCCGGCTCTTCCACGCGGGCCGCGAGCGGATCGTGGTGGTGCGCAGGCCGGTGGCCAAGCGGGTCGGCGCGCCGGTGGCCGCCGAGTGCTACATCGACAAGAGCCCGCCGCCGCCCACCCCCGTCGAGGCGGCCGTGGTCGGCATCCGCGACCGCGGCGCGGGTCGGCCGACGAAGCGCGAGCGCCGCGAGATCGAGTCCCTGCGCGGCCGGTAGAGAGGTGGCGCCAGAGCCGGCCCGGCCGGGCCGGCCCGGTCAGCTCTTGCGGTACGCGTACGCCTCGCCGGCCGCGGCCTCCACCGCGTCCACCGGGGCGCCGGCGGAGACGGCCACCACCGCCGCCACCGCCCCCTCCAGGAACGGGGCGTCGACCAACCGGCAGCCGTCCGGCAACTCACCGTCCACCAACAGCGACTTGACCGTGAGCACCGAACTGCCCAGGTCCGCCAGGATCGCCACGCCCGCGCCCTGATCCACCTCCCGTGCGCCGGCCACGATCAGCTCCGCGCTGGTGCCGAGCCCGCCGTCCCCGGTCCCGCCCGCGACGGCGATGCGCACGGCCGGCGCGCCCCCGGCCAGGCCCCGGGCGAGGCCGGCCACCGAGCGCGCGACCTCGGCGCTGTGCGAGACCAGCACGATGCCGACATCGGCCCGCGGCGCGCTCACGCCCCGTCCTCCGCGACCTCGGCCAAGGCGTTCAGCAGCAGCGCCGACGAGGTCGCGCCCGGGTCCTGGTGCCCGATGCTGCGCTCGCCCAGGTAGCTGGCCCGGCCCTTACGCGCCTGGAGCGGCACGGTGGCCCGCGCTCCCTCCTCCGCCGCGTCGGCCGCCGCGCGGTAGGAGGTGCCCAGCGCGGCCACCCCCGGCACCAGCGCGTCCAGCATCGTCTTGTCGCCCGGCGCCGCGCCGCCGAGCTGCGCCACCGCGCCCACACCGGCGTACAGCGCCTCGCGCAGCGCGTCGTCGGAGACCGCGGGGGCGTCGCCGAGTTCCTTGCCCGCCCGGCGCAGCAGCGTCCCGTACAGCGGTCCGGACGCCCCGCCCACCGTGGAGATCAGGGTCCGTCCGGCCAACTGGAGCACCTCGCCCGGGGAGGTCACGGCCGGTTCGCCGGAGGCGAGGGACGCCCGCACGGCCATGAAGCCGCGCAACAGGTTGCTGCCGTGGTCGGCGTCACCGATGGGGGAGTCGAGTTCGGTCAACCGGTCCGCCTCGCGTTCGACGGCCGCCGTGGCGGTGTCCATCCAGCGCCGGAAGAAGTCTGTGTCACGCACCGGATCTCCTCGCCTCACGTCCGCCCGACCGGTCCCGTACCGCCACCATACGATCCGCGGGCGCGCCGGCGGGGCTTTGACGGCGGCCCGGAGCGGTCACCTGACGGCCGCTCATCGCCCCCACCGCAGGGCGGCGGTCCGGACCGGGGCGTCCCACAGGCGCAGCAGTTCCTCGTCGGCCCGGCACAGGGACACCGAACAGCCCGCCATGTCCAGGGAGGTGACGTAGTTTCCGACGAGCGTCCGGGCGATCGGCACCCCCCGCTCGGACAGCACCCGGGCGACTTCCGCGTGGAACCCGTACAGCTCCAGCAGCGGGGTCCCGCCCATCCCGTTGACCAGCGCGATCACCGGCCCGTCGGCGGGACCCACCTGCGCCAGGTCGTCGAGTACGGCGCCCACCGCCACGTCGGCGATCTCCCGCGCCGTCATCATCGCGCGCCGCTCCCGGCCGGGCTCGCCGTGGATCCCGATGCCCAGTTCGAGCTCGCCGACGGGCAGGTCGAAGGTGGGACTGCCCTTCGCGGGCGTGGTCACGGCGCTCAACGCGACACCGAAGCTCCGCGAGGACTCGTTGACCCGGCGGGCGAGCGCCGCGACCTGCTCCAGCGGCGCGCCCTCCTCGGCGGCCGCCCCGGCGATCTTCTCCACGAACAGGGTCGCGCCGGTGCCGCGCCGTCCGGCGGTGTAGAGGCTGTCGGTGACGGCGACGTCGTCGTTGACCAGTACCTGTTCGATCCGTACGCCGTCCTCGCCCGCGAGGTCCGCGGCCATCTCGAAGTTCAGCACGTCCCCGGTGTAGTTCTTGACGACGAACAGGACGCCCTGCCCCGAGTCGACCGCGGCGGCGGCCCGCACCATCTGGTCGGGCACCGGCGACGTGAACACCTCTCCGGGGCAGGCGGCCGACAGCATGCCCGGGCCCACGAACCCGGCGTGCAACGGCTCGTGCCCGGAGCCGCCCCCGGACACCAGCCCGACCCGTCCGCCGGTCTTGGCGTCCCGCCGTACGACGACCCTGCGCTCGACGTCGACGTCCAGGTCGGGGTGCGCGGCGGCCAGCCCGCGCAGCGCGTCGGCGACGACGGTCTCGGCACTGTTGATCAGCATCTTCACGAGGTTCTCCCGGTGCGGCTGGAGTGGTGCGCGTGTCTGCCCATGCTGACGGTAGGCGGCCCGGTCCGGGGGACGACACCCCACAGGGCGGCGCCGACCCGGTGGGGCGAGCCGGGCTCCGGGGCGGGGACAGCCACTTCCAGCGTCCCACTTCGGCGGGCGGGACGCCCTGCGGGCGGGGTCCGGTTCGGGCCGTGGATGTTCTTCGGGCGACGGGGCAATCCGGCGGCCCGGCGGCGCCGAAGACCCGGCGTGAGGATCCACCGAGCCACCGTCGTCCGCTCCGCCCGCGCGGCGTCGAGCGGCCTGTTGTCGGGCTACGCCGCCCTGGCCGTCGCCGAACTGGCCTCGGCCGCCGTACGGCCCGAGGCCGGCCCGGTGACCGCGGTCGGCGGGGCGGCCGTCGACCGTACGCCGGCCGCGCTCAAGGACTGGGCGATCCGGCACTTCGGCGCCGACGACAAACTCGTCCTGCGGCTCGGCATCCTCGCCGTCCTCATGCTGACGGCCGTCGCGCTCGGCCTCCTCGCCCTGCGCCACCGTCGCTCCGCTTCCCTCGGGGTCCTGCTGCTCGGTGTCGTCGGCGGGGCCGCCGCCGTCACCCGCCCCGACTCCGGCGGCCCCGCCGACGTCCTGCCGTCCCTGGTGGGCGCCCTCGCCGGGGCGGCGCTGTTGTCCGCGCTCAGCGGCCGGCCCGCCGGAGCCGCGGGCGCGGGGACCGGCGCCGGTCCCGACCGCCGGCGGTTCCTGCTGACGGCCGGCGGCGCGGCCGTCGCCGCCACGGCCGCCGGAACCCTCGGCCGCCTGCTGAACTCCTCGCGGGGCCGGGACGCCGCCGCCTCCCGGGCCGCCGTACGCCTGCCCGCGCCCGCCTCGCGCGCCCCGGCCGTCCCGCGCGGCGCGTCCCCGCGCATCCCCGGCATCAGCCCGTTCACCACGCCGACGGCGGACTTCTACCGCGTCGACACCGCCCTGGTGGTACCCGCGGTCACCACCGACGGCTGGCGGCTGCGGGTTCACGGCAAGGGCGTCACGCGGCCCCGCACCTACACCTACGCCGACCTGCTCGGCCGCCGGCTCATCGAGCGCGACATCACCTTGACCTGCGTGTCCAACGAGATCGGGGGCCCGTACGTCGGCACCGCCCGCTGGCTCGGCCTACCCCTGGCCGACCTGCTGCGCGAGGCGGGCGTACGGCCCCCGTCCAAGGGCGGTCCGGCCGACCAGCTCGTGGCGCGCTCGGTGGACGGCATGACCCTCGGCACCCCCGTCGAGGCCGTCATGGACGGCCGTGACGCCATGCTCGCCCTCGGGATGAACGGCGAACCCCTGCCCCTCGCCCACGGGTTCCCGGTCCGGATGCTCGTGCCGGGACTGTACGGATACGTCTCGGGCTGCAAGTGGATCGAGGACATCGAACTGACCACCTTCGCCGCCTACGACCCGTACTGGGTCCGCCGGAAGTGGGCCCGCGAGGCACCCGTCAAGACGCAGGCGCGCATCGACACCCCCAAGCCGTTCGCCCGGCCCGCGCCCGGCGCCGTCATGGTCGCCGGGGTGGCCTGGGCGCAGCACCGGGGTGTCGACCGGGTCGAGGTACGCGTCGACGACGGCCCGTGGGAGCCGGCCGACCTCGCGGCCGAGGCCACCGCCGACACCTGGCGGCAGTGGTCCTACCGCTGGCAGGCAGCCCCCGGCGGACACACCCTCACCGTCCGCGCCACCGACCGGTCCGGGACCACCCAGACCGAGGAACGCACCCCCACCATCCCCGACGGGGCGAGCGGCCGGCACTCGGTCGTCGTCAGCGTCGGCTGACCCTTCCACCCCTCATCCGGACCGTCGTCGCACGGCCCGTCACGACCAAGGAGAACCCTCGTGAACAGTCTTCGTTTCCGCCGTACGGCCCTCGCCGTCGCCGCCGCGGCCGTGCTGCCCTTCGCCCTCGCCGCCTGTTCCTCCGACTCCGGCGGGGAGGCGGGCTACGGCAGCGCCGCCTCCGGGCCGGCCGATCCCGCCGCCGGCGCCGCCTCGCCCGCCACGTCGACGGACGCTCCGTTCGGTCCGGCCTGCGCCGGGGTGCCCCGACAGGGCGCCGGCAGCTTCGACGGGATGGCCAAGGACCCGGTGGCCACCGCCGCCTCGAACAATCCGGCGCTGTCCACGCTCGTCGCGGCAGTCAAGAAGGCCGGGCTGGTGGACACGCTCAACAACGCGAAGGGCATCACGGTGTTCGCGCCGACCGATGACGCCTTCGCGAAGATCCCGAAGGCCGACCTGGACAAGGTCCTCGCCGACAAGGCCACCCTGACGAAGATCCTCACGTACCACGTGGTCGGTCAGGAGCTGACGCCGGCGCAGTTGGAGTCCGGTTCCTTCGAAACCCTGGAGAAGGGCACGCTCACCACGGCGGGCTCCGGCGGGTCCTACAAGGTCAACGGCACGTCCGACGTGGTCTGCGGCAACGTCTCGACGGCGAACGCCAAGGTCTACATCGTCGACACCGTCCTGATGCCCAAGTAGCGGCCCACGGCGGCTCGGGCGGCGGGCACGGGGCCCGGGCCGGCGGCGCCTCAGGCGCCCTGTTCCCTCAGCCGGCGGCCGACCTCACCGAGGCCGGCCGCCAGCGCGTCGAGCTGTTCGGGGGTCAGGACGTCGACGAGGATCTCGCGGACGGTCGCCACGTGCCCGGGCGCCGCCTCCTCCAGTCGGGCGAGGCCGGCCTCGGTGAGGACGGCGAAGACGCCGCGCACATCGGAGGGGCAGCTTCGCCGGCGGACCAGTCCCGCCTTCTCCATCTGGGTGATCTGGTAGGTCAGCCCGCTCTTGGAGTTGAGCAGACCGTTGGCCAGTTCGGTCATCCGCAGTTCCCGATCGGGCGCCGCGGCGAGGCGGACGAGTATCTCGTACTGGGGGTGCGAGAGCCCGGCGTCCTCTTTGAGCTGCTGGTCGAGGCGGCGGTTCACCAGGGCGGATGCGGCGAGGAAGCCGTTCCAGGCGCGCATCTCGCGGTCGTCCAGCCAGTTGGTTGCAGCCATGACACCAGCCTACACGTGTTGTTCCAATTTGAATCAATGCCTTAGGGTCGGGACCCTCGGTTCGAATTTGAACAACCGGCGAACCGCCGCCCGACCGGAAGGATCCCCCCATGACCAGCGCCTCCGCCGCCACGACGCAGGCTCCGGCCGCCGCACCGGCCGCCTCCACCCCCGCCTCCACCGCCCACGCGACCCCGACCACCGTCCACGACACCGGCCTGCTGCTCCTGCGCCTGGTCCTCGGCCTCACCATGGCCGCCCACGGCACCCAGAAGCTGTTCGGCTGGTTCGACGGCGGCGGCATCAGCGGCACCGGCCGGTTCTTCACCGCGAGCGGCTACCCGGCCGGCGACGCCATGGCCGCCCTCGCCGGACTCACCGAGACCCTCGGCGGCCTCGGTCTCGCCGCCGGGCTGCTCACCCCGCTCGCCGGCGCCGCAGTCGTCGGCACCATGATCAACGCCATCGCCGTACACGGCGCCGGATCGTTCTTCGCCCCCAAGGGCATCGAATACGAACTGCTGCTGACCGCCGGCGCCGCGACCCTCGCCCTCACCGGCCCCGGCCGGTACGCCGCCGACCGGCTGCTGCCCGTCCCGGCGTTGCGGACGCCCCGCCCGGCCCACCGCCTGCTCGCCGTCGCCCTCGGCGTGGTCATCGGGGCCGCCCTGCTCCTCGTGCGGAACTGATTGGCCCCCGCCGTTCGCGGGAAGAGCGCAGCAATGACACAACCCATCGAAGACTACGCACTCATCGGCGATCTGATGACCAGTGCACTGGTCGGCCGAGACGGGTCCATCGACTGGCTGTGCCTGCCCCGCTTCGACTCGGCCGCCTGCTTCGCCCGACTCCTGGGCGACGAGGAGAACGGCCACTGGCGCATCGCCCCGGCCGGCGCCGCCGACGACGACGGGTGCACGCGCCGCGCCTACGTCGACGACTCGCTCATCCTGGAGTCCGTCTGGGAAACCGAGGACGGCACGATCAAGGTCACCGACTTCATGCCGCAACGCGACGTCATGCCCGACGTCATGCGGATCGTCGAAGGGCTGTCCGGCACCGTCACCGTACGCAGCACCCTGCGCCTGCGGTTCGACTACGGCGACATCGTGCCCTGGGTCCGGCGGCGCGACGGCGACCGCGTCGCCATCGCCGGACCCGACTCCGCGTGGTTCCGCAGCGAGCCGCCCGTCCGCACCTGGGGCGAGGACAACAGCACCCGCTCCGAGTTCACCGTCACCGCCGGCGAGAAGGTCGCCTTCGTCCTGACCTGGCACCCCTCCCATCAGCCCCGACCCGACCCCCTCGACCCGGACGAGGCGCTCGAACAGAGCCTCGCCGACTGGCACGACTGGGCCGCCCGGTGCGCCTACGTGGGCCCCTACCGCGAAGCCGTCGTCCGCTCCCTGATCACCCTCAAAGCCCTGACCTACGCCCCCACCGGAGGCATCGTCGCGGCCGCCACGACCTCCCTGCCCGAGGAGCTCGGAGGCGTACGCAACTGGGACTACCGCTACTGCTGGCTCCGCGACGCCACCCTCACCCTGGGCTCCCTGCTCGCCACCGGCTACCACGAGGAGGCCCGCGACTGGCGGGCCTGGCTGCTGCGCGCGGTGGCCGGTGACCCCGCCGACCTCCAGATCATGTACGGGATCGCCGGCGAACGCAGGATTCCCGAGACCGACCTGCCCTGGCTGCGCGGCTATGCCGACTCCGCCCCGGTGCGCATCGGCAACGCGGCCGTGGACCAGCTCCAGCTCGACGTGTACGGGGAGGTGATGGACGCCCTCTATCTGGCGCGGGCCGGCGGGCTGCCCACCGAACGGCACGCCTGGAGGATCCAGCTCGCGCTCCTCGACTTCCTGGAGCGCAACTGGCGGCGGCCCGACGAAGGGCTCTGGGAAGTGCGCGGCCCGCGCCGCCACTTCACCCACTCCAAGGTGATGGCCTGGGTCGCCGCCGACCGCGCCGTCAGGACGTTGGAGCACGACCCCTCCATGCCGGGCGACGTGGCACGCTTCCGGGCCATAAGGGACGAGGTCCACGCCGACGTCTGCGCGAACGGCTACGACCCCGAGCGCAACACCTTCACCCAGTACTACGGCTCGCGCGAACTGGACGCCGCCACCCTGCTCATCCCCAGGGTCGGCTTCCTGCCCCCCGACGACCCGCGCGTGATCGGCACCGTCGACGCGGTGCGCGAGGAACTCGGCGGCAGCGGGTTCGTGCGCCGCTACAGCACCGAGGGGCCCTCCGTCGACGGACTGCCCGGCGACGAGGGCGTCTTCCTGGCCTGCTCCTTCTGGCTGGCCGACGCCCTGCACCTGACGGACCGCGGCAAGGAGGCCCGCGAGCTGTTCGAACGGCTGCTGGACGTCCGCAACGACGTGGGCCTGCTCGCCGAGGAGTACGACCCGGTCGCCGGACGCCAACTCGGCAACTTCCCGCAGGCGTTCAGCCACATCGGGCTGGTGAGCACCGCGCTCCTGCTCGGCTGGGGCCCGCCCCGGGACTGACACGCCAGCGCCGGTGCCGGGTTTCCCCGGCACCGGCGCTGCCGATCGGCCGCTCCGCCCGGCGCGGGCCCCGCGCTCCGCGGACCTACGCGGTGGCGACCAGGGCCTCCGGCTCGGCGTCGTCCTCACCCTCGGCGTCCTCCGGGATGCTGACCAGCCAGCGGCTGTCCTGGCGCGGCCGCAGGTACAGGGCCCAGTACAGGGTGGCCACGGCGGTGATCCCGCCCGTCCACAGCAGGTAGCGCGTCTCCTGCTGCGTGAGGATGTACGCGAACACGGCGATCAGCAGCACCGGCACGACCGGCCACAGCGGCATCCGCCAGGCGGCCTTCTCGCGGTGCGCGCCACGGCGGCAGAACAGCGCGGCCACCGCGACCAGCAGGTACATGCCGGTCACCGAGACGCCGGTGACCCCGTACAGCGTGTCCAGGTTGACGAAGCACATCGCGGCGCCCGGCAGGCCCACCAGCAGGGTCGCCACCCACGGCGAGCCGAAGCGGCCGAGCTTGGCCAGCGCGTTGTTGACCGGCTCCGGCCACGCCTTGTCGCGGGCGGAGGCGAACAGCACGCGGGAGTTCTGGATGACCATGACGATGCCCGCGTTGATGATGGCGAGGGCGACACACAGGCTCACGAAGGTGCCGACGGCCGAGTTCGACCAGGCGGTGACCATCGCGCCGAGGTCCCCCGCGCTCAGCGCGTCGAGGTCGGGGGCGCCCACGGTGATGGCGATGACCGGGACCAGGATCACGGCCGTGGAGATCGCGAGGGTGGCGAGCACGGTCCGCGGGACGTTGCGCCGCGGCTTCTCCAGCTCCTCCGACAGGTAGACGGCCGTCGAGAAGCCCTGGGTGACGAACAGCGCGATCGCGAGGCCGGAGACCACCATCATCGCCGTCACGGTCGACGTGCCGCCGCCCTCGGCGGCCACCGAGCCGTGCACCAGCGCGTCGGCGCCCCGCTCGCTGTGGGCGAAGCCGAGTACGGCGACCAGCGCGGCCGCCACGACCTCCAGCACCAGGAAGATGCCGGTGATCCAGGCGTTGGCCCGCAGGTCGAGCAGGCCGGCGAGGGTCGCGAGCAGCATCACCGCGCCGCCGGCGACCGGGGCGGGTATGTGGACGACCGGGGCCAGGTAGTCGGCCGTGCCCATGGCGATCACGGGCGGCACGATCATCACGACCAGCAGCGAGAGCACGAAGACCAGCCAGCCCGCGAGCTTGCCCGCCATGGTCGACACCATCGCGTACTCACCACCGGCGCTGGGGATGAGCGTGCCCAGCTCCGAGTAGCAGAACGCCACGCCGATACAGAGCAGCGAACCGATGGCGATGGTGAGGGCGGTCCAGGTCCCGAGGCCGGCGAACAGGTCGGGAACGACCACGAAGAGCGTCGAGGCGGGCGTCACGCACGAGAGCGTGAGCAGCGTTCCGCCGACCACACCGATGGAGCGCTTGAGCTTTTGGGGGACGGGCGCGGTCGCGGGGGCGAGGGCCTGCGGGGCGCTGATCGTGTCAGTCATCAGTGCGGGGTTCCGATCGGCAGATGCGGGGGAGTGAGCGCGGGAGCGGTATCGCCTCCGGGGCGGTGGTGAGCAAGGTGTTCCGGTGGCTCCCGAGCCGTCATGCAATCTCCGCGAGATCCGCAGGTCAAGAGCTGTTCATGTGCGGATTCCCTTGTCCGCGGACCGCCGGTAACCCGTTTCCGGCGTCAAGAGGGCGTAAACACTGCCCGCACGTGGGTACGCAAACCGCACGTAGATCAGCGCGAATTTTCCTCCGCTTTGCCGAGCGGGGCCCCTACTGTGACCGGCGCGGGCCTCAGCCGGTCGGTCCGGTGCGCCACGCCAGCAGCAGGGCGATGTCGTCCGGCCGGTCCGCGGTGGCCTCGGCCCCGCCCGCCAGCCGGTCGGCGGTCTCGGCCAGCGGGACGGGTGGGGCGGCGGCCAACGCGGACCGCAGCCGTTCCACCCCGGCGTCGATGTCGGCGCCCGGCCGCTCCACCAGTCCGTCCGTGTACAGGGCGAGCAGCGCGCCCGGCTCCAGCACGAACTCCGTCACCGGGTAGGAGGCGTCCGCGGCGACGCCGAGCACCACCCCGCCCGGCAGGTTCAGCACCTCCGTGCGGCCGCCGGGATGGCGCAGCAGTGGCTGCGGGTGGCCGGCGCGGACGGCCCGGGCCCGTCCCGTCGTCCGTTCGAGCTCGACGTAACAGCAACTGGCGAACTGGCCGGGGTCCAGGTCGATCAGCAGCCGGTTGGTGCCGCTCACCACCTGCTCCGGTGTGTTGCCGCCCAGCGCGAAGGCCCGTACCGCGCTGCGCAACTGCCCCATCGTGGCCGCGGCCGCCACCCCGTGGCCCTGGACGTCGCCGATGACCAGCGCCAGCGTGTCCGGGCCCGTCTCCGTGACGTCGTACCAGTCGCCGCCCACGTCCATGCCGACCGTCCCGGGCAGGTACCGGCCCACCGTGACCACGTGGTCGCGCACGGGCAGCCGGTGCGGCAGCAGCGCCGACTGGAGCCCGCGGGCCAGGGCCGCCTCGCTGTCGTAGCGCCGGGCCCGCTCCAGGGCCTGCGCGATGAGCCCGGCGAGCGCGGTGAGGACCGTACGCTCCTCCGCGCTGAAGCCGCGCGGCGTGTCGAAGCCCAGGATGCACGAGCCCACCGGGCGGCCCGAGGCGATCAGCGGCAGGAACGCGCGGGCCCCGACGTGGGTGTCCAGGGGGATACCCGGATAGGCCGCGGCCAGGTGCTCCATCGACTCGAAGAACAGTGGACGGCCCGACGTCAGGGTCTCCACGCCGGGCAACCGCACGTCCAGGCCCACTCCGTCGAAGCGGTCCAGGAAACCCCGGGGGAAACCCGTCTCCCACGCCAGGTGCAGATGGCGTTCATCGAGCAGGTAGATCGCCAATTGACGACCGCCGAAGGCCGGCAGCAACTCCTCGGTGACCACCGCCGACACCTGCCGGGCGGTCACGGCCTCCGTCAGCGCGATCGCCAACGCCACCGGCCGGTACAGGGCGGAGGACCCGTCGCCGTCGGAACCGGCGTCCCGACCCGAGGGGTACGGGTCCGACCCGGCGGCCCCCATCGTCACCGTCACCCCGTCCGGCCCCGGGTGCAGGCCGATCGACAGCCACGTCCCGGACGGCGGGTGTCCTTGCCGGGCCATGAAGTACACCGGGTCGGGGGCCATGAACACCGCCCGGAAGTGGTCCTCGTACGCCGGATGACCGAGCCAGGGCAGCGCCTCCCACAAGACCTCACCGAGCGGTTGCCGCTCCTCGGCGGCGAACAGGGCCACGGCGGCGGCGTTCGCGTAACGGATCCTGCCCTGCCGGTCCATCGACAGCACGGCCTGCGTCAGGCGGTCCACGGCCGTCTCCGCGCCGACCCGGGGAACGGTCGGCGGCGGGCAGAACGGGTCGCCCTCCCACACCACCGGCTCGCCGCCCGCGGTGAGCGCCGCCAACTCGGCCGCCAGCCGGGCGGCGATGTTCCGCATCCGCTCCCGATCCGCGGGACCGACTGCGACGCCCGGGGTCGCCGGGCGCAACACCATCAGCACCCCGAACCGCTCGTCCCCGGCCGTGACGGGCTCGTACAGCGACCCGAACGTGAACGGCAGCCCGGCCGTCAGCTGCGGGAAGCGCCGCATCGCCGACTCGGCGTCGGGCAGGTGCACCGCCTGCCCCGCGCGGTACGCCTCCGCGACCGGGTAGGGCCGGTTCACGTGCATCCGCCACCAGGGCCGGAACAGCCGGCCCGGGAGCCCGTCCAGCGCGGCCAGCCGCAGCAGCCCGTCCGCACGCGAACGCAGGTAGACCCCGCCCGCGTAGCCGCCGACGGCCTCCACGGCGGCCATGGCGGCCCGTGCCAGCACCCGGACCAAGGCGTCGGTGGCCGGGCTGCCGCTGTCGGGTCTCGCCGTCACACAGCCAGGATGCGCCCGGTACGGTGGCCCCGCACCGCCGCGCGGGCCCCGTCCGCCGCGCCCACTGACCCGAACGCCTCCCCCGTGCGGGGGACGGTCCGCGTCCGACGGCTGTCCGCCGGGCCGCGACCGGGGAGGGTCTCGGCATGCGACAGCAGTACGACACGTCGAAGCCCCCGCCCGCCTTCTCGGAAGCCGACGCCCTCACCCTGCGGACCGCGCTGGACGCGCTCGGCGGGGTCCGCGGGCTCGACGCCCTCGATTTGCCCTGCGGGCACGGCGACACCGCCAGACTGCTCGCGAGCGGTGGCGCCCGGCGCACCGTGGGCGTCGACGACTGCCCCGACCGCATCCGCCGGGCGCGCGAGACCCACCACGACGCGCGGATCGAGTACGTCGTCGCCGACGCCGCCGGAATGCCCCAGCTGGGCCCCTTCGACCTGGCGACCGCCGTCTACCTCTTCAACCGGGCCCCCGACCGGGAGGGGCTGCACGCCCTGTTCCGGTCCGTACGGGCCAACCTGCGGCCCGGGGGCCGGCTGCTGGCCATCGTGCCGAACCCGGGGGCGTTCCCCTGCCCGGACTGGGCCCCGTACGGCGTACGCGTCCTGGACCGCGAACCGCACGACGAGGCCCCGCTCGTCCGGGCCCAGTTCGTCAACCGGCCGGACGCGCACTTCGAGTTCCGCGCCTGGACCCACGCCGACTTCTGTGAAGCGGCGGTCGAGGCGGGCTTCGCCACGGCCGGCTGGCAGCCCGTACGCACCCCGCCGCCCGACGCGGAACGTGACGAGGCGTTCTGGGCGGCCTACCGGGCCCGGCCCGTCAGCTCCCTGATGACCTGCCTGGCCTGAGCGTGCGGCCGGTCACCCGGCGCCGCCCGTGCCGCCCGTGCCGCCCGTGCCGCCCGTACGTCACACCGGGGACACCTCGAACACCCCGACGCCCGTCACAGCTCCGCGGCGGCCCTGACCAGGTCCACGATCCGGTCACGGGCCGCCCGACCCTCCGGCACGGGCAGCAACGGGTAACCGTGCGGCAGCCCCGCCGCCTCGTGGAACTCCACCTCCACACCGGCCGCCCGGGCCCGCCGCACCAGCTCCCGGCTGTCGGTGGTCAGCACGTCCCGGGTCCCCGTGAACACCGTCAACGGCGCCAATCCCTCGAAGGACCCGTGCAGCGGGCTCACCCGGGGGTCGTCGGCGGCCAGGGTGCCCGCGTAGAGCCGCCCGGCCTCGGCCAACCCGGGCCGTGCCAGCAGCGGGTCCGACCGCTCGATGCGCGGCTGCGCGGAATGGCTCATCGTCACGTCCAGCCACGGCGAGATCAACACGATCCGGGACGGCTGCGCCCCGGTGCGGTCCCGCAACCGCTGTGCGGCGGCCAACGCCAGACCGGCCCCGGCGGAGTCCCCGATCAGGACCGTCCCGCCCGCCCCGCCGCTCTCGATGAGGCCGCTCAGCAGATCGGCGGCGACCGGAACGGTCCGGTCGGCGGTCCCGCGCGGGGCCAGGATGTAGGCCGGTACGACGACGCGGGCCCGGGCCCGCTCGACCAGGGTGCGGATCATCGTCCAGTGCGGCCGGACCAACTCGTTGATGTACGCGCCGCCGTGCACGTAGAGCACCTGCGCCACCGCCTCGACCCCGCGCGGCGAGATGTCGTACACCGGCCACGCCCCGACGAAGGCCCGCGAGACCTCCGCGACCCGGCCCAGCGAGCGGGGCGGCAGATGCGACGCCGGCCGCCGGGCGGTCTGCGCCACCAGCGCGCGCACCGCCTCGGCGCTCGCGAACCGTCTTCGCCGCCCCGTCGCGATCAGCGCGACCGACAGCGCCCTGCTGCGCAGACTCGGCACGCCCCCCACCTCCCCGTTCCCCTGCTCCCGGCCCGGTCCCGGCCGGCCCTGCCCCGTCACGTGAGGAGCATAGGCGTGAAGCTGCGCTGTCGACCCGCTTAAGAAAGTCTCGATGGACCGATCACCGGGCCGCTCGGCAGATTGGTCCCGTCATCCTCAGAAACCGCACGGGCCCGCACGCCCGCGACGGCACCCCTCGCATGCCTGGAGCCACCGCATGAAGGCACTCGTCAAGCACAAGGCCGAACCCGGGCTGTGGCTCATGGACGTCCCCGAGCCCGAGTACGGCCCCGGCGACGTGCTGATCAAGGTGCTGCGGACCGGTATCTGCGGGACCGACCTGCACATCCGGGCCTGGGACGGCTGGGCGCAGGGCGCCGTCAAGACGCCGCTGGTGTTGGGCCACGAGTTCGTCGGCGAGGTCGCGGCCCTCGGCGCCGACGTCCGGGACATCGAGGTCGGCGCGCTGGTCAGCGGCGAGGGCCACCTGGTGTGCGGCAAGTGCCGCAACTGCCTCGCCGGGCGTCGGCACCTGTGCCGCAGCACCGTCGGCCTCGGGGTCGGGCGGGACGGCGCGTTCGCCGAGTACGTGGTGCTGCCCGCGCAGAACGTGTGGGTGCACCGGACCGCCGTGGACCTGGACGTGGCGGCCATCTTCGACCCGTTCGGCAACGCCGTGCACACCGCGCTGTCGTTCCCGCTGGTCGGCGAGGACGTGCTGATCACCGGCGCCGGTCCGATCGGCATCATGGCGGCCGCCGTGGCCCGGCACGCCGGCGCGCGCAGCGTCGTCATCACCGACGTCAGCCCCGAGCGCCTCGACATCGCCCGCAAGGCCGGTGCCACGCTCGCGCTGGACGTGCGGGAGGCGACGATCGCCGACGCGCAGGCGCAGCTCGGGCTGCGTGAGGGCTTCGACGTCGGCCTGGAGATGTCGGGCCGCCCCGAGGCCATGCGCGACATGATCGACAACATGACGCACGGCGGCCGGATCGCGATGCTGGGCCTGCCCGCGCAGGAGTTCCCCGTCGACTGGGCGAAGGTCGTCACCTCGATGATCACCATCAAGGGCATCTACGGCCGCGAGATGTTCGAGACCTGGTACGCGATGACGGTGCTGCTGGAGGGCGGGCTGGACCTCAGCCCGGTCATCACCGGCCGCTACTCCCACACCGACTTCCAGGCCGCCTTCGACGAGGCGGCGACCGCGCGCAGCGGCAAGATCATCCTGGACTGGACGGCCTGACCGCCGCCCGGGGAAGTCGGGGTGGCCCCACCGCCGTCCCGACTTCCCCGGGGCCCCGCCGCGGCCCATGCCCGGCCCCCGTGCCATCCCCCTCCGGCCGGGTCCCGCACCCACCCCCCTTGCGGGGCCCGGCCCCCCTCCCTCCGCCGACCAGGAGAAAGAGAGCACCGCCCCATGTTCGAGACCGTCCGCGCCGACCTGCGCACCACCCTCGACGAGATCCGGTCCGCCGGCCTGCACAAGCCCGAGCGCGTCATCGGCACCCCGCAGAGCGCGTCCGTCGCCGTCACCTCCGGCGGCTCCGCCGGAGAGGTCCTGAACTTCTGCGCCAACAACTACCTCGGGCTCGCCGACCACCCCGAGGTGGTCGCCGCCGCCAAGGACGCGCTGGACCGCTGGGGCTACGGCATGGCCTCGGTCCGCTTCATCTGTGGCACCCAGGAGGTGCACAAGGAGCTGGAGGCCCGGCTCTCGGCGTTCCTCGGGCAGGAGGACACGATCCTCTACTCCTCCTGCTTCGACGCCAACGGCGGCGTCTTCGAAACCCTGCTCGGCGCCGAGGACGCGGTGATCTCCGACGCCCTCAACCACGCCTCGATCATCGACGGCATCCGCCTGTCCAAGGCCCGCCGCTACCGCTACGCGAACCGCGACCTGGCGGAGCTGGAGACCCGGCTCAAGGACACCCAGGACGCCCGCCGCCGCCTGATCGTCACCGACGGCGTGTTCTCGATGGACGGCTACGTCGCCCCGCTCGCCGAGATCTGCGACCTCGCCGAGCGCTACGACGCCATGGTCATGGTGGACGACTCGCACGCCGTCGGCTTCGTCGGCCCCGGCGGGCGCGGCACCCCGGAACTGCACGGGGTCATGGACCGCGTCGACATCATCACCGGCACGCTCGGCAAGGCCCTCGGCGGCGCCTCCGGCGGCTACGTCGCCGCCCGCGCCGAGATCGTCGAGCTGCTGCGCCAGCGCTCGCGCCCGTACCTCTTCTCCAACTCCCTCGCCCCGGTCATCGCGGCCGCCTCCCTCAAGGTCCTGGACCTGCTGGAGTCCGCGGGCGACCTGCGTGAACAGCTCGCCGCCAACACCGAGCTGTTCCGTACGAAGATGAGCGCGGCCGGGTTCGAGATCCTGCCCGGTGACCACGCCATCGCCCCCGTGATGATCGGCGACGCGGCGGAGGCGGCGCGCATGGCGGAGCTCCTGCTGGAGCGCGGCGTGTACGTGATCGGCTTCTCCTACCCGGTGGTGCCGATGGGCGCGGCCCGCATCCGCGTCCAGCTGTCGGCCGCCCACTCCACGGCGGACGTCGAGCGCGCGGTGGCCGCCTTCGTCGACGCCCGCGCCGCCCTCACGACCGCCGGGGCCTGAGACCGGCGGCGCCCGGGGCGCCGCCGGCCTTGATCACACGGGCCCGGTACCGCCCCACGGAATCCCCCGCCGGGCGGCCCCACCCGGAACAGCTCGCCCGCGACCGGGCCCGGGGGCTGGGCCGCGCCGGACTGCCCGGTGCGGTCTGGGCGGTGCGAACCTCCGCAGGCCGGCCCACCGCCTGCGGCGGGCGCCTTTGGCCTGCGGCCACCCGCGCCCGGTGCTGGCCGCCCGCGGGTCGGCCGGCCCCGGGCTCCCGGGCCTGCTCCCGCGCTCCGACGCGCTTGGCGCCGGCCGGGCGTGAGCCTGCCCGGGCCGGGCCCACCCGATGCCCGGGGCCCTGACCTCGACCACCCGCGCCGGCCCGTCGCGGAGACGTCCGTCCCGCGACGTCGGGACCGGAGCCGCCCGCGCCCGGGGTCGCGCAGAGGCCTCGGGCCTCCCGGGGGTTTCGGAGGGGCGCGGCCTGCGACAATGGCCGGGTGATCGACCCCCGCCGGCTGCGCGTCCTGCGGGCCGTGGCGGACCACCGTACGGTGACCGCCGCGGCCGCGGCCCTCTACCTGACCCCCTCCGCCGTCTCCCAGCAGCTCGCGGCGCTGGAGCAGGAGACCGGGCACGCCCTGCTGACCCGCAGCGGCCGGGGGGTGCGCCTCACCGCCGCCGGGGAGATCCTGCTCGGCCACACCCACGAGGTGCTGGCCCAACTGGAGCGGGCGGAAGCCGAACTCGCCGCCTACGCGGGCGGCTCGGCCGGCGAGGTCACGGTGGCCGCCTTCGCCACCGGCATCGCCGAGGTGCTCGCGCCGGCCATCGTCCGGCTGGCCGTGGACCACCCGGGCATCCGGTTGCGGGTCCGCGACGCGGAGGGCGACCAGAGCCTGCCGCTGCTGCTGGACGGCGAAGCGGACCTGGCCCTGGCCGTGGAGTACCGCGGCGCCCCCGGCGCGGACGACGGCCGACTGTCCGTCCTCCCGCTGTACGCCGAACCCTTCGACGCGGTCCTGCCCGTGGGGCACCCCCTGGCCGGGCTCCCGTCGGTGTCGCTCGCGGAACTGGCCGACTCGGACTGGGTGGGCCAGTACCCCGGCAACCCGTGCCACGACGTGACGCTGCTGGCCTGCGAACTGGCCGGTTTCCAGCCCCGCTTCGCGCATTCCTCCGACGATTTCCGCGCCGTGACCGCCTTGGTGGGCGCGGGCGCCGGCGTCGCCCTGGTCCCGCGCTCCGCGCTGCGCGGCATGGACCTGAAGGAGGTCCAGGTCCGCCCAGTTTCCGGCCCGGCCGCCACCCGACGCGTCTTCGCGGCGACCCGCCGGGGCGCGGAGACCCACCCGCTGATCGCCCCGGTCCTGGCCGCCCTGGCCCGCGAGGCGGAACGCGTCCCGGCGCACTGAGGCCCCGTGGCGAAGCCCCAGGCGCCGCACTCCGGCCGCCCGGCGGCGCCCGGTGGAGCCATGACGACTGCCCCGGCCGACGCCCTGTCACGACGGGTCGGCTCCGACCACTCGCCTGGCCGCGGGGCCTACCCGCCCCCTCGACCGTTCGCGCTACGGAACGGACCGGTCGGGCAGCGGCGCTCAGCGGTGGCCGCGCCGGCTCCCCGCCCTGTGCTCGCGGTGCGGGCCGGCGTCTCCATCCCCACCGGGCGTCCGTGTCACCGCTGGACCGGTCGGCCGGAGCCGTCCAGGACGAGCCGCTCTGCCGGGGTGCCCCCGCTCCGGTACCGGCCGCCGCCGGCGGTCACGCCGTCCCCGGCCCATCGGCTCCGTACGGCCGGCCCGGTGGCGGACGGCCCCTTGCCCAGGGGCCGGTCGCATCGGGGGCCGCGCGCTCGCGCGGCCGGGCCCCGGCGCCGCCTCAGACCCTGCGCACCTCGACCCCCGCCTTCGTGAAGGCGTCAGCGACCGCCTCCGGCAGGCCGGTGTCCGTCACCAGGACGTCCACGGCGTCGGTCGCGCAGATCCGGGCGAAGGCGCGCACCCCCAACTTGCTGGAGTCGGCCGCGATCACCACCCGGCGGGCGCGTTCGCACAGCAGGCGATTCATCGCGGCCTCGTCCTCGTGCCGGGTGGCCGCGCCGTCCGCCGGGTCGAAGGCGTCGACACCCACGACGGCGGTGTCCATGCTGAGCTGCCCCAACACCTGCTGCGCCAGCGGGCCGGTCAGTTCGTACGACTGCGGCCGGGCCACCCCGCCCGTCAGGACGATCTTGAACTGTGGCCGGATCACCAACTCGCCCGCGATGTTGAGGGCGTTGGTGACCACGGTCAGGGCGGGAGAGCCGGGCGAGCCGGTGGCGAGGTCCGGACGGGCGGCGAGGGCCCGGGCGACTTCGGTGGTCGTCGTCCCGCCCGTCAGGCCGATCACCTCGCCGGGGGCGATCAGGGCGGCCACCGCCCCACTGATCCTGCCCTTTTCGGCGGCCCGGCGGGAGGTGCGGTAGCGCAGCGGAAGCTCGTAGGAGACCCCGTGCGGTACGGCACCGCCGCGCGTGCGGACCAGCATCTGCTGCTCGGCCAACTGGTCGAGATCGCGCCGGATGGTCGCGGCGGACACGCCGAGCAGCTCGGCGGCCGGCTCCACCTCCAGCCCGTCCCGCTCGACCAGCAGATCCAGCAGTCTCTGCCAGCGTTCCTTGCGGGTCATGACCCCACTCCCACTTTCCCGGCCCGCCCGTCGGCCCACCGCTTGAGATTAACCCAGACGTTCGAGCGGCACATGCTTGAAGTTGCGTGAAACAGCCCGATACCGTGCAAGAAAACGCATCCGTCGCACCACTGCTCCAGGGAGCCCGTATGAGTCACGTCGCGCATGAGTTGGCCACGCAACCCGCCTGCTGGGAGCGGGCCGCCGAACTGGCCCCAGCGCGGCGGGCGGTGCTGCCCCGACCGGGGGAGCGCGCCGCGATCGTCGGATGCGGGACGTCGTTCTACATGGCGCAGGCGGCCGCCGCCTTGCGCGAGGAGGCCGGACAGGGCGAGACCGACGCCTTCCCCGCCTCGGAGTTCCCCCGCCACCGGCGCTACGACCGGGTCGTGGCGCTGACCCGGTCCGGGACCACCACCGAGGTGCTCGACCTGCTGGCCGGCCTGCGGGACGCCGGCGTGGCGACCACCGCCGTCATCGGCGACCCGGACACGCCCGTCATGACCCTCGCGGACGAACTCGTCGTACTGGACTTCGCCGACGAGCGGTCCGTCGTACAGACCCGGTTCGCCACCACGGCCCTGACCCTGCTGCGCGCGCACGTCGGGGCGCACGGGGCCGCCGCCGTCGCGGACGGCCGCACCGCGCTCGCCGAACCGCTCCCCGAAGGGCTGGAAACCCGAGGGCAGTTCACCTTCCTCGGACGCGGCTGGAGCGTCGGCCTGGCTAACGAGGCCGCGCTCAAGATGCGCGAGGCCTCGCTCTCCTGGGCCGAGTCCTACCCGGCGATGGAATACCGGCACGGACCGATCAGCGTCACCGGGCCGGGAACCGTCACCTGGTCCCTGGGCGAGACCCCCGAGGGGCTCGCGGAGCAAGTCCGGGCGACCGGCGCCACGTGGGTGGCCGGGCGGCTCGACCCGCTCGCCGAGCTGGTCCGGGTCCACCGGCTGGCCCTCGCCGTCGCCGGCCACCGCGAACTCGACCCGGACGCGCCGCGACACCTGACCCGCTCCGTGATCCTGACGGCGGGCGAGGAGGCGGTCCGATGAGCCTCGTACCGGCGGGCGCGCTGGTGGCGGAGGCGGCCGCCGCCGGCCGCGCCGTCGCCGCCTTCAACATCATCACGCTGGAGCACGCCGAGGCGGTCATCGAGGGCGCGGAGCGGGTCGGCCTGCCGGTCATCTTGCAACTCAGCGAGAACGCGGTGAAGTTCAGGTCCGGGCGGCTGCTCCCCATCGCGCGGGCGGCCTCCGCGTGCGCCGAGGCCGCGGGGGTGTCCGTCGGACTGCACCTCGACCACGTCAAGAGCTCCGAGCTGCTGAGGCAGGCCGTCGACGCGGGCTTCGGGTCGGTGATGTACGACGCCGCCCACCTGCCGTACGCCGAGAACCTGGAGGCCACCCGTTCCGCCGCCGACTGGGCGCACGCCAACGGCCTGTGGATCGAGGCGGAGCTCGGCGAGGTCGGCGGCAAGGCCGGCGCCGCCCCGTTGGATCCGCATGCGCCGGGCGCCCGTACCGATCCGGACGAGGCGAGGCGGTTCGTGGCCGACTCGGGGGTGGACGCGTTGGCCGTCGCCATCGGCAGCAGCCACGCCATGACCAGCCGGACGGCGTCGCTGGACCACGGGCTCCTGGCCCGCCTGGCGAAGGCGGTGGAGGTGCCGCTCGTCCTCCACGGCTCCTCGGGGCTCCCGGACGCCGAACTCGCGGCGGCCGTCGCGGGGGGCATCCGCAAGGTCAACATCGGCACCGCGTTGAACGTGGCCATGACCGGGGCGATCCGTGCCCATCTCACCCCGGCCGACCCCCGCCCCTACCTCACGGCCGCCCGCACCGCCATGGCGGCCACGGCCGCGGCCATGATCACCGCTCTCGACTGAACCCGAGCCACACCCGGCCGGCTCCTGCGGGGCGGCCGCGTCGAGCCGGCCGTGGAAAGGTGGGCGAGCACTGGGCGACGACATCGCCGACCTGGGCGAGGGCCGCGTTTCGCGTGTCCATGCCGGGAGCCCAGTCCGCCGCCCTTCCGGATTCTTGTAACAGGTTCTACTCTGCCCCCGCCGACGAACCGACCGCCGACGGACGGACCGCGAGAGACCCGGAGGGGCCGTGCACCTCGAATACACGCCTGAGCAGGAGCGGTTGCGCGGCGAACTGCGCGCGTACTTCGCCGAGTTGGTCCCGCAGGACGTCTACGCCCGCTACCAGGACCCCGCCGCCCAGAAGCGCTTCTACCGCGAGACCATCCGCCGGCTCGGGGCCGACGGCTGGCTCGGGGTCGGCTGGCCCCAGGAGTACGGCGGGCGCGGGATGTCGCCGATGGACCAGTTCATCTTCTTCGACGAGGCCGCGCAGGCCGTCGTACCGCTCCCGCTGATGGCGCTGAACACCGTCGGCCCGACCCTCATGCAGTTCGGCACGGACGAGCAGAAGGCGTACTTCCTGCCCCGTATCCTCTCGGGCGAGATCGACTTCGCCATCGGTTACAGCGAGCCCGACGCCGGCACCGACCTCGCCGCGCTCACCTGCAAGGCGGTGCGGGAGGGCGACGAGGAGACCGGTACCTACGTGGTCAACGGCCAGAAGATCTGGACCACCAACGGCGACACCGCCGACTGGGTCTGGCTCGCGGTCCGCACCGACCCCGACGCCCCCGCGCACAAGGGGATCAGCATGCTCCTCGTGCCGACCTCCGACCCCGGCTACTCGTGCACCCTGATCAACACGCTCGCCTCGCACGACACCACCGCGAGCTACTACGAGGACATCCGGGTCCCCGCGAGCCGACGCGTCGGCCGGGAGAACCACGGTTGGCGCCTGATCACCAACCAGCTCAACCACGAGCGCGTCACTCTCGCCGCCCACGGCACCATGGCCATCCGGGCCCTGCACGACGTCCAACGCTGGGCGGCGGAGACCGAACTCGCCGACGGCCGACGGGTCATCGACCTCTCCTGGGTCCGCGGCCGACTCGCCCGCACCCATGCCCGGCTCGACGCGATGAAGCTCCTCAACTGGCAGATGGTGAACGCCGTCCAATCCGGCACCCTCACCCCCCAGGACGCCTCCGCCGTCAAGGTCTACGGCTCGGAGGCCCGCCGCGACGCCTACGCCTGGCTGATGGAGGTGGTCGGCGCGGCCGGCTCCCTCAAGGACGGCTCTGCCGGCGCGGTCCTGCACGGCGAACTCGAACGCGGCTACCGCAGCGCCGTGATCTTCACCTTCGGCGGCGGCAACAACGAGATCCAGCGCGAGATCATCTCCTGGATCGGCCTCGGCATGCCCCGCGTCCGCCGTTGAGAACCGCTGCGCACCGGTCCCGGCACACGGGAGGGTGTGCCGGGACCGGGACGGGGGGCGGGACCGGGGGCGGGGCGGTCAGCCGAGGCGGAGGAGCGGGGTGGACGGGGCTCCGGCGGTCGGGGCGAGGGTGGTCGGGGCGAGGGTGGCGCGGAGGGTCGGGATGCGGGTCCAGGGGAGGCCGAGGGCGCGGGCCGCGTAGCGGAGGGTGACGTGGTCGGCTCCGTCGGCGGCTTCGCGCAGGGTCCTCATCGCCTCGTCCCGGTCGGGGAAGCCGGCCCTGCCGGTGGGCGGGGCGTGCGGCGTCCTGCGTTCGGGCTCCAGCCCGTGGATGCCGGTGAGCCGGTGGGACAGGTCGGCTGCCGCGCCCAGGGTTACCGGGCGTTCGTCGAGCAGGGCCTGTGCGACCGGGTTGTGGCCGATGGCTTCCGCGAGCGGCAGGTGGTACAGCCGTGCGGACGCCGCCGTGAGGGTGATGGTGTCGTTGACCGTGCGGACGGTGCCCCGGGCACCATGGCCTGCCTCGCCCTCCTACGGGACGCGGCGCGCGAGTTCGCCACCGGACACCACACCACGCACTGGTGGCCCTACCTCACCGCACCGGCCGCGACCCGGCTCGCCCCCCTCTACCCGGAACGCCCCCTCCACCTGGAGGACGACGCCCTCATCCCCCTTCCCGGCGCGGGGATCGACGATTACATCGCCTCCCTGCCCTCGCGGCGCCGGGTCGGCATACGCCGCGAACGCCGCGCCTTCGCCGCCGTCGGGCTCGACGTGCGCCACCGACTGCTCGAAGACTGCTTCGAGGACGCCGGGGTGCTGCTGGCCGGACATCAGCAGGGTCACGGGCACGACCGGGACGGGATCGACGCGATGACCGGGCTGCTGAAGCGGCAGGCGGCCGCGATGGGCAGCGAGGCTCGGGTGGTGAGCGCCCACGACGGGCAGCGGATGATCGGGTTCTGCCTGTACTACCACTACGGGACCACGACGTGGATCCGCGCGGTCGCCGTCGACCGGCACCATCCCGCTCCCCACCTGTACTTCAACCTCATGTACTACCTGCCCATCCAGGACGCCTACGCCCATGGCACGACGGGCTTGCACGCGGGCATGACGACCGTCGAGGCCAAGCGGCGGCGGGGCGCCGTGGTGTCCGGCCTGTACGCGCTGGTCGACCGACCCGGTCAGCAGCCGCCGGAGACGGTGGCGGTGGAGCCGATGGCGAGGGTGGCCGGGGTGGCGCAGCAACCGGCGCCGCCGGTCTCCTCGGCGGCCTCCGGCTGATCGAAGAGGCCCGCGCCGCCGCAGACCCCGGTCTCGGGGAGGGTGAGTTCGACGCGTGCGGCGGCTTCGTGGTCGCCGGCGAGGTGGGCGGCGATGGAGCGGACCTGCTCGTAGCCGGTCATGGCGAGGAAGGTGGGGGCGCGGCCGTAGGACTTCATGCCGACGAGGTAGACGTCCTTCTCGGGGTGGGACAGCTCGATGTTCAAGGCCCTGGGGGACCCCGTCCGTCTGCGCCTGTTCTCCTCCGTCGCCTCCCACGAGGGCGGCGAGGCGTGCGTGTGCGACATCTCCGATGTCGGCGTCTCGCAGCCGACCGTCTCCCACCACCTGAAGAAGCTGAAGGAAGCCGGTCTGCTGACCTCCGAGCGGCGCGGGACCTGGGTGTACTACCGGGTGGAGCCCTCCGTGCTCGCGGCCATGGGCGCACTGCTGTCGGGCGCGACCCGGACGGCCTGAACCGCCGGCGCGTCACCGCGCGCGAAGATGACCGCGACGAGGGCCAGGCCCACGACGACGCCCACCGCCTGCATGCCGATGAAGCCGGGCACCGAGCCGGGGGCGATGCCGGCGAAGGTGTCGGTGAAGGCGCGGCCGATCGTCACCGCCGGGTTGGCGAAGGAGGTGGAGGAGGTGAACCAGTAGGCGGCGCCGATGTACGAGGCGACCGCGACGGGCGCGAAGCGCAGCCGGTCGGTCCGGGCCAGGCCGAAGATCAGCATGATCAGGCCCGCGGTGGCGACGACCTCGGCCAGCAGCAGGTGTCCGGCGGAGCGGTCGTGCCGCGACCACCTGACCAGCGGCTCACCGAACATGGCGTCCGCCAGGACCGCCCCCGCTATCGCGCCGACGATCTGCGCGGGCACGTACACGGCCAACTCCCGGGCGTTGACGCCGGCGCCGCCGCGGCGGGCCGTCCACCACTCGGCCACGGTGACGGCCGGGTTGAAGTGCGCGCCCGACACCGGGCCCAGGAGGGCGATGAGGACGCCGAGCCCGAAGACCGTGGCGGTGGAGTTGGCCGGCAAGCGCAGGGCCACGTCATCGGTGAGCCGCGTGGCCTGGATGCCCGAGCCGACGACGATCGTCACGAGGGCCGCGGTGCCGACCAGTTCGGCGGCGGCGCGGGAGATCAGGGGGGTGCGCGGCGGGGTCGCGCCGGGGGCGGGCCGCGGCGCCTCGGCGGCTGGGAACGACTCCACCGCGGGGGCGGTGCCGACGGGGTCGGTGGCGGTCACGGCAGGTTCTTCTCCTCGGGCGGGCGGGACGAGCACCCACGGGTGCTGCGGGGTCATGGGCAGGACTGCTTGACGTTCGCTTCGGCGGTGCGGCGGGCGGTGGACGCGAGGTCGGCGAACCGACCGGCGAGCGCCTCGATGACATCGGGGCGCAGACGGTAGTAGGTGAACCGTCCACACGGCTCCGTCTCCACGACGCCGGCCTCCCGCAGCACTCTCAGGTGGTTGGAGAGGTTCGTCTGGCGCGCGCCGGTCTCCTCGACCAGATGCGTGGTGCAGAGCGTTTCCCTGGCCAGCAGGGTCACGACCCGGAGCCTGAGCGGGTCGGCCAGCACCCGGAGCAGGTCAGTGTCGACTGACGTCATCATGGACTGATATTTTCACATCAGCCAGGGCAGACAACAGTCCGGGCCCGATGAAGGAAGAATCGATGCCCTCCACCCCGCTCGCGTCCGTGTTGTTCGTCTGCGTCCACAACGCGGGCCGTTCCCAGATGGCGGCCGGCTTCCTGCGTCACCTCGCGGGGGACCGGGTCGAGGTCCGCTCCGCCGGCTCCCTGCCCGGAGAGCGGATCAACCCGTCCGCCGTCGCCGCGATGGCCGAGCTGGGCATCGACATCTCCGACCAGAAGCCCAAGGTCCTCACCCCCGAGGCCGCGCAGGCGTCCGACTACATCATCACCATGGGTTGCGGCGACGCCTGCCCGTACTTCCTCGGCAAGACGTACCTCGACTGGCGGCTGGAGGACCCGGCCGGCCAGGGCGTGGCGGCCGTCCGCCCCATCCGCGACGAGATCAAGGGTCTCGTCGAGGGCCTGATCGCCGAGATCGACGCCCCGGGGCAAGGCTGAGCGCGGCCCAACCGCCTGCGTGGCGATCACCGCGGAGGGACGGGAGAATGGATCTGCCGGGTGGGCGCGCCTCCGGCCGACCCGCTGACTCCCGTCTCCCCACCGCCGTCCCACGGCGGTGTCAGGGAGGGACACAGGTGATCGCCCATGTGCAGATGGCTCGCGTACTCGGGAACGCCGCTGTTGCTCGACTCCTTGCTGTACAAGCCCGCACACTCGCTGATCGACCAGAGTCTGCACGCGCGCATGGGCGTGGAGACGACGAACGGTGACGGGTTCGGCGTCGGCTGGTACACGGGCGAGGACGCCACTCCGGCCGTGCTCCGGGACATCGGTCCCGCCTGGAACAACCGCACCCTGCGGGAGATCGCGGACCACGTCCGCTCCCCGCTCTTCTTCGCCCACATCCGGGCGTCGACCGGTACCGCGGTCCAGCAGTCCAACTGCCACCCGTTCCGGCACGGTCGCTGGATGTGGATGCACAACGGCGCCATCGCGGACTTCCACTTGCTGCGCCGGGACCTCTGCCTCCTCGTGGACCCGGCCCTCTTCTCCGACATCGAGGGAACCACCGACTCCGAGGTGATGTTCTACCTCGCGATCACCTTCGGCCTGGACCAGGACCCGGCCGGCGCCGTGGCCCGGATGGTGGGGGTGGTGGAACGCAGCGGCCGGGAGCACGGTGTGGAGTTCCCGATGCAGATGACGGTCGCCGTGACCGACGGGGAGCGGGTGTGGGCCTTCCGGTACTCCAGCCGGGGAGCCTCGCGGTCGCTGTACTACAGCAGCCGGGTGGACGCGCTGCGCAAACTGCATCCCGACGCGGCCTTCCTGCAGACCGTGTCCGAGGAGACCCGCCTCATCGTCTCCGAACCCCTCTCCGATCTGCCCGGCGCCTGGAACGAGGTCCCGGAGGGCAGTTACGGGGTCGTCCAGCCCGGGGCCGACGAGCTGTACCGCTTCACCCCCGAGCCGGCCTAGCGATGCCGCGGCCGTACCCGCCGATCGCCGAACACGGCCTGATCGGCGACCTGCAGACCTGCGCGCTCGTCTCCTCCGAGGGGGTGTTGGACTGGTTCTGTTCCCCCCGCTTCGACTCTCCCAGCGTCTTCGCCGGGCTCCTCGACCACGACCGCGGCGGCTACTTCTCCCTCACCGCGCAGGCGGTGGCGCCGACGGGGGCGGGGGTAGCGCGCGGCGTCGCGCCCGCCGCGCCGGACCCCGGAGCGGCGATCGTCACCCGACAGCTGTACCTCGCCGACACCGCCGTCCTGATCACCCGCTTCCTCACCCGCGAAGGGGTCGGTGAAGTGGTCGACTTCATGCCCGTCCGCGAGGAGCGGACACCCACCGACCGCCACCAGGTGGTGCGCGTCATGAGGGTGGTGCGGGGATCCATGCGCTTCGCCATGGAATGCCGACCCCGCTTCGACTACGGCCGCGCCCCCCACGCCCTGACCCTGCACGACCACGCCGCGTGCTTCGCCGGACCCGGCGTCACCGCCCACCTGCAAACCGCCGGCCAGGTACCGCTCGAAGCCGACGGAGACGACGTACGCGCGACGGTCGCGCTGACGGCGGGGCAACGCGCCGCCGTCGTCCTGACGGTGTGTGACGCCGGTGCCCCGCCCCCGCCGCCCCCCGACGCCGTGGACATGGCACGGGAGTTCACGGACCTGAGCCGCTTCTGGCACCGCTGGATCGGGCGGTGCCGCTACCGCGGCCGCTGGCAACAGATCGTCAACCGCTCCGCCATCACCCTCAAGCTCCTGACCTACGGGCCGACGGGCGCCCCGATCGCCGCCGCGACCACGGGCCTGCCCGAGCAGGAGGGCGGCGAGCGCAATTGGGACTACCGCTACACCTGGGTGCGGGACGCGTCCCTCGCCGTACGGGTCATGCGCGACCTGGGGTTCACCGCCGAGGCGAACGCCTTCCGCGGCTGGCTGGCGGACCGGTTCCGGGACGGCGGGGCACCCAACGGCGAGCCGCTCCAGATCATGTACCGCGTCGACGGCGACCCGCACCTGCCCGAGGAGGTCCTCGGCCATCTGTCGGGGTGGCGCGGCTCCGCCCCCGTGCGCGCCGGCAACGGCGCCGCCGACCAACTGCAACTCGACATCTACGGCGAGGCGGTCTACGCCCTCGCCCAGGCGGGCCAGACCCCCGACGTGGTGGGATACGACGACTGGCGGCGCTCCGCCGCCCTGCTGGACTGGCTCTGCGACCACTGGGACCGCCCCGACGACGGCATCTGGGAAACCCGCGGCGGCAGCAAGGACTTCACCTACAGCCGGCTCATGTGCTGGGTCGCCCTGGACCGGGGCATCCGCCAGGCCGTGGCAACCGCCCGCCCCGCGGACCTGACGCGCTGGACCGCCGTACGCGACGTCCTGCTGGACCAGATCATGACGCGAGGGTGGAGCAGCGAGCGCCGGGCGTTCGTCCAGCGGTACGACAGCTCGGTCCTGGACGCCTCGCTGCTGATGATGCCGCTGGTCGGATTCATCCCGCCGAAGGACCCGCGCTGGCTGTCCACCCTGGACGCGATGGATCGCGAACTCGTGTCCGACAGCCTCGTCTACCGCTACGACCCCGAGGCGTCCCCGGACGGTCTCAGGGGCTCCGAGGGCACGTTCTCCCTGTGTTCCTTCCTCTACGTGTACGCCCTTGCCAGGGCCGGACGGGTCGAACAGGCCCGCTACGCCTTCGACAAGATGCTCACCTACGCCAATCACGTCGGCCTGTTCGCCGAGGAGATCGGGCCCACCGGCGAACAACTGGGCAACTTCCCACAGGCGTTCACCCACCTCGCGCTGGTCACCGCGGCCCTCGCGCTCGACGCCGAACTGGACGAGGAACCATGACGGACCCGACCGGGAAGGCCGGCGGACCGCAGGAGCCGGAGCTCCTGCGCACCATCCTGCGCGCACCCGGCTACCTCAAGGCCCTCTGCTTCTCCGCCTTCGTCGGCATCCCGGTGTCCCTGGTCGCGTTCTGGTTCCTCGCCGGGCTGCACGCGCTGGAACACGCCGTATGGGTGTCCCTCCCGCACGCCATGGGCCGGGACGCGCCCCCGTGGTGGTGGCCCCTGCCCCTGCTGTGCATCGCCGGGGTCGTCGTCGGTCTGGTCGTCAGGCACCTCCCGGGCGCCGGTGGGCACGTCCCGGCGGCGGGACTGGCCACCGGCGGCACCAAGCCGGCTGCGCTGCCGGGCGTGCTGATCGCGGCGGTGGCGAGCCTGCCGCTCGGCGCGGTCCTGGGACCCGAAGCACCCCTGATCGCACTGGGCGGCGGCCTGTCGCTGCTCCTGCGCGACGTGACGAGGGCCCCGACGAGCCCGTTGACCACCGCGGTGCTCGGCGCGGCCGGAGCGGGAGCCGCCATCGCGGCGATCTTCGGCAACCCGCTGATCGCCGCCGTCCTGCTGATCGAGGTGGCGGGAGTGGGCGGACCCAGGCTGTTCGCGGTGACGCTCCCCGTTCTGCTCTCCAGCGGCATCGGCTCCCTGGTCTTCACCGGCTTCGGGCGGTGGACCGGTCTGGGCACCGGCAAACTCGGCCTCAAAGTCGCCGGGCCGGACCGACTGGATGCGCCGGACGTGCTCTGGGGGGTGGTCATCGCCCTCGGCTGCGCCCTCCTCATGCGCCCGGTGCAGTTCGTGGCGCGCCGGGTCGCGCTGTTCGTCGCCGGAGGCGGTTGGCCGCGTACCGTCCTGTGCGCGCTCGGCGCAGCCGCCTGCGCCGCCCTCTACGCCCTGATCACCGGCCGCTCCCCGGCGGAGGCCGCCCTGTCCGGTCAGGCCACGCTGGCGCAGTTGGCCGCCGATCCACAAGCCTGGGGCACCGGCGCGCTGATCGCGGTCCTGCTGTTCAAGGGCGTCGCCTACGCGCTCTGCCTGGGCAGCCTGCGCGGTGGTCCGATCTTCCCGGCGCTCTTCCTGGGTGCGGCGGCCGGCGTGCTGCTGGCGTCCCTGCCCGGCCTGGGCGTCGTACCGGCGATGACAGCGGGCATGGCCGCCGTCACCGTCGCCGTCCTGCGGCTGCCGGTCAGCAGCGTGGTGCTCGTGGTCCTGTTGCTGGGCAGCCCCGCGATGATGCCGATCGCGATCCTCGCCGCCGTGATCGCCTTCGTCACGACCGAACTACTGCCCGCGCTCCCGGTCCTGCCGCCGGCCGAGCCGGCGCCGGCGCCCGCGGGCCGGCCCGGGGCGAGCGCCGACGCGGGAGCGACCGGGGCCCCTTGACGGCGATCACCCCGCCTGCGGAACGCCCTCCGGAGCCGTTCACCCCCGGGCGTGCGGGTCTTCCGGGGCGAGCCGGGCGGTCAGGGCGGCGAGGTCGGGCAGGAACCAGACGTGCCGACCGCGGTTCGCCTCCCGCACGAGGTCCCGCAGGGCGGTACCGGAACGCAGGTGGGGGGAGAGGTCTCCCACGACCACCAGCCGGAGGCGGTACGTGACGAACTTCTGCATGATCGCCCCGGCCAGCCCGGTGCTCAGGTCGAAGAAGCGGTCGTCGAACCGGGCCGTCGGGACGGCGACGGCGACCACGTTCGGGTCCTGGAAGGCACTGCCGATCAAATGGTCCAAGGCATCCTGCTCGGTGGCGATCCGCGCCCCTTCGGCGTCGCAGACCAGGACGGACACGCCATGCTGTGCCACCACCACGTCAGCCACGGCCGGCCTCCCGAGCGGTGTCGTCCGCCAGGATGCCGTTGCCGGGGCCCAGCACGCCGTCGATGAGGAGCAGCAGGTCGGCGCTCGCGCCGGGATTGCCGAGGATCACGATCTTCATTCGGGCCCGCTCCTTGTCGTAGAGGGTCTGCACGCGCAGGGGTTCGGGGGTGTCGCGGGGGGACCGGCCCGCGGCGGTGACCAGGGTGCCCAACCGGCTCGCCGCGTCCGGGCCGATCGCGTCGATCTCGACGATGCTCGACACCTCCACGTGCCCGCGCGGGGTCCCGGCCCCGGGTGCCGGCCCGCCGGACGCCCCGGCGGTGAACGCCTCGAAGTCCTCGCGGGCGATCCGGTACTGCTTGCCGATGCGCACGGCCTTGAGGCGGCCTTCGCGCACGTACGCACGGACGGTCCGTACATGCAGGCCGAGGCGCTCCGCGACCTCCCCGACCGAGTACAGCTCTCGTTCAGCACTCTCCATGAGTATGCATCGTACTCCAAACAGCCTTATGCAGGCGCGATAGGGAAGGATGGGGAAGTTTTCGTGCGTCGGGCGTACGTCAGCCCCAGCCCGGACGGCTTCACGCCCACTCGTCACCTCCGCCTCACCGGACGCCTGCCGCCCACCATCCCCGCAGGTCGCGCCGACGGTCGCCGCCAGGTCACATCTTGAGAGCGATGCGCCGCACGGGCCCCGGGAGTCGCCCCTCGGCGTACACAGGGCGAACGCCAGCGGCCATACTGGACCGTCCGGGGAGGGCGTAGCACACGACACGGGGGCGGCTGCAAGACATGGCGGAGTCCAGACTGATCCAGGGCCGGTACCGGTCGCTCGATCTGATCGGGCGCGGCGGCATGGGCGAGGTATGGCGCGCCCGGGACGAATCGCTGGGCCGCCAGGTCGCCGTCAAGTGCCTCAAGCCCCTCGGCCCCGAGCAGGACAACCACTTCACCCAGGTGCTGCGCGAACGCTTCCGTCGCGAGGCGCGCGTCGCCGCCGCGCTCCAACACCGCGGCGTCACCGTCGTCCACGACTTCGGCGACGACAGCGCGGCCGGCGGCCCGCTCTACCTCGTCATGGAACTCCTGGACGGCCGCAACCTCAGCCAACTCCTGGAGGACAACGAGTCGCGTCCGCTCCCGGTGGACATCGTCGTCGACATCGCCGAGCAGATGGCCGCGGCGCTCGGCTACACCCACGACCAGGGCGTCGTGCACCGCGACCTCAAGCCCGCCAACATCATGCGGCTCACCGACGGCACCGTGAAGATCTGTGACTTCGGCATCGCCCGCCTCGCCCACGACATCGGGTTCACCGCCAAGCTCACCGGCGGCGGCATGGCCATGGGCACCCCCCACTACATGTCGCCCGAACAGATCGCGGGCGGCGAGGTCGACCACCGCAGCGACCTCTACTCCCTCGGCTGCGTCCTGTACGAGATCGCCACCGGCGCCCCGCCCTTCGACCTGGGCGACTCCTGGTCCGTCCTGGTCGGCCACCGCGACACCGCGCCCGTACCGCCGCGCGAGCACCGACCCGAACTGCCGGAATACTTCGACCGGCTGGTCCTCGAACTGCTCGCCAAACGGCCCGAGGACCGCCCGGGCGACGCCCGTCACCTGCACCGACGGCTCGTGGAGCACCGGCTCGGCCCCGGCGGCCCGGCCGGCGCACCCGCCCCGCTGCCCGAGTGGGCCCGGGGGATGACCGCCGGGCGCAAGGCCGGCATCGACGCCCGCCCCGCCAGCGGGGAATGGGCCGTGCTCACCGGTTCCTGGACCACCGCCCGGCCCGGCGTGACCCGGCCGATCGAGCGGCCCGACGCCGCCGCCGACCCCCGGCTCACCCTCGCCGTGGGAATCGCCGTGCCCCGCGGCGCGGCCACGGCCGCCCCGGAGCACCCCGACGCGCTCGACGCCGCCCACGCCCGCGCGCACGCCCTCAGCCGCGACGGTCGGCCCGAGGCGGCGCTGGCCGGTTACGCGGCCGTGGCCCGGGGGCGGGCCCGGGTGTTGGGGCCCGACCACGCCGACACCCTCGCGGCCCGGCAGGAGGAGGCGTACGAGCTGGGTCGTCTCGGGCGTCACCGCGAGGCGTGCGAGATCTACGGCGAGGTGGTCGCCGCCCGGACCCGCGCCCTGGGCCCGCGCCACCCCGACACCCTGCGCTGCCGGCACAACCTCGCCTGCGCGCTGGGCGCCCTCGGCCGGTACGAGGACGCCCACCGCGCCGCCGCCGAGGTCGCGGCGGACCGCGCGGCCGTGCTCGGCGCCGAACACGCCGACACGTTGCTGACCCGGTACGAGGTCGCGTACGCGCTCGGCCGCCTCGGCCGCTGGGACGAGGCGCTGGCCGGCTTCCGGCAGGTCGCCGCCGTCCGCGAACGCGTCCTGGGCCGCGACCACCCCGACGCCCTCGCCGCCCGCTACGAGACCGGCATCGCGCTCGGCCGCACCGGGCGCGCCGCCGAGGCCCTCGAAGTGTTCCGCGCCCTGGTCCGCGACCGCACCCGTGCCTACGGGGCCGCCGACCCGGAGACCCTGCGCGCCCGGCACGTCTTCGGCGTGAACCTGGGCCGGTTGGACCGCTGGGAGGAGGCGGTCGCGGAGGCCCGCCAGGTCGAGCGGACGCGCGCCGAGGTGCTGGGCGCCGAGCACCCGGACACCCTGGTCAGCCGCCGCGAACTCGCCGTCGGCCTGGGCCGGCTGGGCCGCTGGCACGAAGCGCTGCCCCTGTACCGGGAACTCTCCGGCATCCGCGAACGGTCCCTCGGCGAGGGGCATCCCGACACGGTGCTGGCCCACGCCGACGAGGCGTACTGTCTGGAGCGACTCGGCCAGGTGTGCTACCAAGAGCCATGACGACGACCTCGGCGCCCTTCCGGCAGGCGGCCTACGACGCGGTGATCGTGGGCGGCGGACACAACGGCCTGGTGGCCGCCGCTTACCTGGCCCGGGCGGGCAAGTCCGTACTGGTCCTCGAACGGCTCGGTCACACCGGCGGCGCCGCCGTCTCCACCCGCCCCTTCGCGGGCGTGGACGCCAGGCTCTCGCGCTACTCCTACCTGGTCTCCCTCCTCCCGGCGAAGATCGTGCGCGATCTGGGCCTGGACTTCGCGGTACGCGGGCGCACGGTCTCCTCGTACACACCCGTCGAACGCGCCGGCCGGCCGGGCGGACTGCTCATCGGCGGCTCCGAGGCCCGCACGCGGGAGTCCTTCGCCCGGCTGACCGGCTCCGACCGCGAGTACGAGAGTTGGCGCGCCTTCTACGCGACGACGGGCCGGCTCGCCCGCAAGGTGTTCCCGACCCTCACCGAGCCGCTGCCGACGCGCGCGCGGTTGCGGGCCCGCATCGACGACGAGGCCGCCTGGCGGATGCTGTTCGAGGAACCGCTCGGCCGGGCCGTGGAACGGCACTTCGCCGACGACCTGGTCCGGGGCGTGGTGCTGACGGACGGCCTGATCGGCACCTTCGCCGACGCCCACGACCCGTCCCTCGCACAGAACCGCTGCTTCCTCTACCACGTCATCGGCGGCGGCACGGGCGACTGGAACGTCCCCGTCGGCGGCATGGGCGCGCTGACCGACGCCCTCGCGCGGGCCGCTCGGGCGGCGGGAGCGGAGATCCTCACCGGGCACGAAGCACTGCGGATCGACACGGACGGAACGGGCGCGCCCGCGGAGGTGACGTTCCGGACGGCGACCGGGGAGGGCGCCGTCGCGGGACGCGCGGTCCTGGTGAACGCCTCGCCCCGGGCGCTAGCCGAACTGCTGGGCGAGGCCCCGGCCGCTCCGGCGGAGGGCGCCCAGCTCAAGGTGAACATGCTGCTGCGGCGACTGCCCCGGCTGCGGGACCGCTCGGTCGACCCGCGCGAGGCGTTCGGCGGCACCTTCCACATCGCCGAGGGGTACGAGCAACTCGCACGGGCCCACGCCGAGGCCGCGACCGGTGAGCTGCCCTCCGTACCGCCCTCGGAGATCTACTGCCACTCGCTGACGGACCCTTCGATCCTCGGGCCCGAACTCGCCGCCCGCGGCTACCAGACGCTGACCCTGTTCGGTCTGCACACCCCGGCCCGGCTCTTCGAGAGGGACAACCAGGGGGCGCGGGAGGTGCTGTTGGCCGGTACCCTCGCCCAGCTCGACGCGCATCTGGCCGAGCCCCTCACCGAATGCCTCGCCCTCGACGCGGACGGCCGGCCCTGCATCGAGGCCAAGACCCCGCTCGACCTGGACCGCGAACTGCGCCTGCCCGGCGGGCACATCTTCCACCGCGACCTGTCGTGGCCCTACGCGGACGGCCAGGACACGGGTGCGGGTCGTTGGGGGGTGGAGACGGCCCACCCGAACGTGCTGCTCTGCGGGGCGGGTGCGGTGCGCGGCGGCGGTGTGAGCGGGGTTCCCGGTCACAACGCCGCCATGGCGGTCCTCGGACGCTGAGCCCTTGCGCCCGGCCCGTAAACGAGCCGGCCGCACGGAACCCGGCCGCTACCCGGCCTCTACGCGGGCTGTTCGACCGGTTCGATGACCACGATCGGGATCTCGCGGTCCGTCTTGGCCTGGTACTCGTCGTACGCGGGCCAGTGGCCCACCATCAGCGGCCAGTACGCGGCGCGTTCCTCGCGGTTCGCGGTGCGCGCGGTGGCGTGGAGGATCTTCGGGCCGACCTGGACCCGGACCTCGGGGTGGGCGGTCAGGTTCTTGTACCAGAGCGGGTCCTCGGGGTGGCCGCCCTTGGACGCCACGACGAAGTACCGGCCGTCGGCCTCCCCATAGATGAGCGGGGTGCGCACGGGCTTGCCGGAGACCCGGCCGAGGGTGGTGAGCAGCAGGGTCTGGGTCCCGTTCCAGAACTGGCCCTCGGCTCCGCCGGAGCCGACGTACAGCTTGACGTGGTCGAGCGTCCAGCCGGGCTTGGGGTCGATGGGGTGGTCCCAGTCGATGTCGTTCATGTTCTGCCTGCCTTCGCGTGTCGAAAGGTCAACGAACCTCGGCATTGAACCGCAACGCGGGCGGGGATACGGGCATTCCGCCCGCCCGCGCCGCTCAGTCGGTCGAGCGCGTCCACCCCGTGACCTCCAGGCGGGCGGCGTCGGCGGGGCGGTCCTCGGCGAAGAGCAGGCGGGCCGGTTCGGCGACGCGGATGACGTCGACGTAGACACCGCGTCCCACATAGCGACCGGTGGCGGTGTGGCGCAGGCGCAGCCGGACCTCGTGGCCCGCCCAGGGTGTGAGGGAGGCTTCGAGGCGGTGCCAGATGCGGCCCGACCAGCCGTCGGCGCGGCCCAGGGGCCACGCCTCGGGCGCGCCGCCGGTGGCGCGCACGGTGGTGAAGGGCAGCGGCTGCCAGCTCTGCCCGTCGGGGGAAACCTCCAGGTGGAAGGCGCCTTCGCCCGGCACGGTGTCCCACCACAGGGCGCAGCGCAGCCGGGCGGCCGCGGTGGTGGGGACGAGCGGGGGCAGGGTGAGGGTGCCCGAGCCGCCCGGGGTCATGCCGGAGAACCAGGCGGGGCCGCCGTGCCGGGTGCGGACGGGTACCGCGCGGGCGAAGCGGTTGCCCGTGGCGACCCGGGGCGCGCTGCCGGCCCGCCAGGTCCGCACGGGGTGGACGGAGTTGCCGAGCAGGATCAGGAAGGAGTCGGTGGAGGGGTCCAGGACCAGCGAGGTGCCGGTGAAGCCGGTGTGGCCGGCGGAGTGCGGGGTGGCCATCGCGCCCATGTACCAGTGCTGGTAGAGCTCGAAGCCCAAGCCGTGGTCGTCGCCGGGGAAGGCGGTGTTGAAGTCGGTGAAGAGCAGTTCGACGGAGGCGGGCCGCAGGATGCGCTTCCCGGCGTAGACCCCGCCGTCGAGCAGGGCGCGGGCGAGGACGGCCAGGTCCCAGGCGGTGCCGAAGACGCCCGCGTGGCCGGCGACACCGCCGAGGGCGTACGCGTTCTCGTCGTGGACCTCGCCCCACACCAGACCGCGGTCCAGACCGGACCAGGGCGGACGCTGGACCTCCGTGGCGGCGATGCTCCGGCGCCAGGAGAGCGGTGGGCGGTAGCGAGTGCGGTGCATCCCGAGCGGAGCGGTGATCTCTTCGCGGAGCAGGGTGTCCAGTGTGCGAGCGGTGATCCGTTCCAGGAGCAGTTGGAGCGCGATGAGGTTCAGGTCGGAGTACCGGTACACGGTCCCGGGCGTGTCCTGGGGTCGCACCGACCACAGCAGCCTCAGCTGCCCCTCGCGCGTGGACTCCTGGTAGAACGGCGCCCACGAACGCAACCCCGAGGTGTGGGTGAGCAACTGCCGGACGGTGACCAGCTCCTTGCCGCCTCCGGTGAACTCCGGCAGGTAGCGGTCCACCGGAGCCTCCAGCTCCAGGCGCCCCCGCTCCATCTGCTGCACGGCCAGCAGCGAGGTGAACAGTTTGCTGAGGGAGGCCAGGTCGAAGACGGTGTCCTCGGCCATCGCGATCCGTTCGGCCGCGGGGAACTCCCGGACCCGGTCGGTGCGGCCGTCGTAGTCCGCGTAACGGACCGCGTCGCCCATGGCGCGGTGGAGCGCGACGGTGCGGCCGCGGCCGGCGAGGACGACGGCCCCGGCGTAGTACGGGTGTGCGGGGGAGGGGCCGAGGAAACGCCGGGCCTCCTCCGCCACCCCTTCGAGGTGCTTCTCCAGCAGGCCGGCCTGGCGCGCGGAGCCGTACCGCAGCTTCAGCCCCTGGAGGGCGAGCCGTTCGGCCGGGTTGCCGCGCGCGCCCGCCGCCCCGGGGAGGGCGGCCTGGAGGACGAGCACACCCCCGAGGGCGAGCAGCCGCGCGCCCAGTCGCCTGCGACTCAGCCCGCCGGGCGCGGCCCCGGCGACGCCCCGACCCCTACGGGCCGCGCCCGCGCCGCTCGCGCCCGCGCCGCTCGCCGGTCCCGCCTGCGCGCCGCTCGCCGGTCCCGCCTGCGCGCCGCGGGTCGGTCCCGTACCGCCGCCCGCGCCCGCGCCCGCCGGTCCGGTCCACGCCCCGCCGACTCCGGTCCCATCGACCGGGCCCGCACCCGCCGTTCTCCCGTCGTCGCCCCCGACCGCCCCCGTGAACTCGTCCATGACCGGTCCTCCCGTCCGCCGTCGCACCCTCTCGCAGTATCTGCCCGCGCGGCCCGTGCCTCCCGCACCGACCGGCCCGCAAAGAATCTGACGCGGCATCAGAAAAGCTCTTCCCTCGACCGGCGCGCTGCGGCATCCTCACGCCCATGGAGACGGAGCTGAGCAAGAAACTGGGAGTCGAGCACGCCATCTTCGGCTTCACGCCCTTCCCGGCGGTCGCCGCTGCCATCACCCGTGCGGGCGGATTCGGCGTACTCGGCGCCGTCCGCTACACCGCGCCCGACGACCTCAGGCGCGACCTCGAATGGATGCAGGAGCACACCGACGGCAAGCCTTACGGCCTCGACGTCGTCATGCCCGCCAAGAAGGCCGTCGACGGCGTCAGCGAAGCCGACATCGAGGCGATGATCCCGGCGGGACACCGCGCCTTCGTCCGCGACACCCTCGCCAAGCACCACGTGCCCGAGCTCGCCGAGGGAGAGGCGTCCGGCTGGCGGATCACCGGCTGGATGGAACAGGTCGCCCGGGACCAGCTCGACGTCGCCTTCGACTACCCCGTCAAACTCCTCGCGAACGCGCTCGGTTCCCCGCCCGCCGACGTCATCCGCCGCGCCCACGACCACGGCGTCCTGGTCGCCGCCCTCGCCGGCAGCGCCAAACACGCCCGCCGGCACGCCGAGGCCGGCATCGACGTCGTCGTCGCCCAGGGCTACGAGGCCGGCGGCCACACCGGCGACATCGCCACGATGGTGCTGGTCCCCGAGATCGTCGACGCCGTCGCACCCCTGCCCGTCCTCGCCGCCGGAGGCATCGGCAGCGGCGCACAGATCGCCGCGGGCCTCGCCCTCGGCGCACAAGGGGTCTGGCTCGGTTCGCTCTGGCTCACCACCACCGAAGCCGATCTGCACTCCCGTGCGCTCACCGCCAAACTCCTCGCCGCCGGCTCCGGCGACACCGTCCGCTCCCGCGCCCTCACCGGCAAGCCCGCCCGCCAATTGCGCACCGAGTGGACCGACGCCTGGGACGACCCGGACGGGCCCGGCGCGCTCCCCATGCCGCTCCAGGGCCTGTTGGTCGCCGAGGCCGTGTCACGCATCCAGAAGTACGAGGTCCAGTCGCTGCTCGGCACCCCGGTCGGCCAGATCGTCGGCCGGATGAACAGCGAACGCAGCGTCCAGGCCGTCTTCGACGACCTGACGAGCGGTTTCGAGAAGGCCATCGACCGCGTCAACCGCATAGCCGGCCGCCGGACCCGAGAGGCGTGAGCAGATGCCCGACACCAACGGCTTCTGGGCCCAGGCCACCGCCGAGCCCGACCGCACCGTACTGACCACCCCCGACGGCGAGCAGTGGAGCGCGGGCCGGCTGCACGCCGACGTCAACCGACTCGTCCACGGGCTGCGCGCCGCCGGGATGGAACGGGGCGACGCCTTCGCCGTCGTCCTGCCCAACGGCGTCGCGTTCCTCACCGCCTACCTCGCCGCCTCCCAGGCCGGTTTCTACCTCGTCCCGGTCAACCACCACCTCGTCGGCCCCGAGATCGCCTGGATCGTCGCCGACTCCGGGGCCAAGGTGCTCATCGCGCACGAGCGTTTCGCCGAGGCCGCCACCGCGGCGGCCGACGAGGCCGGCCTGCCCGCGAGCCACCGCTACGCCGTCGGGACGGTGACCGGTTTCCGCCCGTACGAGGACCTCCTGGCCGGGCACCCGGCCACGCCCCCCGCCGACCGCACCCTCGGCTGGGTCATGAACTACACCTCCGGCACCACCGGCCGGCCGCGCGGCATCCGCCGCCCGCTGCCCGGCAAGCTCCCCGAGGAGACGTACCTCGGCGGCTTCCTCGGCATCTTCGGCATCCGGCCCTTCGACGACAACGTCCACCTCGTCTGCTCGCCGCTCTACCACACCGCCGTCCTCCAGTTCGCGGGCGCCGCCCTGCACATCGGGCACCCGCTGGTCGTCATGGACAAGTGGACGCCCACCGACATGCTGCGCCTGATCGACCGGTACGCGTGCACCCACACCCACATGGTGCCGACCCAGTTCCACCGCCTCCTCGCGCTCCCACAGGAGACGAAGGACGCCTACGACGTCAGCTCCATGCGGCACGCCATCCACGGCGCCGCGCCCTGCCCCGACCACGTCAAGCGGGCGATGATCGACTGGTGGGGCGGCTGTGTGGAGGAGTACTACGCGGCCAGCGAGGGCGGGGGCGCCTTCGCCACCGCCGAGGACTGGCTGAAGAAGCCGGGAACCGTCGGCAGGGCCTGGCCGATCAGCGAACTCGCCATTTTCGACGACGACGGCAACCGGCTGCCGCCCGGCGAACTCGGCACCGTCTACATCAAGATGAACACCGGCGGGTTCAGCTACCACAAGGACGAGGGCAAGACACGCAAGAACCGCATCGGCGACTTCTTCACCGTCGGCGACCTGGGACTGATGGACGAGGAGGGCTACCTGTTCCTCCGGGACCGCAAGATCGACATGATCATCTCCGGTGGGGTCAACATCTACCCGGCCGAGATCGAGTCCGCCCTGCTGACCCACCCGGCGGTCGCGGACGCCGCCGCCTTCGGCATCCCGCACGACGACTGGGGCGAGGAGGTCAAGGCCGTCATCGAGCCCGCCGAGGGCTTCGAGGCGGGCGACGCGCTCGCCGCCGAGATCCTGCACCATTGCGAGCGGCGGCTGGCCGCGTACAAGCGGCCCAAGACGGTCGACTTCATCGAGACGATGCCCCGCGACCCCAACGGCAAGCTCTACAAACGACGGCTGCGTGAGCCGTACTGGGAGGGGCGGGAGCGCGCCATGTGACCCACCGGGGGGACGTTCTGGCAAGTTGGCCGACATGAGTACGGCAACGCACAGAACGCCCCTGACCGACTGGACCGTCGTGGTCCCCGTGCTGGCCCTCGTCGCGCTCGTCCTGAGCTGGGGACGCGACCTGCCCGCCGTCGCGGTGGCGCTGGTCGCCCTCTGCCTGGCGGGCGCGGTCCTGGCGGCCGTCCACCACGCGGAGGTGGTGGCCCTGCGGGTCGGTGAACCGTTCGGCTCCCTCGTCCTGGCCGTCGCCGTCACCATCATCGAGGTGGCCCTGATCGTCACCCTGATGGCCGGCGGCGGCGACAAGACCTCCTCGCTGGCCCGGGACACCGTCTTCGCCGCCGTCATGATCAGCTGCAACGGCATCGTCGGCGTGTCCCTGTTGGTCGGCGCGCTGCGCAACCGGGTGGCCGTCTTCAACGCCGAGGGCTCGGGTGCGGCGCTCGCCACCGTCGCGACGCTCGCCGCGCTCAGCCTCGTGCTGCCCACGTTCACCACCTCGAAGCCCGGCCCCGAGTTCTCCAGCGCCCAGCTGACCTTCGCGGCCTGCGCCTCGCTCGCGCTCTACGGCCTGTTCATCGCGGTCCAGACGGTCCGTCACCGCGACTACTTCCTGCCGGTGGACACGCGGGGGAGCGCGTCGGGGCCGGCCGTCGCAGCGGCGGCCCGGACGGTGGCCGGTCACGGAGGCGGGGACGGGGCTGGGGGCGCGGACGGCGACGGCGACGGGGAGGGAGACCACGCCGTGCCGCCGAGCTTCCGAACCGCCCTGATCAGCCTCGGTCTGTTGCTGGTCGCACTCGTCGCGGTGGTCGGCAACGCGAAGGCCGTCTCGCCGACCATCGAGCGGGGTGTCGCCGACGCCGGACTGCCGCACGCCGTCGTCGGTGTGATCATCGCCCTGCTGGTGCTGGCCCCCGAGACCCTGGCGGCCGTGCGCGCCGCCCGCCGGGACCGGATGCAGACCAGCCTGAACCTGGCCTACGGCTCCGCCATCGCCAGCATCGGCCTGACCATCCCGTCCATCGCGCTGGCCTCGGTCTGGCTCTCGGGACCACTGCTGCTCGGTCTCGGCGCCCTCCACATGGTCCTGCTGACGCTGACGGTGGTGGTCAGCGCCCTGACGATCGTGCCGGGGCGGGCGACGCTGCTCCAGGGCGGGGTGCACGTCGTGCTCCTCGCCGCCTACCTGTTCCTGGCCGTGAGCCCGTAGCCGGCGGCCCCGCGGGCTGCGGAGTACGGGCTCACGGGTCGGGGGTCAGCCGTCGAAGTCCGTGCCCCGGCTGACGGATTCCCAGGCGTCCGCTTCGGCGCGGACGCCTTCGTCGTGGGCGCGGATGAACTCGACGGCGTCATTGCCCAGTACGAGCCGCAGTGGGGTCTTCGGGGCGTCCAGGGCGGCGAGGATCGCGGGGACCGCCTTGACGGGGTCCCCGGGCTGGTGGCCGTCGCTCGCCGGGAGCCCGACGCGGACCGGGCCGACGATGTCCTCGTACGCCGCGAGCGGGGTCGTGGACCGCAGCGCGCCGCCGCCCGCGAAGCCCGTACGGAACGAGCCGGGTTCCACGATGAGCACCTTGATCCCGAAGGGGGCCACCTCGGCCGCGAGCGCCTCGGTCAGGCCCTCCAGGGCGAACTTCGTCGCGCAGTAGGCACCGACACCGGGGAAGGCCAGCCGTCCGCCCATGCTGCTCATCTGGACGATCGCGCCGGACTTGCGGGAGCGCATGTGGGGGAGTGCGGCGCGCTGGAGCGCCGCCGGGCCGAAGAAGTGCAGGTCCATCAGCTCGCGGAGTTCGGCGTCGGTCGCCTCTTCCACGGCGCCGACCAAGCCGCGACCGGCGTTGTTGACCAGGACGTCGATGCGGCCGAAGCGCTCCACGACGCCGTCCACGGCCTCTTGGGCGCGGGCCGTGTCCGTCACGTCGAGGGCCAGCGGGACCAGCCGGTCCGGGTGCTCGGCCGCCAGGTCGTCGAGGGCGCCGGTGCGGCGGGCGGCCGCCACGACCGTGTCACCGGCGGCCAGCGCCGCCTCGGCCAGGATCAGGCCGAACCCGGAGGACGCCCCGGTGATCAGCCAGACCCGGCTTTCGGACGCGCCCGTCGGATACTGAGTCGTCATCAATCCCCCTGTGAGTCAACGGCGTTAGTGGATCACCGGCGATCCTCGCACCGGATTGGCCGCCGCGTCAGCCGCTTCCGGGACCGGGGGCATCCGGCCCCTCGTCGGCGACCGCGCCGGACCGGCGCAGCCGGCGCAGGGTGAGCCGTTCGTGGGCCAGACGGCCGACGAGGGAACCGCCGTAGACGACGAAGCCGACACCGACCAGCCAGGACTGGACGACGAGGAGGGTGCCGAACGGCCCGTAGGTGACGGCGCTGGACGCGATCAGCGGGGAGAACACCAATTGGGAGAAGACCCGTAGGCCGAGCAGGCCGAGGCTGGTGGCGACCGCCCCGGGGAACAGGGCCCGCCAGCGCACGCGCCCGCCCAGCAGGAGACGCTGGGAGGTCCAGAAGAAGAGCACCGTGCCCGCGAGGTCGCTCACCGTGCCGATGGCGATGCCGAACGCGTTCTGCGAGGGAGCGGGGATCTCGACCAGGAGGGCGAGGTAGCAGACGAGCAGGGCGAGCCACACGACGTGCCGCCACATGGTGTGCCAGCGGGCGGTGGGCAGGTCCCAGACCTTCTCGTAGCCGGTCTGGACGGCCGAGCCGAACGTCAGGCCGAAGACGGCGAGGGCGGCCAGACCGAAGGCGGTGGTCCGCTCCAGCGCCAGGTCGGCGGCGCTGAACAGCATCTCGACCCGGGCCCGCGAGGCCTCCGTCACCCCCAGGGCCTGGCCCAACCAGCGGCCGAAGCCGGAGCCGCTGCCGGGCGCGGCGGCCGCGACGACCACCAGCAACGGCACGAGGGTCAGGAATCCCAGGGCCGCGAATCCCATCGCCCGGTGCATCAGCTCCATCTGGCGCCCCCGGCTCCAGGCCAGCCCGACGAGGGAGGCCCGGAGCCGGTCATGCGGCGGACGGGGCTTCGAGGTCACACCCTTCACCTACCCGGCCGCACCCCGATCGCCTCGGAGGCGCCGGTGAAAACGGCCCGAAGGGGTGGTGTCCGGCGCCCGCGCGGCGGACTCCGCTCCGCGGCGGCCGTCAGGCCCGTCCCGGCGTCTCCTCCCGCAGGTCCCGGATCCGCTTGATCTTGCCCACCGACCGCTCCAGCGTCTCCGGATCCACCACCTCCACCCGCACGGACACCCCGACGCCCTCCTTCACGGCCCGGACCACCGAGGCGGCCGCCGCTTCCCGTTGCGCGGCGTCCGCCCCGCGCCGGGCCTCGACCCGGACGGTCAGCGCGTCCATCCGGCCCTCGCGGGTCAGTCGGAGCTGGAAGTGCGGGGCCAGGGCCGGGACGCGCAGCAGGATCTCCTCGATCTGCGTCGGGTAGAGGTTCACCCCCCGCAGGATGATCATGTCGTCGCTGCGGCCCGTGATCTTCTCCATCCGGCGGAAGGCGGGCCGGGCGGTGCCCGGCAGCAGCCGCGTCAGGTCCCGGGTGCGGTAGCGGACGACGGGCATGGCCTCCTTGGTGAGCGAGGTGAACACCAGCTCCCCCGGCTCGCCGTCCGGGAGTACCGCCCCGGTGATCGGGTCGACCACCTCGGGATAGAAGTGGTCCTCCCAGATGTGGAGCCCGTCCTTCGTCGAAGCGCATTCCTGCGCCACCCCGGGCCCCATCACCTCCGACAGCCCGTAGATGTCCACGGCGTCGATGCCGAGCCGGTCCTCGATCTCCCGGCGCATCTCCTCCGTCCACGGCTCCGCGCCGAATATCCCCGTACGGAGCGAGGTCGAGCGGGGGTCGATGCCCTGGCGCTCCATCTCGTCCAGCAGCGTCAGCATGTAGGAGGGGGTCACCATGATGACCTCCGGTCGGAAGTCCTGGATCAGTCGGACCTGGCGGTCCGTCATGCCCCCGGAGGCCGGCACGACCGTACACCCGAGCCGTTCTGCGCCGTAGTGCGCGCCGAGGCCGCCGGTGAAGAGGCCGTACCCGTAGGCGATGTGCACGACCTGCCCCGGTCGCCCGCCCGCCGCGCGGATGGAGCGGGCGACGACATCCGCCCAGGTCGACAGGTCCCCCTCGGTGTACCCCACCACCGTCGGCCGGCCGGTGGTTCCGCTGGAGGCGTGGATGCGGCGCACGTCCGAACGGGGTACGGCGAACATCCCGAAGGGGTACTGGTCGCGCAGGTCGGCCTTGGTGGTGAAGGGGAAGAGGGAGAGGTCGGCGAGGGAACGGCAGTCGTCCGGGTGCACGCCGGCCTTGTCGAAGGCGTCGCGGTAGAAGGGCACCCGTTCGTAGACCCGGCGCAAGGTGGTACGCAACCGGCCGAGCTGGAGGGCCGCCAGCTCGGCACCGCTCAACGACTCGCCCGCGTCCGGTCCGGGGCCGCGCCCCGGCAGGCCGTCTCGGTCCCGCTCCTCACCAGCGAAGTCCGACATGTCCTCACCCCATCGTGAAACGTACCGACCGATCATTCGGTAGCCTGCCGGAGAGTGCGGGCCAAAGCAATGACTCGAACGAGTGATCGGTGCTGCCGGCGCCGTGGGACCGGGCGGGAGTGGTGCCCGGGCCGCCGTTCGCCCCACCGGTCCGGCGGTGGTTCACTGTCCGCATGCCGCTCGCCGACTACGGAGTGCTGTCCGGAACACTGCACCGCCACTTCCGTGACGAACCCGATGCCCGGGGCCGCTGGTTCCACGTCAACCTGGAGGTCGACACACCCGACGGCCGCTACCGGTGCGCCGTCGACGTCGACAGCGAGGACGCCGCGATCGGCGTGCGGTGGAAGGTCCTCACCCTCGCGGCCTCGGTGCTCGAACCCGCCTCCGCGCTCGCGCCCGGCCACCACGACCTCGCCCGCACCTCCGGATCGGGCGCCGTCGACTTCCAGCGCCACCCCGCACTGGCCGGCCGGCCCGGCCGCGCGATCGCCCGGCTGCGCGCCCTCCTCGGCCGGCCGGCCCCGACGCACCCCTGGATCTCGGGCTCCTGTCTGGAAGCGTCCCGGGCGCTGGAGCCGCTCCTCGTACCCGGCCGGCCCGTCCTGGTCTTCGGAGAGGTCTTCGACCGCGGCGGCCCGGGCATGCGCAACATCCACCAGAACCAGGGCGATCCGTACGGCAGCCGCTGGTGGGCGGACAACGGGACCTGGCAGGACGGCGCGACGATGACCAGGAGGGACGACGGCTGGTACGACGTCTTCCTCTCCAGGTTCTCCACCCAGGCCGACCGGACCGGTCCCGACGGCCGGCCCGCGTGAGGCGGCCCCACCCGCGGTCTCAGCGGCTGGCGTCCGCCTCCGTGGCCACCGCCTTCGCCCAGCGGTAATCCGCCTTCCCGCTCGGCGAGCGCTGGATCGCGGGCGCGACGACGAGCTGGCGCGGGATCTTGTACCCCGCGAGCCGCGTCCGGCAATGTGCCTGGATCTCCTCCAGCGTCGGCTCCGGCGCCCCCGCGCGCACCTGGACCACCGCCGCGACATGACTGCCCCACGTCGGGTCCGCCACCCCCGCGACCAAGGCGTCGTACACGTCCGGGTGCGACTTCAACGCCTGCTCGACTTCCTCCGGGTAGACCTTCTCGCCCCCGGTGTTGATGCACTGCGAGCCGCGCCCGAGCACCGTGACGATCCCGTTCTCGTCCACCGTCGCCATGTCGCCGAGCAGTACCCACCGCTCCTCGCCCTTGCGGAAGAAGGTCTCGGCGGTCTTCACGGGGTCGTTGTAGTACCCGAGCGGCACGTGCCCGCGCTGCGCGAGACGCCCCGGCCGGCCCACCGGCACCGGCTCGTGAGTCACCGGATCCACCACCTGGGTACGGTCGTTGACCTCCAGCCGGAACCCCTTCTCCGGGCCCGAGTCGTTCGCCGCGCGGCCGTTGGAACCGGACTCCGAGGAACCGAAGTTGTTGAGCAGCACCACGTGCGGCACCAGCCGCTGGAACTCCGCCCGGACCGTCTCCGACATGATCGCCCCGGACGAGGAGACGCTGAACAGCGAGGACAGGTCGGTCCCCCTGAGCGGGCCGTTCAGCGCGTCGATGAGCGGCCTGAGCATCGCGTCGCCCACCAGGGACACGCTGGAGACCTTCTCCTTCTCGATGGTGCGCAGCACTTCCTCGGGCGCGTACTTGCGGTGGATGACCACCCGCTGGCCGTAGTTGAAGGCGATGAACGAGGTCAGCGTCGACGTGCCGTGCATCAACGGGGGCGCCGGGAAGAACGTGAGCCCCGCGCCGCGCGCCGCCACCCGTTCGGCCAGTTCCTCCGGCCGCTTCACCGGCTCGCCCGACGGCTCGCCACCGAACAGCCCGGCGAAGAAGAGGTCTTCGGCCCGCCACATGACGCCCTTGGGCATCCCGGTGGTGCCCCCGGTGTAGATGATGAACAGGTCATCGGGGGAGCGGGGCGCGAAGCCGCGCTCCGGGGACCCGGCCGCCTCCGCGTTCTCGTACGCGACGGGCGCGATGGCGGGCTCCGGGGTGCCCGCGGGGGCCCCGCCGACCCGGATCAGGTGCCGGAGCCGGTGCGTCTGGGGGAGGGCGGCGGCCACCCGCTCGGTGAACTCGCCCTCGAAGACGAGCGCGGCGAGGTCGGCGTCGTTGTAGAGGTAGACCAACTCCTCCTCGACGTAGCGGTAGTTGACGTTCACCGGGACCAGTCGCGCCTTGAGGCAGGCCAGCACCGTCTGGAGGTATTCCACGCCGTTGTAGAGGTGCAGCCCCAGATGCTCGCCGGCCGTCAGGCCGCTGTCGAGGAGGTGGTGCGCGAGACGGTTCGCCGCCGCGTCCAGTTCCGCGTACGTCAGGCGGCGCTCGGCGCCGGTGCCCGGGTGGTCCACGTAGACGAGGGCCTCCCGATCGGGTACCACGTCGACGACCGACTCGAACAGGTCGGCAAGGTTGTACTCCACCGTTCCTCCTGACCCGAAAGTGTCCATGGCTGACCCCATGGCCGGCCCGGCTCGGCGGTCATTAGAGCGCCGGGACGGTCAACTGGGAAGGCGCGCAACAAGAAAACTGACTGTGTGTCAGAAAACTATTGAACTGCATCCTCCCCTCCTGCAACCTGTTCTAGGTCTTCAGACGGGAGGACGGCAATGGGTGGGACGGAACACCTGACCGTGGAACGCCACGGCGCCACGCTGGTGCTCACCATGAACAGGCCGGAGGCGAAGAACGCGCTCTCGCTGCCGCTGCTGGTCGGGCTGTACGACGGCTGGCTGGAAGCCGACGCGGACGACGCCGTGCGCTCGGTGATCCTGACCGGTGCGGGCGGGGACTTCTGCGCGGGGATGGACCTCAAGGCGCTGGCCGGGCAAGGGATGGCGGGCGACCAGTACCGGGACCGGCTCAAGGCCGACCCCGACCTGCACTGGAAGGCGATGCTCCGCCACCACCGGCCGCGCAAACCGGTGATCGCGGCGGTGGAGGGATACTGCGTCGCCGGCGGCACCGAGATCCTCCAGGGGACCGACATCAGGGTCGCGGGCGAAGGGGCCACGTTCGGCCTGTTCGAGGTCAAGCGGGGCCTGTTCCCGATCGGCGGCTCGACCGTCCGGCTGCCACGGCAGATCCCGCGCACCCACGCGCTGGAGATGCTGCTGACCGGCCGGCCGTACACGGCGGCGGAGGCGGCCCGGATCGGCCTGATCGGGCGCGTGGTACCGGACGGATCCGCGCTGGAGCGGGCCCTGGAGATCGCCGAACAGATCAACGCGTGCGGACCGCTGGCGGTGGAGGCGGTGAAGGCGTCCGTCTACGAGGCCGCGGAGCTGACCGAGACGGAGGGGCTGGCCGCCGAGTTGAAGCGCGGGTGGCCGATCTTCGAGACGGCCGACGCGAAGGAGGGGGCCCGGGCCTTCGCGGAGAAACGCCCACCGCGCTACCGGCGGGCCTGAGCGCCGGCCGCGCGGTGGGCGGACGGGTGGGCGGCACGGCCGATACGCCGGTACCGCCGTGGCCGGGTGCCGCCCTCTTACGGGGGCCCGGCGGCCGGTACCGGGACGGCCGAGCCGGGCGGCCGGGGCGAGTCGCTGTGGCGTGTTGTACGACGGTGGGCCGGTCGTCGGCCGCGCCCCGTGCGGTTCGGGTGGGCCCGCCGGAGGTGGCTCGCGTCGGGCGCCGGGGGCCGGCCGGGCCAGGTCACCCGACGATCGACGTGGCCCCGGAGCGACCCGCTCCGACCGTTCCCCTCCGACCCGGGACCGCGTTGTCCGACCCCGGCCGGACCCGGCAGACCGATCGGAAGGTCCCCCCGTCCTGCCGGAAGCCCGGCAGGACGACGGAAGTCGACGGCCACGCGGCCCGGCTTCCGCCGATCCGCTGGTTCACCCGTACCGGTCGCGCCGGTCGGTCCGGCCGGACGGCTGGAACCACCCCGAACCGGTTTCCTCGATCCCGACCGGCCGCCGGCCGGGTCATGGCCTCGGCGGACGGTGGCAAGGCCGCTGGTCCCGCCTTCGGGCTTCCGCCGGTCGGCGGGGCCGCCTCTTTCGGCCGTCCCGGCCAGGTCCGGCCGGAGGGCCCGATCCCGGCCGCCTGGCCGGAGTGCCGAACCGACCCCCGGCCGGCCGGCCCCCGGCCGCCGGCCTACCGACCGCCACCCGGCCCCGGCGGGTGGATCGGACCGGACCGGTGGTGTCCGGCGTGTGACCCGTCGTGCCCGCAGATAGGAGCCCAGCCCATGACCGCAGCCGAAGCCGCCGCGCCGCCGCCCGAGGTGTTGCGCGCGCCCCTCGTCGTCGAGTTCCCGTTCACCCGGTCCCTCGGGCCCGTGCAGAGCGCCTTCCTCACCGGTCTGCGCGACCGCGTCGTACTCGGCGTCCGGACCACCGCCGGACAGGTGATGGTCCCGCCCGTCGAGTACGACCCCGTCACCGCCGAGGAGATCCGCGAGCTGGTCCAGGTCACCACCACCGGCACCGTCACCACCTGGGCCTGGAACGACGAGCCGCGCCCCCACCAGCCCCTGGACCGGCCCTTCGCCTGGGTGCTCGTCACGCTCGACGGCGCCGACACCGCCCTCCTCCACGCCCTCGACGCACCGGGGCCCGACGCCGTCCACACCGGAATGCGGGTCCGCGTCCGCTGGGCCGCCGAACGTACCGGTGCGATCACGGACATCGCGTGCTTCGAGCCCCACGAAGGTCCCGCGCCCGCGGAGCCACGACCCACCCCGCACGACGCCCACTTCGCCGACCCCGTCACCGGCATCGTCGCCGAGGCCCGGCTCGACTACACCTACAGCCCCGGCCGCGCGCAGACCGCGTACATCAACGCCCTCTCCGGGCGGCGGACCGTCGGCGAGCGCTGCCCCTCCTGCCACAAGGTGTACGTGCCCCCGCGCGGCGCCTGCCCCACCTGCGGCGTCGCCACCACCGACCGGGTCGAGGTCGGCCCGGCCGGCACCGTCACCACGTACTGCGTCGTCAACATCAAGGCCCGCAACCTCGACATCGAAGTCCCCTACGTCTACGCCCACATCGCCCTCGACGGCGCGGACCTCGCCCTGCACGGTCGGATCGGCGGCATCCCCTACGACCAGGTCCGCATGGGCCTGCGCGTCGAACCGGTGTGGACCGAAGGCGGCCGGTACCCCGACCACTACCGCCCCACCGGCGAACCGGACGCGGACTACGACGCGTACAAGGAGCTCATCTGATGCCCACGACGAACAGGTACGCCCGCGAGGTCGCGGTCGTCTCCTTCGCGCAGAGCGACCACCGGCGCCGCACCGACGAACTCAGCGAAGTCGAGATGGTCATGCCGGTGCTCCACCAGGTGCTGGCCCGGACCGGCCTCAAGACCGGCGAGATCGGCTTCACCTGCTCCGGCTCCAGCGACTACCTGGCCGGCCGGGCCTTCTCCTTCACCATGACCCTCGACGGCGTCGGCGCCTGGCCGCCCATCTCCGAGTCCCACGTCGAGATGGACGGCGCCTGGGCCCTCTACGAGGCCTGGGTCAAGATCCAGACCGGGGAGGCCGACACCGCGCTCGTCTACGCGTACGGGAAGTCGTCGCCCGGACCGGTACGCGACGTCCTCACCCGCCAACTCGACCCCTACTACCTCGCCCCCCTCTGGCCCGACTCCGTCGCCCTGGCCGCCCTCCAGGCCCAGGCGCTGATCGACGCCGGCGAGACCGACGAGCCCACCCTCGCCGCCATCGGCGCCCGCAGCCGGGCCTCCGCCGCCGGCAACCCGCACGCCCAGCTCAGCGGCGCCGTCCCGCAGGGCGACTACCAGGTCCGGCCGCTGCGCACCGGTGACTGCCCGCCCATCGGGGACGGCGCGGCGGCCGTCATCCTGGCGGCCGGCGACACAGCCCGCCGGCTCTGCGAGCGGCCCGCCTGGATCACCGGCATCGACCACCGGATCGAGGCGCACGGCATGGGCCTGCGCGACCTCACCGACTCGGCCTCCACCCGCCTCGCCGCCGCCCACGCGGGCCTCTTCGAAGCACCCGTGGACACGGCGGAGCTGCACGCGCCGTTCTCCTCCCAAGAAGTCGTGCTGCGCAAGGCCCTCGGGCTCGACGAGGGTGTGCACGTCAACCCGTCCGGCGGGGCCCTGGCCGCCAACCCGATCATGGCCGCCGGTCTGATCCGCATCGGCGAGGCCGCCGCCCGCATCCACCGCGGCGCGTCCGACCGCGCCGTCGCGCACGCCACCTCCGGCCCCTGCCTCCAGCAGAACCTGGTCGCCGTCCTGGAAGGGGACCGAGCATGAGCAAGGCCGCCACATCGAAGGAGCGCGTGGCCGTCGTCGGCGTCGGCCAGACCAAGCACGTCGCCGCCCGCCGCGATGTCTCCATAGCCGGACTGGTCCGCGAGGCCGCCGTACGCGCCCTCGCCGACGCCGAGTTGACCTGGGCGGACATCGACGCCGTCGTCATCGGCAAGGCACCCGACTTCTTCGAAGGGGTGATGATGCCGGAGCTGTACCTGGCGGACGCCCTCGGCGCGGTCGGCAAGCCCATGCTCCGCGTCCACACCGCCGGTTCGGTCGGCGGGTCGACCGCGCTCGTCGCCGCCAACCTGGTGGCGGCCCGCGTCCACCGCACCGTCCTGACCCTGGCCTTCGAGAAGCAGTCCGAATCCAACGCCATGTGGGGCCTCTCGCTGCCCGTCCCCTTCCAACAGCCGCTGCTGGCCGGCGCGGGCGGGTTCTTCGCGCCGCACGTGCGCGCGTACATGCGGCGCACCGGGGCTCCCGACACGGTCGGCTCCCTCGTCGCGTACAAGGACCGGCGCAACGCGCTGAAGAACCCGTACGCGCACCTGCACGAGCACGACATCACCCTGGAGAAGGTCCAGGCGTCACCGATGCTGTGGGACCCGATCCGGTACTCGGAGACCTGCCCCTCCTCGGACGGGGCCTGCGCGATGGTGCTCACCGACCGGGCGGGCGCGGCGCGCTCGCCCCGGCCGCCGGCCTGGGTCCACGGCGGGGCGATGCGCAGCGAACCGACCCTGTTCGCCGGCAAGGACTTCGTGTCCCCCCAGGCGGGCAAGGACTGCGCGGCCGACGTCTACCGGCAGGCCGGGATCACCGACCCGCGTCGGGAGATCGACGCGGTGGAGATGTACGTGCCGTTCTCCTGGTACGAGCCGATGTGGCTGGAGAACCTGGGTTTCGCCGAGGAGGGCGAGGGCTGGAAACTCACCGAGGCCGGGGTCACCGAACTCGACGGCGACCTGCCCGTCAACCCGTCGGGCGGTGTCCTGTCGACCAATCCCATCGGCGCCTCCGGCATGATCCGCTTCGCCGAGGCGGCCCTCCAGGTACGCGGTCAGGCGGGGGAACACCAGATCGCGGGCGCCCGCCGGGCCCTCGGGCACGCGTACGGCGGCGGGGCGCAGTTCTTCGCGATGTGGCTGGTGGGGGCCGAACCGCCCACGTGCTGAGGGACGTTGCGCCGGACGGCCGCGACCGGTTCCCATCGGGGCGACCCGTTCGGCGGGGCCTGTGCGGCGCCCGCCCACGTGGTTAACCTGGCCCTCGGACGACGTACCGGGAGGAGCACGCACGTGGCCGAGAGCATGACTTCGCAGGCCCCCGCAGGCTGGGGAAAGCCGGACCTGGATCTCAGCGGGGCCGACTGGCGATCGAGCAGCCGGGGCACCGGAGACGTACAGATCGCCTTCGTGGAAGGGTTCATCGCGATGCGCAACAGCGAGCGGCCCGACAGCCCGTCGCTGATCTTCGCGCCGGACGAGTGGCGCAAGTTCGTCCTGGACGCCCGGGGCGGAGAATTCGACCTGACCTGACCTGACGCCCGCGCGGTCCGCCGCCGGCACCGGGCGCGGAGCCGCCGCCCGGTGCCTGGCGGGGGTGGACCCGTTCTGCGATCATGGCCGGCATGACGATCAACCGCCGAAAGGGCGATGCCGCGTAACCGTCCCGGCGCGCTACGCGCCCGACGAGGACCGTTCGACGGCCGCCGGCCGCCCGCCTGGACCCGTGAACTGCCGCCCTTGGACCGGCTGTCGCCCGCCGCGAGCGCGCTGATCCACCACGTGCTGCGCGGTCGTGCCCCCGACCTGGCCGTCCGGCTCGCGCTGTACCGCGCCTTCCTGGACCGTCCCGGCGGCCGGCTCCTCCTGGTGCGCCCGACCGTCCCGGCCTGCCCCGGCTGCGCGCTCGACGACATCGCCGCGGTGCGCGACGAACTGGCCGACCTGTACCGCGGGTTGACACCCGAGGCGCGGTCCGCGCTGGGGCGCGTACTGCGCACCCTCGACGCCGAGTTCCGCCGTCGCACCCTCCCCGATCCCGCACCCGTACCCGTGGGGCGCGACCGGTCCGGGCGCCCGCTCCCGTGGTGGCGGCGCCGACTCTACGAGGGCACGTGAAGGCGCCCGCCGGGGCTCGGAGCCGTTCGCCCGCAGCCGAAGTCGTTCGCCGGGAGCCCAAAGCCGCCCGATCCGCCGGCGGCCGGAGCACAGTGGCCGCATGGACGAGATCACCCGGCTCCACCTCTTCCACACGCAGGCACGGGCGTTCGAGAAGGCGGCCCGCACGGCGCTGGACCCCGGCGGCCGGCCACCCCTGGTCCCCTCCTGTCCGGGCTGGTCGGTGTCGGACCTCGTGGGCCACCTGGGCTCGGTGCACCGCTACCTCGCGCACATCCTCCGGGAGCGGCTGACCGAGGCCCCCGACCCCACCGACCTCTCCCTCTACGGGCTCCCCTCGGACCCCGCCGCGTTGGCCGCATGGCCCATGCCGGACCGGACGCCCGGCCTCGATCCCGCGCCGGAAGGCTTGACCGACTGGTTCGCCGAGGGCGCCGCGACCCTGGAGGAACTGTTCCGCGCGCTCGGACCGGACGTGCCGGTGTGGACCTGGTCGGCGACGAAGACCAGCGGTTTCTGGCAGCGGATGCAACTGATCGAGCTCGCGCTGCACCGCTGGGACGCGGAGGCCGCCACGGGCACCCCGGCGCCCGTCGACCCCCGGATCGCGGCCGAGGCCGTCCCCCACACCTTCGAGGTGATGGCCCCGGCCCGGCGCTTCTGGAAATCCGCCCCACCGGGCGCCGGGGAGCGGTACCGCTTCCGCCGGACCGATGCCGCCGGGTCCTGGACGGTCACCTTCAGCGGGGACGAGGTGCTCCTGGAGCGCGGTGCCGCCGGTGCGGTGGACGTCGAAGCCGCCGGGACGGCCTCGGACCTGGCGCTGTTCCTCTGGCAGCGGCTGCCGGCCTCCGCGTTGACGGTCACCGGCGACGCCGACCGCCTCGACCACTACTTCACGCTGGTCCCGCCGGTCTAGGCACGGGCGGGAGCAGCGGTCCCCCGCCGAGCCCCGGCCGAGCCCCCGCCCAGCCCCGGCCGAGGCGGTGCCCCGCCCCGGCCGGGGTACGGCGCGGCCCCGGCGTGGAAGCGGGGCCCGGGGCCGGAAAAGCCGTCCGGACACGTACCATGGCGGCATGTCCTTCCTCCGCCGCCACCGCGCCGCCACCCCCGCCGGCCCGGACTTCGACGTCCTCGCCATGGACCCGGGGGACTGGCCGGGCAACCTCGGGGCCGGGCTGCTCCCCGCCCCCGACGGCAGCTGCCAGGGTGTCTTCCTCCGCTACGACCTCTTCGGCGGCCGCGGCCCCGCGATGATCATCGGCAACCTCCCCGAGGGCTCACCCGCCCGGGAGCTCGCCGACAAGCAGGTCCCCTTCGAGGTGGCCCAGCTCCTGGACGCCCTGGAGAACGACGAGGACGTCGAGGTCACCGGGGTCGAGGACTGCCCCGTCATGCAGGGCGACAACCTCCTCATCGTGCGCAAGGTCAAGCTCTCGGAGTCCCGCATCTCCTGCGTCCAGTTCGACCGCAGCGACAACGTGCTGGTCACCATCGCCAGCTGGGACCGCCCGATCACCGACGACCTCTACGCCCTGCTGAAGCCCCTTCCGGCGGAGCTGTTCCAGCAGGGCTGAGAGGCCCGGCGCGGCGCCGGGCGCCCCTACGCGTCCGCGATGTCGTTCGCCGCCACATAGCCGAACGTCATCGCGGGACCGATCGTCGATCCGGCCCCCGCGTAGCTGTGGCCCATCACCGCCGCACTGGCGTTGCCCGCCGCCCACAGGCCCCGGATCACCGAGCCGTCTGCCCGCAGCGCCCGTGCCCGCGCGTCCGTGACGATGCCGCCCTTGGTCCCCAGGTCCCCCGGCACGATCTTGAAGGCGTGGAACGGCGGCGCCCAGATCGGCGCCAGGCACGAGTTCGGCTGGACGTTGGGGTCCGTGTAGTAGTGGTCGTACGCCGTGTCACCGCGGTGGAAGTCGGGGTCGGAGCCGTTCCACGCCTGTGCGTTGAAGCGGTTCAAGGTCGCCCGCAGCGCGGCGGCCGGCACTCCGATCTGCCCGGCGAGCGCGTCCCAGGTCCACGCCTTCTTCGCGGCCCCCGCCTCGTACCAGGCGTCCGGGAAGGGCAGCGTCGGAAGGATGTCCTTGAACAGGTACCGGTTGCGGTAGTTCTGGTCCACGATCAGCCAGGCCGGGATGTGCGAGCCGGGCGCGCCCCGGTCCTTCTCGTACATCACGTGCACCACGTCGCTGTAGGGGGCCGCCTCGTTGACGAACCGGGTGCCGTTCGCGTTCACCATCAGTCCGCCCGGAAGGGTTCGCTCCGCCAGGCAGAAGTACGGCTGGCCGGGTAACGGGATCGACGGCCCCCACCAGGCGTCCGCCATCAGCGCGAGCGCCGCCCCCACCCGCTGACCTGCCCTGATGCCATCGCCGGTGTTCTCCTTCGCGCCCACCGACCACTCGGTGCCGATCGGCTGCTGCTGGTACTGGGCCCGCATCGCCGCGTTGTGCTCGAAGCCGCCGGACCCCATGATCACGCCCTTGCGGGCGCGTACGACCGCCCGTACGCCCTCCTTCTCCACCACCACCCCGGTGACCGCCCCGCCCTCCTGGACCAGATCGACCAGCGGACTGTCGAGCCACACCGGCACCCCCGCCCGCAGCAGGCCCGCGCGCAGCCCCGCGGCCAGCGCCTGGCCCATGGTCAGCGGTTTCTCGCCGCGCAGCGCCGCCGCCGTGCCCCGCGCCAGGCACTCGGTGGACACCGCGAGCCCCTTCGCGGTGACCGCCGCGAGGTTGAGCCACTTGTAGTCCTGGCTGAACACCACCATCCCGGCGGGCACCGGCATGTAGGCCGGATTGAGCCGGGCGAGTTCGGCACCGAGCAGATTCCCGTCGATCTGGTCGGGCTCGACGGAGCGCCCGTTCGACAGACCGCCGGGCAGGTTCGGGTAGTAGTCGCTGTAGCCGTCCATGAAACGGAACTTCAGCGGGCTGTGAGCCATGACGAAGTCCAGCATGCGGGGCCCGTTGGCGAGGAACGCCCGCTGCCGGTCGACCGGTACGTCGGGACCGACCACCGCCGCGAGGTACGTCGCGGCCTTCTCCGGGGTGTCCGGCACCCCGGCCCCGAGGATCACCGAGTTGTTCGGCAGCCAGATCCCGGCGCCCGAACGGGCCGCGGACCCGCCGAAGGTGGGGGCCTTCTCGACCACCAGCACGCTCAACCCGCGCCCGGCGGCCGTCAGCGCGGCGGTCATCCCGGACGCCCCCGACCCGACCACGACGACGTCGTACTCGCCGAGCGGAGCCCCGTCGGAGGCGGAGTCGGCCGCGGCGCGCGCGGCGGCGGCCGGCAGCACGGTGGCGGCGAGCACCCCGGCCCCGGTACCGGCGAGGACCGTCCGGCGGGCGGGGAACGGGGCGCGTGCGTGATCGGACCGTTCGGACATGGGCGGGCTCCGGGGAGTGGGAGGGGGCGACTGTTCCAGCACGTCTGATGCTGTGTCAGAAACCTGTTCGGAGGATCATGTGATGTCAAGGCCCCCGACTCGGCCACCCGGATGGCGCCGCCCCGTACGCACACGAGCGAGGCCCCGCGGCGGTGGGAGCCACGGGACCTCGCGTACGGGGGGCGCGGTGCGTCAGCGGGTGCCGACCACCGCGCGGACCGCCCTGCGGGCCATCCCGCAGTCGTCGTGCAACCGGCGCAGCAGCAGCCGCTGCTCCTCGCCCGAGGACAAGGCGCCCGCCGGCAGCGGCTGCATCGGGGCGGTGGCCTGCATCGAGCGCTGCACCGCCGTTTCGGACATCCGGATCTCCCGGGTCAGGATCAGCATCAGGTTGACCAGGAACGCGTCCCTGACCGCCGGCCCCTGCTGCTGCGCCAGCCGGCTGATCTGACCGCGCGCCGCCGGTGCGTCGCCCAGTACCGTCCACAGCGTGGCCAGGTCGTAACCCGGCAGGTACCAGCCCGCGTGCTCCCAGTCGAGCAGGACCGGCCCCGCCGGGGAGAGCAGCAGGTTCGACAGCAGGGCGTCACCGTGGTTGAACTGCCAGGACGTACCGGCCAGTTTGAGACCGTGCAGCAGCTTCTGGAGGTCGCCGAAGTCCCGGTCGGTCAGCAAGCCGAGCTGGTGGTCGCGGGCGATCCGACGGGTGTAGTCCAGCGGGTGCCCGAACAACTCGGCCGGCGGTCGCCACTGGTTCACCCGGCACACCGCTCCCAGCGCGGCCCGTACGTCGGCCCGCGGCGGGGCCTCGACGGGATGCCGCTGCAGGGCCGCGACCCGACCCGCCATCCGCTCGACGACCAGGACGCAGTTCTCCGGGTCGGCGGCGATCAACCGCGGCACCCGGACCGGCGGACGGTGCCGGACGAACGCCCGGTACGCAGCTATTTCGTGCCGGTACCGCTCGCGCCACTCGGGCGAATGGTCCAGTAAAACCTTCGCGACGGCGGTCATCCGGCCCGTCGTCCCCACGAGGAGGACCGACCGGCCGCTGCGCCGCAGCACCTGCACGGGCGCGAACTCGGGACAGATCCGCTGCACCGAGGCGAGCGCCGTGCGCAGTTGGGCGCCCTGCGGCCCCGAGAGGTCGATTCTTCCGCTGAGCGGCTGGGCCCCGGTCCCCGGCATCCGCCGGGCCCGTACGGCGCCCTGCGCCGGGGCGGCCGGCCGGCCGGGGTCGAGGTAGGGGCCGCCGCCCGCCTGGAGCGTGCGGTGCGGCCGGACCGGGGCGGACACGGAGGACGTTGCTGCGTACATGGCGTTTACGGTTCCCTTCGTGCGCCGACGAGTTGCGTACGCCGCCCCGCCGGATCCCGTGCTTCACCCTGGGGAGTTCCGCCGGGGGCCGGGTCGGGGAGGCGCATTCCTACATGACACCCCGTCGCGGGTGGCACACCATCTGGCGGACCCTGGCGAACCCTGGCGAATAGTCGCTGGGCACCTGACGGCGGGCTAGTGTCAAGTCAGCCGAGAACCTGGGGGCTTGACGTGAGCAAAGGTCCAAACACCCGTCTGAACGACCTGTTCGGCCTGGCCGGCTGGTCCAAGGGCGAACTGGCGAGGATGGTCAACCGGCAGGCGGCCGCGATGGGTCACCACCAACTGGCCACCGACACCTCGCGGGTGCGGCGCTGGATCGACATGGGGGAGACCCCGCGCGAACCGGTGCCCACGGTACTGGCAGCACTGTTCACCGAGCGGCTCGGTCGTGTCGTGACCATCGAGGACCTCGGGTTCGTACGGCAGCGGCGCACCGCGAAGCGGCAGCCGGACGGGGTGCAGGAGAACCCCGACGGAGTGCCCTGGGCGCCCGAACGCACAGCCGCGGTCCTCACCGAATTCACGGGAATGGACCTCATGCTCAACCGTCGCGGTCTGATGGGCGCGGGAGCCGCGCTCACCGCCGGCTCAGTCCTCAGCAACGCCATGTACGACTGGCTGCACACCGATCCCGCCACCGCCAAGGACGCGCACCGCTTCGGCGGGGGCGCCCACCAGGCCGACCCGACGGGGTACGACCGCTACGAGGCGGCCCCGATCGGCTCGCAGGAGATCGACGCCCTGGAGCGCTCCGTCGAGGTCTTCCGCGCCTGGGACGCCTCCCGGGGCGGCGGACTCCAGCGCAAGGCCGTGGTGGGCCAGCTCAACGAGGTGGGCGGCATGCTGGCCTACCACCATCCCGACCACCTCCAGCGCCGGCTGTGGGGAGTGGCCGCCAACCTGGCGGTCCTCGCCGGCTGGATGTCCCACGACGTCGGCCTCGAACCCACCGCCCAGAAGTACTTCGTCATCGCCGCGCACGCCGCCCGCGAGGGCGGGGACCGGCCGCGGGCGGGCGAGGCCCTGTCCCGGGCGGCCCGTCAGATGGTGCACCTGGGCAAGCCCCACGAGGCCCTGGACCTGATGAAGCTGGCGAAGTCGGGCTCCGGGGAGGAGACCCTGCCGCGCACCCGCGCCATGCTCCAGACCATCGAGGCGTGGGCGCAGGCGGCCATGGGCAAGGGCCAGGCCATGCGCCGCACCCTCGGGGAGGCCGAGGACCTGTTCGTCTCCGACAAGGGCGACGTGCCGCCGCCGTCCTGGATGCAGCACTTCGACGAGGCGGACCTGCACGGGATGCAGGCGCTGGCCTTCCGGACGCTGGCCGACCACGACCCCACGGCCGCGCCGATCGCCCAGCGCCACGCCAAGGAGGCACTGCGGCTGCGCGCCCAAGGACACCAGCGTTCGCAGATCTTCGACTACATCTCCATGGCCTCGGCCTGCTTCATCGCCGACGATCCGGAGCAGGCCGACCGGTACGCCCGGCTCGCCCTGGTGTCGATGAACGAGACGTCCTCGCACCGGACATGGGACCGACTGCGCGAGATGTACCGGCTCACCGGCCAGTACTCCGGCTACCCGCGGATCGAGGACCTGCGCGAGGAGATCAAGTTGGCCCTCCCGGACACCCCGGTGGAGGTGAGCACGGTCTGACGGGAAAGGCCGCGCCCGGCGGCGCGGCCCGGAGAAGACCCGGTTCTCGGAAGGTTCTTGCCCGTAGACCGTCGGGCGTGGTCAGAAACCGATCCGGGCCACGAGCACGCAGGCGTCGTCCTCGCGCTCGTTGTCCCCGAACTCCTCCAGCACGATCCGTACGCAGTCCTGCGCGGACCGCGCCGCCGAGAACCGCGGCGCGAGCGCGAGCAGCCGCTCGGTCCCGTCCGCCCGGCTGAACTCGATGCTGCGCGGGGTCAGTCCGTCCGTGTGCAGGACCACCACGTCACCCGCTTCCAGTCGTTCCTCGGCCTGGCCGTACACCGCCCCGGAGGTCGCCCCCAACAGCACCCCTTCCGGCGGCTGGAGCGAGCGGCCCTGGCCGCCGCGGAACAGCAACGGCGCGGGATGGCCGGCCTGCGCCCAGGACAGCAGGCGCAGCTCGGGATCGTAACGGCAGCAGACGGCCGAACCCAGCGCCGGCTGCACGGAGGTCTCCAGCAGTTGGTTGAGCCAGCCCATCAACGGGCCGGGCTCGATGCCGGCCATGGCCATCCCGCGCAGCGCGCCGAGCATCATCGCCATCCCGGAGGTGGCGGTCACCCCGTGCCCGGTCAGGTCGCCGACCGTCAGCAGCGAGCGTCCATCGGTCAGTTCGAGGGCGTCGTACCAATCGCCGCCGATCAGCGCGCTGCTGGCGGAGGGCAGGTAGTGCGCCGCCACGTCCAGGGCGCCGGTGCTGTCGTGCGGGAACCGCAGCGAGCCGCGCCACGGGGGGAGCACGGCTTCCTGCAGCTCGACCGCCAGCCGGTGCTCGGTGCGCGCGATCTCCCGGCGACGCTGGAGCGAGTCGCGGGATTCGCGCACCGCGCGCTGGCTGCGGCGCAGTTCGCTCACGTCGCGCAGCACGGCCCACATCGATGCCGTACAACCGTCGGAGTCGAGCACCGGCTCGCCCCTCATGTGCAGCGTCCGGACCCGCCCGTCGGCCCGGACGATGCGGAACTCGCCGTCTATGGGCTTGCCGTCCACCAGACAGTCGGTGACCATCGCGGTGAGCAGCGGCTGGTCTTCGGAGAACAGGGTGGAACCCAGCTCGTCCAAGGGCAGCGCGCCGGCTTCCGGGGACCGGCCGAAGATCTGGAACAACTCCTCGGACCAGGTCACCTCGTCCGTCAACAGGTTCCACTCGGCGCTACCGACCCGGGTCTGGCGGTCCTCCACCGGGGGTTCGGGCGCCGCTCCGGGCGGCGCGACGGACTGCTCGGGCGCGGGCGGCAGGCCCTCCTTGAGCTGGCCGAGGTGTTGGCCCAGGTCGTCGAGGTGGTGGACGGCGAGGTCGCACAGCGCGCGCTGCCAGCGGCCCTGGGCGTCGTCGTCGTCCACGACGGTGTCGCGGCGCACGGCGTCCACTTCGCCCCGCAGGCGCCGGGTCTGCGAAATCAGTGCGTCCACCGACCCCGGCTCGGGCGGCTGCGCGGGACGGTCCGCGAACAGGTGGGACGGCATGAGAACTCCGATACAGGCGCGGCACGGCCATGAAGGAAGGACCGGTAACGACTGTTGCACAGGCCGCGACGGCCTGTAAGGCGTTTGGCAACATCCGCTACGGGGTTGCTCAGGGCATATGCCGCAGGCCTTCGGGGCCTCCTTCGTATGTACGAATGTTTCCGGTCAGCCGCCCGCCGCGGGCTACACCTCCAGCGGCACCGGGTGGACCTCGGCCGCCGGGTGCCCGGTCCGCTCGTGGATGCGCCGAACCGCATCGGCGTCCGGTGCCTCGGACAGGCAGTACACCGTGCCCGACTCGGGGTCGGCCCACGCCTGCTTGAAGTGCACGCCTTCCTGCGCCTCGATCGCCAGGTCCGCCCGGTGCGCCTCCATCAGCTGGTCGGCGGTGATTCCCTGCATGCCGGTGTGGATGTCCATGAACGTGGCCATCGCCCCGCACCTCCTCGCTGTCCCGGTCGAGTCCGATTCCTGCACCTCCCATCGTCCACCTGCGGCCGGAAAACCGCTGTCCGATCGGATGGATTCGAGCGCACGCGCGAGGAGCGCGAGCCCCCCGGGCGCTCCGAGTGCTCCCGGGCGCCGGTCACCACCCGGCAGCGGGACCCCTCGAACGAAGGACCCCGCTCCGCGCGATCACATCCCACCCTGTCCGGTGATCGCTACGCTACGCACCGGCAACGCGTCGACGGCGTCCACGTCGGTGGATCCGCGCAGGGTGGGGACACGACGACATGACCGGACAGAGTCCCGACGCGGACCGGCGCGGCCGGCGCTCCTTCCTCACCCGCCTCGTCGCGGCGCCGACCCTCGCCCTCGTCACCCGAGCCGGATCGGACGCCGTCGCCCCGCAGCGCGCCGACGCCGCCATACCGACCCTGCCCGCGATCGCCGACCTGGTGGACCTCTAGCCGTGCGCACCGGCCGGGTCCCCTACCGGTTCCGCCGGGCGTTCCCCAAGACCGATGCGCAGCGTGCGGTCCTGGACAAGGCCGCGCAGGAGGGCGCCTGGGGGCGCCCGATGCCGGGCGGCTGTGCGCAGGGCATCGCCTTCCACGAGGAGTACAAGTCCCGCACCGCCTGCCTGGTCGAGATCGACGCCCGCGATGCGAAGCGCGGAGGCCTTCCAGCAGGGCGGTGAACACACCGGCGTCCCGCCACACCCGAAAGCGTCCGTAGACAGTGGCCCAGGGCTCGAACTCGGCAGGTATCTCCCGCCACTGACCACTGGCTCTTCACAGAGTGGGATCCGGTAGGACTGTGGTCGTGACCCGTAGGCAACGCACCAATGCCCAGTGGAAGTTCATCGAGCCGTATCTGCCGATTGGTAGGTACGGCCCGTACCCGGAGCGGTGGCCGGCGGTCGCCCTGCTCGAGCGCACTGCCGACCCCACGGACGCGGACATCGACGCCATCGCCAACATCTGCCGCTGCGGCACCTACTTCCGCATTCGCGAGGCCATCCGCGCCGCGGCGGCCAAGATGTGAGCGGCGCGGCGGCGGACGGCCGGGACCCGAGCGGACCGGCCCCGGCACCTCCCCCGTTGCCCCCGTCGGCGCCGGGGCCCGACCGCTCGGGTGCCACCCTAGGCGCCGGGCAACCGGTCCGCCGGATGCGCCCCGCACAGTGAGCGGGCGAGACTGGTGTCACAGCGCACAGTGTGCGGCGGCTGGTTGAATGCGGCCGCGCGACGGCCGCGCAACGGCCGCACGAAGGGACCTGTCATTTCGTCACATCCCGCCACCCCGGCGCCCCTCGGCCCCTCCCGGTCCGACGACATCCGCACGGTGCACCGGCTCGCCCACACCGGTGGCTCCGCCGCGCTGTTGCGGTGGCTGGCCACCCGGCTGGGCGGCTGGACCGGGGTGACGGACACGACGGGAGTCGACCGGCCGGGGCGGACCGGAGCACCGGAACTCGCCGTTCGGGCCGCGGCCGAGATGGCCGCCCGAGGCGCCCGTTCGGCGGTGCTGCACGGAGACGGCTCGGCCGCACTGCTGTTCGCGCTGGACGAGCGGCACGCGCTGGCGGCCGTACTGGACCTTCCGCACCACCCCGCGGCGGCCGCCCTGCTCGCGGACGCCGCCGTCCCGCTGGCCCTGGTGTTGGCCGCCGAGGAGGCCCGGTTGCGCGAGGAGCGGGCCCGGCTCGCCGAGTCGCGGGCCCGCGAAGCCGTGCTGCACCTGCTGATGAACGGCCGGGTGTCCACCGCCCGGCAGGTCGCGGCGACCTTGGAGCCCGCCCTGCCCGAGCCGGTACGGCTCTACGTCATCGAGTGCCGGCCGGGGGCGCGGTCCGCCGTGGCCGCGGTGTGCGAGCGGCTCACCGGCGGCCGGGCCTGGACCGTCCACTGCCCCGTGTACGTACGCCACCTCATCGTCCTGGTCCCCGCGGAACCCGCGGCGGGTCCGGGCGGGAGCGACCACCTCGCCGCGGCACTCGTGGAACTGGCCGGGGACTGCGTGGTCGGGGTGAGCGCCGAGGCCCACCTGCGGCAGCTGCCCGCCGCCTACGGCCAGGCCTTCCACGCCCTGGCCGTAGCGCGGGGCCGCGCCGGGCGGCACGCCCGCTTCGGCCCCGGCCCCGAACTGGAACTGGCCGCCCTCGAGGCGGCGGCCGACTGGGCCGAGGCCCTGCTCGCGCCCCTGCACGGGTACGAGCCCCGGCGGCCGCAGGACCCCGGCCCCCAGGAACTGCGCGCCACCGCCCACGCCTGGCTGGACTTCGCCTCGTACGCCACTCGGCTCCTGAAGATCCACCGGAACACCCTGGCCACCCGGATCCGCCTGGTCGAGGCCGTGCTCGGCCTGGACCTCGCCCGCTTGGCCGACCAGGCGGCCCTCTCGCTGGCCCTGCGCCTGATCCCGGCCGGCGGCCGGCCGCCCGGCCTGCCCGCCGCCGTGGGCGCCACCGACCTGGACGGCGTCCTGCGCCACCCCGACCTGGTGGCCTGGTCCCGGGCCCATCTCGGCCCGCTGACCGGGCCCGGCGCCCCCGCCGGTGCGCGGGAGACCGTCCGCGCCTGGCTGCGGCACGACGCGCGGCTCGCCCCGGCGGCCGCGGAACTCGGCCTCTCGCTGCCCGGCACCCGCAAACGCCTCACCCGGGTCGAGGAACTGATGGAGCGTTCCCTGCTCCGCTCGCCGAGCGCCCGCTACGACCTGTGGCTGGCGCACCGGGCCGAGGAACTGGACCGCGCACCGGATCGGGGACACAGCGCCGATGGCGGACGGAATGCCGCGAAAATGGATGATCATGCCTGAATGAGGCGTATCAATGCCAAACGCATGCTGGTCGGTGAGCCGCTCGACACCGCGCGCCTGGGTGAGACGCTGCTGCCCAAGCGACTCGCACTGCCGATCTTCTGCAGCGACCCGCTCTCCTCCGTGGCCTACGCCACCGAAGAGATCCTGCTGACCCTCGCACTCGGCGGCGTCGCCCTCCTCCACCTCGCCTGGTACGCGGCCGCCGCCATCGTCTTCCTGCTGGTCGTGGTCGTCGCCTCGTACCGACAGACCTGCCACGCCTACCCCGGCGGCGGCGGCGCGTACGTCGTCAGCGCGGAGAACCTCGGCCAGACCGCCGCGCTGACCGCCGCCAGCGCGCTGCTGGTCGACTACGTGTTGACCGTCGCCGTGTCCGTCGTCTCCGGCGTCGCCGCGATCACCTCGGCCATCCCCGCGCTCAGCGACCACCAAGTCGCCCTCTCGGTCGCCTTCGTGGTGCTGCTCACGCTGATGAACCTGCGCGGCGTGCGGGAGTCCGGACGGGTCTTCGCCGTACCGACGTACGGCTTCGTCCTCCTCATCTACCTCATGTTCGCCGTCGCCGCGTTCCGGATCGCGACCGGCGACACCATCCGGGCCGAGTCCGCCACGCTCCCGATCACCGCCGAGGGGACGTACGCCGGGTTCGCCCTCGTGCTGCTCGCGATGCGCGCCTTCGCCTCCGGCTGTACGGCTCTGACGGGCGTCGAGGCCATCAGCAACGGCGTGCCCGCGTTCCGCAAACCCAAGAGCCGCAACGCCGCCACCACACTGGCCGCGATGGGCGTCCTGGCGGTGACGATGTTCATGGGCATCACGATCCTCGCCATGGTGTACGAGGTGCACGTCGCCGCCGATCCCACCGAGCTGGGTCTGCCCGCGGGCACCCCCATGTCCACCGCGCTGGCCCAGATCGGCCGCGCCACCTTCGGGGACTGGCACGTCCTCTTCTACCTGCTCCAAGCCGTCACCGCGGGCGTCCTCGTCCTCGCCGCCAACACCGCCTTCAACGGCTTCCCGATGCTCGCCTCCATCCTGGCCCGGGACCGGTACGCGCCGCGTCAGCTCTACAACCGGGGCGACCGGCTCGTCTACTCGAACGGCATCGTGCTGCTCGCGATCGCCGCGATCGCCCTGATCGTCGCCTTCGACGCCGAGCTGACCCGCCTCATCCAGCTCTACATCATCGGCGTCTTCGTCTCCTTCACCCTCTCCCAGGCCGGTATGGTCCGGCACTGGAGGCGCGCGTTGGCGTCGTCCGGCACGGCGGTCGGGGAACGCATCCACATCCACCGCCGGCTCGCCATCAACGCGATCGGCGCCACCCTCACCGCCCTGGTGCTGGTCATCGTCCTCGTCACCAAGTTCACCCACGGCGCCTGGCTCGTCTGCATCGCCATGCCCGCCCTGTTCCTCGGGATGAAGGGGGTTCGCCGCCACTACGACGCCGTCTCGGCGCAGGTCATCGTCCCCGCCGGGGCCCGTCCCCGGATGCCGGCGCGCCACCACGTGCTGGTCTTGGTCGCCTCGGTGCACGCCCCGACGCTCAAGGCCCTCGGCTACGCGCAGGCCCTGCGTCCCGACACGCTGACGGCGGTGTCCGTGGCCGCCGACGAGGACGACATGCGCCGGCTGCGGGACGCCTGGGCGGACCACGCCCCCGGGATCGGCCTGAAGGTGCTGCACTCGCCGTACCGCGAGGTGGTCGGGCCGGTGATGGCCCACATCCAGGAGCTGGCGGCCGCCGAGAGCGCGGACGTCCTGTCGGTCGTCATCCCGGAGTACGTGGTGGGCCACTGGTGGGAGCAGCCGCTGCACAACCAGAACGCCCTGCGGCTCAAGGCCAGGCTGCTGTTCACGCCGGGCGTCGCCGTGATCGACGTGCCGTACCTGCTGGAGTCGGCGAAGGTCGGGGAAGCGGACGGGGCTCGCGCGTCGGGGCCGTGACCCGGCGCGGGGCCACCGGGCGGCGCCGCGGTGACCGGGGCCACGACGGTGACCGGACCCACTACCGTGACCGGACTCGCGGCGGTGGTCGGGCCCACGCCGCCGGCTCAGCGCACGCCGGTGTGGTGGGGCAAGGCGGTGTGTTGGAGCACGGCCGCGTGCGCCAGCGCGAGTTCCACCACCTGCGCCGGATCGGCGAGCGACCGGCCCGTGAGCCGCTCCAGTCGGCGCAGTCGGTTCGAGACGGTGTTGCGGTGGCAGTACAGGCGCTGGGCGGCGTAAGTGGTCGACCCCTGGCAGGCCAGCCAGGTCCCCAGGGTCGTGAGCAGCACCCGGCGGTCCTCCGGCGCCAGCGCCAGCACCGGGCCCAGCACCACCCGGCGCAGCCGACCCGCGAGTTCCGCGTCACCCGCGACCAGCGCCGCGGGGAGCCGTTCGTCCAGCAGGGCGGCGCCCGGCCCGCCCGCCGCGGGGGCGGTACGCAGCGCCAGCGCGGCCAGCCTGCGGGCGCCGGCCAGCTCCGCGGGGGATTCCACCACCGGGCTGACCCCGGCCCGGGCGCCCGCCGGCGCGAGCAGGTCCCGTACGGACTCCAGCGGGAGCGCGCCCAACTCCACCAGGCCGCTCTCGCCGTCGGCCCGCATCCGCCACCACACGCGCGGACCACCGCCCGACGCCGCGCCGGCGGCGGTCGGGGCCCCGCCCGGCCCGAACGCGAGCACGGCGAACCGGCCCCGCTCCGGCAGCCCCAGCCGGACGGCGGCGTCCGCGACCCCGGCTGCGGTCGCCGTACCGTCGAGCAGGGCGTCCAACAGGGCCGCCCTGCGCTCCCGGTCCCGATCGGCGCGCCCGGCCTCGGCCCGCCCGTACGCCTCGCACGCGGCGTCCGACATCCGGTCCACCGCCTCCCAGAGCGCCGCCGCGCCCGGCAGCAGCCGGGGCAGCGCGGCCCGGTCGTGGGCGGCCACCGCTTCGGTCAGCGTCTGCCACAGCAGCCGCCCGGCCCGCCGGTACCCGCGCAACAGGGACTCCAGCGGAAGGCCCCGCTCCGCCGCGTCCGCCCCCTCGGCGCCGGCCTCGCGGACGTCGGCCGGGTCGGGCGGCAGGCCCCGCTCCCCGCCGACCAGGGCCGCGACGGCCCGCTCCAGCGTGCGGTGGATCCGCTCGCGCAGTTCGGCCCGACCGAACTGCCCGGCGTAGCCGGGTTCCTCGGCCAGGGTGCGATCGGCGAGCCGGTCCGCCGCCACCGCGATCCGGCGTCCCAGGTCCTCGCGTATCTCCTCGATGATCCGCTCCATGACGGGCAGCGTGACACGCGCGAGGGTGCGGTGGGGAGGCCCGGGAGACGCCCGCGTACGGCGGGGCGTGCGAGTGCGGGGGCTCCGATCCGGCTGTCCGGCCCCGCCCAACCGGCCGACCGGTGCGTTCCCTTGGGGCAGGACCGGGCCGGGAGACAGGCCGCGCACGAGCCGGCGGTGGTTGATCTTATGCTCAGGTTTACGCGGGTCGGCTGGTTTTGTGGCCGGTGAGCCACTTTGATGGGTTTGCCAGCCTCGTTACCGAGCAGGGGGACTCACCATGGGCACCGACCACATCCACAAGGACAGCGCACCCACCCTGATCGGTTCCGTGCAGCGGGCGCTGCGCCTTGTGGAGGCGATGCACGCCGAGGGCGGCGCGACGGCCAAGCGGCTCTCGCGGATCACCGGGATTCCGCTGCCGACCGTCTACCACCTGCTGCGTACCCTCAGTCATGAGGGATATGTCATGCGCGAGGGCGGGGCGTTCCGGCTCGCGGAACACCTGCCGCTCGCTTCGTGATCGGACCGCCTTGATCAGGCTCTCTTGATCAGAAGTAGACGCGATCCGGCCAACCCGGCACGTGCTACCGCGCATGTTCCAGCGGAAAATGCCAGAACGCCTTTTCGCTCTGCGGAAGTTGAGTAAGTTCCCTCCTGTCGCGCCGAACGACCGTGCACCCAGCACGTCCAGCCGGGAGGGGAGCCCGCGTGCCCGGGATCGACGAATGTCTGCTCGAAGCCATGGCCCTGCCCGGTGCGCGGGGCGCCGCGCTGGTCGACTGGAGCAGCGGACTGGCCCTCGGCACCGCGGGGGACTCGCCCGTGGGCGACCACGAGACCACCGCCGCCGAGACCGCCGAGCTGGCCCGAGCGGCCGCCGAATACGAGTCCTTCGCCCCGACGGAACCGGGAACGGGAACGGGAGGAACGGGCGCGGAAGCGGGCTCCGGGCCCGTCGCCGCCGCGGGACCGCCCGTGGAGGACCTGATCGTCACCACCCGCACCGGTTACCACGTGCTGCGCTTCGTCGAGACCAGCTTCGACAGCAGTGTCTTCCTCCATCTCTGGCTCGACCGCGCCGACGGCAACCTGGCCCTCGCCCGGCACCGGCTCCGCGCCCTCGCCGAGGGGTTGGTGCTCAGATGACCGCCGCGACGGCCACCGTCACCTCGGCCACCGCCGTCTCGCCGCTGCTCACCCGCCTCGCCGCCGAGCGCGCCACCGGCGCCCTGCTGCGCGACCGCGGCACCCTCTTCCTGGAGGACGGCCGGATCGTGCACGCCGAGAGTCCTTCGACGCCCGGCCTGGAGGTCCTGCTCACCACCGGGGGCGGCCTCGCCCCGGAACGCTGGAACGAGGCCGTCAACCAGGCCGGGGCCCGCCGGCAGGTCGCCCGGTTCCTGGTGGACAGCGGAGGCATGGCGGGCGGGGAGCTGGAGATCTGCCATCTCGCCGCCATCTTCGACGCCGCCTTCTTCGCCCTCTCGCCGGGCAGCGGTCCCTCCCGGTTCCGGCGCGGGGCCACGCACTGGATCGGCTCGGTCCGGTCGGTCCCCGCGGCGGCCGTCGAGCGGGAGACCTGCCGGCGCCGGGAACTGCTGGACGCGGTGTGGCCGTACCCCCGGCTGGACACCGCCCCCGTGGTGCCGCGCCCGGCCGCCCCCGGCCAGACGGTCACTGCCCGCCAGCGCCTCCTGCTCCGGCAGGCGGACGGCGTACGCACCCCCGCGGACCTCGCCTGGGCGCTGGGCCGGCCCGCCTTCCACACGCTGCTCGACGTGCGCAGACTCGCGGCCGCCGGCCTGGTCGAGACCCCGCACGAGCCCGCCCCGGCACCGGTGGCCGGGGCCCTGCCCGACTGGATGACCCAGACCCAATCCCCGGACGTGGCGCTGCTCCGCCGGTTACGCGACGCACTGGAGGCAAGCCTGTGAGGCTCCCGCTGCGACCGGTCCTGCGCGCCGACCGCTCCGAGCGCAGGCAGCCCGAAAGGAGGCCGGCCGACATGAACACGGTCGTGATGACCGCGGAGACCGAAGCCGAGATACGCGCGGAGCTGCGGCGGCTGCGGGCCCGCGTCCCCCAGCTCACCGGCGCCCTCGCCGCGAGCGCCGACGGCCTGGTGCTCGCCCACGACAGCGCGGCCACCGAAGCGGAATCCGTCGCCGCGCTCACCGCCGCCGCCCTCGGGGTGGCCCAGCGGCTCAGCGACTGCACGGGCCAGGGGGCCTTCCGGGAACTGCTGGTGCGCGGCGAGCACGGCTACGTCGCCACCTACGCCGTGGGGCAGTCGGCCGTCCTCACCCTGATCGCGGAGCCGCGGGTCAACGTGGGCCGACTCCACCTGGAGGCCCGCCGCTCCACCTCGCGGATCACCGAACTCGTCGAGCACGCCCTCGGCCTGCGGGGCCCGGTCACCCCGCCCATGCCGACCGAGGCGCCCTCGTCCTGAGATCCGTACGACCCCCCGTGGAAACGACAGCAGAAAACGACAGCAGAAAGAGGAACCACTCATGGCCAACGTGGAGACCGCGCTCAAGGAAGCCACCACCACCATCGACGGCGCGCTCGGTGCCGCGCTGGTCGACTACGGCAGCGGTATGGCGCTCGGCACCGTCGGCGGAGGCAAGGACCTGGACCTCGGGATCGCCGCGGCCGGCAATACGGACGTGGTGCGGGCCAAGGTGCGGACCATGGAGATGCTGGGCCTGAAGGACGAGATCGAGGACATCCTGATCACTCTCGGCGGCCAGTACCACCTGATCCGGCTGCTGAAGGCGCACGGCGGCGGCGGCTTCTTCCTCTACCTCGCGCTCGACCGGGGACGGGCCAATCTCGCGATGGCGCGGCACCAGCTCAAGAAGGTAGAAAGCATGCTGGAGATCTGAGGAGGAACAGCGAGGGTCGCGACGACGCGGTGGCGGGCGGCTGAATTCTTTGCCGTCCGCCCGCCGACCAGGGACGATATGTCCGAGATGGGCGGAATTTATCGTCCCGTTACCGAGTAAGATGCTCTAATCGGTTGATCATCAACAAAGCAAAAAGCTGGAGAACCTGCCACCCATGCCCCCGCGCCTGAGCATCGTCGTACCGGTCTACAACGTCGAGCTCTACCTCGACGAGTGCCTGGAGTCCATCGCCGCCCAGACCTTCGATGACTTCGAGGTCGTCCTCGTCGACGACGGTTCCACCGACGCCAGCGCCGCGATAGGCGAGGCGTTCGCCGCGCGGGACGGCAGGTTCCGACTGGTCCGGCAGAAGAACGCCGGACTCGGTGCCGCCCGCAACGCGGGCGCCCGTCACATATCCGAAGGCAGCGAGTACCTCGCCTTCGTCGACAGTGACGACACCATGCCGACGAACGCCTACCAGCTGCTGATCGACGCCCTCGACGAGACGGGCTCCGACTTCGCCGGCGGCAACGTCAAGCGGTTCCGCTCCGTCGGCATGCAGCAGTCCTGGGGCCACCGCGCCCCCTTCGCCACGACGCGGCTGAAGACCCACATCTCCAAGTTCGCGCCGCTGGTCACCGACCGCACCGCGTGGAACAAGGTCTACCGGCGCAGCTTCTGGGACGAGCACGGCTTCCAGTACCCGGAAGGCATCCTCTACGAGGACGCCCCCGTCAGCATCCCGGCCCACTACTTCGCCACCAGCGTCGACGTGATCAGCGACTGCGTCTACCACTGGCGGGTGCGCGAGACCGGCGAGCGCTCCATCACCCAGCGCTCCACCGACCCGGTCTCCGTCATCGACCGCGTCACCTCCATCCGGCTGGTCCGCGACGCGCTCAAGGCCAAGCAGGGCGAGAAGTACGCCCGCTACCTGCGCGAGTACGACCACAACGTACTCAGCGAAGAGCTGCCGCTCATCTACAAGTACGTCGGTGAGGGCGGTCCCGACTTCCGGGCGGCCTTCGTCAAGGAGGTCGGCGGTCTCATCCGCGAGATCGGCCCCGGCCCCTGGTCCGACCTCACCGTCGCCGACCGGCTCAAGGCGTACCTCGCCCGGGAAGGCCGCGTCGAGGAGTTCATCGCCCTCAACAAGCACCAGAGCGACTACTCCTACAGCGTGCCGGTCAAGGGCCTCGCCCGCCCGCAGGCCGACTACCCCTTCCTCACCGCCCCCGTTCCGCCCAAGCTCCTCACGCTCGGCCCGCGTGAACGCCGCGTGGTCAGCCGGCTGGAACAGGCCGCCTGGAGCGACGGCAAGCTGCTCCTGCGCGGGTACGCGCTCCCCGGCCACCTGGGCGCCGAAAGCCGCCTGGGCTCCCGCAAGATGCTGGTCTTCCGGGAGCAGGGCAAGCGCCGCCGCAGCGTCGTCACCGCCCGCACCGTCGCCTCCCCGATGGCCACCGTCAACGAGCCGCACCTCGCGCTGCGGCACGCGGACTGGGCCGGGTTCACCGCCGTCGTCGACCCCACCGTCTTCCAGACGGGCGGCACATGGAACGACGGGACGTGGACCACCTCCATCGCCGTCACCGGCGCCGGCGGCCTGCACCGCGCGCGCCTCAGGGGCGGCGACCACGACAGCGGCCACAACCCGCCCTCGTACTGGGCGACCCCCGACGTCCGGATCGTCCCGACCGTCGCCGGCTCCCTGACGATCAAGGTCGAGGTCGTCCGCGCCCGCGCCCTGGACGTCCTGGCGTCCGGCGACGGCGCCGTCGAGGTGTCCGGCGAGCTGTCCTCCGAGATCGGGCGGGGTGCCTCCCTGCGGGCGACGCACGTCGGCAGCGGCAACGCGCTGACCGTCCCGCTGGACACGGCCGACGCCGCCACGAACGGCCGTGTCCCGTTCACCGGCGTCCTGCGCCTGGCCGAGCTGGCGGACGTACCGCTGCCCGGTCCCGGCGAGTGGGCGCCGCAGGCGTGGAACCTGGCCGTCGTCCGCGCGGACGGCACCGAACACCCCCTGGTCCTCGACGAGCGGGGCGGGTTCACCGGACTGGTCGTGCCCGTGCCCGACGACGCCACCGGCCGCGCCGTCTTCGCCAAGCGCGGCACGTCGGGCCACCTGGTCCTCTCCGTCCAGGCATCGCCGCCGCTCGTGGACACCGTCTCGTCCAAGAACGGCACCCTGACCCTCGGGGGCAGCTTCCACGCGCCCGCGGACGCCCCCGACGAGCCGTACGAACTGGTCCTGCACAACCACCACGGCACCGAGTTCAGCTACCCCGTCACCCGTGCCGGGGACCGCTTCGAGGCGTCCTTCGAACCGGTCCTGCCCGAGGCGTACGCCGGCCGCACCACCCTTCCGCACGGCCGCTGGTGGCCCACCCTGCGCCCGGTGAGCCAGGGCGGTACCACGGCGAGCCTGCTCGGCGTCGACCGCGGCGCGCCGCTCCAGCTCCTGCCGCCGGTGCTGTTCTCCGGACCGCACCACGTCACCACCGACGGCCGCCGCATGCGGGTCGAGGCCCGTCTGTACGACCGGCTGGTGCTGGTCAGCGACCCGCTGATCAGCCCGCACGACCGCTCGCGGTACGCCCAGCGGGTGGCCCGCGACATCACCTACCCGGCCCAGTGCGCCCTGCCGGTCAAGGACATGGTCGTGTACGAGACCTTCCAGGGGAACGGCGCCGGCGACTCGCCCCGTGCCATCCACGAGGAACTGGTGCGGCGCGGCGCGAAGCTGGACCACGTCTGGCTGGTCCGCGACGGCCGCGCCGAGGTCCCGTCGACCGCCCGCGCCGTCCAGTACGACAGCCTGGAGGCATGGGACGTCCTGGCGCGGGCCCGCTACTACGTCGTCAACGACAGCGTGCCGAACCACTTCCGCCGCCGCCCGGGCCAGACCGTCGTCCAGACGTGGCACGGAACGCCGTTGAAGCAGATCGGCCACGACTACCTGCACGACTACTACACGAGCCCCGAGGCGCTCGACGCGCTGCGGCACGACGCCGCCCAGTGGTCGCTGCTCGCCTCCCCGGGCTCGTACGCCACCCCGGTCCTCAAGCGCGCCCTCGGCTACGACGGCGAGATCATCGAGTCCGGCAGCCCGCGCACCGACGCCCTCGTCCGCCCGGACGAGCAGCGCGTCGCCGAGGTCCGGCGGCGGCTCGGCCTGCCTGAGGGCAAGAAGGTCGTCCTCTACCTGCCGACCTGGCGCGAGAACCGCGAGGGCTGGTCGAACGGCTACAAGCTGGACCTGCAGATCGACCTGGACGCGGCCCGCAGCGCGCTCGGCGAGGACCACGTCCTGCTGATCCGCGGCCACCACAAGGTCAACGAGCAGGTCCGCGAGGGAGCCCGCGACGGCTTCGTGATCGACGTGTCGCGCTGGCCCGACACCACGGACCTGCTGCTCGTCGCCGACGTGCTGATCTCGGACTACTCGTCCGCGATCTTCGACTTCGCGCTGACCGACCGGCCGATCCTGCTGTTCACGTACGACCTGGAGCACTACCGCGACACGCTGCGCGGCTTCACCTTCGACCTGGAGAAGAAGGCTCCCGGACCGCTCATCGCCGACTCGGCGAGCCTGATCGAGGCCGTACGGAACGCGGACGCGATCGCCGCCGAACACGCCGATGCGCGGGCGGCGTTCCGAGCCGAGTTCTGCGACCTCGACGACGGCCACGCGACCGAGCGTGTCGTCGACCGGATGCTCGCCATGTAGTCCGGACGAGTGCATTCACGAGGGGACACAGACCGGTCCCCGGCCCACCGATGAGTTCCGGGCCGGGGGCCGGTCTGTATGTGTGAGACGGAACCCGGCCCCGGGAGCCGTCCCGCGCACCCACTCTGGAGGCAGTCATGAGCAGCAGCACCGGCTTCACCACGTGTCTGTGGTTCGACGGCGACGCGGAGGCCGCCGCCGACTACTACCTGTCGGTCTTCAAGGACGGCAAGCGCGGACGCACCGCCTACAAGAACGAGGCGATGCCCGGCGCGGCCGGTGAGGTGTTGATCGCCGAGTTCGAGATCAACGGGCAGAGGTTCGTCGGCCTCAACGGCGGTCCGGAGTTCCCCTTCACCGAGGCCATCTCCTTCCAGATCCACTGCGCGGACGAGGCGGAGGCGGACTACTACTACGACGAGCTGACGAAGGACGGCGGCGCGGAATCCGCCTGCGGTTGGGTCAAGGACAGGTTCGGGGTGTCCTGGCAGGTGATCCCGCCCGGCGCCATCGAGCTGATCGCCGACCCGGACCCGGGACGGGCCACCCGCGCGACGGCCGCCATGATGCAGATGAAGAAGCTCGATGTCGCGGAAATGCGCCGGGCGGCCGACGCCGAGGGCTGAGCGGGCTTCGTGGTCCCGGTCCGGCAGGCGGCGATCCGGGCCGGCGGCGCCCGCAGCGGGCGCGCACGCGCCGGCAGCCGGTCCGGGCGCGAGCAGGTGCCTCAGGCGCGAGCAGGCGCCTCAGGCGCCGATCCGGGCCAGCAGCGCCGGCAGGGCCGTCCCGATCGGCTCGCGGATCACCTCGTCCGCGAGGGGATCGTACGGGGTCTCCTCGGCGTTCACGATGATCAGGCGGGCCCCCGCCTCCGCCGCCATCCCGGCCAGCGAGGCGGCGGGCTGCACCTGGAGGGTCGACCCGACGGCGATGAACACCTGACACCCCTTGGCCACCGCAATGGCCTGCCCCAGCACCTCGGGGTCCAGCCGCTCCCCGAACATCACCGTCGCCGCCTTGAGGATTCCCCCGCAGGCGAGGCACGCGGGATCCGGCTCCCCGGCGGCGACCCGGGCCAACGCCCCGTCCATCCCGGACCCGGCGTGACACGCCGTGCACACCACCGACCGGGCCGTGCCGTGCAGCTCGAACACCTTGCGCGCGGGCATCCCGGCGAGCTGGTGCAGACCGTCCACGTTCTGCGTGATCACCCGTACCGGGGTGCCGCCGCGCTCCAGCTCGGCCACCGCGACGTGCGCGGCGTTGGGCCGCGCCCCGAGGGCGCCGATCTCGGCGCGCATCAGCCAGGAGCGCCGCCGGATCTCCGGATCGGCCATGTAGCAGGCGTAGGTGACGAGCTTCTCGGCATCGGGCTCGCGCCGCCACAACCCCTGCGGCCCCCGGTAGTCCGGAATCCCGGAATCGGTGGACATCCCGGCCCCACTGAACACTGCGACGAGCGGCTTCCCCATGAGCCGACCCTACGCAGCCCGCGCCCCGGGGCGCGAACGGGTTTCGCGCGGTCCCGGTTCCCGCGCACCCGGGCCGGGCGGCGACGGAACCGGCCCGAAGGCCACAGTGGTGAATCCCGCCCCCACTGGGGTGAGGTCCCCGTCGCGTCCCGCCCGGCCGGACGACGCGGACGGTTACAAACCGGACATGAAGCTCACCCCTCGCCTCCCCGGCGCCCTGCTGCTCGCCCTGACCGCCCTCGTGCTCCCCGCGGCGACCGCGGCCCCGGCCCTGGCCGACGCGCCGCCGTTCGGCGAGATCACCGCCCGCGCCCACCGACACACCGCAGCCCAGATCAGCGGCTTCCTGATCGGCTTCTACGGGCACCACGGGCCCTCCGCCCACGACCGCCGGCACCGGGTCTCCCAGCAGCTCAAGGACAAACAGAAGAACTACCCCGACAGCGATGTGCTGCTCTGCGCCCGGAGCAAGCCCAACCGCATCACCGTCGGGCCGGCCACCGTCGCCCAGAACGCCGGTGTCGGCTGGGCCACCGTCACCACCCACTGGGACGGCGGGGCCACGGACACCTTCACCGCCTACGTACGGCTCGACAGCAGGCCGATCCGGCTGGACGACGTGATCTGCGCCGGCTGAAATCCGCCCCACCCCACCCCGCCCCGCGCCGACCGGTGACGGAGCCGGGCACAGCAGCAGGGAAGAGCGGGGGAGAGGCGCGGGAGAAGGCGCGGGAGACGGGGAAGGGCCGGGAAAACCGGTGGGCCGGGGCGGGAGGCGGTCCGTAGGGTGGGCGGCATGCCGACGACCGCCGTCCTCTACTGCCGCGACCCGCTGGACGGGCGCCGTACCGACGCCCACTTCGCGGGGGAGGCCCGGCACCTGCGCGCGGCCGGCGGGAAGGTGCTGCTCCTCGACCACGACGCCCTCCTCGCCGGGAACACCCGCGAGGCGGTGTCCCGCATCCCCGAAGGCGCCGGCGCCCTCTGGTACCGGGGATGGATGATCCCGACCGCGCGGTACACCGCCCTCGACGGCGCCCTGCGCGAGCGCGGCGCCCACCTCGTCGTCGATCCGGAGCGCTACCGGCGGGCGCACGAACTGCCCGGCTGGTACGCGACCTTCGCCGACCACACCCCGTACAGCGCCTGGCTGCCCACGGAGCCGGGGGAGGTCCCCGACCCGTCCGCGCTGTCGGCGCTCGCCGCCGGACTCCCGTCCGGCGCCGCCATCGTCAAGGACTACGTCAAGTCCCGCAAACACGAGTGGGCCGAGGCGTGCCACATCCCCGACACGCGGCGGCCGGACGCCCTCCACCGGGTGGTGAGCCGTTTCGTGGAGCTCCAGGGCGACGACCTCGCGGGCGGTGTGGTGCTGCGGGCCTTCGAGGACTTCGTGACGCCGGACGCGGGGCCCGCGGAGATCCGGGTCTGGTGGCTGGACGGCACGCCCCGGCTGGTGACCGCCCACCCGGACAGCCTCTGCGGCGCGGTCGAGGCGCCCGACCTGGGGCCGCTGCGCCCGGCCGTCGAGGCACTGGACTGCCGCTTCGTGACCACCGATCTCGCACTGCGCGCGGACGGCGTCCGGCGGGTGGTCGAGGTGGGGGACGGGCAGGTCGGCGATATGCACCGGGACGCCGATCCGGCCGCTCTCGTCAGCCTCCTGACGGAGGCTCAGGCCGATCCGGCGGGGCTGCGCGGCCGCGGTGGCGTCTGGTAGAACACCGGACATGACGGGCTTCGAGATCACCGGCGCGAGCGCCTGCGACATGGAACTGATCCGCTCCTGGGCGGAGGAGGAAGGCTGGAACCCCGGTGTCGGCGACCGTTACGCGTTCGCCGTCGCGGACCCCGGCGGCTTCCTCGTCGGCCGGCTCGACGGGGAGCCGGTGGCCTGCGTCTCGGCGGTCCGCTACGGCGCCGGCTTCGGGTTCGTCGGCTTCTACATCGCCCGGCCCGCGGTGCGCGGCCAGGGCTACGGGATGCGGCTGTGGAACGCCGGGATGGCGCGGCTGGACGGGCGTCTCGTGGGCCTGGACGGGGTGGTGGAGCAACAGGACAACTACCGCAGGTCCGGGTTCCGCCACGCCTGGAACAACGCCCGCTACGAGGGAGTGCCGGAGGCCGGCGCCGACGACGGGGTACGGGTGGTGGACGCCGCCTCGTTGCCCTTCGCGGAACTCGCCTCCTACGACCGCAGGTTCTTCCCGGAGCCCCGGGACTCCTTCCTCGCCGCGTGGACCGGGCTGCCCGGGCGGACGGCCCTCGCCGCCGTCCGGGACGGACGGGTCGAGGGCCTCGGCGTGGTCCGCCCGGGCAGCGCCGCCGCCCGGATCGGCCCGTTGTACGCGGCCGGCCCGGAGATCGCGGGCGCCTTGCTGCGGGGCCTCGCGCGGCACGCTCCCGGCGGCCGGGTGGCGGTGGACGTACCGGACGCGAACCCGGCCGCGGTCAAGCTGGTGACCGGGCTGGGGATGGTGGCGACCTTCGAGACCGCCCGCATGTACACCGGCCCGGCGCCCGCGCTCGACCTGGCCGGTCTGTACGGGGTCACGAGCCTCGAACTGGGGTGACGCGGGCCGGACGGCGGTCGCACGACGCCGCCCGGCGGGAACCGGCGTGCCGCCCTACACGTGGAACAGGACGCCCTCGCTGCTGCGCAGCTCGCACGGGTTGGCGAAGACGTGCGCGTAGTTCATGCGGCGGCCCTGCCACACCCCGTCGACCGTCACCGTCATCGGGTTCCACTCCCTCGTACACCGCACGTTGGCGCGCGGTGCGGTCAGCGGGTCCGGGGACCCGCCGTTCACCCGTAATTCGGCGCAGGCGGCGGCCGGGTCCGGGTGCGTGCCCGCCGGCCGCGGCGCGCACACCAGCGTCGTCGCGCGCATCACCGTGGCCTGGGCGGGGTCCTCTCCGGAGGCGACCGAGACCACGAGCGCCGACGGGGCGTAGAGGGTTTCCGCTCCGGTCGGCGCCGCGTCGGCGGCTCCGGACCCGGCCAGCGCGGTGAGGGCGGTGAGCGCCATGGCTCCGGTAGCCAGTCCCAGGCTCCTGCTGATGGACCGACTCCTGCTGATGGACCGCATTTCGAACACTCCTCGGGGTTGTCGTGCCGGATAACGGACGGGAGTCTTGCCCATGCGGCGCCAGAACGCTCGTTCGGGCCGCGAAATCGCGTCACCGTTCGTGAGCGCATGAGTGCAGTCCGCAGCGGTGGTGGGCCGGTGGGGAGCCGTTGACCTGTGCGGAAGGGGCGCGCCGAAACGGCCGAAGACACCCGCTTCGGGGGCCTGATCAGCGGGTCGCGGCGATGCGCGGCGCGTACAGGTCGAGGAGTCGGGTGCGGGTCTGCTGGAGCCGCGTCGCCAGCACCCGCCCCACCCAGTGCCCGATGGCGGAGCCGAAGGTGGGGTCGGCGTCCATCAGCATCCGCACCGTCGGCGCGTCGAACTGGTAGGCCCGGACCAGGGTCATCGCCTCGGCGCTGAGCTGCCAGGTGTAGGGCGGGAACAGCCAGGACCAGCCGACCAGTTCGCCCGGGCCGAGGCTCTCGATGGGAGTGGCGCGGCGGCCGGGGACGGGGAGCTCCAGGGTGACGGTGCCGGAGCGCACGATCCAGAAGGACTCCGCGCGGCTGCCCTCGTCGAAGATCCGCGTGCCCTCGCGGAAATTGATCTCACGGGCCAGCGCCATGAGCCGCCCGCGGTGCTCGGTGGCCAGCACGGCGGCGAGCCGGATGGGGGAAGGTGTGCTCACGACGGCCTCCGATCACGACCCCCCGCGACGGTGCTGCTCTCACCTCAGTGTCGCCGACTTCGGTGCGGGAGGCGGTGCGACGCCGCGATGGCGGCGCCGAGCCGGGTCCGTCACGGGTGGCGGTGGGGCCGGGGGGTACCCGTGGGGCCGGGGGCACCCGGCGGAACCATGGCCGGGGCCCGCCCATGGTTCCGCTGGGCACCCCCGGCTCAGTCCTCGGCGCTCGCCTCCAGGCAGGCCAGCTCCATCGCGTCCAGGACCGCCTCGTGGCTGCGCCGGCTCAGCTCGGCGACGTTCTCGATCTGCGCCGTGGTCCAGGCGGCGAGGGTCATCACCAGGACCCGGAGCCCGTCCGTGCCGTGCTCGGCGAGGATCTCGTCGGCCACGAGCATGGCCTCCTCGGGGACCTGCTCCGGTGGCTCCAGTCCGGCCAGGCCACGCAGCATCGCGAGGGTCCGGCGGGAGATCTCCGGCGTCATCCGCGCCAGCCGCATGTCTTCTTCGTCGTCCATCCGCCCACCTCCGGTGCCGTGCCGAACACGCTCAGGGCACGGTAGAGCCGCCCGACCCGTCGCGGGGCGGTTTTCCCCGGTCTCCGCCCACGCGAACGACCCCCCGCCCCCCGCCGCCGCCCGCCCCGGCCGGAGGTGGCCCGTGCCGCGTCGGCAGGTGTGGCGCTGCGGCGCGGCCGGAGCCGGTCACGCGGCAGCCGGGGTGGGGGCCGCGTGCGGTTCACCCACACCGGCCGGCCGAGGCCGTCCCGCCGCGGGCCCACCGGGTCCGGGCGGAGCCGCTCCGCACGAGCCGGGCGGCCCGCAGGCCGCGGTCGAGCGGAACCACCCCCGGGGCAGGCCTCACCCGTCGGTCGATCCCGCCGAAGCCGTCGCGGGAAGCGGGCGCGCGTGCCTTCCCCGGGCGGCGACCGGCCGGTAACTTGGCGGCGCACCGCCCGGCCGGGTGGGCGTTCGCGGCCGGGGGAGCGACATGAGGAACCTGTTACGGGTGGTCCTGAGCGTGTTGGTGCTGGCGTCGGCCGGGGCGGCCCCCGCGACCGCCGCACCCGTCGCTCCCGCCCAGTCCGTCGCCGTGGACACCTGGCGACCGCCGCTGTCCACCAGCGGCCGGTACGTCGTCGACGCCGACGGCAACCGCTTCCGCCTGCGCGCCGGCAACTGGGACGGCGCCCAAGGCTCCTGGAACGGCTCCGGCGACCGCGCCGACCCCGCCAACCACCACGCCGGTCAGGACTCCCACGGCATTCCGCTCGGTCTTGACCGGGCGCCCCTGCCCGGCCTGCTCGCGGACTTCCGCTCCCTCGGCCTCAACAGCATCCGACTGCCCTTCTCGAACGAGATGCTGCACACCACCGACCCCGTACCGGACGCGGCCGTCGCCGCCAACCCGGCCCTGCGCGGCCGTACCCCGCTCCAGGTCTACGACGCCGTCGTCTCCGCCCTCACGGACGCCGGCTTCGCGGTCATCCTCAACAACCAGACCGGCACCACCCGTTGGTGCTGCGGCCTCGACGGCAACGAACGCTGGAACAGCGGCCGGACCACCGCCCAGTGGGCCGACGACTGGGTCTTCCTCGCCCGCCGCTACCGCGACAACCCGCGCGTCGTGGGCGCGGACCTCTACAACGAGGTCCGGCGCGACACCTTCGACGACCCCAACTGGGGTCTCGGCGACGGCCACGACTGGCACGCGGCCGCCCAGGAGGCGGCGGACCGCATCCTCACCGAAGCCAACCCGAACCTCCTCATCGTCATCGAGGGCATCAACTGGACCGGCATCCCGGTCGACGGCTTCGCCCACGGACGTCCGGCGCTCACCCCCGTCCGTACCCTCTCGCACACCCTCGTCGTGTCCCACAAGCTCGTCTACTCCGCCCACTTGTACGGGTACACCGGCCCGCACCACAGCGGAGCCACCGGCCTCGGCGAGACCAGCGACCCCCGCTACCAGGACATGACCCCCGCCCAGCTCGAACGGACCCTCTACGACCAGGCGTTCTTCGTCTCCGCCGAAACCGGCACCCACTTCACCGCCCCCGTCTGGATCAGCGAGTTCGGCATCGGCGCCGACGAGGGAGGGACCGCCCCGCGCGCCTGGTTCACGCACTTCACCTCCTACCTCGCCGCCTCCGACGCCGACTTCGCCTACTGGCCGCTGGTCGGCTGGAGCACCACCGCCCAGGGCGCCCCCGGCGGCGACAGTTGGGCGCTCCTGCGCTACGACAACGCCGGCCACCGCACCGGCGTCCTCGACCCGGCCGACTGGCGGACCCCCGCCTGGTCCGCGCTCCGCTCCGCCACCGGACGCACCGGACCGGTCCCCGCCACCCCGGCCTGGTACCAGCTGGACACCGACCACCAGGACCACAACGCCTCGCTGCTCACCCGCGCCGGCGGCGACTGGGACAGCGGGGCCCGCAAGGCGGTCTGCCCCGACGGCGCGCTGCTGGCCGGCCTGAGCCACACCGGCGGCCGGGGCCTGTGCGCCGGCTCCGATCTGCGTGCCCCGACCGGCGGCCACACCGTGGTCCGCGACGAGACGTACGTGCAGCCGGGCGGCGACTGGGCCTCCGGGTACACGAAACTGCAGTGCCCCGCCGGACGGTTCCTGATCGGGTACAGCCTGCGGGGCGAGCGCGTCTCGGCGGCCCTGTGCGCGCCGGCCCGGACCGCGCTCCCGGCCGGGACGGGCCGCACGGTCTGGTTCGACCGGGGAGACAACCGCCCGCCGTCCCCCGGCGGCGGGGACTTCGCGTACGGCGGCTACAAGGGCCAGTGCCTGCCGACCGAGTACGCGGCCGGCATCGCCTTCACCACCCGGGCCGGGTCCCGCCCCTCGGCGGCGGCCCTCCTGTGCCGCCCACTGCCGCCCACCTGACGTGGACCGTCTGATGAGGACCGTCCGAGGCTGAGGCGGGCCCGCCCGACGCAGGCCGTACAGCCGTACACCCCGGGCCCCGGTTCGGCATCCGATGGGTCAAGTGCCGTGCCCGGGTGGCCGATCCGCCCTAGGGTGCGCCCGTACGCACGACCCCCGGCCCGCTTCCCGGGCCGGGCGGCCGTACGGCCCGGCGTGGCGCCCGCGCGGCGCGACGCACACCGAACTGGGGGGTTCATGCGTAGATCCAGAGGGCTTGCCACCGCGCTCGCCCTGTCCCTGGCCAGTACCGGCACCGCCATCGGCCTCGGCCTCGTCCCGCCGGCGGCGGCCGTCACCCCGCCCGTGGCCTTCACCGCCGACGCGCTGCCCACCTGGCAGCCCAACGGCGTCGTCTGGGCCCTCGCCGAGAGCGCCGGCACGGTCTTCGTCGGCGGCACCTTCTCGGCCGTACGCCCCCCGGCGGGCGGCGGTGGCAGCGAACGGTCGGCGGTGAACTTCGTGGCGCTCGACGCGGCGACCGGCGCCCCGACCTCCTGCTCGCTCGACTTCACCGTCGGCGGGGGCACCGCGACCGTCCGCGCGCTCACCCTCTCGCCCGACAAGAAGACCCTCTACGCGGGCGGCTACTTCGGGGCCGTCAACGGCACGCCCGTCTCCAGCCTCGTCGCCGTCGACGTGGCGAGCTGCACCGTGAAGACCTCCTTCCGTCCGGCCTTCGCGGCCACCGTGCGGGCCCTCGCCGTCACCGACGACACGGTCTACGCGGGCGGCGACTTCCTGACGGTCTCCGGTCAACCCCGCAAGCGCTTCGCGGCGGTCGGCGCGAGCGACGGCGCCCTCAAGCCCTTCACCGCCGACGCGGACGAACCGGGCCGCGCCGTCGAGGTCACCCCGGATGGCTCCAAGGTCCTACTCGGCGGTGACTTCTTCACCGTCAACGGTACGAACACCCACGCCCTGGCCGTCGTCGACGCGACGAGCGGCGCGCTCACCAAGGCGTACCCCGGCTTCATCGAGACCAACTCGGTGGTCAAGGACATCGCCACCGACGCGACCGGCTTCTACACCGGCAACGAGGGCACGGGCGGCGGCGTCTTCGACGGCCGGATCGCCCTCGACCTCGGCGACTTCAACCAGCGTTGGCGCGACACCTGCCTCGGCGCCACCCAGGCCGTGCTGCCGTACCAGAACGTGCTCTACAGCGCCTCGCACGCACACGACTGCTCCAGCGTCGGCGAGTACCCCGACGGGCAGCGCCACCACCTCCTGGCCGAGCCGACCACCTCCGTCGGCAAGCTGGGCTGGGCGCCCGACACCAACGACGGCATCGGCGAGGGCATCGGCCCGCGCGTGCTGACGGTGGGCTCGAAGGCCGGCGTGCGGTACCTGTGGGTCGGCGGCGAATTCACCACCGTCAACGGGGCCGCGCAGCAGAGCCTGACCCGCTTCGCCTCGACGGGGGACACCGGCGCGCCCACCGTGCCCGTCGCGAGCGCCGTCAGCTTCAAGCCGGGCGAGGTCCAGGTCCGCTGGCGCACCAGCCTCGACCTGGACGACAGCGCGCTGACCTACCGGATCTACCGCAACGGCTCGGCGACCCCGATCGGCACGGTCACGGCCGACTCGCTCTTCTTCAGGCGACCGCAGGCGTCCTGGACGGACACCACCGTCGCCGCGGGGCAGTCCTACACCTACCGGGTGACGGCCACCGACGCGGCCGGCAACACCAGCGCGCTGTCCACGACCGCGCCCGTCACCGTCCCGACCTCGGTCGACGCCTACCCCACCGCGGTCCGGGCCGACGGTGCCCAGCAGTACTGGCGCTACGACGAGTCGGTCGCGCCCTTCGTCGCCGACTCCTCCGTCGCGGGCGACCGGAGCGGCGTCCACCTGAACGGACCGGCGCTGCGCCAGACACCCGGCGCGCTCACCGGCGCGAGCACGGCGATCGGCTTCAACGGCACCAACACGCAGGTGTACGGGGACAAGCGACAGACCGTGGGCAGCAGCTACTCCATCGAGACCTGGTTCAAGACGAACACCACCCGGGGCGGCAAACTCGTCGGCTTCGGCAACAACCAGGACCGGGGCAGCAGTCAGTACGACAAGCACATCTACATGACCAATGACGGCCGGCTGGTGTACGGCGTCTACACGGGAGCCACGCGGACCATCACCACCGGCGGCACCGACCGCTACAACGACGACAAGTGGCACCACGTCGTCGCCACCCAGGGCCCCGGCGGCATGACCCTGTACGTGGACGGCGCCCAGAAGGGCACCCTCAACGTCACCACGCACGAGAACTTCGCGGGCTACTGGCACGCGGGCGGCGACAACCTGAACGCGTGGCCCGACCGCCCGAGCAGCGACTACTGGGCGGGCCTGCTCGACGAGACGGCCGTCTACCCCGGCGTGCTGAGCGCGGCGCAGGTCCAGAACCACTACGCCCTCGCCTCCGCACCCGCCGACTCGGTCGTCGAACTCACGGCGACTGAGGACACCTACGCCAACGCGGGAGCCCCCGACACCAACTACGGGACCTCCGGCTCCCTCGCCGTCCGCGGCAGCTCGTTCTACGCGAGCTACCTGCGCTTCAACCTGCCGACCGCGCCGACGGGCACCGTGCTGAAGTCGGCGACGCTCAGCGTGAAGACCAGCACCATGAGCGGCGCGGGTACGACGGACACCGTCTCGGTGGTCCCGGTCACCGGCGCGTGGACCGAGGGCGGAACGACGTACGACAACCGCCCGGGACTGGGCGGGCCGGCGCTCGGCGGGTTCCCCGGCGTCCCGGACGGCTCGGCCGTCCACACCGCCGGCCTCGACACGGCCACGGTCGCGTCCGCCCTGGGCGGCGCCTACGGTCTGGCCCTGACCAGTGCCGGAACGGACGCCCTGTGGCTGTGGTCCTCGGAAGCCGCGGCCAACGAGGGCACCCCCCGCCTGACGCTGACCTTCGGCGCGCCGTGATCGGCGTCTGAGGCGGCGGCGGTACGGGCCCGACCCCGGGGGCCCGTACCGCCTTACCGGCGCACTCGACGGCGCTCGGGCCGCTCTCCCCGACCCCCGACCCCGTCCCGGCGTTCTCATCGGACCTCGCCGTCCCGGCGGCGCGGGGTGGGGGCAAGGCCGCAGGCCCGGGCGGCCGCGGCTCAGCGGGGCGGTTCGACCTCCAGGAAGCGCCGGCGGCGGGGGCCGCGATACAGCAGGCATTCCCAGCCGTGCCGCTCCAGCACCCGCCCGCACTCCGACAGCCGCTCCTGCTCCTCCTCCGCCGCGCCGCCGCCCGGCGGCCCGAGCCAGGACACGTGCACCCGCCCGGGCTCCGGCGCGGCAGCCACCCGGTAACCGGTGTGCGTGCGCCGCCCGTCCGGGTCCACCGCGGAGGGAGCGAAGCCCGCCGCCTCCAGCACGAGGGCCACCGCGCGCGGCATCCGGCGCAGCTCCCACGGGGCGGGAACCGCCGGGCCGGGCGGACCGTTCACCAGACGGCGGATCTGCAACAGCCCTTCGTACGCCGTCCGGACCTCGGCCGCCCGCCCGGGGCCCGCCGGCGGCGCCGGGCCGTCGCCGGTCGCCGCCTCGAAGCCCTGCCCGCCCGGCACTTCCCTCACGCACACCACCGCCCCGTCTGAGTACCTCACGTCCAACGGCCTGAGTATCCGCACCGATTCCCCGCCCGGCCCGCGCTGGTCGAATGGCGGCATGACGTACGAAGCCGCGCCCGGCACGCACCTGCCGCAGCCCCCGCACCGCCCGCGCCTGCGGCAGGTGACCATCGCCGGTTCGGCGTTGGCCGTGGCGCTGGTGCCGCTGGTGGTCGGGGTCCTGATCGCCAAGGGGATGGCCGCCGACCCGCACACCCCGGTCAACGCCCTGATCACCGGGGGCGGACAGCGCGCCGGGCTGCCCCGCGCCGAGTGGCGGCGGCGCGGACACACCGCCATGCGCCGGCTGCGGACCGCCCGCGAGGGCACGGCGCGTTCGGCCCGGCGCTGCGCCGCCGCCTGCGGGCGCCGCCCGTAGCCCGCCGCCTGCCGCGCGTAGCCCGTCGCGAGCCCCGGCCGGCCCGGCCCCATCAGGGGACCAGCGGCTCCTGGAGTTCGGTGACCCACTGGTCGCGGTCCTGCGGGCAGAACAGGTTCAGCTCGCGGGCGAACCCGGTCGAGCGGTGGCCGTGGGCGTCGATCCACCGGGCCAGCGCCTGGGCCGTCGGCAGCACGCCGTCCATCGACCCTCGGTGCACCACGGTCGCCGCCCGCTCCACCCCGGGCAGCTCCACGATCCTCACCGCACCCCCGAGGTCCTCGGGCCGGACCGCCGTCGCGACGGGCAGCCCGGCATGCACCAGCACGGATCCCGGCGCGGCGTCCGGAGCGTCCTCGTAGTAGGCCAGACCCGGACCCGTCGGAACGACCCCCGCGGCCTCGATCCGGCCGCACAGTTCCTCGTACAAAGGACCGATGACCGGCCCGATCTCCTGCGGCGCGTAGCCGGCGGCCACACCGGTCAGCTCCGCCAGCCGGACCGGTGGCAGGCTCTTGACGACGATCTCGTCGGTGGGCATGGTTCCCTCGCTCTCGATGGTCCGGAGCCTCGTCTCGACCTCCGCCAGCCGCGCCGACGCGGCGGCCACGGCGCTCTCCAGTTCCGTCCGCCGCAGCCGGAGCATGCCGCGCAGCTCCGCCACGTCCGGCCGCTCGTTCAAGATCGCGCCGACCTCTTCGAGGCTGAAGCCGAGCTCCTTGAGCGCGATGACACGGTTGAGGCGGGAGAGCTGCCCGGCCTCGTAGAAGCGGTAGCCGCTGGCAGGGTCGACCCGGGCCGGGCGCAGCAGTCCGAGGGCGTCGTAGTGACGCAGCATGCGGACCGACACCCGGCCGTACTTGGCGAAGTCTCCGATGGTGAACATGACGCCTCCATTTCAGGGCCTGACACGGTGTGAGGGTCAAGCACCGTGCGCCCTAGCCCGCGTTCCGGCCGGTCAGCGGCCGTACTGGCGCACGCACAGGTCCACGACGGACGGCGGTACCACGCCCTCCGCCGCCGCGCACGGCTCTTCCCCACGCTGCCCGCGCGGCACCGCCCCGCGCGGCAGCGCGGGCGGCCGGACCCGGCGGGGACCGGCGGGCTTCGCGGCCCGCTCACCGCCCCGGCGGGGGCGCCGCACGCCGGGCGTCCCCCTCGGCTCCGGGTCCGCGCCCGGCCCGGCGGCGGCATCGGGCACCGGCTCGGGACCGGCGTCGGGAAGCCGGCTCAGCGGCAGCGGCAGTGGCACGGGTCGGGACGAGGGCGCGGCGGGAGGCGCGTCCGGCGCGCCGACGGGTGTCCGGGAAGCCCGCACGGGGTCCCCGGCGGGCTCCCCCGGTCCGACCGACACACAACCGGTGCCCGCCAAGAGGGCGAGAAGGGAAAGGGGCAGGGCGGCCCGGCGGAACTGCATTCCCCCACCATGCCGTACCCCCGGACGGCCCAGCAGCGCCCCTCACGCGTCCGGGTGAAAGCGATTCGGGTCGGATCTTCCGACCGGAGGGAACGGGCGGAACGGACAACGGGCTTGACCGGGGCCGTCCCGGGCGGCAAGAGTGCGCCCGATCCAGAACCACGGCGCGCCCCGCACTTCGAAAGATGCATCCATGCTCCTGTCCGCCCGCACGGCGGTTCCCCGTGCCACCCGCCGGGAGCGGGCCCATGCCTGACGACGGCCCGTTGGTCCGCCCCTACGTCGCCGCGCCGGACCAGCCGTCCCCGGCGACGCACGCCCCGACCTGGCCCGAGGGCGCAACGCCCGCGAGCCGGGGCCCGGAACCGTCCGTCGCCCCCGGACCGCTTTCTTCCCCCACCGCGGCGCTGTCCACCGCGGATCTGTCCGCCGCGGATCTGTCTACCGGGCGGGGGGCCACCGGGCGGGGGTCCGGCGCGCACGGCCGGCGCCGAGCCGGCGGTCGGGGCGGACCGGTCGTGCCCATCGCCCTCGCCCTGCTCGCCCTCGTGGGCGCCGGCGGGCTGGTCTTCCTGCTGAGCGGCCCCGATCCGGAACACCCGCGGGCCGCGGCGCCGCCGGGTCTGACCGTGCCGGTGCTCCCGGCCCGCGGCCCCGACGCCGAACCGGGCCCCTCCTCCGCGGTGCCCACCCGGCCGAAGACCTCCGCCGCTCCGACGCCGGGTTCGGCCACGCCCTCCGGGGCCGGGTCCGCGGCGAGCCCGAGCGCCCGGCCCTCGGGCCCGCCCCCCGGCGGCCCGTCCGCCGCCGCGCCGCCGCCGGCCGACGACGCCCGCACCCTGCGCCAGGGCGACAAGGGGCCCGAGGTGCGCGAGCTCCAACAGCGCTTGTACGGGCAGGGGTTCACGTACGTCGCCGTCACCGGCGTCTACGACGGGCGCACCCGGCGCGGTGTCGCACAGCTCCAGAGCGACCGTGACATCAAGGGCGACCCGCCCGGGGTCTACGGCCCGGCCACGCGGGCCGCCTTCGGCTGAGCCGGCCCCCGGCGGCGCGGCTTGCCGGGGCCGCTCCCGGCGTCCGTGATGGGATGGCGACACGCAGATGATCGCACCAGCTCACGGAGAGGTCGGGTACATGTCCGAGGAAACGATGCGGGCCATGGCGTACGAGACGTACGGCGGTACGGAGGTACTCGCCGAAACCAGGATGCCGATCCCCAAGGTCGCGCCCGGCGAGGTGCTCGTCCGCGTCAAGTACGCCGGGGTCAACCCCGTCGACTGGAAGATCATGTCGGGCGGCCTCGACGCGCTGATGGAGGTCGTGTACCCGGTGGTCCCGGGCTGGGACGTCGCCGGGACCGTCGAGCGGGTCGGCATCGACGTCCCCGAGTTCGCGGTCGGGGACGAGGTCATCGCCTACGCCCGCAAGGACTACGTCCACGGCGGCACCTTCGCCGAGTTCGTCAGCGTCCCCGTACGGGCATTGGCGGCGAAGCCCGCCTCCCTGGACTGGAAGCAGGCGGCCGGGCTGCCGCTGGCCGGTCTCACCGCGTACCAGCTCCTCACCCGCCTCGGCACCGGCAAGGAGGACACCGTCCTCGTGCACGGCGCTTCGGGCGGGGTCGGCTCCCTCGGCGTGCAGATCGCCCGCGCGCTCGGTGCCCGCGTCATCGGCACCGCCTCGCCCCGCAACCACGACCGGTTGCGCGAGCTGGGCTGCGAACCCGTCACGTACGGCGACGGCCTCGCCGACCGGGTCCGCGAGCTGGCCCCCGACGGGGTCGGCGTCGTCGCGGACTTCGTCGGCGGGGTGCTGGACGTGACCCGGGCCGTCCTGGCGGACGGCGGGCGGCACGCCTCCATCGCCGATCACACGGTGCTCGGCGCGGGCGGCCAGTGGATCTGGGTGCGGCCGGTCGCGAGTGACCTCGTCGAACTCGGTCGGCTCGCCGACAGCGGACTGCTGACGGTGCCCGTCGCCGAGACCTTCCCGCTGGCCGAACTGGCGGCCGCCTTCGAGCTGAGCCAGGCCGGGCACACGGCCGGGAAGATCGTCATCGAGCTCTGAGCCGCCGCGACCCGCACGGGTCAGCCGAGCGAGGGGACCGCCCCGCAGTCGGCCCAGGTGACCTCGATGCCCCGCAGCCCCCGGGCCCAGGGCGCGGCCAGGGCGGCGAGCCGGGTCGCGTCGGGCGGGGCGGTGCCGAGGCCGACCGCGTACCGGGCCAGGGTGTCGCCGCGCTCGAACGGGCGGGGCCAGGCGTGCGCGTCGGGCGTTCCGGCGTCCACGAGACCCCCGAGCAGGGCGCCCATCCGGCCCCGCATCCGACCCAGGTTCTCCTCGAACTCCCCGGACCCCGCGCCCCGTACGGTGACCACCGCCCACGCCGCGTGCCGCCGGTGCGGCGGGGCGGGGGCGGCGGGGGAGACGCGACCGGCGTCGGCCTCCAACTCCTCCCACGTGGCGTACAGCTCGCGCGCCAGCAGGTCCCGCATCCCGGGGCCCACGTGGGCCGTGCAGCCGCGTACGGGGTAGGAGGGCGTGAGCACCGTGACCGCCACGTCGGTGCCCTCGACGGCGGCTTCCGGGTCGTTCGGCGTGCTCAGGGCGACCGGGACGCGCCAGTCCCATGCCGCCCAGGTGGCGAAGAACTCCCGCAGCAGGGCGGCGGGGGCCAGGTCCGTGGCATGCGCCACCGTGCGCGCCGCCAGGACCGCCCAGGCGAGCCCCGGCAGGCCGCCGAACGGCGCCGAGTCCAGGCCACGGGACCGGGCCCAGGCCTTCACCTCGCGCGCCAGCCCCGCGAACGCCGCGAACGCCGTGGACGCCTCGGATCGCGCCCCCACGACGTCCCGTACCGCGTCGGCGTCACTCACCGCGCTGAGCGCCACCGCCGCGGCCTCGCCCAGCGCAGCCCGCCGGGCCACCGCCCGGGCCGGGGCCGTCCCGCCCGTGCCGACGGCCACCAAGTCCACGTCCAGGCCGCCGATCCGGAACCGCAGCCCCGGCACCCGCGCCCCCGTGACCAGCCGGAGCCGCCGGGCCTCCGGCAGCGCCGCCGCGATCCGCTCCCGCAGCCGCTCGGGGCTCACCGCGCCCGGCAGCGCCGCCACCAGGTCCAGGTCCGCCCCCGGCAGCTCACAGCCCATGCGCCGGGAACCGGCCAGGTGCACCACCCCGTCGGCGAGCGCCGCCGCGACCCGGGCGGCGACTGCTCCGGCGCCGTCCCGCCCGGGGGTCTCCGCGTCCTGTGGCGACGGAGCCTCCTCGGGAAGCCATCGCACCGCCCCCGTCCCCAACTCGACCGTCGCCCGCACCCGCATCGGCTCGTCCCCGCGCCGCGACAGCACCGCCAACGATCCCACCCGCGCCGCCGAGTCCCTGCCCGCAAGCCGGGCCCCGAACGCCCGGACCGCCTGCTGCGGATCGCGGCTGCGCCCCAGCGTCAGGTGCGGGGTGAACGCCGGCTCGGCCGCGCCCCGCCCCCGACACCCGGGGAAGCGTTCCACGAGCGCCCGCCGCAACTCCTGCCAGGCCGCGTCACCGTCGGCCGCCGGATCCAGCCACAAGGTGGCGTCCTCGCGGTGCCCGAAAGTGTGCACCCCGGCCGTCCGGGCCGTGAACGGTACGGTCTTCGCCGCGACTTCGGCCAGCACCGGCAGCGCCTGCTCGAAGGAGGACTCCGGTACGAAGCCGAACAACAGGTTCACGTGCGCCGGCCACCGGTCGGCCCCCGGGTCGTGCTCCCGCCGCAGCGCGTCCACCACGGGGTCGGGCGGCGGCAGCCAGGCCACCGCCGTCCGCGCGGTCGCCGGGACGTCGAGGGAGCCGCCGGCGCCGTCCGCCCCGAACTCGACCGTGGCCTCGACCCCGTAGTGGTCGGAGACGAACAGCCCCTCGGCGGTGGGGGAAACACCCCGCAGCGCGGCCTCGCGCACCCGCGCGCCCGCCGACCGCAGCAGAACGCGGTCCAGCCGGGCCGCACGCCCCGACAGGGAACCCACCGCGGCCAGCGGATTGGCCACCGGGTCGAAGGTCGGGGTGTCGTCCGCCGGCCCGTGTACGTCGTTCCACGCGTCCCGCAAACCCAGCGCCGCCGCCGGTCCCTCGGCCCCGGACCGGCCGTCGTTGAAGTCGCCGAGCAGGGCCAGCGCCGCCGCCACGCCGCCCAGCCCCTCCGCCAGCCGGGCGAGTTCGGCCGCGCGTCGGTCCGCGCCGTGCTCGGTGTGGTCGCTGGTCAGGTGGGTCGCGGCCACCACCAGCGGGCCGCCCGCCGTGTCGACGCTCACCGCGGTGACCGCCTTGTGCGGACCCAGCACATGCAGGGCCGCCTCGCGCACCGGCAGACGGCTCAGCAGCAACAACCCGCTCTCGGCCACATCGGCGCACCCCGGGTCGGTACCCAGGGTGTAGCCGGCCCGCACCCACGGCTGTGCCAGCAGCAGGACGAGCAGGGCGGGTTCGACCTCCTGGAGCGCGATCACGTCCGCGTCGGCCGCGGCCAGCTCGGCCAGCAGCAGCGGCCTGCGCCGGGCGGTCGCGATGCGCGGGGCGTCGTAGCGGTCCCACAGCGTGTTCCAGGTGAGCAGCCGCACCCGCGCCGGCCCGGTCGACTCCCCGGGGCCGGGCGGGTCCACCGGCCGCCAACCGCCGCCGTCGGCCGGGTCCCAGGCGTGCGGGGTACGGGCGGTGAAGAACGGCGCCCGCAGCAGCCGGGGTTCACGCACCCGCCCGGCCCGCGTCTGGTCGATCCGGTCCACACCCGTGGCCCGGTCCCACACCAACTCGCCGTCGGCCTCGACGAACAGCACCCGGTGCCAGGGGATGTCACCACCCGGCACGAAGGACGGCAGCGGAACCCGCTTGGGGGCGGCTCCGCGCTGGAGCAGCCCGAGCGTGAACCGCGCCGGGTCGAAGCGGGGGTCCCAGCGGACCTGGTGGTAGAGCTCCTCGCTGGTACGCATCAGCCGACCTCACCCGGTGTGGCGGCGCGCGCCGCGTGGTTCTCGGCGGCCACCCGCTCCGTATCCGCCTTCTCCGTGCCCGCCGCGGGTAGGTCCGTACCGACCGGGCCGATGGACCCGGCGGTGTCCGCGACCGTCCCGTCGGCGCCGACGTACCAGGTCAGGTGCGCCTCGCCCGGGTACGGCGGCGCGAACCGGCGCACCTGCGCGGCCAGTACGCCCTCCGGTACGGGATGCGCCCGCGACCGGTTGCGCCGCACCAGTTCCGCCTCCTCGACCCACACCACGGCGTGCGTGACCAGCGCGTCGCGGCGGCGCGCGACCGCGCCGGCCAGGCCCCGCTGCTGCCCGGTGAGGGAGGTGGCGTCCCACACCACTGTCCCGCCGGAGCGCGTGGCGGCCGCCAGAGCGGTGTCGAGCCGGTCCAGGCCCTCGCGCAGCACGTCGGAGTTGGCCCGCTGATCGGAGCGGGAACCCCGGGCGGTGCGCAGATCGTCGAGGCTGACGTACGCCTCCACCCCGGTCAGGTTCCCGGCGAAGGTGCTCTTCCCACTGCCCGAGGGCCCGCACAACTGCAGAAGGTGCGGGAAGGCGCCGTCGCGCCGGCACCAGGTCGCGGCGACCGCCTCCTCGGCGGTGCGCACCCTGCCCTGCCCGAACGCCTCCCGGGCCTGCGCCCAACAGCGGTCGGCGGCGCGCTGCCCGAGCCCGGCCAGCGCCTCCCGCAGCCCCCCGCGCAACGGCCCCAGCGGGTCCGGCCCCAGCAGCCCGGCCTCCTCCGCGTACAAGGCCGACCACTCCACGAGGTCCTGCCCCGCCGTGTCATCGGCGTCCCCCAAGGCCCCGGCCAGCGCATGCAGGACGCCCAGGTCGGCGGCCTCCGCCAGGCGCACCAGCCCGGCCCGTCGCTCGGCGTCGGGGAACGGCCGGCGCAGCGCCGGGTACAGCCCGACCAGGTCCGCGACCCGCCGGGCCGAGGGCATCCCGAGCGGCCCCGCCGCCAGCCGCGCGCCCAGCCGGGCCCGCGGTACGTCGTGCAGCGCGGCGGCGAGCACCCCGGTCAGCCGGCTCTCGCCGGTCCGCCCCAGCCCGTCCAACCGGGCGGCCACGTCGGCGACCGCCTCGGCGATCGCCTCGGCCGGGGCCGCCACGGCGGTCGGCGCGGTGTTTTCGGCGGCGTCGGGCGCCGGCCCCCGGTCCATGCCGAGCGCGCCCAGCAGGGCCGCCGGGTCCGGTTCGGACCCCGACCGGACCGCCCACAGGGGGGCGGCCGGCCCCAGCCCGTTCGGCACCACGGGCGCGTACATCCAGTGCGTGTCGGTCCGTACGTGCCCGCCGCGCACCCACTTGGCCACGCACCGCCCGAAGTCGGCCCGCGCGAAACCGTCGACGGTCCGTACGACGTACCCCTCCCGGCGCGTGGTGTCGATCCGCAACCGGCGCAGCGCGCGCTCGTCGTAGACGCCCCGCCACAGCACGCGCGGGGTGGGGACGCCCAGGTCCCGCAGGAAGCGCACGGTCCGGTCCCAGTCCAGACACTGGTCCCCGTCCCACACCGAGAACCCGTAGAACCAGCTGTCCAGGTCCTCGTACGGGAGGGAGTGCCGGGCGTACAGGTTCTCCCCGCACACCCGGCGGCCCGCCGGTATCCCAGGGCCGATGCGGCCCTGGAGACCCTTCACCCAGGCCCGGGAGGGATGGTGTCCCGAATCGAGGGAGCGCGCGTGCAGCCCGTCCCGGTAGAGGGTGGTGTTCTCCCCGTCGAGCTTCTCGGTGACGACGACCTCCCGCCCGGCCAACGCGACCGGACCGGAGACCCGCACGTCGTCCGGGGTCGCCCCGGGGGACCAGGGCAGGTGGGCCGTACGGGGGTAATGCGTGCGCATGATTCGCTCCTGCTCGACGACGGCCTCCACCGTCACTCTAGGTAGGCGGCACGCGTCGATCCAACCGATATCCGCGACGGGGCCGGGTCCTGCCGTCGAGGCAGGACAGGGCCTACGGTCGGCGGCCCGCCCACGCCACCAGCCGGTCGATGGCGGGGGCGTCGTCGGCCACCGTGACGACCTCCCCGAAGGGAATTCGACCACCGCGCGTGCCGGCGGGCAGGGACCGGCGTACGACCTCCAGCACCCGCTCCACCAGAGCCGTGTCCCATTCCGGGCGCTGCCCGGTCGCTTGCGCCAAGTCCCAGGCGTGCACGGTGAGTTCGTTGGTGTAGATCAGCGCGCCGACCGCTCCCGGCTTGGGCCCGATCGGCAACCGCAGCTCCCGGTCGAGGATGCCCTCGTCCGCCCACACGGCCTCCGCCTCGACGGCGGCCGGTGCCCAGGCCGCCGCCCAGGCGCCGTCCGGCAGCTCGTCGGCGAAGGACGGCACGCCGAACGGGTCCTCACCCCGCCCGATCACGGCGATCCGACGCACGACGGCGACGAGGTGGCTCGACAACCGGCGGACATCGAACTCCTCGCAGGGAGTGGGGAGGTCGTACTGGTCGGGACGGACCGCGGCGAGGGTGCGTCCGGCGAGGGCGATGGCCGTCGAGAGGTCCCGGCGGGGGTCGAAGGCGGGAGCGGAAGGGGTCTGCGGGGCCGCGAGCTGCGCGATGTTCTCGTTCATGTGTTCATCCTCGCGGCTAAAGTGGCCATCTTCCGGCCAGTTTTCCGGGCCGTTCTGCTCCGGTGCCCCACCGGAGGCAGTGAGCCGTGTGGAGGGAGTGGGCATGAGGGCTGACCGGCTGGTGGCGACCTTGCTGTTCCTACAGGAGCGCGGCCGGGTCACCGTGCCCGAAGTCGCGGCCGAACTGGAGGTGTCCCAGCGCACCGCCCGCCGCGACCTGGAGGCCCTGGCCACCTCGGGCATCCCCGTCTACTCGCAACGCGGCCGGGGCGGCGGCTGGTCCCTGGTCGGCGGGGCGCGCACCAACCTCACCGGCCTGACCGCCGCCGAGATCCGAGCGCTGTTCCTGCTCACCGGGCCGCTCGCGGCCACGCCTGAACTACGCACCACCTTGCGCAAGTTGGTACGCGCCCTCCCGCCGGAACTGCGCTCCGACGCCGAGGCCGCCGCCCGCGCCGGCATCACCGACGACACGGACTGGTCCCGCAACCCCGCCACCGCGCAGGCGGCCCACCGCGCGCTGCTGCAAAGCGCCGTGGTGGAGGGGGAGCGGGTCCGGCTCGGCTACGCGGGGGTGGGCAAGCCGCCGGGCGTGCGGGTGGTCGACCCCCTCGGGCTCGTCGCCAAGGCGGGGTCGGACTACCTCGTCGCGGGCACCGAGGCGGGACTGCGGACCTTCCGGCTCGGCCGGGTCACGTCGGTGGAGCCCACCGGTGAACCGGTGGTCCGGCCACCGGACTTCGACCTCGCCTCGGTGTGGCGTGAACGCGCGGAGGTGATCGAGAGCGGCATGTTCGCGGTCACGGCCCGCGCCCGCGTCGCCCCCCAGGCGCTGGCCCGCCTGGAACGGCTGCTCCGTGGCCGGGTCAGGGTCGGCGAGCCGACGGCCGACGGCTGGACGGAGTGCCACATCGACGGGCCGGCCCTGCGCGCCCTGGCCGCCCAGCTCTCGGGATTCGGGGCGGGGATCGAGGTCCTGGAACCGCCCGAGCTGCGCCGGACACTGGCCGGGATCGGCGCCGAACTGACGGCGTTGTACGCATCCGACGCATCCGACGCCTCCGCCTGACCACCGCCGCCTCAGCGGGGCGCCGTCACCAGGCCCATCTCATAGGCTGTGATGACCAGTTGGACGCGGTCCCGGGCGGCCAGCTTGGTGAGCAGGCGTGACACGTGGGACTTGGCGGTGGCGACCGTGATGAACAGGTCCTCCGCGATCTCGGTGTTCGACCGGCCCCGCCCGATCAGGGTCAGGACTTCCCGTTCCCGCTCGGTGATGCCCTCGACCGGTCGCGGTGAGCGCTCCGGCGCGGCGGCGGGGCGCCCGGCGAACTCCGCGATCAGCCGACGGGTCACACCCGGTGCGATCAACGCGTCGCCGGCGGCGACCACGCGGACCGCGGCGAGGATGTCGTCGAGCGCCATGTCCTTGACCACGAAGCCGCTCGCTCCGGCCCGTAGCGCGCCGTAGACGTGATCGTCCTCGTCGAAGGTCGTCAGGACCAGGACCCGGGTCGCCGCCCCACCCGCCGTGATCAGGCGAGTGGCCTCGATCCCGTCCATGCCGGGCATCCGGATGTCCATCACCACGACGTCGGGGGTGACGTCCCTGACCACTCGGACCGCCTCGATACCGGTGGCGGCCTCGCCGACGACCTCCAGGTCGGGGTGATCCTCCATGATCACGCGCAGCCCGGACCGGACCAAGGGCTGGTCGTCGGCGAGCACCACCCGAACGGTCATCGGACCTCCACCGGCGCCGCGACGGGCTCGGGCAGCGGCAACCGTGCCGCAACCCGGAAGCCGCCCTCGGGACGCGGCCCGGCACTGAGCCGGCCGTGCAGCAGACCGACCCGCTCCCGCATGCCGACCAGGCCGAAGCCGTGACCCGGGCTGCTCCCGGTGGCGCCGCGTCCGTCGTCGACGACCTCCACGCACAGCTCCTCTTCCCCGTAGTCGATGGCCACCCGGCAACTCCCCGTGCCCGCGTGGCGGACCACGTTGGTCAGCGCCTCCTGGACGATACGGAAGGCGGACAGGTCGATGTCGGCCGGCAGCGGACGCCGCTCCCCGGTGCGGCGGACGTCGACGCGTATCCCCGCGTCCGAAGTGGCCGCCGCCAGCCGGTCGAGGTCCGCCAGGCCCGGCGCGGGCGCCGCCGGAGCCGGTCCCGGCCCCGCCCCGTCCTGGTCGGCCCGACGCAGCGCCACCAGCGTGCGTCGCAGGCCCGAGAGGGTCTCCCTGCTGGTCGTCTCGATGACGCGCAGCGCTTCGCCGGCCGCCGCGGGCCGGGTCCGGATCACCCGGCTCCCCACCCCCGCCTGGATGGCGATGATGCCGATGCTGTGCGCCACCATGTCGTGCAACTCCCGGGCGATCCGCAACCTTTCGGCCGTCACCGCCTCGGCCACCTCCTGCGAGCGCAACGCCACCGCGTGCTCCCGGCGCTCGCGGCTCAGCAGACCGACCATGCAGGACGCGGCCATCGACAAGAGGGCGATCACACCGTTGACGATCAGGTTGTCCCCGTGCGCGAAGCCGCCGATCAGCAAACCCTGCACTACGAAGGACACCGCCACGGCCACGGTCGAAAGCCGCCGCGTGCGGGTGGCGACGACGAAGCCCAGGACCAGGTCCACCGCGAGGAACGACAGGAACTGCCCCTGGTACGACGCCGACAGGTCCACCCGGCCGTCACTCGGAACACCCGCCACCACGACGGCGGATCCCAGGAGCGTCAGGGCCAGAGCCGTCGCCGGAGTCCGGCGCAGGACGCCGATCAGCAGCGGCGCGGCCAGCAGCGCCCCCACGCCGTGGACCGCGCCCGACGCGCGTGGCGCACCGCCGATCAGCAGACCCACCGTCAGGAGGTACAGGACGCCTCCGGTCCAGGTCATCACCTTCGTTCTCGTCATCGGCCAAGCGCCTTTCGGGTAGCGGTCGGCAGGGGAGTGTGTGTGGTGGGGTTCATGCGGTGAGACTAGCCGGCCGCCGTGCGCACGACATCGGCCCGGGGACGTACGCCCGCGGGCGAAGTCGGCGCGCGCCGTCGGGCTGTTCGGACGCGCCGAGCGCCATCGGGACGGCCCCGGACTCCAGGTCGTCCGGTCCGAGGACAAGCGGGTGCCGACGAACCCGCCGTGAGAGCCGGCGGCGGGGCCGCGATCAGGCGGAGTCGGCGGCGAAGCGGTCGAGAGCCCCGAGTACGTGGTCGCGGGTCGTCGTACTCCCCAGGTGGCCCGCGTCCTCCACGACGTTCAGCTCCGCGTCGGGCCAGGCGCGGGAGAGCTCCCACGCGGTATCGAGCGGTCCGGCCATGTCGAGTCGGCCGTGGACGAGGACGCCGGGGATGCCGGCCAGACGGTCGGCTTCGCGCAGCAGGGCCCCTTCCTCCAGCCATGCCCCGTGGGAGAAGTAGTGGGAGCAGATGCGCACCAACGCCAGGCGGGCGGCCGGCAGACGATCCCCGTACGGGCGGGACGTGCCCTTCGTCTCGCCGGACAGGACCGCGTCCTCCCAGGCGCACCACCGGACCGCGGCTCCGGCGCGGACCGCGGCGTCGGGGTGCTCCATGAGGCGTGCGTACGCCCCGACGACATCGCCGGCGCGCGGTGTGCCCGGGACGCCGGCGAGGAAGCGCTCCCACTGCTCGGGGAAGAACCGGCCGACGCCTCGGTAGAGCCAGTCGATCTCCGAACGCCGGGTGGTGGTGACGCCGGAGACGACGATCTCCGTCACCCGCCGCGGGTGTCGTCCGGTGTAGGCCAGAAGCAGCGTGGAGCCCCACGACCAGCCGTGCAGGAGCCACCGGTCGATGCCCAGGTGGTTCCGGAGCCGCTCCATGTCGGCGATCAGGTGCGCCGTGGTGTTGTACCGCAGGTCCGTGCCGGGGTCGCTCGCGTGCGGTGTGCTGCGGCCGCAGTTGCGTTGGTCGAACAGCACCACGCGGTACCGCTCCGGGTCGAAGTACCGGCGCGCGCCGGGGCCGCAGCCCGATCCCGGGCCGCCGTGCACGACGAGCGCCGGCTTCCCCGCCGGGTTGCCGCAGACCTCCCAGTACACGAGGTTGCCGTCACCGACATCGAGCATCCCCGTGTCGTACGGCTCGATCGCCGGGTAGAGCTCAGCCAAGACCGGTCCGCCCCCTCACGTACGCGCACCAGAGTGCCGTCACATTACGCCGGAGGCGGCCCGTGCGGAGGCCGGAGGCCGCTCGACGGATCCGCAGAACCCCGGGTCGGGCAGCCCCATCCGGGCGCAGAAGTCCCGGCTCACGCCGAGGAGTTCCGCCATGGGGACCGGTCTGCGACTCGTGGCCGCGAGATCCGCGTGGGCCTCCTTCGACCAGAGGGGCGGGAAGACGAAGCCGCCCGAGCCGCCCGGTCCGCTCCGCCTGGGCGGTAGCGGGCCGCGCCGTCCGCCGACGGTCGTCCCGCCGTCGGCGCTCCTTGCACCCGGCTGCGCCCCCACGGGCCGGTCACGTGGTCGGACGGGCGGTTTTCAGGCCGCCTGTCCGCATCAGGGAAGCTAGCAAGATCGACATAATCCGGCCATAAGGAGCTGTCTGCGCGGCAAAGTGGTGCAGACGATTCCGTATCCGCGCGCTGCGCCGTAACCGGACGGCGGCGGGCGCTGTTGCACAGCCGGCGGGTCCCCCCACGGCGAAACGGAGTCCCCATGCCCGAGCTGACCGAAGACACCGGCCAGGCCACCGGGCAGGCCGACGGCCAGTCGAACGGCCGGTCGGGCAGGCAGGCCGACGGCCAGGCCGGCGGGCAGCGGACCGTTCGGGCCGGCACCTGGATGACCCCGGCCGAATACGGCGCCTCGCGCGCCGCGCTCTGGACCGGGGCGGTGGTCCTCGTCACCGACCCCGAGGGCCGGGTGCTCGTCCAGACGGTCGACTACCGGCCCGACCGGCTGCTGCCCGGCGGCGCCGTGGACGCGGGGGAGTCGCCGTCCGCCGCGGCCGCCCGCGAGATGCGTGAGGAACTCGGCGTCGACGGCCACTACCCGCGCGGGCTCGCCGTCGACTGGATCCCCGCCCACACCCCCGGGTTCCCGCCCGAGATGCGCTTCCCCGGAGAGATCCTGTACGTCTACGACGGCGGTACCTGGACCCCCGACCGGATCGCGACCGTCCGTCTCCCGGCCCAGGAGATCACCGGCATCGACTTCGCCGAGCCCGCCGACCTGCCGGCCCTGATGGACGCGGGCGACGCCCGCCGGACCCTCTGCGCCCTGCGCGCCAGGATCGCCGGCGCCGGTCCCGTGTTGCTGGAGGACGGCAGGCCGATCGCCCCCACCGCCCTCGACCGGCTCGGCGTGCTGCGCACCCGCCGCACCCCCGCACGCGGCGCCTGGCATCCCGGCCCGGTGCCCGCCGGGTTGCCGGTACGGCACCGCTCCGGATGGCTGTTCGCCCCGGACGGTCGGGTGCTGCTGCTGATCGCCCGCGCGACGGGCGCCGCGCACCTGCCGGCCCCGCACGCCGAACCCACCGCCGGGGCCGTCCCGCTCGGCTACCGGTACGCCGACCAGGGCGCGCACGCCCGTACCGTCGCCCGTCTCACGGCGGTGTCCGCGCACCGCGACCCCGCGTACGCGCGGCTGCTCGCCACCCCCGAACAGGTCCGCGAGCTCAGCGACTGGGGCGCCGCCGGCCACGCCGAACTGGCGGCCGTCCACGCCGCCCGCGCGCAGCTCTCGCTCCCCGCCCCACCCCGGGTCCCGCCGACCGAACTGCCCCGCGAGGGCGCGCGCTGGTGACGGGGCGAACGAGGCGCAAGGCCGCCGAGCGGGCCGGGCCGGCGCCGCGTCCGCAAATCCTGGTCACGCGGGGCGCGGTCCCGCAGCATGGAGCCCATGAGCGACAGCGCGATCACCTACACCCTCTACATCCAGGCCGACCCCGACCGCGTCTGGCAGGCGCTGACGGAGCCCGCCCTCACGCGCCGCTACTGGGGCGTGAGCTTCGAGACCGACTGGGCGGTGGGCTCGCGCATGGACTGGATCGAACGCGGAGCCCGCACCGGCGACCCGGCCCAGGTGGTGCTCGAATGCGTCCCGAACCGCAGGCTCTCCTACACCTGGCACACCTTCACACCCCAGTGGGCCGCCTCGGTGGGCATCGGCGAGGAGCTGCGCGCCCAGCTGGCCCGCGAGCGGCGCACGAAGGTCACGTACGAGATCGAGCCGGTCGGTGACACGCTCGCCCGACTGACCGTCATCCACGACGGGTTCGAGCCCGGCGGCACCCTCATCGGGATGTGCTCGCGGGCCTGGCCGCTCCTCGCCTCCAGCCTCAAGACCCTGCTGGAAACCGGCGCCCCGCTGCCCGAACCCGGCCACGAGGGCGAACAGGGCAGCGGCGGACACGAGACCTACGAACGCTGACCGCACGCGCCGGCCCCGGCGCACCCCGGCCCCGGCGCGGGCGAGCGCGGGCCGGGAACCCGGCCCCGCACCCCTGGGCGGCGCCCGGTCGCGCGCGTCGTGTGGAATGGGGGCATGGGGAGCAGTGAGCACGAGATACGCCGCGCGGGGAGCGGGGCGCAGGAGCCGCCGGAGCGGTGGCGCTACGCCCGCCACCTCGTGGCGCTCGCGGCCGCGTCCGGCGAAGCGGCCGAGGCCGCGGCGGTCGCCGTGGTCCTGCGGGACCCGGACCCGGTGATGGCCGAGAGCGCCGTCGTCACACACCTGGACCGGCGGGCCGTACGCCTGCTCGCGGACGCGGGGTTCCCCGCCTGGGCCCGGGCCATGGAGACGGCGCTCCACGGCCGGCCGTTCGCGTCCCGGCGGCTGCGCGAATGGACCCTGCTCAAAGCCATCGGCGCGGACGAGCCCTGGTCGGCGGCGGACCTCACCGCCGCCTCCGACTGGTGCCAGCGCACGGCGGCCCAGACGGTGTCCTCGTACGAGGCGCTCGGTGTGCTCGCCGCGTCCGCCCGTACCCAGAGGGTCCGCGCCGTCGCCGCCCGGCGGCTGCGCGGACGCGCCGGCGTCTGAGCGCCGGCGGGACCGTCCGGGTCGCGGGACCGTCCGGGCAGCGGTCGAACGAACCCGGACATACTGGGATGTCGAGGGCGTATCGGCGCGCCCGAGGCACGGATTGCGGACGCTCTCTCACCGAAGCCTCGTCACACGCGCGTTCGGGGGCTTAAGGTCGGCTCACCTGGCCGGGTATCAGCGTTGGACCATGCCATTCCGCTGGAGGATGACTCTCCGTGTCGCACCTTTCACAGGCTCCCGTCAGCACCTCGGAGGCCGAGCCCACTCCGCCCACCCCTCGCGATTTCAGCGAGGTCAAGGGGTGGTTCTCCGCCTATGATCAGGTGCTCTTCGACTGGTTCCTGACCCGGCAGAACAGTGACGCCGCCGCCTCGGGCGACCTCCTGGAACTCGGCGCGTTCATGGGGAAGAGCGCGATCTTCCTGGCCGGATACCTCCGCGACGGTGAGGAGTTCACCGTCTGCGACCTCTTCGACTCGCCCCCGCCGGACGACGACAACCTCAGCGAGGTGCGGGACTCGTACCCCACGCTCACCCGGCGCGGCTTCGAGACGAACTACCTCGCCTTCCACGAGAAGCTGCCCACCCTCATCCAGGCCCCGACCTCCGTGGTCGCCGACCGGGTGCGCGCCAAGAGCTGCCGCTTCATCCACATCGACGCCTCGCACCTCTACGAACACGTCGTGCAGGACATCGCGTCCTCCCGGCTGGTGGCCGCCCCGGACGCGGTGGTCGTCTTCGACGACTACCGCTCCGCCCACTGTCCCGGCGTCGCCGCGGCGGTGTGGGGCGCCGTCGTCACCGAGGGCCTGCGGGTGATCGCCGTATCGGCGTCGAAGCTCTACGCCACCTGGGGCGACCCCGCGCCCCACCAGGCCGCGCTGCTCGGCTGGCTGGAGGGCCGCTCCGACCTGTGGCACGGCGTCGACATCGTGGCCGGCGGTCCGCTCGTGCGGATCGGCGACGAAGGCGTCGTCCCGCTCGCCCCGCCGAAGCCGTTGCGGCCGGTCGAGCAGGCGCCGCCCGCGGCGGTGGCCGCCCCCGCCGGAGTCCGCCGGCCCCCGGCCCGCTGGCGCGCACTGGCCAAGGACCTGCTCCCGCCGGTCGTCACCCGGGCGATCGTGGCCGCGCGGCGCCGCCGCCGCTGAGCGAGGCCACCGCGCGCGGCGTCAGATGCCCTTGCGCACCCGCGCCGCGCGGCGGGCCTCGGCGGCTTGCCGGGCCTCGATGGTCTTACGGGACTCCTTGCCCTTGCCGGGCCGGCCCGGGCGGGTCCCGATGCCCCGGAAGCCGAGGTCCGAGCCGCTCGGCCGGCCCTTGGCGTCCGTCGGCGCCGAACCGGCCAGCGGGACACCGGACGGGGCCTTGGCGCCGGTGATCCGGCTGAGCGCCGCCTCGCCGGAGCGGACCTGGGTGATGGTCGGCCTGATCTTGGCGTCGGCCATCAGTCGGACGATGTCGCGTCGCTGGTTCGGGGTGACGAGCGTGACCACCTTGCCGGACTCGCCGGCCCGGGCCGTGCGGCCGCCGCGGTGCAGGTAGTCCTTGCTGTCGGCCGGCGGGTCCACGTTGACCACGAGGTCGAGGTCGTCGATGTGGATGCCGCGGGCCGCGACGTTCGTCGCGACCAGCACGCTGACGAGGCCGTCCTTGAACTGTCCGAGCGTCCGGGTGCGCTGGGGCTGCGACTTCCCGCTGTGCAGGCCCTCCGCGCGCACTCCCATGGCCCGCAGGTGCTTCACGAACTGGTCGACGCCGTGCTTGGTGTCCAGGAACATCAGCACCCGGCCCTCCCGCGCGGCGATCTCCGTCGCCGCCGAGATCTTGTCCGCCGCGTGGATGTGCAGCACGTGGTGGTCCATCGTCCCCACCGAGGCGGACTGCGGGTCCACCGAATGGGAGACCGGGTCCTTCAGGTAGCGGCGCACCAACTGGTCCACGTTGCGGTCCAGGGTGGCGGAGAACAGCATCCGCTGACCCGCGTGGTGCACCTGGTCCAGGATCTCCGTGACCTGCGGCATGAACCCCAGGTCGCACATCTGGTCGGCCTCGTCGAGGACCGTGATCCGCACCCGCTCCAGGTGGACGTCACGCCGGCCCACGAGGTCGCTCAGCCGTCCCGGGGTGGCCACCACGACCTCGACGCCGGTACGCAGCGCGCCCGACTGCCGACCGATCGAGAGACCGCCGACGACCGTCGCCATCCGCAGCTTCAGGGCCCTCGCGTACGGGTCCAGCGCCTCGGTCACCTGCTGCGCCAGCTCACGGGTCGGTACGAGGACCAGGGCCAGCGGACGCTTCGGGTCCGCCTGCTGCCCCGCCGTACGGGCCAGCAGGGCCAGCCCGAAGGCGAGGGTCTTGCCGGAGCCCGTCCGACCGCGGCCCAGGATGTCCCGGCCCGCGAGCGAGTTGGGCAGCGTGGCGGCCTGGATAGGGAAGGGCTCGCGCACCCCCTGGTCGGCCATCGTGTTCACCAGCTCGACGGGCAGGGCGAGCTCCGCGAACGACGCCACCGGCGCCAGCGCGGGCGAGACCGTCTTGGGCATGGCGAACTCGCCCTGCGGTCCGAGGGTCCGGGGGGCCTTGCCGGGGCCCTTGGCGCCCGGCTTGCCGCCTGCCTTGGCTCCGGCCTTGACGCCGAAACGCCCGTGAGCTGACGGGTTCTTCATGCAGAACCTTCCGTGAGGAGTCCGTGACGAGAGCGAGTGCGGCGCGGCGGCGTCACCGGACGGCAACGAGCCGGGGCCCGTACCCCTCGGTACGGGCCCCGGCTCGTCGTACACGTCCGCACCGGGCGAGAGCGGCCCGCGCATCAAGTTTCCCGCCCATTTTACCAGTCGCGGGGTGAGGGACCCTGCCGGAGGGAGTGGTCACTCCTGCCACCGACAAGGCGACCAAATGTTCGAACGACCCCGGTTGGCCGCGCCTGGGGTGTGGCGCGCGGGGCGGTTGGGCACTATCGAGACGGCCGCGTATGCGGCCCGAGAGGCACGTTGAGAAGGATCAGTACCCATGGCAACTGGCATCGTGAAGTGGTTCAACTCGGAGAAGGGGTTCGGGTTCATCCAGCAGGACGACGGCGGTCCTGACGTGTTCGTGCACTTCTCCGCGATCCAGACCACCGGCTTCAAGGAGCTGGCGGAGGGCGCGAAGGTCGAGTACGACGTGACCCAGGGCCCCAAGGGCCCGCAGGCGGAGCAGGTGGTCCCCATCGGCTGACCCCGCTTCACGAGCCGAGCCGTCCGTGAGCCCCGCCGGAAGCACCTTCCGGCGGGGCCCACGCCGTCCACGGCCGGCCACCCGGGTCGGACGGCCGGCGCCCCGCGCGCGACTACGCTGAGCGCATGACTGTGCTGTTGTACGAAGAATTCGGTGCCGGACGCCACCGCGAGAGCTCCCTGATCCGCCACGCGCTGGGCAACTCCCACGACGAGGCGCTGGTCGCGGGGCTCGCGGGCGGTATCGGCTTCATGTACTTCGTCTTCGAGTACCCGCAGCGTCCGCCGGTCGCCACCATCGTCGCCCAGGCCCATCCCGAGCCGTGGGTGCAGGTCGCCCTCGGCCGGCTGCACGTCCCCTACGACGCCACCCGCAGCACCAAACCCCGCTGGGGCCGGGTCCGCGCCGCGCTCGACGAGGGGCAGCCCGTCGTCTGTGTCGTCGACCGTGCCTCGCTGCCCTGGCACGAAGCGGTGGCCCCGATGCCGGGCGCCGACGCGTACACCGTGGTCATCGCCGGGTACGAGGGCGACGACCTCTTCATCGAGGACGGCGCCGCGGCGCCGTACCGGATCGACCGCGAGGAGTTCGGCGCGGCCTGGAGCGCCCACCCCACGGCCCGCCACCAGCTGGTCGTGCCCACCGGGCCGGCCGAGGCGGAACCGGACCTCGACGGGGCCGTCGCCGCCACCGTCACCCGGCTGACCGGACCGGTGCTCGGCAACGAGTTCGACGTGAACTTCGGCTTCTCGGGCATGGAGCGACTTGCCGCGGACCTGCGCGACGCCGAGACCGCCGCGGGCTGGGAGCGGCGGTTCGGCGCCTCACCTGCCGCCTTCCGCACCGCCACCCGGCGGCTGTACGCCTCCCTGGAGGAGGAGTGGACCGCGCCCGGAGCCACCCGGCCGCTCTACGCCGACTTCCTCGACCTCGCCGGCCGACCCGAGGCGGCCGGTCTCTTCCGGGAATCGGGCCGGTACTGGTCGGAACTCGCCGCCTTGGCCCGCTCCGCCGCGCCGGAAGCCGGCGCGGCCGAGCGCCGCGTCCTGTTCGATGCCTGCGCCGAACTGGTGGACCGCTGCGCCGCGCTCGAACGCGACGCCGTCGAGGTCCTCGCCAAGCAGCCGACCACTCCATAGGCCGCCGCCCGGTGGAGTGGCGCGAGGAAGCGCCCGGGCCGTGGTCCGGCCCGGCCCGGGCGTCCCGTCAGGCATCCTCCACGGAGATGGCCGCGACCGGGCAGGCGCGGGCGGCCTCGCGCACCAGCGGGCTGCCGTGGCCGTCCTCGCGGCCCGGCAGCAGCTCGCTGAAGCCGTCGTCGTCCTGGGTGAACACCTCGGGCGCGGTCAGCGCGCACTGTCCGGCGCCGATGCAGACGCCTTGGTCGATGGAGATCCGCATACGCCTCACCATGCCACGGGGAGTTCGATCATGCCCTGGATCGTGTCGCCGGGCTTGAAGGGAATCAGCTCGGGTTCGGCCGCGAGCCGCAGCCCGGGGAGCCGGGCGAAGAGCGAGCCGAGCGCGATCTCCATCTCGGCGCGGGCCAGGTTCTGACCCAGGCACTGGTGGATGCCGAAGCCGAACGCCAGGTGATGGCGGGTCGGGCGGTGCCAGTCCAGGGAGTCGGGGTCCGCGAAGACCGACTCGTCGCGGTTGATGACGGACGTGGAGAACACCACCCCGTCGTCGGCGCCGATGGTGACCCCACCGATCTCGATGTCCTGCGTCGCCACCCTCAGCATGCCGTCGGCGATCGACAGGAACCGCATCAGCTCCTCCACCGCCTCCGACATCAGCGAGGGGTCCGCCCGCAACTCGGCCAGTTGCTCCGGGTGGCGCAGCAGGGTGAAGGTGCCCAGCGAGATCATGTTCGCCGTGGTCTCGTGTCCCGCGATGAGCAGGATGACGGCCAGGGCGACCAACTCCTCGACATCGGTCTGGCCGGTCTCCAGGCGCTGCGCGATCAGCTCGTCCAGCAGCCCGTCGCCCGGGTCGGTGCGCTTGCGCGCGATCAGCTCCCCCAGGTAGCCGTCGAGGTTGCGGCGGGCGTCCTCCACGTCGGCGAGATCCGGCCCCCGCAGCAGCCGCCTCGACTGGGCCTCGAAGAACTCGTGGTCCTCGTACGGCACCCCCAACAGGGCGCAGATCACCATGGACGGCACGGGCAGGGCGAAGGCGCCGACCAGCTCCGCCGGTGAGCCCTGGGCGGTCATCTCGTCGAGCAGCCGGTCCACCGTCCGCTGGATCCGCGGGCGCAGGGCGGCGATGCGCTTGACGGAGAAACTCGGGATCAACATGCGGCGCTGGGTGTTGTGTTCGGGGTCGTCGACCCCGAGCAGCGCGGTCCGGCGGGTGGTCAGCCCCTTGAAGCGCTTGGTGGTGGCGGGGAAGGCGGCGTTCTGGCGGTCGGAGGAGAGCCGGCCGTCGGAGAGCAGGGCGCGCGCCTCGGCGTGGCCGGTGACGACCCACACCGAGCGGCCGTCGAAGAGGGTGACGCGGGAGAGCGGCCGGGTTTCCCGCAAGGGCGCGTAGGCCGCCGGAGGGTGGTAGGGACAGGTTCGGTCCTGGGGAAAGGCAACGGTTTCGGTCATGCAGCACCTCGCGAGCGATGGTCCGTCTTGCCGGCTCCATTACATGCCCCAGGCACCTATCTCACCTATGCCACTTTCGGCCAGACCGGGCGCAAGTCCCTCGAAGGGCCCAGCGGCCCGTCGGTCGGGTCAGAGGTGGGCTTCGAGGAACGCCCGGAACTCGTCGCGGGTCATCGGGCCGGCGTGGGTCGCCACGGCCTCGCCGTCCTTGACGAGGACCGTGGTCGGCGCGCCCGTCACGCCGTAACGCCTGGTCGGGCCCGGGCAGCGGGTGATGTCGGTCCGTACGGCGGTCAGCCGCGTCCCGTACTCCTGCGCCAGCTCGCCGACCAGTACGTCCATGGCCCGGCACGCCGCCACGGCCTTGGGCCAGGTGCCCGTGAAGTAGGCGAGAACCGGGCCCGGGGACATGTCCAGGATGAAATCGAACTCCTGGTCCTCCAGCGGCTGGTGTACCCGACGTGCCATGCGTGCTGCCCCCTGTGCGTCCCGGCGTCTTACGCCGCGTCCCGGTGTGTCCCGCGCGGTCGGCTCCTCGTGGCGGCCCGCGCCCCTCATCATCCCCCCGTCGGGGCGGCCCGTTGTCAGTGGTGGCCGGCAGCCTGGACGCATGGACGACAGGATGCTGCGGCGCCGGGTCTACGGCGCCGACCACGACGATCCCGACCCGGGACCGCGCCCCGGCCATGTCTACGGCGAGCTCGTGGGCGGCCCGCTCGACGGTCTCCTGCTCGACGTCACGGGCTGGAGCGGGTCCCGACTGGCCGAAGAGGCCCGCCTCCCCACGGAGATAGGCCGTTATGGGCCGGGCGGCCGCGCCCACTACCGGCGCCGGGCGGCGGACCCGCGGCACTGGGACTGGTCGGGGGACAGCCCCTGAGGTGCGGCCCGAGGAGTGGCACAGGGTGGAGGGGGGAGGGGCGCGGGGGAGGCATGGGGGAGCCCCCGGTCCGCCGACGTGTGACCGGGGGCTCTGCGCGGCACTTCCGCCGCGGGGGCCGGATCGGATGCGCCGGACGTCAGCCGGCCGTGGCTCTCCGGCCCACCTCGCGCGCCCAGAGCACCAGCGGCACCTGGAGCGGCAGCCGGGCCAGGGTCACGGCCCGTCGGGCGGGGGCGCCGCGGCGGGCGTCGACCGCCATCTTGACGTTGGCCGGGAAGACGCCGACGAAGAACGCCGCCGTGGCGAGCGCCGCCACCCGGCGGGTGCGCGGATGGGCGACCCCGGCGGCGAGGGCGAGTTCCGCCACACCGCTCGCGTACGTCCACAGGCGGGGGGTGCCGGGCAGGGAGCGCGGGACGATCGCGTCGAACTGCTTGGGCGCGACTGCGTGCGCCACCGCCGCGGTCGCCAGCAGGCCGGCGAGCAGCGCGGGCGAGGAAGGAGTGCGCGGCATGGGGTTCCTCTCGGAGGGGGACGGAGGGCGGTGGAACCGAGGAGCGGGGGACGGCCCCGTGATCCTACTCGCCGGTAGGAACCGGCTGTGATGGCGAACAGCCCGGGCGACCCGGAAAAGAATCCGAAGAACTTTCCCGGGAGCTGTCGATCCGGACGTCTCCCGTTCGACACAGGAGTGAAAGGCGGGAAAGCCCCGCCGAACCGACCGAGGAGTCACCATGCCGCGCTTCCTTTCCCTGATCCGCATCGACGAGCAGAGCCTCCCGGCGGACACGGCCTTCCCGCCGGACTTCGAGCAGCGGATGGGCGCCCTGCTGGAGGAGATCACCAAGGCGGGAGTGATGCTGGACACCGCCGGGCTGCTCCCGACCTCCGAGGGGACCCGCGTGACCTGGTCCGGAGGCAAGCTCAGCTACACCGACGGCCCCTTCACCGAGACCAAGGAGGTCGTCGGCGGCTACGCCATCCTCCAGGCCAAGGACAAGGCCGAGGCCCTGGAGTGGACCAAGCGGTTCCTGGAGGTCCACCCCGAGCACTGGACGGTGGGCGCCGAACTCCGACAGATCGCGGAGGGCTGATCCCCGCCGCGGGCCGAGCCGCGTTTGCCCCGCCTCGTCACGGCTGCTCTGATGGGTGGCCGTGACGGCAGTGACCCCGGCCCAGGCGGTCGAGACGGTGTTCAGGATCGAGTCCGCGCGGATCATCGCCGGCGTGGCCCGGATCGTGCGGGACGTCGGCATCGCCGAAGAGCTCGCCCAGGACGCCCTGGTCGCCGCGCTCGAACAGTGGCCGCGGGACGGGATTCCCGACCAGCCGGGCGCCTGGCTGATGGCCACCGCCCGGCACCGCGCGGTCGACCTCGTCCGCCGCAAGGAGACCTACGCGCGCAAGCTCGCGGAGGTCGGCCGCGCCCTGGAGGATGTACCGCCACCGCCGGAACCGTCGACCCCGGACGACATCGACGACGACCTGCTGCGCCTGATCTTCACCGCCTGCCACCCCGTCCTGGCCGCGGAGGCCCGGATCGCGCTCACCCTGCGCCTGGTGGGCGGCCTGACCACGCGGGAGATCGCCCGCGCCTTCCTCACCTCCGAGCCCACCGTCGCCCAGCGTGTCGTCCGCGCCAAACGGGCGCTCGCCAAGGCCGGCGTGCCCTTCGAGGTCCCGTACGGAGCCGACCGCGAACAGCGGCTCGCCTCCGTCCTGGAAGTGATCTACCTCGTCTTCAACGAGGGCTACTCGGCCACCGCCGGGGACGACCTCGTGCGCCCCGCGCTGTGTGAGGACGCCCTGCGGCTCGCGCGCGTACTGGCCGGACTGATGCCCGGGGAACCGGAGGTCCACGGCCTGGTGGCGCTGCTGGAGTTCCAGGCCTCCCGGATGGCGACCCGCACCGGTCCCGACGGCGAGCCGGTCCTGCTCGCCGACCAGAACCGGACCAGGTGGAACCGCATGCTCATCCGGCGCGGGTTCGAGGCCGTGAGCCGTGCCGGGACCGGCCCCTACTCCCTCCAGGCGGCCATCGCGGGCTGCCACGCCAGGGCGGTCCGGTACGAGGACACCGACTGGCGGACGATCGCGGCGCTCTACGCCGGCCTGGTCCGGCTGATCCCGTCACCGGTGGTCGAACTGAACCGGGCGGTCGCCGTCTCCATGGCCGAGGGCCCCGAGGCGGCCCTGCCGCTGGTCGACGCCCTCGCGGAGGAACCCGCGCTGCGCGGCTACCACCTGCTGCCGAGCGTACGGGGGGACCTGCTGGAGCGGCTCGGCCGCCGCGCCGAGGCCCGCGCCGAGTTCGAGCGGGCCGCCTCCCTCACGCGCAACGCGCGCGAGCGGGACCTGCTGCTGGGCCGGGCCCGGTCCCTGTGATCAGACCCGGACGGGCGCGTCCCATGGCCGTCGGGGCGCGGTGAGCGCGATCGGACGCCGGAAACCGCCGGAGCGCGCGATGTCCCGTACCGTCTCGCGCAGCGCCTCCTGGAAGGCGCCCATCGTGCGGCGCGCGGCCGGGGTGTCGACGTAGATCGAGTTCATGTGCAGCCCGTCCGCGTCGCGTTGGTACCAGGAGCAGGCCCCGTTCGCCCGCGCCGACCACACGTGCGTGGCGGGCCGCCAGTCCTCGTGCCGCTCGGCTCCCCGGCACTTGCGCATGTCGATGTACGAGAAGAAGTTCACCGGGTACGGCCAGGAACGGGCCGCGAACTCCTGCGGTGCCAGCAACTCCCACGCCCGTACGAACGGCACGTCGATGTGGCGGAGCAACTCCCCGAACCCCGACCGGATACCCGCCATCACCTCCGCGAAGTCCCGCCCGGGGGAGGCGTCGAACTCGATGGGCATGGTGTTCACGAACCAGCCGACCGAGTCGGACCAGCCCTCGCGACCGCGCTCGCTGACCGGCATGAAACCCCGGTACACGCCCGGCCCGCCGGCCTCCCGCAGGGCCAGCGCGACGGCGGCGAGCACGCCCATGAACGGCTTGCCGTCGACGGCCAGACAGGACTTTTCGAAGACCTCGGCCTCACCGGCGTCCAGCAGCGGCGACGCCTCGTTGACGATCGGGTACATCCGGTCCGGCTCCACGCCGAGGTCCAGCGGGAACCTCGGGAAGAACTCGCCGTTGCGCGCGATGAAGGACTTCCAGTAGCCGAGCCGTTCGTCGTTCGCGTCGATGGAGAGGTAGCGGCGCCGCTGTTCCTCGGCGAAGTCGAGGTAGCTGGGCGCGGTGAGGGGCAGGGCGGAGCGCTCGCCGCGGCACAGCGCCTCGTAGGAGGTGAGCACCTCGTTCACCACGATGGGCATCGACATGCCGTCGCAGACGATGTGGTCGAAGGCGAGATAGACGGTGGCGGAGTCCTCGCGCAGCACCGCGCCCATCGTGAACAGGGGCCACGACAGCGTGTCGATGCTCCGCCGGAACCGATCCACGAGGAAGGCGCGCAGCAGCTCGGTGGTGGGGAAGTCGCCCACCGGTACGGCGTCCAGGGCGAGTTCGTCGGCCGCGAGCGGCTCGCACGCCAACTCCCCGGCCAACCGGCGGAACTCGCACCGCAACACCTCGTGCCGGCGGACGAACGCCAGCAGGGCCTGGGCCAGGGCCCGTTCGTCGAGCGGACCGCGAACCTCGAACGTCACCGCGAGCCAGGACGCCACCGGGTCGTCGGCGCCACGGCTCTCCTCGGCCACCGTGAAGTGTTTGTCCTGGTTGAAGGACGCCCTCCTGCCCGCCGGGCCGCCCGGGCCGGTGGCCTGGGCGGCCGTGGACCGCACCCGCCACTCGACCACCCGCCCGGGCGCCAAGGTGTGCATCTCCAGAGGAAACTGCCGCATTCCGTCATCCCTTCGCCCCCCGAGTCAACCCCGTGCGCCTAACGACACCCGACCCGTGGAAGTGACGCACGGGGGCGGCGCACCGGGCGGCGCGCGGGAGGCCGGGGTCCGTCGTACCCGGGCGGTGATGACCGACAGTGGTCGGCGTGGAAGCTTCTGACGACGTCGAGCAGGTCATCGACGCCCTGTACGGGTCGGCGCCGGCCGGGTTCACCGCGGCGCGGGACGCGGCCGCGGCCCGGCTGAAGGCGGCGGGGGACAAGGCCGCCGCGAAACGGGTCGCGGGGTTGCGGCGGCCGACGCTGGCCGCCTGGGCGTCGAACAGGCTGGTGCGGGCCGATCCGGAGGAGGCCGGGCAGTTCCTGCAACTGGGCCAGGCGCTGCGGGAGGCGCACCGGGACCTGGACGGGGAGCAGCTACGGAGCCTCTCGCACGAGCAGCACGTGGTGATCGGGGCGCTCGCGCGGGAGGCCGTACGGCTGGCCGAGGAGGCGGGGACACCGGTGTCGGAGGCGGTGGAGCGGGAGGTCGAGCAGATCCTGCACGCGGTCCTCGGCGATCCGGGGGTGGCCGAGGACTGGGCGTCGGGGCGGCTGACGAAGGCCCCGGCGGTGGGGACGGGGTTCCCGGTGGCCGCCCCGGACGCCGTGGCGCGGGCCGCCGAGACCCGTCCCGGGCCGGGGCACGAGCCGGCGCCGGCCCGGGGCCGGGAGGCGGAACGGCGGGCCGAGGCGCGGCGGGAGGAGCTGCGCTCGGCCGAGGAGGCCCGGCAGCGGGCGCTGGAACGGGTCGCCGAGGCGGACACGGAGGTGGAGCGGCTGGAACGGGACGCCGCTCGGGCCCGCGCGGCGCGGGACCAGGCCCACGCGGACCTCGCCGAGGCGGAGAAACGCCGGCGCGCCGCACGCCGCCCCCGCCACCGCACGACCCCGACCGACCGGCGCTAGGGGGTGTGGCACCTGGGGGCACCTCCCAGCGGTAGCCGGGGGAGCCGCGACCCGGCAAACCTTCCCGGCCACAGCACCAGGCGACCCCCGCCGCACCGCCTCCCGGCCCGGCCGCGCACCGGTGTCGACCGGGTCACCCGGCGCGGCCGGGGCCCCGGGGGGTGTATGGCCACCGACCCGGCTCACCCGGCCGGATTCCGCCGGCCCGCACGGATCCGGGGGCGGCCCGGGCCGTCTGTGGTCGTCGTCGTGCGGGACGGGCACATGCCCGCCACCGCCGGGGGGCGCCCGCCGGTCGGACCCCTTGCCCACCGTCCCGCCCCACCCCCGGGGTACGCGCCGCTGCGGGTGAGCCGGCTTCGCTCCTCCGCCGCACCGGCGGGGGCGCAGACCGTGCACCAGCGTGGCTACCGGGCGGGCGCGCGCCGGACCGCCCGGCGCCGTAGGGCCGTCCCGGCGGGCTCCGCCGCCGCGCGGACCCGGCGAACCGGGCGGGCAGCCCCGGGGCGCTCCGGTCTGACCGGACCGCCACCGGAGGATGGGCGCCGGCCCGGCGGTGGGCGGGTACGGGGCCACCGGCCGGGGTACGGCGCCATCGGTCACCGATCCGCCGAACGCCGCCGACGCCGGAGGTTCGGCGGCGGCCGGCACCCCCACGGCGGACGACGGACACCGAGCCGGACGGTCCGGCCCCCGGAAGGGTCGCCGTACGGACGGGCCGAGCCGTCAGGCGCAGAGGTCGAGGATCTCCAGCACGCCCTTCGCGTACGCCCCCGTCACCGAGTCGGGGCCGGTCGCGGCCTCCCGGCGCAGCGTGGGCAGCGCCCTGCGCACGAAGGCCGCGCACTGTCCGTACAGGCCGGCCTCGTGGGAGCCGCCGTCGTCCTCCGTGCCCAGCAGGGCGAGCAGGGTCCAGAGCAGGGCTTCCCGGGTGGTCTCGCGCGGCGGGCCCGCCGCCCACACGGCCATCAGCACCCCACAGGCCGCGGGCGCGGGCGGTTGGAGCCTGGTCTCGGTGAAGACATGACCGGCCAGGGCGTGGAAGGCGGCCGGATGCCCCTCCGCCGCGTCCCACAACATCTCCTCCAGATGACCGGCGGAACGCCCGCAGCCGCACAGGAGGGACTCCCAGTCGTGTCGCGCGATCTCGGCCTCCACCGCCTCGGGTACCAGCGGGCTGCGCAGCGGCTTGTCCGTCCGTCTCATGGCGCAATTATGAGATCCCGGCACCGGGCCGTACCAGGGGGCGAGGAACCGGATCCGGTGATCGTTCGTCCCAGTGGCCGTGTGGAACGCGAAGATAAGACGAAGAGTCCTGACCTTGGTGTTCGCCCTGCTCGCGACGCAACTGGGGTCCCTCGTCGGCCCGGCGTACGCCTGCGGCTGCGGAGCCATGATCCCCGACGGCTTCTCCCGGATCGGGGTCGCCCGGGAGACCTCCGTCCTGCGCTGGGACGGCCGGACCGAACAGATCGTGATGCGGTTCAGGGTCGACGGGGACGCCAAGAAGGCCGCCTGGATCATGCCGGTGCCCGGGCGGGCCACGGTCGAGACGGCCAAGGCGGAGTTGTTCACCGACCTCGCCCGGTTCACCCTGCCCGAGCGCAGGACGCGCGGCTACTTCTGGCCGCGCGAGCACGACTGGCCCTTCTCCTCCGGGAGCGGTGACGCGGTCGGCGCCCCGATGCCCGGCGCGGGCGCCCCGTCCGTGGGCGTCGTCGGACGCGAACAGCTCGGCGACTTCGATGTCGCGCGGCTGACGGCCACCGACCCCGACGCCCTGCGGCGGTGGCTGGAGACCAACGGTTTCAAGCTGCCGGACGGGCTCTCCGCCGAGCTCAAGCCGTACGTCGACCAGAAGTGGGAGTACGTCGCCGTCCGCCTCGCCCCCCGGGACCGGACCAAGGCGCTGGGCGGGGACCTCGACCCGCTGAGCATCCGGTTCGACAGCGACCGGCTCGTCTACCCGATGCGGCTCTCCCGGCGGGCCAAGACCCCCCAGTCGCTCGGGCTGTACGTCCTCGCGGACCACCGGATGGAGCCGGTCTCCCCGATCGGCGGGGCCGCGCCGAAGGTGGCCTTCGCCGGGACCGTCACCCCCAGCGGCCCGGTGGCGGAACTCACCGGGGGCACCCGGCCGGTGTTCCTCACGGCGATCGAGCAGGAGTTCCCCGAACCGGCCCGCATCGACGGCGACCACGAACTGCGCGCCACCGCCGAGGACACCCCGTACCGGCGGACGGTCTACCACGACGAACTCCTCACCGTCGGCGGCGTCCCCGCCTGGCTCCTCACCATGGCGGCGGTCGTGCTCGCGGCGGCCCTCGTCCTGCTCCTCGCGCTCCGGGCCAAGCGCCGCGGCGCCCGGAGCGTCCGACCCCTTTCCGGGACGTAGTACCCCGGCGCGCCCGGGCCGGGGCCGGGCGCGCCGGTCACAGCCCTACCCGGCCCGGTGCAGGGCCAGGGCCGCCAGGGCCTCCGGGGCGCCGGGGCGGCCGCGCATGCCGGGGAAGGCGTTGACGTCCACGATCAGCGGGGTCCCGTCGCCGGTGTCGATGATGTCCACCCCGTAGACGTCCAGCGCGAACACCTCGCCGACGCGGAGCGTCAACTCGGCCCAGGCCGCGGGGGGCTCGCCCCGGACCTGGGCGGGTTCCGGGTCCTGCGCGGCCAGTTCCGAGCGCCGGACGCCCGCGAAGACCCGGTCGCCGATCGCGTACAGCTTGTGGTCCCAGCCGTTGTTGGGGGCGAAGCCCTGTACCACCACGGGTTCCTCGCCCCACCCGGCCGCCAGCTCCCGCAGCCGCGCCGCGTCGTCGACCCGTGCCACCAGGTCGCCCTTGCGGCTGCGCCGGCTCTTGACCACCAGGGGCCAGGGCGACCCCGGCAGCCCCGGCCCGGCGCCGGCCTGCCGGGCCAGCCGGTCCAGGGAGGGGAAGGCCGTCGTCGCCGCGAAGGGCAGCCCGGCCCGGCGGGCCAGCTCCGCCATGTCCCTGCGGTCCTGGCAGCGCGCCGTGGCCGCCGCGGTGTTCACCACCGGCGCGCCCCGATCCTCCAGCGCTCGCGCCAGTTCCAGCGCCCGGGGGTCGCGGGCCTTGAGGAGGTACACGTCGGCCCGTGCGCCGGCCTCCGGCGACCGGCCCCGCGCATCGCGCGGATCCACCACCACCACGTCGTGGGCGGGGCCGAGCGCGGCCGCCGCCCCCGCCAGCAGGGGGTGCCCGGCGTCGGCGGTGATCAGACCGACCCTCATGCGCCGTCACCCGCCCGGGCCGAGACCTGTGCCGGGATCGACAGGTGGAGGGACGGGGGAAGCGGTGGCGGGCACGGCCCCGCACCACCGGACCGGGCCAGGTCGAGGACGGCCCGGGCCACGCGGGCGGCGGCCTCCGGCACCTGACGGAAGCTCGGGAAGTCGTTCACGTCCACCACCACCGGCCCGTCGGGGCCCAGCAGCACGTCCAGGCCGTACAGGTCCAGTCCGTACACCGCACCGACCTGCGCGGCGATCGCGGCCACCTCGGCGGGGAGCGGCACCCGGCGCTCGCGCACCGGACGGTCCGGGTGCAGGGGTGAGCAGCGTTCGGTGGCGAACAGTTCCCCGCCGACGCAGTACACCTTGATGTCGGTGCCCGAATTGGGCACGTACGGCTGGGCGATGAGCATGCCCTCGCCGGCCAGCCGGGGCAGCAGCGCGGCGAGCCGGTCGGGGGAGGCCACCAGGTGCACCGCCCGGCCGGAGCTGCCGTCCGCGGGCTTGACGACCAGGGGGTACTCCGACGCCGGTATCTCGGCGAGCAGCTCGGGCCGCGCCACGGCGTACGTCGGCGGCAGCGGGAGGCCCCGGGCGCGCCCGAGGGCGGCGGCCAGCGCCTTGTCCCGTACGCCGCGGATCGACCGGGCGTCGTTGACGGTGGTCATGCCGGTGGCGGCGGCCGCTTCGAGCAGGGTCAGCCCGGGGCCGCCGGACACCGTCTTGAGCACCCAGGCGTCGTGAACCCCGGTACGCACCAGGTCGGTCATGCGCAGCAGCGAGCCGCCCGGCCGCAGCACGTCCACGTGGTGGCCCCATGCGGTCAGCTGCCGGATCACCTCGTTCGGCATGCCGTCGTGGCGGTAGTGCTCCTCCACCAGGAAGCAGAGCCTCATGGACCTTCCCCATATTTTCCGGACGTCCGCCGATCCCGCCCGGCGAGTTGTGACGTCACAGGATGCCATGGCCGCAATGTGATGATCGGCCGGTGGCGGTAGGGGATTCCGTAGAAAACGCATGAGAACTGCCTTAAGTGGCCATTACTCAGCGTCACGGTCACCAAGAACTTTCCAAACTGATCAACAATTCTCTTATAGTGAGACCTTGTTGCACAGGAACCCTCTCTTCCATTTACGCCCCGGTTTGAGGCTTTGATTGATGACGGCGTCGCCCTCCCCCCTTCGCCCTTCCGCGCTCGCGCTGCTCGTCACGGCCGTGCCGGCCGGAGTGCTCTGCACGGCGGCGGTGGCCGCGGCCCCGTCGACCGTTCGCGTCCCCCTCGGCTGGTTCTCCGTCTTCGGGGTCCTGCTGCTCTCCGTCGCCGCCTTCGCCGTCACCTGGCTGACGCGCACCGGCCGCCTGTTGCGCCGCCGGATAGCCGCCTTGGGCGCCGACATCGCGACGCGTGACGGCCACCTCGCCCGGCTCACCGCCGACGCCGCCCGTGACGCGGCCGCGCGCACCGCCGAACACGCCCGCCTCACCCGGGAGCACGCCGCGGAACTGGAGCGGCTGAAGACCGCCCACGCCGTCGAGCTCGACCTGGTGACCGACGCGCGGCTCGCCGACCGCGAGCGGCTCGGCGAGGAACTGCGGCGCGCCGAGTCCGGACGGGCCGCCGCCATGGCCGCCGCCGCCAACGCCGCCGGCCGGATGCAGGCGCTCGCCACCGGCATGCTGGCCGACCTGCGCGAGATGGAACACCGCCACGCCGACGAGGACGTGCTCGGCGACCTGCTGCACCTCGACCACCGCACCGCCCAGGCGGGCCGCCTCGCGGACTCCATCGCCGTCCTCACCGGAGCCCGCTCGGGCCGTCGCTGGGCGAAGCCGATCGTCATGGAGTCGATCCTGCGCGGCGCCATGGGCCGGATCGGCGGCTACCAGCGGGTCCGGCTCCACTCCACCAGCGACGCCGCCGTCGCGGGGCACGCCGCCGAAGGCGTCATGCACGCCCTCGCCGAACTCCTCGACAACGCCGCCAACTTCTCCCCGCCGACCGCCGAAGTCCACGTCTACGTGGAGGAGGTGCCGGCCGGGGTCTGCATCACCGTCGAGGACAGCGGCCTGGTCATGAGCGAGGTCCAGCTGCGCCGCGCCGAACAGGCCGTGGCGGGCGAGTCCCTGGACCTGGCCGGGCTCTCCGGAACCCGCCTCGGACTCGCGGTCGTCGGCCGCCTCGCCCGCAAGCACGGGCTCACGGTGTCCTTCCGACCGTCCGCGCGCGGCGGTACCGGCGCGCTGATGATGCTGCCGCAGGAGCTGATCAGCCGCGCCCCGGCCGGCGCCGGGCCGACGCCGGCCCTCGTGGCCGCTCCGGCCGGAGCCGCCGGGGAGCGGACCGGGGAACCGGCCGTGCACCACGGGTCCCGCCCGCGCGGGGACGGCGCGGACACCGGTGGCGCCGGGCGCGCGAAGGACCGTACCCGCTCGGCGGCGGGCGACACCCCGGACGCCGTACCCACGGCCCCCGTCGAGGACCCCGCGACCGCCGACGGGGACCCCCGGCCCGGTGACCCGGAACTGCCCCGGCGCCGCCGCGGCCGTACCCTGGCCGCCGCCCACCCCGAAGGACCCGAGGCCGCCGCCCGCGCGGCCCGGACCCGGGCCGCCCCGAGCGGCGCCTCCCAGTCCGCCGCCCGCTTCGGCAGCTTCCGGCAGGCCGTGCGCGGCGCGTCGGCGCAGCAGCCCCCGAACACCCCGCACCCGGAAGGCAACACGCGATGACCGGCTCCACGACCGACGAGACGCTCAGCTGGCTCCTGGAAGGACTCCTGGAACGCACCCCCGGCGCCCGCCACGCGCTCGTGCTCTCCCGGGACGGCCTCAAGCTGTGCCGCACCCCCGAGCTCTCCGTCGACCAGGCCGACCAGCTCGCCGCGATCGCCGCCGGCATCCAGAGCCTCTCGCACGGCGCGTCGATCGAGTTCGGCGACGGCACCGGGGGAGTGCGCTCCGCGATGGCCGAGTTCTACGGCGGCATCCTGTTCATCGTCGAGGCCGGGGAAGGCGCGCACCTGGCGCTCGTCGCCGCCGAGGACGCCGACGCGGGCCTGGTCGGCCACAACATGTCCGAACTGGTGGAGCAGCTCAGCGAGCATTTGATCGCGAGGCCCCGGGGTTGAGCCGGAACAGGCCGGGCCGGGACGACTCCCCGGACCGGCTCTACACCCTCACCGGCGGTCGCAGCAGCTCCGGTTCGGACGCCTTCGACCTCGTCACGCTGATCGTCGCCGAATGCGATCCGGTACCCGGCATGCAGTCGGAGCACGCGGCGATCCTGCGGATGTGCCACTACCCGACGGCGGTCGTCGAGATCGCCGCCGAGCTGGGCCTACCGGTGTCGATCGTCCGGATCCTGCTCGCCGACCTGCTCGGCACCGGCCGGATCAGCGCCCGACACCCGCGTGCGGCGTACCGCCTTCCCGACCCCGACATCCTGGAGCAGGTGCTCGTTGGACTCCGCAACCTCTGACCGGCGTGAAACCCGGCAGACCCTCAGCAGCACCGCCGACAACGGCTTGAAGATCGTCATCGTGGGCGGCTTCGGCGTGGGCAAGACCACCATGGTCCGCTCGGTCAGCGAGATCCGGCCGCTGAACACCGAAGAGACCATGACCAAGGCGGGCGAGGGCGTCGACGACACCGACGGCGTCACCGGGAAGAGCGCCACCACGGTCGCCTTCGACTTCGGCCGGATCACGCTCGACGCGCGGAACGTGCTCTACCTCTTCGGCGCCCCCGGGCAGGAACGTTTCTGGTTCCTGTGGGACCGGCTGTTCTCCGGCACCCTCGGCGCGGTCGTCCTCGTCGACACGCGCCGGCTCGCCGACTCCTGGTACGCCATCGACCGCCTCGAACACCACGGCACGCCCTTCGTGGTGGCCTGCAACGACTTCGGCGGCCCCGGCCACACCGCCGAACAGATCCGCGAGGCCCTCGACCTGCCGCCCGAGGTGCCGCTCGTCTTCTGCGACGCCCGCTCGCGCGCGTCCAGCAAGGACGTCCTGATCTCCCTCGTCCGCCACCTCCAGACGGCAGCCCCGCCCCACACCCCGGAGCCCACCCCGTGACCACCCCCGCCGACCGCGCACCGCAGCCCGTCTACCTCGGTGGCCCGCGGTTCCAGACCGACCCGCTCGCGCTCTACCGGGAGATGCGGCGCGACCACGGCGCGGTCGCCCCTGTCGTCCTCGACGGCGACGTCCCGGCCTGGCTGGTCCTCGGCTACCGCGAACTGCACCAGGTCACCAGCGACCCACAGCTCTTCTCCCGCGACTCCGACCTGTGGAACCAGTGGGACCGCATCCCCGCCGACTGGCCCCTGCTCCCGATGATCGGCCGCAAACAGCCCTCCATCCTCTACACCGTCGGCGAACGCCACCGCGAGCGCGCGGCGGTCGTCTCCGGCGCGCTGGAAGCCGTCGACCCCTTCGAACTCAAGGGGCACGCCGAGCGGTTCGCGGACGAGCTGATCGACCGGCTGTGCGGCAAGGGCGCGTGCGACATCGTCGGCGAGTACGCGATGCTGCTGCCGCTGCGCGTCCTCGCCCGGATCTACGGCTTCTCCGACGAGCAGGGTCCGGGCCTGGTCACCGCCATGAACGACATGATCAACGGCCGGGAGGGCGCCCTCGACGGTCAGCGCCACCTCGCCGAGTCCATGTTCGCGCTGATCGCGGACAAGCTGGTGCGCCCCGAACACGACGTCGTCTCCCGGATGCTCGCCCGACGGGGCGACTTCACCGTCGAGGAGATCGCGCAGGACCTGATGGTGATGCTGGCCGCCGGCCACCAGCCCACCGCCGACTGGATCGGCAACTCGCTGCGCCTCATGCTCACCGACGACCGTTTCGCCGCCTCGCTCGCGGGCGGCCGGCACAGCGTCGGCGAAGCGATGAACGAGGTCCTGTGGGAGGACACCCCCACCCAGAACGTGGCCGGCCGCTGGACCTCCCGCGACACCCGCCTCGGCGGACAGCGCATCAACCGGGGCGACCTCGTGCTGCTCGGTCTGGCCGCCGCCAACGCCGACCCGCACGTACGCACCGACGCGGGGGCCCTGACCGGCGGCAACAACGCCTTCTTCTCCTTCGGCCACGGCGAGCACCGCTGCCCGTTCCCCGCCCAGGAGATCGCCGAGGCCATCGCCCGGACCGGCATCGAGGTCCTCCTCGACCGGCTCCCGGACGTCGACCTCGCCGTGCCCGCCGCCGACCTCGCCCGGCGGCCCTCGCCCTGGCTGCGCGGCCTCTCCGCGCTGCCCGTGACCTACACCCCGACCCCCGCCCTTGGAGCCTCCGGATGACGTGCCCGATCGACCACACGGGACCCGCCGCCATCACCCTGGACCCCCTCGTCGCCGACCTCGACGCCGAGGGCGCCGAGCTGCGCGCCGCCGGACCGCTGGCCCGGGTCGTCCTGCCCGGCGGCGTCGGCGTGTACGCCGTCACCCGCCACGCCGAGGCCCGGGCGCTGCTGACCGACTCGCGGCTGGTGAAGGACATCAACGCCTGGGGCGCGTGGCAGCGCGGCGAGATACCCGCCGACTGGCCGCTGATCGGCCTCGCCAACCCCGGTCGTTCCATGCTCACCGTCGACGGCGACGAGCACCGGCGCCTGCGCGCCCTCGTCGCGCAGGCCCTGACCGTCCGCCGGGTGGAGAAACTGCGCGCGGGCATCGAGGCCCTGACGCACGGGATGCTCGACCGGCTGGCCGAGCACCCGGCCGGCGCGACCGTGGACCTCAAGGCGGAGTTCGCCTACCCGCTGCCGATGAACGTCATCAGCGAGCTCATGGGCGTGGACGCCGCCGAACACCCCCGGCTCAAGGCGCTGTTCGAGAAGTTCTTCTCGACGCAGACACCGCCGGAGGAGGTGCCGCGGATGATGGCCGACCTGTCGGCGCTGTTCTCCCGGATCGTGGAGTCCAAGCGGGAGAACCCCGGCGACGACCTGACCAGCGCCCTGCTCGCGGCCTCGGAGAACGGCGACCACCTCACCCCCGAGGAGATCACCAACACCCTCCAGTTGATGGTCGCGGCCGGTCACGAGACCACCATCAGCCTGATCGTCAACGCCGTCGTGGCCCTGGAGACCCACCCGGAGCAGCGTGCCCGCGTCCTCAAGGGCGAGGTGCCGTGGGAGAACGTCATCGAGGAGACCCTGCGCTGGTCCACCCCGACCTCGCACGTCCTGATCCGCTTCGCCGCCGAGGACATCGAGGTGGGCGACCGGATCCTGCCCAAGGGCGAGGGCCTGATCGTCTCCTTCGGCGCCATCGGCCGGGACGAGATCCAACACGGGCCGGACGCCGGCGAGTTCGACGTGACCCGCACCCCCAACCGGCACATCTCCTTCGGGCACGGCCCGCACGTCTGCCCGGGCGCGGCCCTCTCGCGCCTGGAGGCGCTCGTCGCGCTCCCCGCGCTCTACGCCCGCTTCCCGGACCTCGCGCTCGCCGTCCCGCGCGAGGAACTGCGCAACAAGCCGATCCTGACCCAGAACGACCTCTTCGACCTGCCGGTCCGCCTGAGCTGAGCGGTTTCCGGTCGGCGAAAAATACGAATGCCCGTACGAGGAGCCCTGCTAGGTTGACCACGTGCCGAAGCTGAATCAGATCATCGCCGTCGAAAAGGGCGTCAAGTCCAAGTCGCTCCAGGAGCTCACCCAGGCTCACCAGGACGTCCAGAAGCCCGCCCTGCTCGCGGGCATCTCCCGGACGTACCAGCCCAAGGACGAGGAGGGCGAACAACTGCCGCCCGAGTCCACGCGGGTGCAGATCAAGGCCGAGGACGTGCTGCGCGCGACCGCCGGCACGCTCACCCGACTCTTCGACGTGACGGCCACGAAGGACTGGGCCAACCGCACCGCCGCCGCCGACGTCGTGGTCGACGGACAGGTGCTGCTGGCCCAGGTCCCCGTCCCGTATCTGCTCTTCCTGGAGAAGCAGCTCACGGACCTGCACACCTTCGTACGGAAGCTGCCGGTACTGGACGCCTCGGAGTCCTGGAACCTGGACCCCTCCACGGACTCGTGGAAGACCGACCCCGTCCGCACCATCCGGACGAAGAAGGTCCCGCGCAACCACGTGAAGGCCGAGGCGACCGACAAGCACCCGGCGCAGGTCGAGGTGTACTACGAGGACGTCCCGGTGGGCTACTGGACGACGGTGAAGTTCTCCGGGGCGCTGCCCGCGCGCCGGGTCAACGAACTCCTCGACCGCGTCGAGAAGATCCAGCAGGCCGTGAAGTTCGCCCGCGAAGAGGCCAACGGCGTCGACGTCACCGACCAGCGGATCGGCGACGCCGTGTTCGGCTACCTGTTCAGGTAGCCCCGAGATCGCCCCCCGTGCGAGCGGGGGGTGGCGCGAAGAGCGCAAGCTGAAACTGATGTTGAAGCTGACACGGGGCGTCAGTTGGGGGTTCGAATCCCTCCCCCCGCACCACGTGCGGGGGTGGCCCAAGCCTGGCAGAGGCGGCCCCTGAATCTCAGATTCTCGCTCCAGTCTCAGTATTCGCCGCCGAACACCGGATCGACCGAGCGCGGACGATCATCGATGGATAGGGGTTCAAGTCCCTTCTGTGCCTCTCGTGGCGCGGTAGTTCAAAGGCAGAACACGTCGATTTCAGACTGATCCGCGACTCTTAAACGCCGCCGGTGTGCGCAATTGGGTGGCACCACAGGAGCCCGGGAGCTGGATACGCTCCCGGGCTCCGTCACGCCCGCCGCCGGTCCGGCCGCCGAACGTCAGGCCCGTACCGGGACCGACACGAAGGTCTTGCCCGCCTCGTTCTCGACCAGGACCTCCTTGACGTCGGACACCGCCACGGCCGCCGAACCGTCCAGCGAGGCACCCTTGCCCTCGCCGTGCTCCGTGGCGCCCACGACCCAGCCGCCCGCCGTACTGCGCGTCCCGTCCCGCGAGACCACCACCAGCCGGCAGCGCTCACCCGCGGGCACACCGGTCACGGCCGCGTGCACCCGTACCCACGCCGCGGCCGGTACCACCTGCACCGTCATCCGGGCACCGCTGCCCCCGTCCGTCGCGGACGCCACCCGGGTCCCGGGCACCGCCGACGGCGCCGGTGTCGGCGCAGGCGAGAGCGTCGGGGACGGCGGCGGGGGCTGCGCGACGTTCGCGGCGCCGCCCGTGCCCAGTTGCGTCCCGGCCCAGAACACCGCGGCCAACGCGGCGGCCGCCGCCAGTCCCGCCATCCCGTAGCGGCGCCGCGCCCGGGCCGCCCGCTCGCCGCGGACCTGCCGCAACGTGCGGCGCAACAACAGGTCGCCCCCCTGTGGGGGTCCGTCGAGGAACGCCTCCGGGGGAACCTCGCCCAGGGCCGTCTCCATCTCGCGCAACGCGGCCACCTCCTCCCGGCACTGCACGCAGTCGCCGACGTGCTCCTCGACGCGCCGTACGTCCGCCTCGTCGAGGACTCCGAGCACGTACGGGCCGAGCAGTTCCTCCTCGTGCCGCTGCCGGCTCATGCCACCACCTCCCGCAGTCCGCCGGGCTGCTGGGGCGGCCTGCCCGATCGTTTGCTCCTGTTGCCGTCCCCGGCGCCCTCCGTGAAGACCTCGCGCAGGGCCTTGAGCGCGTAGTGCGCACGCGATTTGACCGTGCCCGCCGGGATGCCGAGCCGGTCGGCGGCCTCGGCGACGCTGCGCTCGCGGTAGTACAACTCGGTCAACACGTCCCGGTGTTCCGGAGTCAGCCGGTCCAGCGCGCCGAGCACCGTCATGGCGTCGACCACGGAGTCCGCGTGGTCCACCTCGACCGGGGGAGCGGCCGCGGCGCCCGACACCTCCGGCGGCCGGGCCGCCTTCGCGCGGTACCGGTCGGTGATGATGTTCCGGGCGACCGTGAGCAGCCAGCCGCGCACCGAACCCTTCCCGTTGACCAGGACCTCGGAGTGCCGCCAGGCCCGCAGGAGGGTCTCCTGGACCACGTCCTCGGCGGCGGCCCGGTCCCCGGTGAGCCGGGTGGCGTACGCGAGCAGGGCATGGCCGTGCTCCTCGTACACCGATGTGATCAGTGCCTCATCGGTCGAGCCCCGCCGAGTGCGGGGCCACAGTGGTCCGGCCATCTCACCCTCTCCGTCTTCCTCGCTTGCGTGGTGCGGTCCGAACACGAGCCCAGGCCGGACCGGGTTCATGTGACCCGCGTCACTCGGCGGGCGCGGCGACCGCGGCGGCTCAGGTCCGGCAGGCGCGGCCCTCGTTGAGGCAGTCCACGACGGCCCGCATCCGCTCGTCGGTCATCACGTTCACGAACATCGCGTGGTCCGTCTTCGGGCTGTGCATCTGCTCGGGGAAGGAGTCGACCGCGAAGGGCGCGCCCGCCGGCACGTCGTAGGTCAGCGAGACACGCAGTTGCGGCACGGGGAAGGTGTCCGCGGGGCAGACGCCGCCCGCGGTGGGGAACCGCAGGTGCGAGCGGTGGCCCGGGCTGTCGGTGTCCAAGCCGTTCCAGCAGCTCGGGAAGACGAGCGTCCGGGTGACGCGCTGCCCGGCGGGACACCGCGGATAGTGCGGGGAGGCGAGGCCCGGCGAGCCCGAACACCCCCAGCGGGCCCGGACGTCCGCGTCGGCGCCCGCCGTGTACGCGACCGCGTCGCCGGTCAGCGCGCGCAGGAAGCGCGGCATGGGCACCACCTTGCCGACCGGGCTGCCGCGGAACTCCACCGTCACGGCCGCCTCCGGCAGGATCTCGCCCGCGTTGCCGTGCCCCGCCGCGTTCTCGTGCGGGTCCCGGCCCGGGCGGTCGGTGCGGCGCAGCACCGGCCAGTAGTACGTCGACCGGTCGCCGCCCGGGCAACTGGTGGGGGCGGCGGCGAGCGAGGCGTCCGTGGACAGGGCGTCGGCGGACAGGTTCCCGACGTAGGAATGGGTGTGGTGGGCGCCGGCCCGCAGCCCCGGCGAGGTCACCAGGTTGTCCTGGTTGTAGTGCCCTTCACCGTTGCGACCGCAATCCACCGTCACCGTTCCGGTCGAGGCGTCCGGACCGGCGGCCGGCCGTCCCGGCTCGGGCAGCATGTCGCGCGGCCCGGCGAAATCCGCCGCGGCGGAGCCCGCGCGCGGTCCGGCCGCCCGGGACGCCCCGACCACGGCGGCCGTCAACCCGCCGCCCAGCACCAGGCAGACCAGCAGCGCGAGCAGTCGCTGTTCGTTCCCCATGGCGGTCACCGTTGCCGCCGGCCGCCACCCGCGTCAACCGGGCATCCGCAGGACGGACGGTCGCGCCCTCCCGCGCACCGCCGACCGGCCCCCGCGCCCGGGCGTCGTCGCACGTCCCCCGCACATCCCGTCGCACGTCCGGTCGGGCGTCCCGTCGCGCGTCCCCCGGCGTCGAAGCCGGTTGGCCGGGGCGTTCCTTGTCCGCGCGGGCGGCGACCGCGCACAGTACCCCGTATGACTCCCGCGGAACGCTTCCAGGCATTCGCCCGCACCCGCGCCTCGCTCGACGGCGCCGAGGTGACCTTCTGGTGGACCGGTGACGTCCACTCCTGGGCGCCCGGTGAGCCCTACCGCCGCCTCTTCGGCTTCGAGGGCCTCAACGTGGCCCGGCTGGTCGTCGGCGAGGGCGCGGACGAGGGCACGTACCGGCTGCTCACCAGGGAAGCCGCTTTCTACCTGGACCCGGGGAGCCGCGAAATCCTGGAGACCTGGGAGGACAAGCCGGTCGTCCACGTCTGGAACGACCCGGCGAACCAGAGGTGGCGCCCCTTCCCCGTGCCCGTGACGGTACTCGGCGACCAGGTGTGTTTCAGCCTGGAGATCCCCCTGGCCTATCCCTCGCCCTTGCCCGTCGCGCGGTACCCGCTGAACTCGGCCGACGACACCTACCGGGCCCTGGAACTGTTCCAGTTCTTCGCGCCCACGACCGTTCTGACCACCGACGCGCCGAGCGTTCCCGCCACCATGTCCTGGACCCGGATGTCCCCGTGGCTGCCCTGGATGGAACAGGGAGCACGCCCCGGCGGCCTCACGTTCCACTGTCGCGGTCGCAAACTCACCTCCTACGAAGACGCCCCCGAACGCACCCGCGCGTACATCGCCGACACCCACCCGGAGTTCGCGCACGCCCCGGAGAAGTGGACCGAGCCGAACGAGACCAGCTGGACGTATTTCCGAGCACTCCACCCGCCCCGGTAGCCTCTTCCCCCAGGAGAGGGGCCGGACAAGGGTTTTCCCCGTATCGAGTTCATCAGGGTGTTGCCTACTGTCTGCCCACCGGCGGTCTTCCCCCGCCACGAACCGCCCCCGCACCAACCCCACATGGTGTGAAGCCTTCCGAGGCCGGGCGGGATCGCCGGTACCGCCGTTGCCCTGCCCCGCCGTCGCGGTCGGGCAACGCGGCGTGCGGTGGTGTCCGGAGCGGGTCTGACCAGCCCGCTCCCGGCCCGCCCGGCCGCCGGCTCACCTCCCACACAGCTCGAACCGGCCGCTCCGGCCTGCCCGGAAACGGCCCGCGAAAGGGAACACGTGCACGCATCCAGACGTCGGCTCATATCCGTGGTGGCGATGTCCGTCACGCTGCTGGCAGGCTCCGCCACCGCCGCCGTGGCCGTGGCCTCCTCGGACCCCGCCACCACCCTCCCGGCCGCCGCGGCCCCCGCCGCGCCCGGCGCCGCGCCCGTGCAGAACCTGATCGTCGGCTACAAGCCCTCCTCCGCCGAAGCCGGCTCCAACAGCGCCGCCGCCGCCGACGCCACCGCCAAGGGCAAGAAGGCCGGCAAGAAGGCGAAGTTCGACCGCCGTCTCGGTACCGGAGCCGCGCTCGTCAACCTGGGCGGTGCGACCGCCCCCGCCGACGCCGCCGACGTGATGGCCCAGTTCCGCGCCGACCCCGACGTCGCCTACGTCGAGCCGGACTCCCGCGCCTACGCCATGGCCACCCCGAACGACACCGAGTACGCCAAGCAGTGGGACCTCTTCGAGCCCACCGCCGGCATGAACGTGCCCGCCGCCTGGGACAAGACGACCGGCTCCGGCGTCACCGTCGCCGTGATCGACACCGGCTACGTGACCCACTCCGACGTCGCCCCCAACATCGTCGCCGGCTACGACTTCATCAGCGACTCCACCGCCGCCCGCGACGGCAACGGCCGCGACAACAACCCGGCCGACCAGGGCGACTGGAGCGCGGCGGGCGAGTGCGGCACCGGCTCCACGGCGAGCGGTTCCTCCTGGCACGGCACGCACGTCGCCGGCACCATCGCCGCGGCCGCCAACAACGCCAAGGGCGTCGCCGGCATCGCGTACAACGCGAAGATCCAGCCGGTCCGCGTCCTCGGCAAGTGCGGCGGCGCCACTTCGGACATCGTCGACGCCATCACCTGGGCCTCCGGCGGCTCGGTCCCCGGCGTCCCGGCGAACGCCACCCCCGCCAAGGTCATCAACATGAGCCTCGGCGGCTCGGGCACCTGCGGCACCAGCTACCAGAACGCCATCAACGCGGCCGTCGCCCGCGGCACCACCGTCGTGGTCGCCGCCGGCAACAGCAACGCCGACGCGGCGGGCTTCACCCCCGCCAGTTGCAACAACGTGATCACCGTGGCCGCCTCCAACCGCACCGGCGACCGCTCCTTCTACTCCAACTTCGGTACCCGCATCGACATCACCGCCCCCGGCGGTGAGACCCGCCGTGCCACCGACACGCCCGGCACCGTCACCACCCCCGAGAACGGCATCCTCTCCTCGCTGAACGACGGCGCCACCACGCCGGGCGCGGAGATCTACAAGCCCTACCAGGGCACCAGCATGGCCTCCCCGCACGTCGCGGGCCTCGCCGCGCTCCTGGTGTCCGCCAAGCCGTCCCTCACCCCGGCGCAGGTCAAGGCGGCCATCAAGGCCAACGCCCGGCCGCTCGCGGGCACCTGCACCGGTGGCTGCGGCGCCGGTCTCGCGGACGCCGCCGCCACCGTCAACGCCGTGATCTCCGCCCCGGTCACCCCGGTGTTCGAGAACACGACGGACGTCGCGATCCCGGACAACGGCGGCGCCGTCTCCTCCTCGGTCACGGTCTCCGGCATCACCGGGAACGCCCCGGCCGCCCTCAAGGTGAACGTCGACATCAAGCACACCTACCGCGGTGACCTCGTCGTCGACCTGGTCGCGCCGAACGGCACCGTCAAGCGGCTGCAGAACTCCTCCGGCGACAGCGCGGACAACATCCTCACCACCTACACCGTGGACGCCTCCGCCCTGCCCGCCAACGGCACCTGGCAGTTGCGCGTCCAGGACGTCGCCGCGGCCGACACCGGCTACATCGACTCCTGGAGCCTCGGCTTCTGAGGCCGGCCCCCACCCCGGTCCGTCAGGCCGCCGGAGCCCCCCAACCCCGGCCCCTGACGGACCCGCTGGTACGGACCAACACCAGCCCCCGGACCTGCCGGTACCCCACGTACCGGCAGGTCCGGGGGCATTCCGGCCGGCTGACTGATTTCTGCGTCACAAAGAGGGTCCACCCCCCGGCCGACCTCGTATTGTCGCGTCTCACAGGAAAGGCACAGGGCGGGGCGCGAAAGGCTGGTGGCTGTGCGTGGCGGCGACGGGGAACGCTGACACAAGCGTCGGGCACGGTGAACTCATCGAGGCGGTCGATCGCGCGCTGACCACCCACGGCCGGGCGATCCTCACCGGGCCGGCCGGAGCCGGCAAGACCGAGGTGGTGCGCGCCGTCGCGGCCGGCGCCGAAGCCCGCCGCGAGACCGTGCTCCACCTCGCCCCGGAAGCCGCCGACCAGTGGATACCCGAGGCATCGGCCGCCGCCCTGCTCGCCTCCGTGCCCCGCGCCGCCCTCGACCGGCTCGCCGGACCCCAGCGCACCGCGATCGCCCTGCTGCGACGCGAGACCGACGCCCCGGGCGACGGGCGCGACCACGTCGCACTGCGCCTCGCCGTCGTCGAGGTGCTGCGCACCCTCGCCACCCGCAACCCGGTCCTGCTCGTCATCGACAACGCCCAGTGGCTCGACGCCGAAAGCACCGACCTCCTGCGCTTCGCCCTGCGCCTCACCCCACCCCGGGTCCGGGTCCTCGTCGCCGAATGCGTCCAAGGCGGTGCCCCCGTCGCCGGACCGCTCTGCGGCCCCACCACCCCCACCGTGCGGGTGCCCCCGCTCGGCGCGGAGGAAGTCGCCGAACTGCTCGTGCGGCACGGGCTGCCCGCCCGCCTCGCCGGCCGCATCCACCAGGCCAGCGGCGGCAACCCGCGCCTGGCCCTCGCCCTCGGGCACTCGCTCACCGAAGCCGCCGGGTCCCGCGACGGCGCTCCCGGCGCCCACCACGCCGACCCGCTGCCCGTCTCCGGGCAGGCCCGCGAAGTCGCCCGGCGGCTGCTCGCCGAAGCACCCGCACGGGCCCGGCGCACCCTGCTCCTCGCCGCCCTCGCCGCCCGCCCCACGACCGCCCTGCTGCGCCGGGCCGGCAGCCCCGACGCCGAGGCGGAACTGGCCGAGGCGGAACGGGCCGCGCTGGTCACCGTGGGCGAGGACGGCGCCGTCAGCTTCACCGCCGGCGCGCTGCCCACGGCACTGGCCGCCGACGCCGGCTGGCCCGAGCGGGCCGCCGGGCACGTCGCGCTCGCCGCCGCCGTCGACGACCCCGTCCAGGCCGTACGGCACCGGGCCCTTGCCGTGGACACCCCCGACGCCGGACTCGCCGCCGAGATCACCGGGGCCGCCGCGGCCTGCCGGCGCCGCGGCCAGCGCGCCCTCGCCGCCGAACTCGGACTGCTCGCCGCCGAACGCACCCCGGGCGACCGGCCCGAGGAGGAACTGGCCCGGCTCGTCACGGCCGCCGAGGACGCGGGCTGGGCCGGGCGCGCCGACCTCGCCCGCCGCGCCGCCCGCGCCGTCCTCGCCCGTGACGCCTCGCCCGCCGACCGGGTCCGCGCCCGCCTCGCCGTGATCGACGCGGCCGGGCAGGCGCTGGCCGATCTCGACGAGACCTTCGCCTACGCCATCGACGACGCGGCCGGGGACCCCGCCCTGCTGGCCGCCGTCCGGCTGCGCGTCGCCTGGAAGCACAACCTCAGCGACGGCGACCCGGTACGCTCCCGCGACGCCGCCGCCGAGGCCGGAGCCCTCGCCGCACTCGGCGGCGACCAGGTGGCCGAGGCCATGGCCCTGACCGTGCGGGCCCGGATGGGCCGTATCCTCGGCGACCCGGGAGCCGAGGACATCCTCGCGGAGGCGCTCGCCCTGCCGGTCCCCGAGGTGCCGCTCGGCATGCGCAACGCGCCGCAGTACCTCGCCGTCCGGCACGCGCTCTTCGACGACCGGCTGGAGGAGGCCCACCGGCAACTGCTCGTGCTGCTGCCCGCCGTGCAGCGCACCGGATCCGCCGAGGACGTCTTCGAAGTGCTGCGCAGCCTCACCGAGGTCGAACTGCGGCGCGGCAGGTGCGCGGCCGGGGCCGCGCACGCCCGGCGCGCCCTGGAACTGACCATCGAGGCGGGCCTCTCTCCCGGCCCCGCGTGGTATGTCGCCGCGACGGCCGAAGCCACCGGCGGCAGCTTCGCCCGCGCCGCCGGCTACGCCCGCCGAGGCATCCAGGCGTCCGAGGAGGAACACGACCAGGTGTTCCTCTCCCGCGCCCTGTTCGCCCTGGGTTCGGTGGAACTGGCCACGGGAGAGGCGGCGAAGGCGGTGGCCACGCTGCGCCGGGTCGCGGGCCTGGAAGCGGCCCAGCAGGTGGTCGACCCCTCGATCCTGCGCTGGCACGGGGAACTCGCCGAGGCCCTGGTCGCGGCCGACGCCCCCGGCGAAGCCGCCGAACTGCTGGACTCCGTCCGTACGGTGGCCCGCACGCTCGGCCGCACCGGTGTGCTGGCCGCCCTCGATCGGGCCCAGGGCCTGTGCCTGTCCGCGCGGGGCGACGCGGAGGCCGCCGTGGCCCTGCTGGAGGCCACGGCCCGACGCTTCGACGAACTCGGCCTGCCTCTCGAACGGGGCCGTACGCTCCTGGCCCTGGCCCGCGTCGAACGCCGCCGCCGGCGCCGCGCCCCCGCCCGTACCGCACTGCGGGAGGCGGCCGAGGTGTTCGACCGGGCCGGGGCGAGACCCTGGCTGGACCTCGCCCGCGACAGCGCTCCCGAAGCCGCCGCCCTGCACCCCGGGGTGGCAGCCCTGACGGAGGCCGAGACCCGCCTCGCGCTGCTCGTCGGCCAGGGCGCCAGCAACCAGGAGGCCGCCGCGAAGCTCTTCCTCAGCGTGAAGACGGTGGAGTCCCGGCTGACCCGCATCTACCAGAAGCTCGACGTCCGTTCGCGGGCGCAGTTGGCGACGGCCCTGCGCGCGCGCTGAGTACGGGCCGCGTCCGGCCGCCTACCGGTCCTCTCCCGGGCCCGGTCAGCAGGTGAGGTGGTCGCCCGGGGTGACGCCCAGCACCTGGGTGAAGCTCTGGTAGGCGTTCACCCTGCTCTGGACCTGCGCCGGATTGCCGCCGTTGCACTCCAGGGAGCCGTTGATCGAGCGGATGGTCTCGCCGAAGCCGGCGCCGTTCACCATCGCGGCGTGGGCGGTCATGGTGCCCGGGCCGTTCTGTGTGTTCCAGTACCAGAGCGCCGTCTTCATCGCGACGGCCGGGTCCTGCTCGACGAGGTAGGGGTTGGCGAGCAGGTTGATGCCGAGGGCGTCGCCCGCCGCCTTGTAGTTGAAGTTCCAGCTCAGCTGGATGGGGCCGCGGCCGTAGTAGGCGGCCTGGCCCGCCGGACAGCCGTAGGGCTGGGACACGTCGCAGTAGTGCGGGTAGTTGGCGGTGTTCTGCTCGACGATGTAGACCAGTCCGCCGGTCTCGTGGGAGACGTTGGCGAGGAAGGCGGCGGCCTCGCGCCGCTTGACGGTGTCGTCCCCGGTGTGCGCGAAGGCGGGGTACGCGGAGAGCGCCGCGACCAGCCCGTTGTAGGTGTAGAAGGGGTTCCGGTTCGGGAACATCCGGTTGAACTGGGCCTCGCTGACGACGAAGCCGGAGGGGTCGCCGGTGCCCGGGTCGGGGTCCTGGCCACCGCCGCCGCAGGCGCCTTGGTCCGACCAGACGCCCCACTGTCCGGTGGTGCCCGGGGTCTCGCCCTGGGTCCACCACTTGGCCTGCCAGTTGTGGCCCGCGTACGAGGCGCTCATGCCGTTCGTGTAGACGCCGGAGGCGGTCCAGGAGCCCGCGCAGGCGGGGGCCGCGGCGGCGGGGGAGGCGGGCAGGACGACGGCGAGGCCGAGGGTCACGGCGGCGGCAGCGGCCATGGAGAGGGCGCGGCGACGTAGCGCACGGATCACGGAAGTGCTCCTTCAGTGGGGGGAGTTGTCGCGGGGACGACTACCGCCACTGAAGCGAAAGTGGTCTGAACCTGTCAAGGTCTAGACCAAAGCTGTTGCTTTTGGCGTGTTCGGCTTGCGCACACACGGGACCGGCGTGACGACGAGGGTCGTCACGCCGGTCCGGGGTGAGAACTGATCAGCTGCCGGCGGACAGGTTGCCGGACAGGATCGGGATGTTGTCCGCGATGTGCGAGAGGGGCTCGTCGCCCTTGGCCTGGGTGGAGTTCTCGGTGCACTGCTGGTTCTGCGGGTTCGACAGGACGTTGATGTCCTGGACGCCGATGTTCAGCGCGGCGAGGATCGACTGGGCGTTGACCTTGGCGGGCAGACCGACGCAGAGCTTGTTCAGCGAGCCCTGGACCAGGCTCAGCTGCGGGCTCATGGCGCCATCGGTCTTCTGGTTGCCGTAGATCTGCGCGGCACCGTTGCCGTTGACGGTGTTCACGCCGTTGTCGTTGCCGATCGCCATCGCCGGGGAGGCGGCGACGGCGCCGGCGCCGATGACGGAAGCGGTGACCGCGGCGGTTGCCATGAACTTCTTGAGCATGGTGAGGAATCCTTCTGTCGCATGAGCTGTCCCCGGCGGGTACGTCCAGATCAACTACCGATCCGCCCGGGGGTTATCACCCGTCACCCATGCGGCCCAACGATCCGGGAACCACGCGATGGCGTCCGCTGGGCGGCGCACCCCGCGCGGGGTCCGGACCGCCCGGCGGAACGCGTCAGCCGGTCTTGCGGCGCACCTTCTTGTTCTTGCCGCCGGGGCCGCTGCTGGAGCCCTGCACCTTCGCCCGGCTCTGGTGGGACTGCTGGGCGTGCGCGTTCGCCGCGTTGCGCTCCAGGGCCTCGCGGAACTTGCGCTTGGCCTCCTCGGCGGGGGATTCGTCCTGCGGGGTGTCGGTCTCGTCGGCCATAGGTCCTCCTGCTAGTGATGAAGCCACCTCAGTCTGTCAGCCCACAGCCGCGCTGACCAGCGCGTTCCCCGCGCGGGGCGGCGGACCGGTCAGCTGTGGGGGTGCGGAGCCCCGGCGCCGCCGCCCGCGCGCACGGCCCGCAGGGCCGCCAGGTGGAGCGCGTGGGGGTCCCCGTGGGCGACCGGACTGCCGGTGAGGGTGTACCACTCGTCGGCGTCGAGGTACTGGATCTCGAAGCGGATCTTGCCGTCCGCTCCCGCGACGGTGCGCAGCGTGAGGTCGCCGGTGATCACGCCGACCTCGTCGGTCATGGCGCCGCCGGGTCCGGCGAGGACGTGGTCCTCCCACCGCCGGGGCGCGCTCATGAGGCGCACGTGTCGATCATCGTGGTGAGCATGGCCTTCTCCGGTGGGGTGACGGTCAGCTTGTAGTAGGACTTGACGGTGGTCCAGGCGCGTCCGTACTGGCACCAGCTCGACTTGTCCGGCGGCTGCCACAGGTCGGGGCTCTGGTCGCCCTTCGAACGGTTGGAGGCCGCCGAGACGGCCAGCAGTTGGGGGCGCGTCAGGTCGTTGGCGAACGCCTTGCGCTTGGCGGCGTCCCAGCCGGCCGCGCCGGAACGCCAGCCCTCGGCGAGCGGGACCATGTGGTCGATGTCCAGTTTCGCGGCGTCGGTGATGTCCGCGCCGTCGTACAGGCTTTTCCAGGTGCCGGACACCGCCCGGCACTGTGCGTCCTGGGTGACGTTCTTGCCGTCGCGCCTGAGGACGACCTCGCGGGTGTCGCACTTGTCGCCCTGCTCGGCCCAGTGCGTGAACTTGTCCCGGCTGTAGCCGGCCATCGTGCCCGGTTTGGCGACCACCAGGGCCGCCAGTCGGCTCCGCGCCTCCGCCGCGCCCACCAGGCCGGGCAGTACGTCGCCGGTGACGGGTTTCGCGGCGCCGCCGGCCGGGGGGCCGCCGCCCGCCCCGTCCCGCTTGCCGTCCGCGCTCCCGGCGCTCCCGCCGCACCCGGCGAGTGCGAACAGCAGCACCACGGCCACCGCCACGCCCCGCGGCCCCGCCTGACGACCCATGAACCCACCCCGCCCCGAACTCCGCGCGCTGTCCCGGGGAAGCCTACCCAGCCGAGCCCGTCCCACCGGCCCGGCGCCCTCGCGAACCGCGGTGTGACGGGACCTCACCCGGATCACGCGCGTCGGCTCGGGCCCAATCGCCGCGGCCGGACGCGGACCGCCCCCGGGCAGGAGGACCGGGGGCGGTTCGGTGCGCGGGCGGGGGATCAGACGGCGTCGGCCGTCTCCACCACCTTCAGGGCCGGGGTCTCGCCGGAGGCCACGGGCTCCGACACGCGGGGGCCGTGCCCGTTGCGCAGTCCGATCCAGCTGATCAGGGCGACCAGGGCGAAGGCCGCCGCGCCGATGCCGAACGTGAGGGTGAAACCGGATTCGGCGGGCAGGGCGGGGACGCCGGGCGGAAGGTGCCCGATCGTCTTGGAGGCCAGGATCGTGGTGACGATGGCGCTGCCGATCGCGCTGCCGGTCGAGCGGGAGATCGAGTTGATGCCGTTCGCGATGCCGCTCTGGTGGTGCGGGACGCTCGACATGATGACGGCGGGCATGGCGGCGTAGCCGAAGCTGACGGCCGCGCCGACGACGACACCGGCGCCGATCACCGAGAAGGTGTGGCCGTGGTCGAGGGCCAGCCAGCCGAAGCCGACGGCGCCGAGCCCGGCGGCCAGGGCGAGCGCGACGCGCGGGCCGCGGTGGCGGACCAACTGGCCGCCGACGGGCGACGCGAGCAGCGAGACGATCGCACCGGGCAACAGGAATTGGACGGAGGCGCGCAGGATCGACGCGTCGAATCCGTACCCGGTCAGCGCCTTCGGCATCTGCACGAGGTAGGAGACGCCGAGGAAGTTCGCGAACATGCCGAACCCGACGAGGATGCCGGCGAGGTTGGCCATCAGGACCGGGCGGTGGACGAACATCCGCATGTCGACCAGGGGCTCGCGCACCTTGCGCTCGACCAGGACCCACACGGCGGTCATCACGGCGGCGCCGGCGAAGCTGCCGAGGGTACGGGCGGAGGACCAGCCCCACTCGTGGCCCTGGGAGATGGGCAGCAGGAGCAGCAGCAGGGCGATGCCCAGAGTCAGCGCGCCGAGGAAGTCGGTGCGGCCGCCGGTCTTGTGCCGGGTGGCCGGAACCAGGAACAGGACCGCCAGGAGGGCGAGGGCGGCGAAGCCGGTCGCCATCCAGAAGGCGTTGCGGTAGTCGGCGCCGTCACCGGAGGTCAGCAGGCCGGTGGCGACCAGCGCCAAGCCGCTGCCGAACGCGAGCGTGCCGCTGACCAGCGCCATGGCACCCGGCAGCTTCTGCGGCCGGACCTCTTCGCGCAGGACCGAGAGGGCCAGCGGGAAGATCGCGGTGGCCGCGCCCTGGAGGACCCGGCCCAGGATGAGCAGCGGCAGCGAGGTCGCGAGGGCGGCGACGACGGAACCCGCGACCATGACGGCGAGTACGGCCACCAGGGTCGGCTTCTTGCCGTGCTGGTCGCCGAAGCGGCCGAGCAGGGGCGTGAAGACGGCGGCGGAGAGCAGGGTGGCGGTGGTCACCCAGCTGACGTTGGCGGTCGAGGTGCCGAGGTCGTTGCGGATCAGGCCCAGGATCGGGACGGGCAGGGTCTGCATCATCGACACGACCATGGCGGCGAGGCTCAGGGCGAAGACGATGACCGTCTCGTTCCCGGGTCTGGCGGCGGAGGGGGCGGATGCGGCGGTGCTCATGGCTGGCAGGACCTTCTTAACGCTTCAGACGCAGATGTTTTATCTCATCAAGTACATGGATGAAGGTAGACGCCAATAGTTAAGGAGGTCAAGTAAACAATTGATAATGGCAACCTTCTTGCGTACGCTCGCCCGTATGAGTGCCACCACCGGACCGGTCGTCCCCCCTCGCCCCACCAAGCTCCAGCTGCTGGAGCTGCTCGCCGCCATCGGCACCGCCCAGTGGCGTGATTTCGCGGCGGCCGCCGCCCGGTACGGCCTCACCTCCACCCAGGCCAGGGTCCTCGCCCAGCTCGAAGGGCCGGTGCCGATGCGGGGTCTGGCCACCCTGTTGGTGTGCGACGCGTCCAACGTCACGGGCATCGTCGACCGGCTGGAGGCGCGCGAGCTGGTGCGGCGCCAGCCGTCCCCGGTCGACCGGCGCGTGAAGCACGTGGTCGCCACGGACGAGGGCCGGGACATCATCAGGCGGGTGCGCGAGGAGATGCAGGCGACGCACGGCGCGCTCGACGCCCTCGACGAGGAAGAGGGCGCGACGCTCTACGCCCTCCTGGAGCGGCTGCGGCCCGCCATGGAGAAGGACGCCTGAGCGAACCGGTCGGACCGGTCGGACGGGGTGGGCCCGGCGGGCCCGAAGGGGTTTAGGGCTCCTCGTCGAGGGCGGCGGCGTCCAGGGTCGCCGTGAGACGGTTCAGACGTGCCTGGAGGTCGCGGATCTCCTCCAGCTCGAATCCCGTCGCCACCGCGATACGGCGGGGCACCTCCACGGCGCGGGCGCGCAGCGCCGCGCCTTCCTCGGTCAGTACGGCGTGGACCGAGCGCTCGTCCTCCGTGCTGCGTTCGCGCCGCACCAGGCCGGCCCCTTCGAGCCGCTTGAGCAGCGGCGACAGCGTGCCCGAGTCGAGCCGCAGGTGCTGCCCCAGCTGCTTGACGGGCGTCGAGCCGTGCTCCCACAGCACCAGCATCACCAGGTACTGGGGGTAGGTGAGGCCGAGGTCCTTGAGGACCACCCGGTAGAGGCCGCCGAAGGCGCGGCTCGCGGCGTTGAGCGCGAAGCAGATCTGCCCGTCCAGGCGCAGGAAGTCCTGGTCGCGGAGGGCGGCGGTGGGCTGCTTGGTCATGTGGGCCAGTGTACCGGGTGACTACTTGCGGGCCATTGAGTTGTGCACAACTGAATTGTGTGGTCTATTGGTGGAGGCGGTCGGTTCACCGGCCGCAGAGGTTCACCTCGAACCGCCTTGCCACCTCCCGAGAGGAACTCCGATGGACGCGCTGTACACCGCTGTCGCCACCGCCAACGGCCGTGAGGGCCGCGCCGTCAGCTCCGACGGCCAGATCGACCTCGCGTTGGCCATGCCGCCGGCGCTCGGCGGCAACGGGCAGGGAACCAATCCCGAGCAGCTCTTCGCGGCCGGCTACGCCGCCTGCTTCGCCAGCGCGCTCGGCCTCGTCGGCCGTCAGGCCAAGGTCGATACCGGTGACGTCTCCGTCACCGCCGAGACCTCCATCGGGCAGGACGGCTCCGGTTTCGGGCTGGCCGTCACCCTGCGCATCGAGCTCCCCGAATCCCTCGCCGGCGAGACCGGCGCCCTGCTGGTCAAGCAGGCGCACGAGGTCTGCCCGTACTCCAAGGCGACCCGCGGCAACATCCCCGTGCAGCTCGTCATCGAGTAGCAGATCCCCGCGCGACCCTCGCGGCACCGCACCCGCCGCGACGGCCCCTCCGGCGCCCCCGTCCACGGGGGCGCCGGAGGCGTCTGCGGCGCCGGTCAACTCCCATGACATACAGCCTGATTGAGGGCAGGGGGAAGTGTGCCGGATCGGCTGCACGCGGCAGCGCCCCACCACTACCGTGGCGGCATGAGCGCCGATGAACTCGACCCCCGGGACGTGTGGCCGTTGCCGCCGGCCTGGATGTTCGACTGCACCGACTGTTTTCGCCTCTACCGGTCCATGAAGCGCATCGAGCGGGTCACCGAGGAGATGTGGCTGACGGGGCAGCGGGGGATCGACCCGGACCCCGCGGACAGCGGACCCGGCTCGCGGATCCGGCTCGCCCGCCATCTGGCCGTCAGCCACGAGAGCCTGCTGCCCGAGTGGGCACCCGAATGCGAGCGCTGTGGCGACCACGAACGCAGACTCGCGCACGCCGACGGCTCGGAGTTCGCTCTCGCGGCCGCCCAGGTGGCCGCCGAACACCGGGCCGCGCACCTCTTCGTCCCGCCCCGCGGACTGGGCCTCGTCTGACCGACGGCGCACCTCTGACCGACGGCGTACCTCTGTCCGACGGCGCGCCGGGGCGGCACGTGCCTACCGGGGCGCCGCGCCCCGGGCCGCGACCACGGCGCAGGCCACCGCGAGCGGCAGTTCCGCACCCGCCGCCAACAGCAGCGCCAACCCCTGGCCGCCGGTCCCGAGCGAGGTCGTGACGTCGAACCAGGCGTCCACCGCCAGCAGCGCGGCCGTCGCCGCCGCCACCGGAGCGGCGCGGGGGTCCCGTCGCCGCAACAGCAGTCCGGCCCCCATGAGTCCGGCCGACAGCATCGCGTCCAGACCGATCCAGGCGGTGGCCCAATGGGACACCCCGGCGCTCCCGGGCAGGGTCTTCGCCGGCACGATCATCCACGGCAGCAGCGCCACCCCCGCCCCGGCGAACACCACGGCCGTCCGGTCGCCGGTCCGTCCGGAGGCCGTGCTGGGGGCGGCGGGGAAGTACGGGACGGTGAGGGCCATGGCCAGGGTCTCCTTCCGGCCCGACGGTCCGTCCGCGGGGCACACCCAACCCTCGTCGCCCACGCGGCGAAGATCAGTAACCCCACGGTCCGAACCCGGGGTGGTGCGGGCTACACCCCCGCGCGGGTGCCTGCGTGGTCGTACGCCTCGGACCGGTGCGATTACCGTATGGGCCATGGCACTTCGCGGCGCGCTCGGGCGTGCGTACACCCGGGTCGCCGCGCACGCCCCCTGGTCGGCGCGGGCATGGCGCAACACGTCCTTCGCCGCGGCCGCCATACCGCCCGCGCTGCCCGTCCCCGCCGGCATCGGCGTCCTCGCGGCGAGCCCCGGGCACAGCCCGCTACCGCTGGTCGCCGCGCTGATCCTGTGCCCGCTGCTCACGCCGCTCCAGCGCAGCCGCTTCCGGGCGCTGCTCGACATCGACGTCCCGGCGGTGGTGCGCGAACACCGGTGGTGGACACCGCGCGGCATGGGCGAGCGGCTGGGCTCGGAAGCGACCTGGCGACAGTACGGTTACCACCTCCTCGTCAGCCCCGTCGCGGCGGCGGCGGGCGCCGCCCTCGTCCTCACCTGGGCAGCCGGCGCCGTCTGCGCCACCGTCTACGGATGGTCCTTCCTGCTGCCCGGACCGGGACCCGGGGGCACCTTCGGCTGGACCGGGTCATACGACGTGATCACCGTCGCGGGCGGCCTGGCCCTGCTCGCCGCGCCCTGGGCGGCGGCCCTCGTCGCCCGCCTCGATTCCTTCGCGGCGGGAGCCCTCCTCGGACCCAACCGGGCGAGCGCGCTGCTGCGCCGCGTGGAAGACCTCGCCGAGAGCCGGGCCGGTGTGCTCGACGCCGCCGACCTCGAACGCCGCCGCATCGAACGGGACCTGCACGACGGGGCCCAACAGCGCCTGGTCTCGCTCGCCATGAACCTCGGGATCGCCCGCGCCACCCTCCCGGACCTGCCGCCCGAGGCCAAGGCCGTCATCGACGAGGCCCACCGCGAGGCGAAAGAGGCGATCGAGGAACTGAACAACCTCGTACGGGGCTTGCACCCGGCCGTCCTGGAGGACCGCGGACTCGACGCGGCGCTCTCCGGCATCGCCGCCCGCGCGCCCCTCCCCGTCGACCTGTCCGTGGACATCGCCGAACGACCCGGCCCGACCGTGGAGGCCGTCGCGTACTTCGTGGTCTCCGAGGCCCTCGCCAACGTCGCCAAACACGCCCGCGCCGACCGCTGCGCCGTCCGCGTCCGGCAGGCCCCCGACGACCACACCGGGCTGCTGCGCATCACCGTCACCGACGACGGTGTGGGCGGGGCGGACCCGTCCGCCGGCACCGGACTGACCGGTCTGCGCAAGCGGGTAGGGTCGGTCGACGGAACGATCAAGATCGACAGCCCTCGCGGGGGCCCGACCGTCATCACCGTGGAGCTGCCGTGCGCGCCGTGATCGCCGAGGATTCCGTCCTGCTGCGGATAGGACTGGTCAAAGTCCTCGAAATGGCGGGATTCGAGGTGGTCGCCGAAGCCGGTGACGCCGAGGCCGTGCTCGCCGCGGTGGAGGAACACCGGCCCGATCTCGCGCTGCTCGACGTCCGCATGCCTCCCGGCTTCACCGACGAGGGAGTACGCGCCGCACTGATGATCCGCCGGCAGAGCCCGGGGACCGCCGTCCTGTTGCTCTCCCAGTACGTCGAAGAGCGCTACGCCGCCGACCTGCTGTCGGGCGAGAACACCGCGGGCATCGGCTACCTCCTCAAGCAACGGGTCGCGGACGTGGAGGAGTTCATCGATGCCCTGCGCCGGGTCGCGGCCGGCGGCACCGCCCTCGACCCCCAGGTCGTCGCGCAGCTCCTGCTGCGCCGGCGCGGCGGACCGGACCCGCTGGAGCGGCTGACCCCGCGCGAACGCGAGGTCCTGGCCCTGATGGCGGAGGGCCGCTCCAACGCGGCCATCGCGGCCGGACTCGTCGTCGGCGAGAGCGCGGTGGCCAAACACATCAACAACATCTTCGCCAAGCTGGACCTGCCTCCGGCCGACGGCGCCCACCGCCGCGTCCTCGCCGTCCTGCGCTTCCTCGACGGCGCGGCATGACCCCGCTCGACGCGCCCGCGTCCCCGGCCGCGGCCCCGAGTCGGCCGGGGCGCCATCGCGCGTGGCACCGCCGCGCCTGGCTCCTCGCGGCACTCGCCGGTGCGCTGCTGGTCCTCGTACCGGCAGGCCGGACGGCGTGGACGCACACCGTCCGACAGGGCCGGGTCGTGGTCGGCGACAGCGGGGGATCGCCCGTGCGGGCGCTGGAGATCGTCGGCCGCGGCGCGGACATCACCCTCACCCCGCGCGCCGACGAGGCCGTCGCGTACCGGGCGGAACTCGGCTGGTCCGGCAAGCCGCCCGCCGTCGAGCAGAGCCGGCTCGGCGACACCCTGCGGCTGACCGTGCGCTGCCCCGGCGATCCGGGCGACCTCGGCGATCCGGGACCCGGCGCCGGCGGGTCGGGCGGGTCCGCCGCCTCGGGCGCCGGCGCCGGCTGCGACGTCCGGCTCGCGGTGACCGCCCCGGCCGGCATTCCCGTACGGGTGTCCGCCGGTTCGGGGCGGGTCGACATCAGCGGCATGGCGGGCCCCGTCGACGCCTCCGTGGCCTCCGGCACCCTGAACCTCCTCGGCCTGCGCGGCGCCCTGCGCGCCCGGACCGGCTCCGGCGCCCTGACCGCCACCGGCCTGACCTCCGCCCGGGCCGACATCGCGGCCGACTCGGGCCGCGCGCAGGCCGTCTTCCTGGCCCCGCCCGAGGAGGTCACCGCCCGGGTCGGCTCCGGCCGGCTCGACCTCGCCTTCCCCCCGGCCACCCGCCTGCGCGTCGACGCCCGCGCGGGCTCGGGCGTCTGCGAGGTCGCACCGGCCCTGCGGGACCCGTCTTCCCCGCACACCCTGACCGTCTCGGCGGAGTCGGGCCGGGCCGAGGCCCGCACGGGCAGCACCGCCCCGGACTGACCGGCTCCACCGGCCTCAGGCCGAGGCCCGCCGCACCAGTACGGTCGGCGTGATCACCGGCTGCGGCGGTCGCGGAGAGCCCAGCGTGCCGAGCAGCAGCCGTGCCATCAGACGGCCCATCCCCTCGACGTCCTGGCGGACCGTGGTCAACGGCGGATCCGCCGCCTCCGCCACCCGCTCGGTGTCGTCGAAGCCGACGACCGCCACGTCCCCCGGCACGTCGAAGCCCCGCTCGCGGAGCACCGCGAGGGCGCCCGTCGCCATCAGGTCGTTCGCGGCGAACACCGCGTCGAGGGCCGGTCGGCGCTCCAGCAGCTCCCGCATCGCGCGGGCCCCGCCCGCCGGCGTGAAGTCACCCACCGCGACCAGCGCGGGATCGCCGCCGACCACCACGTCCCGGTAGCCGTCGAGCCGGTCCGTCGCGGAGGTCTGGTCGAGCGGGCCCGCGATGTGGGCCACGCTCCGCCGGCCCCGGGCGAGCAGGTGGCGCACCGCCTCCCGCGCGCCGCCCCGGTTGTCGGCGTCGACGTAGGGGTCGCCGGGGTCGCCGGGGCCGGCCGTCCAGCCCGGCCGACCGCCGTACACCGTGGGCATGCCGATCCGGCGGGTGATCTCGGGCAGCGGATCGTCGGTGTGCAGGGAGAAGGCGAGCGCCCCGTCGACGTGGCCCCCCGCCAGGTATCGCTCGATCCGTTCGTAGTCCCCCCGGTCCTCGACCATGAGCAGCACCAACTGCGTGTCCTGCGCGGTGAGTTCGCGGCTGATACCGCGAATCTGGCGGGAGAAGAACGGGTCGGAGAAGATCCGTATCTCCGGCTCGGGGATGATCACGGCCACCGCCCCGGTGCGCCGGGTCACCAGGGTGCGGGCCGCGTGGTTCGGTACGTAGCCGAGCTCGCGCACGGCCTCGCGGACCTTGTCCACCAGGTGCGCGCGCACCCCGTCGCCGCCGTTGACGACCCGGGAGACCGTGGCCCGGGACACCCCGGCCAGCGCGGCCACGGCCTCCAGGGTGGGGCGGTCCCCGGGGACACGAAGCTGTTCGGGCACGGGCGCTCCTCACGCGGGCCGGGCGTTGCCTTGCCGCGCAGCAGGTTAACCCGTACCGCCGGGGGTCCCCGGCGGTACGGCCCGCTCAGTGGCCGAAGTCGAACCAGTTGACGTTCACGAAGTCGGCCGGTTGGCCGCTGGTGAAGGTCAGGTAGACGTCGTGGGTGCCGGTGACGGCGCTGATGTTGGCCGGTACCGTACGCCAGCTCTGCCAACCACCGGTCCCGGCGACGGAGAAGCTGCCGACCGGTGGGCTCGTCCGGCTGTCGAGGCGGACTTCCACGAGCCCGCTGACCCCGCCGGCCGCACCGCTCGCGACCCGCCCGTAGAACTGCCGGGCCGCGGTGGTGCCGAAGTCGACGCCCTTGTACACGGCCCAGTCGCCGTTGGCGAGCGAGGCGAGGTCCTGACCGCCGCCGGTGTCGGACGTGGTTTCCTCGGCCGTGCCGGCCTGGTCGTCGTACGACTCGGCCTGGATGGCGGCGTAGGCGTTCCGTCCCCCGGCGGGCGGCGTCGTAGGCGGGGTCGTGGGCGGGGTGGTGGGGGGAGTGGTGGAGCCGCCGGTCTTCTGGAGTACGGACACGTAGTCGACCACCATCGGGTGGCCGGGCTCGGTGCCGGCGTCGGGGCCGCCGCCGAAGGCGTCGGGGAAACCGCCGCCCATGGCCACGTTCAGGATGATGAAGTAGCCGTGGTCGGTGGCGTTCGACCAGGTCGTGGCGTCGACCTGGTTCGCCTTCACCGTGTGGAAGTTGACGCCGTCGAGGTAGAAGCGCATCTCCTCCACGGCCGTGGACCGGTCCCATTCCACCGCGTAGGTGTGGAAGCCGCCCTGACAGGTCGAGCCGGTGCAGGCGCGCTGGCCGCCGATCCCCGAGGTCTCGTTGCACGGGCCGCCCGGGCTGGTCCCGCAGTGCATGGTGGCCCACTCGTTGTTGAGCCCCTGGACGTTCTCCATGATGTCCAACTCGCCGATGCCCGGCCAGTTCCACCAGTTGCCCCGGTACGGGGCCCCGAGCATCCAGAACGCCGGCCAGTAGCCCTTCGCCGCGGCGCCGGTCACGTTCGGCAGCTGGATGCGGGCCTCGGTCCGCAGGGTGCCACCGGCCGGGGGCCGGAAGTCGGAGCGCTTGCTCTCCACCCGGGCCGAGGTCCAGTTGCCGGCCGCGTCCCGACGGGGGGTTATCCGAAGGTTCCCGGCGCCGTCGAGCGAGACGTTCGACGGGTCCGCCGTCATCGTCTCGATCTCGCCGGTACCGAAGCCGGTGGGGCCGCCGGGGTAGCCGCGGCCGGTCGTGTACTGCCAGTCGGCGGTGTTCACGCCGGAGCCGGCGGCGCCGTCGAAGTCGTCCAGGAACACCCGGGACCAGCCGGCCGGGGCCGGGGGAGCGGCGGCGTTGGCGGGCGGGGTGACGGCCACGGCCGCGGCGGCCGCCACCGCCACGGCCAGCGTGCCCAGGGCGGCCGTGACGGAACGGCGGGTGGGGGGACGGCGCCTTCTGCCGGATGTCTCACGCATGGGTGGGGGCCCTCTCTGCGTGCGCCCTGGGGGCGCGGTGGGGGGAGGTGCGGGTTGCGGCCACCGTTCTGAGAGCGCTCTCAGAACGGCGACCGCCCGCCACTGTGCTCCGCGGCACGAGGACCGTCAAGAGATGGAACCGTGAAAGCCCCGAGCCGGTAAGGGAGTTCATTGGTTGAAGGGAGCGGCGCGGGGCAGTCACGGACCGGGGGCCGGCCCGCTACCGGTCGGACGTCCGGCGCAGGACCAGGGAGACGAAGCCGAAGGTGTCCCGGTAGACGTGCAGCCATTCGGAGCGCCGGGCGGAGGCCGTTTCGAGGGCCTCGGCGGCGTCGGGATCGGCGGGCCGGTCAAGGGCCCATGACGCGAGCGATCCCCAGCAGGACCATTCGTAGTCGTCCAACTCGCGGCGCGTGCTGACGTGCCCGTCGACGGGCGTCCACCCGTCGGCGACGACGCGGTCCACGGTGGTCGCCAGGTCGGTGAACTCCCCGAGCATCTCGACGGCCGCACGCGAGGGTTCGCGGTCCCAGAACCCTTCCCCGATCAGGACGCGGCCACCGGGAGCCAGGAGCCGGCGCGCCGCGGCGAGGGTGGGCAGCAGGCCGCCGAACGCGTGCGTGGCCCCGACGCTGAGTACGAGGTCGAACGGCTCGGCCGGGGCGAAATCCGCGGCCGACCGGTGGTGGAGGACGAGGCGTTCGCGAACGCCGAGGCGGCTCGCGGCCCGGCCGGCCTGCGCCAAGGCGTCCTCGGAGATGTCGACGCCTTCGGCGTGCAGGCGGGGATGCGTTTCGAGGGCGCGCAGCAGCCACTCCGCGGTGCCGCAGCCGAGGTCGAGCACGCGGGCGTCGGCGCGGAAGACACCGTGTTCCAGGAGTCGGCGCACCGACCCGTCGTCGAGCGGAGCCTTGATCGGGTGGTCGGCATGGGCGATTCGGGATATCTGTTCACGGTCCACCGGCGCAGCCTGCCGGCGGGCGAAGCCGGAGCGCACCTGGTTTTCGCGGGCCCGGCGACTGCGCGGCGGCTGCCCGGCGGTGCCGTTGGCGGTGCCCGGCCCGATGCCCCACCGGATGCCGCGCCCGGTCGGCATCCTCGGCGCGCCCCGTCCACGAGCTGAGACGTCGCACGGGATCGAGCCGAGTCCCGGGAACGATCGCGCCAATCGCCTCCCGCGGGCGGGGCGTACGCCGTCCCGACCGGATACCGTCCGCCGATGAATTCGAACAAAGTCCCCTCGTTCGAGCGTGCGTCCGCGCACGCCTCCGGGCCGGCGCCGCGTGCGCCCAGCCGCCGGACCGTGCTGCGCACCGCCGTCGCGGGAACGGCCGTCACCGGCTCGGTGCTCGGCCTCGGCTCCGTCTTCCCGGCCTCCGCCACGCCCGCCGGACCCCCGGCGGGACGGCGCCCGAACACCCCGGACCAGGCCCTGCGCGAACTCGCGGCCGGCAACCGGCGCTGGCGGACGTACCGTCAGGAACACCCGCACGAGTCCGCTTCCCTGCGCGTGCGGCTCACCCGGGCGCAGCACCCGTTCGCGATCGTGCTGGGCTGCGTCGACTCGCGCGTCCCCCCGGAACTCGTCTTCGACCAGGGGCTCGGCGACCTGCTCACCGTACGGTCGGCGGGCGAGGTGCTTGACGAGGCCGTGCGCGGCAGCGTCGCCTACGGCGTGCTGGAACTGGCCATCCCCCTGGTCCTGGTCCTGGGCCACCAGTCCTGCGGGGCGGTCGGGGCCGCCGTCCACGCCGAGGAGACCGGCGAGCCGCTGCCGGCGCACATCCAGTACCTGGCCGACCAGATACGACCCTCGATCGACCACGCGCAGCACGGCGACGCCCGCGTCGACGCCACCATCGACGCCCACGCCCGGCGCACCCGCGACCTGCTGTCCGCCGACCCGGACATCGCCCGCCGGATCGCGACGGGCGAACTCGCCGTGGCCGCCGCCCGATACCGACTCGTCGACCAGCGGGTGAGCGTACTGGCCTGACCCCGTGCCGGTGGCCGCGCCTGGCCGGAAACAGCGCGTCCAGGCGGGCGTGGCCGCCGTACTGTGGAGTAATGCCTGTAGTAGACATCAGTTCCGGCGCCGAGAACTTCCACGCCGATCCGTACAGTTTCTACGCCATGCTGCGCGAAAGGGGCCCGGTCCACCAGGTCGTGATGAACGACCGCTTGAAGGAGCCGAGTTGGCTGGTCGTGGGACACGACGAGGCGCGCCAGGCCCTCAACCACCCCGCGCTGCTCAAGGACTGGCGGAAGACCGACCTGTTCCCGGACGTCGCGGTGACGGCCGCCAACGCGAACATGCTGGAATCCGACCCGCCGCACCACACCCGGCTGCGCCGCCTGGTCGCACGGGAGTTCACCGCACGCCGCATGGAAGCGATGCGGCCACGGGTCCAGGAGATCACCGACCGCCTGCTGGACGACATGGCGGCCCGGCCGGAGCGCCGCGCCGACCTGATCAAGTCACTCGCGTTCCCGCTGCCCATGACCGTGATCTGCGAACTGCTGGGCGTGCCCGACCTGGACCGCGAGCGCTTCCGCCAGTGGTCCAACGAGGTGGTGGCCCCCGGCGAGAACAGCGTGCCCGGCGCCGCGCACGAGCAGCTCAGCGCCTTCCTCGCCGAACTCGTCGAGGTCAAGGCCAAGACGCCCGGCGAGGACCTGCTCAGCGCCCTGATCCGCACCCGTGACGAGGACGGCGACTCCCTGTCCGAGGAGGAGCTGATCGGGATGGCCTTCCTGCTGCTCGTCGCCGGACACGAGACGACGGTCAACCTCATCTCCAACGGCGTACGGGCCCTGTTCGCCCACCCGGCTCAACTCGTTGAACTGAGAGCCGACTTCGACGGTCTCCTGCCCGGCGCGGTCGAGGAGATGCTCCGCTACGACGGTCCCGTGCAGAACGCCACCTACCGCTACGCGGGTGAGGACGTGGCGATCGGCGGTGTCGTCATCCCGGCCGGGGCGAACGTCCTCGTCTCGCTGGCCGCTGCCGACCGCGATCCCGCCCGGTTCGGGGAACCCGACACCTTCGACATCCACCGCGCCCCCCAGGGCCACCTCGCCTTCGGCCACGGCCTGCACTTCTGCCTGGGCGCCCCGCTGGCCCGGATGGAGGGCCGCATCGCGATCCGGAGCCTGCTGGAGCGCTTCCCGGACCTGGCCGAGGACCCGGCCGGCGGCCCCCCGGCCTGGCTGGCGGGCAGCCTGATGAGGGGCGTCAGCCGGCTGCCCGTCCGCTGGTAGCACCCGCCGTCAGTGCCCCGCCTGCCTGCTCGCCGGCTGCGGATCAGGCAGCGCGCCACCGGCGCACCGGGCGTCCTCGGCGGGCAGGACGCCGTCGAGGAGGTAAGCCTCGACATGGGCGTCGACGCACGGGTTGTGGTTCTGGAACTGGCCGTGGTCACCGCCGTCCACGGTGATCAGTCGCGAGCCGGCCAGTCCGCGGTGCGCGCGCACCGCCGACTCGTAGTACGTCGCCGGGTCGTTCGTCGAGTTCAGCATGAGCACGGGTGGCAGACCCTCGCCGGTGACCTTGACCCGCGGCGTCCGGGTGACCGGCCAGTCGGCGCAGACCGCGGCGAAGGTCAGCTCGCGCGCCCCGGCGAGCGGGTGGGCGTCCGTGGCCCGGGCGCTGTGCTCCCGCCAGTACCGGGCGTCCCGCGTCCACGGGGTGTCCCCGCAGGTGACCGAGAAGAAGTCGGCGGCGAAATCGGCGCCCAAGGGGTGGGCGAGCCGCGCGGCCACGGCCCGGCGTACGTCCGTCGGAGCCTCGTCGGGGTGGGCGAGGACCCCCAGGAGCGTCGCGAGGCCCTCGAATCCGTCCCCCGCGTTGTAGATCGAGTTCGTCGTCGCCGCGTCGAGGTGGTTGGCCGTGACGACCGTCCCCTCGATGGTCGACGGGTGCGCGCTCAGGGCGGCCCGCAGCCGCTCGAATCCGGCCCGGGCCTCGGCGGGGGTGGCGCCCTGGTGGTAGGTGGAGTCGTGGGCGGCCAGCCAGGGCAGGAAGTCCTCCTCGAACCTGCGCTGGAAGCTCATCGGTTGACCGGTCATGAACGACTGCCAGGTCCCGGTGAAGTCGACGTTGCTGTCGAGCACCACCCGCTCCACGCGGCGCGGGAACTCGGTGGCGTAGTAGGCCCCCAGGAACGTCGCGTAGGAAGGACCGTAGTAGGAGATCTTCCCGGCGCCCAGGAGGTCCCGGTACAGGTCCATGTCGTGCGCCGCCTGATCGGTGGTGATGTACGGCAGCAGGTCGCCCGAGCGGCGCCGGCAGTCGTCCACGAAGCCCCGCGCCCGTTCGACGGTCCGGCGGTCCGCCTCGGGGGAATGGTCGCGCAGGTCGCCGCTGCCGAACAGCGCGTCGACCGTGCCCTGGTCCGAGCAGACGACACGGGTGCTCGCGCCGACCCCGCGCTGGTCGAAGCCGACGATGTCGTACGCCTCCGCCAACCGCGGGCTGTACGAGGCCAATCGCGCCGACCGGCCCAGCCCCGACGCCCCGGGGCCGCCCGCCGCCACCATCAGCACGCCCCGGCGCTTGGCCGGATCCGCCGCGGGGAGCCGGTCCACCGCCACGTGCAGGTCCGGCCCGGAGCCCGGGTGGTACCAGTCCCGGGGTACGGTCATCGTGGCGCACTCCAGCGGGCCGTCGGCGCAGGGGTGCCACTCCAGCCGCTGGTGGCGGTACCGGTCCGGCACGGGCGGGGCGGCCCCCGCCGGCGCGGCGCCCGCGGCGCCGGCCGGCAGGACCGCGGCCGCCAGCGCCCCGCACAACGCGGTCGCCGCCCATCGCACGGGCTTCCTGAACAAGCGCATCTCTTCCTCTTCCCCCTCGAACCTTCCGGACGCGTCGATCGTCGCCCGAGGGGGCCGCCGTCTTCGATCCCGCAGGCACCCGGACCGAAGGTGGTGGCAGGACCACCGTGCCGGGCGGGCCGGGACCGGAGGCGGGCACCGCGGCGGGGCGGCGGTGGGGAGGACCTGACGGACCGTGACCGACACCATGACCGAGGCCGCGCCACCCCCTAGAGTCGTGCCATGACCACGACGCTGCCCCGAGTCGCCCTGGCCACCTCCGGCCCTGGGATGGCCTACGACCCCGATCTGCCGTTGATGCTGCGGGCGCTCGGTGAGCGGGGGATCGACGCCGTGGCGGTGGCCTGGGACGACACCGGATTCGACTGGGCCCGGTGCGCCGCCGTGGTCATCAGGTCGACCTGGGACTACGTCGAGCGGTGGCCGCGGTTCCTGGAGTGGGTCGACGCGGTCGCCGCCGTCACCCGGATCGACAACCCGGCGAGCGTGGTTCGCTGGAACACCGACAAGCGCTACCTGGGCGACCTCGCCGCACAGAGGGTCGCGGTCGTTCCGACGCGGTTCGTCGCCCCCGGTGAGGAAACCTTCCTGCCCGAGCACGGCGACTTCGTCGTCAAGCCGTCCGTGTCGGCGGGGGCCCGGGACAGCGCCCGCTACACCCCCGCCCAGCACGACCTCGCGGCGCGGCACGTCGCCGCGCTGCACCGCGCCGGTTCGACCGCCATGGTGCAGCCGTACCTGACCCGGATCGACGAGGGGGAGCGGGCGCTGGTCTTCCTCGGGGGCGCCTTCAGCCACGCGCTGCGCAAGGGGCCGGTCCTGGGCGAGAGCGGCGTCATCGACAACGACCGCGTCGCCCACCCCGACCTGGTGTCGCATCGGCCGTCGGCCGCCGAGCTCGCCCTCGCCCGGGCCGCGCTGGCGGCCGTCCCGGGGCGGGAGCCCCTCCTGTACGCGCGGGTGGATCTGGCCCCGTCGGACGACGGGACGCCGGTGGTGATGGAGCTGGAACTGGTGGAGCCCAACCTGTTCACGGCCCACAGCCGGTCCGGTTCGGCCCGCTTCGCCGACGTCGTCCGCGAGCGGGTCACGGCGGGCTGACCGGGTCACCGCGGGGCCACCCCGGCCCGGCGGGTCGACGGGGCCCCCGGCGGGCGCGGGCCGTTCGGGTAACCGGGCCGTTCGGGGAACCGGGCCGGTCATCGGCCCGGTCACACGCGGACATGTGCGCCAATTCTCCTACCATGGGCGCTTTGTCGGTGGTCACCGCGAGGAGTCCCATGTCCCCATACCCCGTCTCCGCCGGTCGGTCCGCCGGTCGGACCACCCCGCGCGGGCGGCCCGCCGCGTCCCTGCGCCTGTTCGCGACGGCCCTGGTGGCCACCGGCGTCCTCGCCACCACCGCGCCCGCCCTCGCCTCGGCCCCCGCCCTCGCCTCGGCGCCCGCCCACGACGACAGCCACCACCACGACGACACCCGCCACCACGAAGGAACCCACCACGGCGCCGGCACCGACCCCCTCGGTGAACCCGCCCTGCCCGGCGAGGCCGCCGTCCTCGGCGAGGACCACGCCCGCGCCCACGCCGGCCGCAGGCGGGCCGTCGACGCCCTGCGCGAGTACCCCCAGTCGTGGCGCACCGCCGGCCTGGCCTCGCTGCGCGCCTCTCAGCAGCGGCTCAACGCCGGTTTCGCCGCACCGCTCTTCGGCCGCTTCACCGACTACTTCCCCTCGCCCGACTTCGGCGTGCACGTGGCCCAGCTACCCACCGGCAAGGTGCTGCTCTTCTCCTTCGAACGGGTGGAGGTCAACCCGACCAAGGAGACCGGCCCCACCGACCGGATCGGCCGCACCAACGCGGGCCGGGCCTACCTCTGGGACCCCGCCAAGGGCACCGGCCGCTCGGCGTTCAAGAAGGTGCCCCCGCCCACGGTGCTGATGCCGGACGGCACGTTCGTCCCGCGCCCCGCCCCCTTCTTCTGCGCGGGCCACTCCTACCTGCCCAACGGCATGGTCGGCGTCTTCGGCGGCAACGGCGGCGGCAAGGGCGGTACGGGGGCCAGGCTCTCCTTCGTCTTCGACCCGTGGACCGAGACCTGGTACCGCAATCGCGACCTGGCGGTGGGCCGCTGGTACCCCTCCGTGGTCACCGGCGCCGACGGCCGACAGCTGATCATGTCCGGCCAGGACGAACGCGGCACCGGGCACCCGACCCCGGTGGTCGAGCGCTTCCCGGCGCGCGGCCACCGCGTGCCCTGGCGCCCGTACGACATCGCGGCGGGCGTCCCCGCCGAGCGGTTCGCGGCGGACGCCCCGTTCCGCAACGACTACCCGCACCTGTTCTCGCTCCGGGACGGCATGATCTACGGTCTGGGCCGCGACGCCGACCAGCAGTGGGTGTTCGACCCGGTGAAGGAGACCCGCGGGGATCTGCCCCGGCGGCCGGCCGACTTCCGCGGCTACGGCTCGGCCGTCGCGCTGCCCGCGGGCCTGCGCGGGCCGGACTCCGTCCTGGTGCTGGGCGGCGACCCGCACGACCCGTCGACCTACCGGCTGTCCGGCGGGGCCTGGAAGACCGACACCCCCCGGGCGTTCGGCCGCACCCAGGACGACACCCTGATCCTGCCGGACGGCACCCTCCTGACCGTCAACGGGGCACTCGACACCAGGAACTACGGGTACGGGCCGTTCAACCCGAAGGCCGACCTCAAGTACCGGCGGATCGAACTGCGCGACGCCCACGGCCACTGGAGCCTGGGACCGGCGCAGCGGCTGCCGCGCGGCTACCACTCCAACGCCCTCGTGCTGCCCGACGGACGGGTGATGATCACCGGCGACGAACTCCAGCAGATCGCCAACGACCCCGACATCGGGGACGGGATGGACGGCAGCGTCGAGCTCTACGAGCCGCCCTACCTGCACCGAGGTCCCCGCCCCGCCCTCGACCGGGCACCGCGCGGCGAACTGGCCTACGACGCGGAGTTCACCGTCCGCACCTCCACCCCCGGGGACGTGACACGCGCCGTCCTGCTGGCCCCCACGACGGTCACCCACGCCGTGAACACCAGCCAGCGACACCTGGAGCTGCGCCGGACCGCGACCGCCGGCGACACCCTCACCCTGCGCACCCCGCCCACGGCGGCCGACGCCCCGCCCGGGTACTACATGCTGTTCCTGCTCGACTCCAAGGGCGTCCCGAGCACGGCGCGCTGGATCAAACTGGGCCCGAGGCCGGGCCGCCGCCCAGGCACCGCGACCCGGGCCGCCGCCGGGGCGGGGGCGGCCTACTCGAAGCGGGACGTGTCGCCCGCGCCGTAGCGGACGATCTCGGCTCCGCCGCCCGAGAAGTCGATGACGGTCGTCGGCTTGGTCCCGCACTCGCCCGAGTCGACCACGATGTCCACCACGTGGTCGAGCCGCTCCTTGATCTCCCAACCCTGTGTCAGCGGCTCGGGCTCGTCGGGCAGGAGCAGGCTGCTGGACAGCAGCGGTTCACCGATCTCCGCGAGCAGGGCCTGGACCAGCGTGTGGTCCGGGATGCGGACCCCGACCGTCTTCTTCTTCGGGTGCAGCAGTTGGCGGGGCACTTCCTTGGTGGCGGGCAGGATGAAGGTGTAGCTGCCCGGCGTGGCCGCCTTGATCGCGCGGAACACGTCGTTGTCGATCTGTACGAACTGGCCGAGCTGCGCGAAGTTCTGGCAGACGAGGGTGAAGTGGTGCCGGTCGTCGAGGTGGCGGATGGAGCGGATCCGGTCGAGACCGTCACGGTTGCCCAACTGGCAGCCCAGCGCGTACAGGGAATCGGTCGGATACGCGACGAGCGCGCCGGAGCGGATGCTGTCGGCCACGTTGCCGATCGTGCGCTGCTGGGGGTTCTCGGGGTGCACATCGAAGTACTTCGCCATCCGCCGAGCCTACGGGATCGTCCCGCCCCGCCGATGCACGCGCCCGCGCGCCCGCCCCCGGCCGGGGCCCGCCGGGCGGTCGCGCTGGTCCGTCCGGACGGCATCGTGGCGTGGCGCGCGGGGGAGGGGGCGGGCCCGGGGGCGCCGTTCGCCCACTGTCGAAGCAGACATCCCGTCCGTCAGTACGAGTGCAATCCACGGAGTGCCACCTTGTCGACTGAACCCACCGGTCCCGGGACCAGCACCACCGCCGACGTTCCGGGCGCCGCAGCGCCGCCCGACGCACGCCGCTGGTGGATCCTCGCGGTGATCGGCCTTGCCCAGATCATGGTCGTCCTGGACGCCACCATCGTGAACATCGCCCTGCCCTCCGCCCAGCTCGACCTGGGGTTCTCCGACGGTCGGCGACAGTGGGTGGTGACCGCGTACGCCATGGCCTTCGGCAGTCTGCTGCTGCTCGGCGGCAGACTCGCCGACCTCTTCGGGCGCCGGCGCGCCTTCGTCATCGGCCAGGCCGGTTTCGCGCTGTCCTCCGCGGTGGGCGGCTCGGCCGCCACCTTCGGTCTGCTGGTCGGCGCGCGCGCCTGTCAGGGCGCGTTCGCGGCCCTGCTGGCGCCCGCGGCCCTGTCCCTGCTCACCACGACGTTCACCACCCCCGCGGACCGGGGCAGGGCCTTCGGTGTGTACGGGGCGCTGGCCTCCTCCGGAGGGGCGGTGGGACTGCTGCTGGGCGGTGTGCTCACCGAGCACCTCAGTTGGCGCTCCACCCTGTACGTGAACGTGCTCTTCGCCGTCGCCGCCGTGATCGGGGCGCTCCTGCTGCTCCCGCCACATCCCGCCGTCGCCCGGACCCGGCTGGACCTGCCCGGTACCGCCCTGGCCTCGACGGGCCTGTTCTGCGTCGTCTACGGGCTCGCCGGGGCGGGCTCCCACGGCTGGACGGCGCCGCGCGGCGGGGGCCTGCTCTGCGCCGGCGTCCTGCTGATCGCCGCGTTCGCCGCGTGGCAGGGTCGCTCCCCCCATCCGCTGCTGCCCCTGCGGATCGTGCTCGACCGGGTCCGGGGCGCGGCCCTGCTGGCCATGTTCATCGCCGGTGTCGCCACGTTCGGGGTGTTCCTGTTCCTGACGTTCTACCTCCAGCACACCCGGGGCTACGGGCCGGCCAGGACCGGTCTGGCCTTCCTGCCGATGTCCGGGGCGATCATGCTCAGTGCGATGGGCAGTGGGAGCGCCCGGCTGCGCAAGGTGGGCGGCCGCACCCGCGTCGCCGGGGGGATGCTGCTCGCGGCGTGCGGGATGGCATGGCTGACCCGGCTCTCGGTCGACGGGTCCTACCTGATCGAGGTGTTGCCGGCGCAGATCGTCGCCGGCCTCGGAGTGGGGCTGTTGACGGCGGCGGCCATGAACCTCGCCACGGCCGGGATCGCGCCCGGCGAGGCCGGCGCCGGCTCCGCCGTGGTCAACTCGATGCGTCAGGTCGGTGGTTCGGTCGGCACGGCCCTGATGAGCACCTTCGCGGCCGGCGCGACCGCCGGTTACCTGGCGACGCACCGGCAGCCCGGGCCGCACACCGCGGCCCGGGCTGCTGTGGAGGGCTGTCACGCCGCGTTCACGGCTTCGGCGGCGATCTTCGCCGTCGGAGCCGTCCTGACGTGGTTCATGCTGCCCGAGGGGCTTACGGTGGGGCGGCGCCACGGCCGCCCCGCCGAGCACGCGGCATCAGAGGCAGTTCGCGACTGAGCTGCGGATGCGGTCGCCGGTCGAGAAGTGCTTCACCTTGCAGTGGTTGGTGCCGATGCCGCCGTCGACCTGCCCGTAGCCGGGGCCGATGGTCAGGACGGTGTCGTTCTGGCCGCGGACCTGGTCGTCGCCGGGACCGCCCAGGATGATGCCGGCGGACTCCGAGCCCACCGACTTGCTCTCGATGATGTCGTCGTTGGCGCCGCCGAGGACCCGGCCGCCGAGGTCGACGTTGCCCGTGTGGATCACGTCGTTGCCGTCGTTGCCGAAGACCTGGCCGCCGCCGCGCTCGTACTCGCCGGGGGTTCCCAGCACGCTGCCGGTGGTGATCTTGTCGTCACCGTGGTCGCCGTAGACGGCGGCCCCGTGCGCCGCCGTGCCGACGACGAGGGCGGTGATGATCGTGTCGTTGCCCAGGCCGCCGCGCACCGTCGAATTGCCGTTGCGCGGGAAGAGGTTGTTGACCTGGAGCGTGTCGTCGCCCTCGCCGCCGAGCACCTGGGCGTCGATGAGCATGCCCTTCACCCGGATGTTGTCGTTGCCGCCCTTGCCGTCGATGATGGCGTTCTCGACGTCGTTCTCGCACACGATCGTGTCGGGGCCGTTCGTGCCCTCCACGATCGGTCCCGGCCGGGCCTCCTTGCCGTTGACGTAGCACCAGTGGGACGGCAGGGGTTCGGCGGCCGTGGCCGGCCCCGCGGCGAGCGAGGCGGTGGTGGCCACCGTGGCGGCCAGGGCATACGTCGCGGTGCGAAGCGTGCGGCGAGTGCGCAGCATGGAGTCTCCCGAGCGTGGTGATGGGTTGGAAAGGGTGGAGCGGTGCCCCGGCCGTGGTCGGCCGGCCGGCCGACCCGTGGATCCGCGGGCCCGTCGGTCGCCCGGCCCGTCGGTCAGGACAGGCTGTGGCGCAGTGGTGTCAGCTGCTCGATGTCGTAGCGGGCCCGCAGCTCCCGGATCGCCGAGGCGTCCGGTGCGGCGTTGCCGTCGAGCAGTTCGAGGAGCTCCTCGAAGTACCGTTCGTGGTCGGGCGGGGGAGACGCCTGGAAGAACATCCGGGCCGGTTCCCCCGTGGGGTTGGCGAAGGCGTGCGGACAGCCGGGCGGTACGACGATGACCGTCCCCGGGGTCGCCCGGACGACCTGGCGGCCGTCGAGCGACTCCCAGCGTCGCCAGTCGTCGCCGGAACGGACGCGAGGCTCGAACGCCATCACGTCGAGTTCACCCTCCAGGACGTAGAACAGTTCTTCGCTCCGCGTGTGGAGGTGCGCCCCGACGTCGAATCCGGGCGGTACGACGACCTCGAAGCTGGAGGCGACCCGGGAGTCCTCGCCGGTGACCTTGAAGGTGACCTGCTGGGCGGCGGTGTGCAGGGTGCGACCGTGCCCCGGCGGCACCAGCAGCCCGTCCCGGGCCACGTGCGCCGTCATGACCAGGTCACCGGCAGCGCCTCGGGCCCGCGGATGAGCGCCCCCGGCCGCCAGCACAGTTCCTCCACCGGCACCGCGAACCGCGGGTCGGGGAAACGGTCCAGCAGCGCGTTCACGAGCAGTTCGGACTCCAGGCGGGCCAGCATGTTCCCGGGGCAGAAGTGCGGCCCGTAGCCGAAGGAGACGTGCGCGTTGGGCGTGCGGTCGAGCCGGATCTCGTCGGGGTCGGGGAAGACCTCCGGGTCCCGGTTCGCGGCGAGGTAGGAGACGTACACCGCCTCGCCCGCCCGGATGACCTGCCCGGCGACCTCGACGTCCTCCAGGGCGATCCGGGAGAGCCCGACCGAGTTGCGGTGGGGGATGTAACGCAGGAGTTCGTTGAGGGCCGTGGGCCGCAGGTCCGGCGCGGCCCGCAGCTTCTCCATCAGCTCCGGCCGGGTGAGGAGGATGAACATCATGTTGCCGACGTTGTTGGTGACGGCCTCGCCGCCGATCTGCAGGAGCAGGGCCACACCGACGGCCTCCTCCTCGGTGACCTCCCCGGCCTCGACCGCCCCGGCGAGCAGGCCGATGACGTCGCCGCCCTCACCGCCGGCGCCGGCGCCGGCGGGCGCGGCCCCGCGCACGGCCCGCAGCCGCTCGCCGAGGTAGTCGCACATCCGCGTCTTCGCCTGTTCGCTGCGCTCCACGCCGTGCGCGGAGGACAGGATCATGGCGGTCCACTCGTGGACCTCGGGCCGGTCCTCCTCCGGAATCCCCATGAGGTCGCAGACGACCGCGAGCGGGAACGGCGCGAGCAGCCGCCGCGTGAGGTCCGCGGGCGGCCCGTCGCGCAGCACCGCGTCGACGAGTCCGTCCAACGTCCGCTGCGCCTTGGCCCGCAGGCGCTCCACGCCGCTGGTGGTGAACGCGGCGGCGACGGTGCGGCGCAGTCGCGTGTGGTCGGGCGGGTCCTCGAAGCCGACCGCGCCGGGGGCCGGGATGAAGTGGGGGGCCAGACGGGTGACGTCGTGCTCCATGACGAGCTTGCGGCTGAACCGGGGGTCGTTGGCGACCATCCGCACGTCGTCGTAGCGGCACACCAGCCAGGCCCACCCGCTTCCGTTGGGCAGTTTGATCCGGGTGATCGGCCCCGCGCGCATCAGCTCGGTGAGGACGGGGTCGAAGTCGACCCCGGCCAGGTCCAGGGCGGGCCAGTGCGTGACGGGTGGCCTTGAGGCGTCGGGGCCGTCCTTCAGCATGGTTCGGATTCCTCCCTCACGGGGACGCCGGCTCCGAAACCCAGCTCCCGATTGAGATCTCGGCGGTGATGCCGGGTCCGAACCCGGCGAGCATGCCCTTCGCGGCATCGACCGTGCCGTTCTCGTCGAAGAGCCGACGCAGGGCGTCCAGGACCACCGCGCTTGCGATGTTGCCGTATTCCGTCAGTGTGGCCCGACTGAAGCGGAATGCTTCGGCAGGCACACCGAGGTACTTGCTGAGGTCGTCCAGGATGCGGGGGCCACCCGCGTGGATGATGTAGAAGTCCAGGGCCGAGGCGTCCCACCCATGCGCCTTGGCGAGGCGCTTGAGCGACGGGGCGAGCGGTTCCATCGTTCCCGGGACGCGCCGGTCGAGCTTGAAGTGGAACCCGGTGGCCTTGACGTCGTACATGATCCAGTCTTCCGTTTCCGGGATGATGTACGACCCGTTGCGGTGGAGGTCCATGCCCGTTCCGCCCCGGCCCCGGACCGCCGCGGCGCCGACGCCGTCGCCGAAGAGACCGTTGGAGAGCAGGTTGCCGACCTCCAGGTCGCTCGGCTGGTAACACAGCGAGCAGAACTCGCAGGAGACGATCAGGGCATTCGCGTCCGGGTACGCGGTGCAGAAGTCGTGCGCCCGGTTCACCGCCGCCCCGCCCGCCGCGCAGCCCAACTGGGCGATGGGGAGCTGTCTCGTATCGGTGCGGAAGCCCATCGAGTTGATCATCCAGGCGGTCAGCGACGGCATCAGGAAGCCGGTGCACGACACGAAGATGATCAGATCGATGTCCTGCGGACGCAGCTGGGCGTCTTCGAGGGCCGCCCGCACCACCGCCGGTACCCGGACCTTGGCCTCGGCCTCGTACACGGCGTTGCGCTGTTCGAGGCCGGGGTGTTTCAGGGTCTCCTCGATGGGACGCACGATGTGCCGCTTCGCGACGCCGGTATTCCGGATCAGTCGCAGGGCCAGGTCGAGCTGCGGGTGATCGGCGTGAACGGACCGGGCCAGTTCCAGGGTCTGCTCCATGGTGATCACGTGCTCCGGCACGTGCACCGTTGGCCTACACAGAGTCGCCACAGTCGGCTCTCCTTTCATTTCCCGACAAAGCCTCACGGACCCGCGCCGGTTCCGCGCGCCGGAATCATCCGCCGGTCACTGCGGCCGATCGGGTGACAGTGGCGGGCGCCGGCAGCGGAGCAAGCCGGGGCCGGGAAGGGATCGTCAGCCGGATTCCCGGCACATTCGCCTACCGGGAGTGACATCAAGGCTGGGAGAGAACCATGACGACAGACCCCGACGCGGCTCTCGGGAGACGTACGGACCCGGCTCCGGACGAGCCGGTGCACTGCTGGAAGCTGGAAGATCTCGAAGCCCTCGAATTCGACCCGTTCCTCCACGCTCGGCTGCTGGAGGACAAGGCCGCTCGGGTGCGGTTGCCGTTCGGTGAGGGCAGCGCCTGGCTGATGGCCCGCTACGCCGATGTCAAGGCGGCGACGACCGACCCGCGCTTCAGCAGGGAGGAACTGGTCGGGCGCGCGATCACCAGTTCCTCGCCGCACGCGATCGCCTCGCAGAAGGCGTCCCTGAACTACGCGGACCCGCCACGCCTGAACGACATGCGGCGCGTGGTGGCGCGGGCCTTCACCGGCAAGAGCATGCAGCGGCTGCGGCCGGCCGCGCAGGCCACCGTCGACCGGCTCCTGGACGAGATGGAACGTCACGGCTCGCCCGCCGACCTCGTCGAGCACCTGCACGGCCCCTTCCCCCTGGCGGCCGTCGCCGACCTCCTCGGGATGCCGCAGGACATGCGCGAGGGCATGACTTCCTGGGCGAACGTGATCATGACGCCCGGTCCGGCACCGGAGCGCAGCGCCGATGCCATGAAGACCGTCCGCGACAGCGTCGTCGCCCTCCTCGAGCTGCGCCGTGCCGAGCCGGCCGACGAGCGGGGCGACGACCTCGCGTCCGTCCTGGTGGAGGCCGCCGACGCGGGCGAGATCACCGAGGCGGAGGCCGTCTCCCTCGCCACCGCGATCCTGGTGAGCGGCGCCCACGCGGTGCGCAACAACAGCGCCAACATGATCTACGCCCTACTCACCCATTCGGAGCACATGGCCCGGCTCCGGGCCGAACCGGAACTGATCCCGCAGGCCGTCGACGAGCTGCTGCGCTACATCCCGCACCGCAGCGGCGTCGGCATCCCACGGGTCGCGACGAGGGACATCGAGATCGGCGGTGTCCTGATCCGCCGGGGCGAGGTCGTCTACTCCTCCTACCTCGCGGCCAACCGCGACCCGGCCGTCTTCCCGAACCCCGACGCGCTGGACTTCGACCGCGGCCCGATCGCGCACATGGCCTTCGGCAACGGCCCCCACCACTGCGTCGGCTCGATGCTGGCCCGGATGGAGTCCGAGGTCATGGTGGCCACCCTGCTCGACCGCTACCCGGAACTCGCGCTGGCGGTCCCGCCGGAGCAGATCGAATGGCAGCCGGGCGCCCTGATCCGCGGGCCCAAGACGCTGCCGGTGATCTGGTGATAGGCCGGATCGAGGTGGTCCGGGGCAACCCGGACCACATGGAGCTGGCGGCCCTGACCGCCGCCCTGGTCATCCTGGCGCGCAGCGCCCCGGCCCTCCACGAACATCACCACGGCCACCTCCACCACGGTCACCATCACCGCAGCCGCCGCGCCCACTGGGACCGCCACTGGCCGCTGGTCCACCCCGCGAACTCCTGGCGGGCCCGACCCCCGCTCCACAGAGCGGGACGGGAGGTCTGACGGGCGGCCCCGCACCGGCGCGGGCGGCCCTCGGGGGCACGGCCCGGGGGAGGCTCCGGGTTCGTCTCGGGGTCGGGCCGGGGCCGTCCCCGACGCGGGGGCCGGGCATCGGCCAAGATGATCAGTACATGATCAACGCCAAGCGGCCGGGGGCCGCATTCGTCGTGGGACCGCTCTGCATGACCGTCTACGGGCTCATCCGGCTCACCGACGACGTTCACGGCCCCGGCTTCATCTGGTCCACGAGCCACCTGGCCCTCCTTGCGGGCGTCCTCGCCTTCGTCCCGGTCTTCCTCGCGCTGCGGCGGGCGGCCGCGCACGGACTCGGCCCGGCCGGCCGGTGGTGCGCGGGCGCCGCGGCGGCGGCCGGACTGCTCGGGGTCGCGGCGGTGACGGCGCAGGCCGTGATCGACCTCGTCGTGGGTTTCCTGAGCGAGGACCGGGAAGCCATGAACGACCTCTTCGACCGCGTGCGGAGCCACCCCGGCGTCACGCCCGCCGTGTACACGTTCGGCCCGCTGCTCTTCTACGTCGCCCTCGTGCTGCTGACGACCTGGCTCGCGGCGCTGCGGCGGACCGGGGCCCGGCGCCCGGCGCTGATCGTGGCGGGCGTCGCGGTCTCGATGGTCAACCTCGATCTGCTGCCCCTGGGCGGCCTGCTCTTCCTACTGGCCTTGGCCCCCATGGGCCGGCCCGCCGCCGCCGGGGGATGACACGCCACCGTTCGGCCGATCCCGATCCTCTGCGACATATCAGGTCATAACGTAGCCGACATGAAGACTCGTCATATCCTTTACTGCGCGGGCGCGGCGGTGCTCTGCGCCACGGGGATCGGTGCCGCGGCGCCGGCCGCAGGACCCACCGTCCACCTCGTACGGCCCGGAGAGTCGGTCCAGCGGGCGGTGGACGCGGCGCGCCCGGGCGACACCGTCCTGCTGGCCGCCGGCACGTACCGAGAGAGCGTGCGGGTGGCCACCTCCAGGGTCACCCTGCGCGGCATGGGCCCGCGTACCGTCCTCGCACCGGCCGCCGCGAAGGCGGCCGACGCCTGTGCCCGGGCCGGCAACGGCATCTGCGTCGAGGGCGTGGACGGCCGTCCCGTGGAAGACGTCACGGTCGCCTCGCTCACCCTGTCCGGCTTCGCCAAGAACGGGCTCTGGGCCTCCCGCACCGACCACCTGACCGTACGGAACGTCATCGCCGAGAAGAACGGCCAGTGGGGCATCGCCCAGGAGCGCTCCACGCGCGGGGTCTTCAAGGGCAACACCGCACGCGGCAACGGCGACGCGGGCCTGTTCCTCGCCAACACCATCGCCACCGAAGCCGGGGCCACGGACACCCGGGGCACGGTGGTCGAGCACAACCACCTGCGGGACAACCGCATCGGCCTCACCGTACGCCGCCTCCGCAACCTCGGCGTCGGGCACAACGACATCACCGCGAACTGCGCCGGGGTGTTCGTCGTCGGAGACGAGAACCACCCGCGCGCCGGCGACCTGACCGTGCACGACAACCGGGTGGTCGCGAACAACAAACTCTGTCCGAAGACCGCGCGGCTGCCCTTCCTCCAGGGCAGCGGAATCGTGCTGACCGGCACCGAGGACACCCGGGTGACCGGGAACACGATCACGGACAACACCGGCTCCTCCCCGCTGTCCGGCGGCATCGTCCTCTTCAAGAGCTTCGTGGGCGCCACGAACGAACGGAACCAGATCACCGGCAACACGCTGCGCGGCAACGCCCCGGCGGACCTCGTCGACACCAGCGTCGGCCGGGACAACGTCTTCAAGGGCAACGCCTGCGCCGCCTCGAAGCCAACGGGACTGTGCTGACCTCCCGCCCGTCCCGCACGAACGAGAACAGGAAGGGCGGCACATGACGACCGCACGCACCACCGACCCGACCACGAGTCCGGCACCCCCGCCATCCATGCGGCTACGCGAGCTCGTCTTCGGGGCGGCGTGCACCGCCGCCCTCCGCGCGGCCGTCCGGCTGGGCGTTCCCGACGCCCTCGGGGACAGCCCGATGAGCGTGGCGGACCTCGCCGCCGCGGTGAAGACCGAGCCGAAGCCGCTGCGGCGGCTGCTGCGGGCGCTGTCCTGCTACGGCGTCTTCGCCGAGGAACCGGACGGGACCTTCGCGCACACCGGTACCTCCCGGCTGCTGCGCGAGGACGACCCGCACAGCCTGCGCGCCATCGCCCTGTGGTGCACGGAACCCTGGACCTGGGCCGCCTGGCCCAAGTTGGACGAAGCGGTGCGCACCAACCACAACGTCGTCGAGGACCTGTTCGGCAAGGAATTCTTCACGTACCTGAACGAGGACGCCCCCGAGTCGGCCGACGTCTTCAACCGGGCCATGACCACCTCCAGCCGGCAGTCGGCGCAGGAGGTGGCGGAGTTCCTGGACCTGTCGGGGGCCACGTCGGTCGCCGACATCGGCGGTGGCCAGGGGTACGTGGTGGCGAGCCTGCTGGAGAAGTACCCCGCGATGCGCGGCACCCTGCTCGACCTGCCGCGTGTGGTGGAGAACGCCGATCCGCGACTGCGGCCGGGAGGGGCGCTGGCAGACCGGATGCGCATCGTGCCCGGCGACTGCAGGGTTGACATCCCGGTGCAGGCCGACGTGTACATCATCAAGAACATCCTGGAGTGGGACGACGCCAGCACCGCGCGCACCCTGCGCAACGTGATCGGGGCCGGCGGCCCCCGGGCGAGGGTCGTGGTGATCGAGAACCTGGTGGACGACACCCCGTCCATGCGGTTCAGCACCGGCATGGACCTGCTGCTGCTCCTCAACGTCGGCGGAGCCAAGCACACGACCGAGAGCATGGTCGACAGGCTCACGGAGGCGGGCTTGGCCGTGAACGACATCCGTCCGGTCAACCCGTACCTGCACGCCTTCGACTGCACCGTGGCGCGCTGACCGCAGCCACTCGTTCATCTGTTCGATACCGGTCGCCGGGCCCGCGCACACGCGGGCCCGGCGACCGCGCGTGGTGGGCGCGACAGCGGCCCGACCGGCGGGAGCCGGGTCGCCGGCGCGGAGAGACGGTGGGAGGGTTTGGAGGAACGAGGCCGGTGGTCTGGGCCGGCACAGGGCGCCACGGAGTGAGCGGAAAGGGTTCGGACCATGAGCACGTCCGACGCGTTCCGGGCCGAGATCCACAGCACGGAGGCGGATCCGGCGACATCGGGCGGCCTGCTCGACGTCCTCAGCCTGGCCGCGGTGGTCCTGGACGACCGTGGCCGCATCGTGTTCTGGAGCCCCCAGGCGGAGGACCTGTTCGGCTACTCCGCCCCGGAGGCGCTCGGCCGGCCCGCGGCCCTGCTGCTGGTGGCGGAGGAGAACCGCGACCTGGTGGTCGAGCTGTTCACCCAGGTGATGAAGAGCGGCCGGCGCTGGGCCGGAAGCTTCCCCGTCCGGCACAAGGACGGCAGCACCCGCCTGGTGGAGTTCCGCAACATGCGCCTCCAGGACGACTTGGGGGACTTCTACGCCCTCGGCATCGCCACCGACCACCCCACCCTACGGCGCGTCGAGCGCGACCTGGCGCTCTCCCTGCGGCTGGTCGCCCAGTCGCCGATCGGCCTCGGCGTGACCGACGCCGACCTGCGGTACGTCCTGGTCAACCCGGCGCTGGAGCAGATCAACGGCCTGCCGGCCGCCGAACACCTCGGCCGGACCATCCGCGAGGCGCTGCCGTTCCTGGACGTGGAGACCATCGAGTCCTCCATGCGGGAGGTGCTCGCCACGGGGGTGCCGCTGCTGGACCAGTTCGTGGTCGGCCGCACCCCGGCCGACCCCGAGGACCGCGCCTGGTCCGTGTCCTACTACCGGCTGGACGATCCGGCCGGCCACCCCCTGGGCGTGGCCGTCTCCGTGGTCGACGTGACCGAGCAGCACCGGGCCGCCGCCGACGTCGCCCGCGCCCGCCGCCGCCTCGCGGTGGTGGCGGACGCCTCCGTACGCATCGGCACCACCCTCGACCTGAAGCAGACCGCCCGCGAACTGGCCGAGGTGTGCGTACCGCAACTGGCCGACGTCACCACGGTGGACATCCTCGACAGCGTCCTGCACGGCCGCCGCACCACCGGTGAGCCCGTCGGACCGGCCCGCTTCCGGGCCCTGGCGGTCGTCGCCGCCTACCCCACGGGAGCGGTGCAGGCCACCGACCAGACCGGCGAACTCGCCCAGTACGACACCGATCGCGTCGTCACCCACTGCGTGAACACCGGCCGCCCCGTCCTCGTGGCCCGGGTAACCGGCCAGGACCTGCGGCGGATCGCCCGGGACGACGACGCCGCCGCGCTGCTGGCCGCGGCCGGGGTGCACTCCTACCTGGCGGTCCCGCTGGTCGCCCGCGGCGAGGTGATCGGCGCCGTCGGCCTGATGCGCGCCCGCACCGCGGCCCCGTTCGACGAGGACGACGTCACCCTCGCGGTCGAACTGGCCGCGCGCGCGGCCGTCTGCGTCGACAACGCCCGACTGTTCCAGAACCAGCGGCACGCCGCCCTCACCCTCCAGCGCAACCTGCTGCCACACCAGCCGGCCAACCGGCTGGGCCTGGAGATCGCCCACCGCTACCAGCCGTCCGGGGCCACCAGCGAGATCGGCGGTGACTGGTTCGACGTCATCCCGCTGGCCGACGACAAGACCGCCCTGGTCATCGGCGACGTCATGGGCAGCGGCATCGCCGCCGCCGCCACCATGGGACAACTGCGCACCGCCACCCGGACCCTGACCCAGCTCGACCTCGACCCCTCCCGGGTCCTGCAGTACCTCGACGAGGCGGCGGCGGGCATGGAACACACCATCACCACCTGCGCCTACGCCGTCTACGACCCGTGGCGCGCCGAATGCCACATCTCCCTCGCCGGGCACCTGCCACCGGTCCTGATGCGCCCCGGACGGCTGCCGGAACTGCTCGACCTGCCCACCGGGGCCCCGCTCGGGGTCGGCGGCGTCCCCTTCCACACCACCCGGATCGCCCTCGCCCCCGACGACCAACTCGTCCTCTACACCGACGGGCTGGTGGAGACCCGCGACCAGTCCCTCGACGAGCGCCTCGACCTCCTGCTCAGCCTCCTCGCGGGCCCCCACCGGCCCCTGGAGGACACCTGCGACCTGCTGCTACGGGCCCTGCGCCGCCCCGGGGACCACGACGACGTGGCCCTGCTGGTGGCCCGGATGCTCCCGGTGGAGCCGGACCCGCGCTGAGCGACCGGGCACGTCGAGACGGCCGGCCTACGGGGCGGTCGTGAGCGGAAGTTCCCGCAGGGCGTGGAAGCGGAACGTGGTGGTCCAGGGCAGCTCGTCGGCGGGGCGGGCCGTGCGCAGCCCGGGGAACCGGTCGAGCACCGTGCGCAGCGCGAGGGTGATCTGGAGCCGGGCGAGCGGTGCGCCGAGGCAGTAGTGCATGCCCTGCCCGAGGGCGAGGTGGGCCGTGTCCGCGCGGTGGATGTCGAAGCGGTCGGGCTCCGGGTACCGGGCGGGATCCCGGTGCGCCGACGCCAGGCAGAGCAGCACCGTGTCCCCGGCGGGGATCACGACGCCGCCGAACTCGACCGGCTCGGTGGCGAACCGCCGGATCGTCGTCTGGATGGGCTGGGCGTGGCGCAGCAGTTCCTCGACGGCGGCGGGGAACAGGGCGGGCCGCTCGCGCAGTTCGGCCAGTTGCCCGGGGTGGGTGAGCAGGGTGAGCAGACCGTTGGCGATGACGTGCTGGACGTTCTCGCTGCCCGCCAAGAGGATCAGGAAGGCCAGTGAGACGAGTTCGTCCTCGGTGAGCCGGTCCCCCTCGTCGCGCGCCGCGATCAGGTCGGAGAGCATGTCGTCCCCCGGAGCGGCGCGGCGGTCGGCCACGAGATCGACGAGGAACCGGTGGATCCGGCCGATCGCGTCCACCAGTTCCGCGTGCCCGCGCGGCGCGAGCATGGCGGTGACCCAGCCGGAGAACCGGTCCTGGTCGACGTGCGGCACGCCCAGCAGCGAGCCGATCACCCGCAGTGGGAGCGGTGTGGCGAAGGCGGCGACGGCGTCCGCCTCACCACGGGCGTCCATCGCCCGCGCCACGTCCGACAGGAGGCCGTCCACGATGTCCTGCACGCTGCCCCGCAACTGCTCGACCCGGCGCGGGGTGAAGCCGTGGGACACGAGTCGGCGCAGTCGCCGGTGATCGTCCGGATCGATGTTCAGCAGGTTGCGGTCGAGTGCCGAGGGCAGCGAGAAGCCGGTGTAACCCGTGGTCGAGTGCCGTTTGTCGACGGACAGGCGGGGGTCGGCGAGCCCTTCCCGTACGTCCGCCTCGTGGGTCACCAGCCACACCGGGGAGCCGTCGGGCAGGGCGACCCGGTGGACCGATCCCTTCTCGCGCAGCCGCCGGTACACGGCATGGGGATCCGACGCGAACGCCTCGTCGAAGGGCCGGGGCAGCGGCGCCCCGTCCGTGAGCGGGCCGTCGGGCGTGTGCCGCGTCATGCGTTCTCCTCGGGTGCCGCCGGCGTGGCGGGTCGGGTCCTCGTACCGTCGATCTTGGCAGCCGGCGCCGCGAAGTCGCGCGCCGGCCAAGGTTCTTCGGCCGGTATCCGCCCTACTGCGTGGCGCTTCGGCTCCCTACTATTCCGATGCGATCCGCAACCCGCTCCGCCACACGGGTCGGATGTCCCCCCCCCATCAGGCAAGGCCACCGACAACCGATCGGAGCATCATGCCCGGTGTCTTATTCGTGGGCGGTGCGACCGCCGCGCTCCTCGCCGGCTCAGCGCTGGTCCCGGCCGCTCCCACCCCCTTCACCCCGCCGCCCGACAAGATCGTGATCGACGTCGCGTCCGTCAACGGCTCCGGTTGCCCGCTCGGCACCGCCGCGGTCGCCCTCGCCCCCGACCACACCGCCTTCACCGTCACCTACAGCCAGTACCTGGCGCAGGTGGGCATCGGCTCCCAGCCCACCGACTTCCGCAAGAACTGCCAGATCAACCTGATCGTCCACGTCCCGCAGGGCTACTCCTACGCCGTCGCGAGCGCCGACTACCGCGGCTACGCGCATCTGGAGCGCGGCGCGCGAGCGACGCAGAAGGCGTCCTACTACTTCCAGGGATCGCCCGACACGGCGACCCGCACCCACACCTTCAACGGCGCGTTCGACAACGACTGGCAGGTCACGGACTCCACCGACTGGGACCAACTGGTGTGGGCGCCGTGCGGGGTGCAGCGCAACTTCAACATCAACACCGAACTGCGCGTCGGCGCGGGCACCTCGGACCCGGCGAAGACCAACAGCTTCGTCGCCATGGACTCCGCCGACGGTGACATCCGGACCGTGTACCACTTCGCCTGGAAGACCTGCCCGGGGCGCTGAGCCCCATCGCCCGCCCGCCGACCCGCGCCGGCTCCGGTGCGGCGCCGCTAACGACCACGGCGGCGCCGCAGCCGGAGACCGACGGCGGTCCCGGCGAGGGCCGTCACCGCGACGCCGGCCGTCGTCCACCACCAGCCGTTCCCGTCGCCCGAGGCGTCGGCCGCGGATGTGGTCGGCGCCGGCGTGGGGGCGGTCGGCGCGGGGGCGGTCGGCGCGGGGAGGGTCGGAGAGGGGGTGGTCGGAGAGGGGGCCGGGCCGGTCGGCGCGGGGCCCGGGTCGACCACCGGTACGGCGACCTCCCGTTCGCCGTGCCCCAGGGCCGGGAAGCCCACGTCGACGGAGACCTTCCAGGTGCCGGGCGGCAGGCTTTCGGCCGTGGTCCACCCCGCGCCGCCACCGGTATCGCGGACCAGCCGCCAGGGCCCCGCGGTGTGGGAGCCGTCCGGGCTCGTCGCGTTCACCGTGGCGGCGACCGCCTCGTCCACGGCGTCCCCGTCGTTTTCCCAGGTGACGTCCGTGGTGAGGTGGCCGTCCCGCTGGCCCGTGATCACGACCTTGACGGTGTCACCGTGCGCCTGCGCGGCCGTGGGGGCCGCCAGCGCCCGGGTGAGGGCCAGGGCCAGGAAGCCGGCGGCGGTCAGGGCCTGGAAGGAGTGTCGTCTGCGTCGCATCGTCGTGGTGCTCCCATTGCGGTGGGTGTGGAGAGGAGGAAAGGGGGGAGCGGTGGAGCGGGAACGGCCGTCCCCGCTCCACCGCTCGGGGCCGGATCAGCCCGCCTTCTGGACCGTCCAGACCTGCGTCGCGCGGCCGTCCGCGCGCTGGAGGTCGAGCAGCCAGTCCCCGTAGTAGGGCCGGTTGCTCACGGTCAGGGCGTAGCCGCCGGACGGGTCGGCGACGGTCACCGCGCCCCCGCGCGAGGACACCCGCCAGTTCTGCGCGGCGTTGTTCCCGCAGGGCTGCTGCGCGACCCACACGCCGGCGGCCGGGGTACTGCCGGCCTGGAGGCACTTGCCGGAGGCCGCGGAGCGGATGCGTACGAGTCCGCCGCCCGCGTCGTCGAAGTACCACTGCTGCGGCGCGTAACCGTTGGCCCGTGCCCCGACGAGGACCGTGCCGTCGGCGGTGCGGCCGCCCCAGAGCTCGGCGGCCATGCCGGTGCTGCCGTTGCCGAGCGTGTAGCGGCTGCCGGGGGTGGTGGCGCCGCCGCCGGCGCCCACCGTACGGAAGGACGTGGTGCGGCCGGGGCCGCTGTCACGGCCGGAGCCGTCGCGGACCGACACGGCGACCTTGTAGTCCGTTCCGGGCTGGAGGTTGTAGATGCGCAGGACCTGGGACTGCGTCCAGGTCAGGTGCTTGCCGTTCAGCAGCACCTGGTACCAGACCGCGCCGTCCACCTTGGGCCAGCTGACGACGACCGAGTCCGCCTTGAGCTGACCGGCCGTCACCGTCGGTCCGCCGGTGGGGTTCTTGGTCGGCTTGGGGCTGGGGGTCGGCGTCGGGGTCGGCTTCGGGTTCGGGTTCGGGTCGGTGCCGCCGCCCGTGCGCATCAGGAACTGGTTGTCGGCGATGTTCCAGTGCGTGGCGAGATAACTGCCCGGCTTGGGGTTGGTGTGGAAGTAGTCGTCGTGGTTGCAGTCCAGGATGTTCTCGGCGGCCTGGTTGGAGCAGACGTAGCGCATCTGCGGGTAGTACGGGGTGTCCGAGTAGCACATGACGTCGTACTCGTCCGTGCAGTGCGCGCCCCGGCTGGTGTTCGGCGCGCTGTTGTTGACCGCTCCGAGGTTGTGGCCGAGTTCGTGCGCGGCGGTGTGACCGCCCCAGCAACCGGAGTCGGTACGGCCGTACGAGGGGCCGAAGTTGCTCAGGTTGTCCTGGCCGTGCCGCTCGTCGCCGTTGAAGGTGCCTATGCCGCAGTAGACCTGGGTGTCGGCGAAGATCATGTACTTGCGGTCGCGCCGGTCGAGGCCCTTGCCGGCGAGCGCGTTGTTGGTCGCGCTGAACTCCGAAAGGGCGGACGCGGGGAGCTCGATGTTCAGCACCGTCGGGGTGCAGTCGGCGGCCGTGACGTAGCGGATGTGCCGGACGCCACCGGTTTCCTGGGCGCTCGTCGAGTAGATCAGGTCGGCGTCGGCCGCCCACTTGCGGAACGAGGCGACGTACTCGGAGTACCGGTCGCGGTCGGGGCCGTGTACGTAGACGACCTGGACCCGGTTGCCGGTGCTGCCGTCGCCGTCGCACGGGACGGTCTGACCCGCCGGGCCCGCGGCGACGGCCTGGTCGCCGGACGACGGCGTGGGCGCCGGGGCGGCGGCCGCCTTCGCGGTGCGCGCGTCGGCGGCGGGCGCGTCCTGAGGACGCCCGTCACCTCCGGTGCTCGCGGGGGCGCCGGCCTCGGGATGGGCCGGATCGGCCGCGGCGGCCTTCGTCTTGACGGCCGGGGGTATCTCGGCCTTGATGTCGACGCCCTTGGGCGGCGCGTCGGGGCCGTGGGTGCACTGCCCCGCCTCCGTGCGGTAGACGCCGACGCAGCGGTCGCCCTTGGGCGCGGCCTTGAGGCCGTCGTAGACCATGCCGCGCGTGTCCTCGTTGGCGGGCGCGCCCGAGAGGGGCGCCGGTTCCTGGTCCCTGGCCGGTGCGGCGGCCGGCGCGAACGCCTGGGGGAGCGCTTCGGCCTGTGCGGGTTGGGCTGCCTGGGCACCGTCGCCCAGTCCGGAGTAGGCGAGTCCCCCCGCGATCACCGCCGCCGTGGCCATGGCGGCGGTGACGAGTATCAACCGCCGGGGTTTGCGCCGGTGTTCGGCTCGTCTGCGATGTCTGGTCATGCGCACCTCAACTCGTGGTCGGAAGAGTGGGTGCGCGGAAGCCTGCCAGACGAGCCGCCTGAAGAATTCGGACAAACGGGAAAGGGGGCTGGGATATCGGACCGTTACCTACTCGGCCGTATTTGATGAACCATCACATTCCTTGCGCCACAAGGAATTTACGCGCGTCAACCCGCATTGGTCCAGGCCATTTACCGGTATCTCGTTATCCAATCGAGATATCGGGTGCCGGGTTGTTGACGGTAATTCAGTCAGCCATTCATCTATTTATCACCAGCCGAATTCCCCCCGTCACAAGCGGTGAGTCCGCCGGACCCGTCAGGTCAGGGGTCGCAGACGCGAAAAGGCGTGGACCGCCACCGGTGGTGTGGAAGACGCCTCCCGGGCGGCGGCGAGGGCACTGCCCGCCCGCCAGGCCCGCCAATCCAGGTTCCAGTCGCCGAAGCCGTTCCCGAACGGCGTCATCTTCTCGCCGCCGCTGTTCACCACCTCCACGACGTCCCCCTCGCGCACCGTCGCGAAGAACCAGGCGGCGTCCGCGGTGCTCATGCCGGTACAGCCGTGGCTGACGTTCTCCTCGCCCTGCGCCTCGACCGACCACGGCGCCGCGTGCACGTACTCGCCGCTCCACGTCACCCGCGTCGCGTAGCGCACCGGCATGTCGTAGAACTCGCTGGTACCGCGCTTGATGCCCACGGAGTCGCCCCGCATCCGGACCTCCAACTCCTTTCCCAGCACCACCTTGACTCCCGCCCGGGTGCGGAACCCTTCCTTGCCGGTGGTGACCGGGATGGTCCGGATGACCCGCCCGTTGCGGCGTACGGTCATCTCGTGCGCGGCCGAGTCGGTGACCGCCTCGATCCGGTCGCCGATGGTGAGGTCCAGCCCGTCCGAGGGGCCGCCGTACGCGTGGCCGCCGACCTCGACCCCGTCCAGGCCGCTGCGGACGTGCACCACGGCGTGGGCCGGCCAGTAGGCGCGCGGCCGGTAGTGCAGCGTCGAGTCGTCGACCCAGTGCCACGCGCCCTCCACCGCCGGCTCCGACGTCACTTGGAGCGCCTGCTCCACCCGGGCGCGGGCCGTGCGGTCGTCGGCCGGCACGGGGCGGCTGAGCGAGGCCGTCACGATCTGACCCGCGCCGTACGTCCCCTCCTTCGGCCCGAACTCCACCGTGAGCCGGTCGTCGTCCTTCGGCGGCGCGGTGCGGAACGCCATCGTCACGCCGACCGGTGTGCCCACCGAGTCCTGGGCACCGACGCGCACGGTGTACTCCTCACCGGCCCGCAGCGGTTCGGTGTTGGCCCAACGCCGGCTCCGCGGGTCCAACGCGCCGCCCACATAGCGCCCGTGGCGGTCGTGGACGGTGACATCCGTCAGCCTCCCCGATTCGGCGACCGCGATCTCCAGCGGCCCGTCGGCGTCCGTGGGCAGGGCCACCGTGGGCGCCGAGACCGATCCGGCCGGGCCGCCCAGGACCGACCCGGCGCCCCATGCCGTCGCCAACACCCGCTGCTGACGCCGGCCGTCGCAGAGCCCGGCCCGGCCGGCCCGGGAAGCCCCCGCCACCGTGCACCGAACGGTGACGCCGTCGCGCCCCTCGTCGAGGGCGCGGCTGACCAGCAGCGTGACCGCCGCCTCAGCGCCCTCCGCGGCGAGCCGCGAGGCATCCGAGCCCACCGGGCGGCCCGGCGCCGCCGCCACCACCAGCGCCGCGCCGGCGACCGCGGCGGCCGCGCCCCACCACCTGTTTCGTCCTGCCCCGTGTGCCGATGTCATCGCCACGCAGCCTTCCCGGATCGCCCACGGCCCGATGAGACCAGCAAAACGATGGAACGCCTTGATGATGATCATCCACTCGGGTGGTACGGCCGAACGGGCACGCAAGACAACCCGCACGGAGCAAGCCCGGCGGAGCCGGTGGTAGCTTCCGGCCATGGAACAGCGCATCAGCCTGATCACCCTCGGTGTCACGGACCTGGCCCGTTCCCGGGCGTTCTACGAGAGCCTCGGCTGGCGGGGACAGGAGACCGCGGAAACCGTCTTCTTCCAGGCGGGCGGCCTCGCCCTGGTCCTGTGGGGCCGCGCCGAGTTGGCGCTCGACTCCGGGATCGAGGACACCGGCCCGAGGGGTTTCGGCGGGATCGTCCTCGCGCACAACGTGCGCGACCGCGCCGAGGTCGACGCGCTGGTCGCGGCGGCGCGGGACGCCGGGGCCACCGTGACCAGCCCGCCGGCGACGACGTTCTACGGTGGCTACGCGGGCACCTTCACCGACCCCGACGGCCACCCCTGGGAGATCGCGCACAACCCGGGCTTCACCCTCGTCGACGACGGCACCCTCATCCTCCCGGACTTCGGGGCGGCATAGGGACGCTCGGCGAGACGGCCCGGGCGTCGGTGCGGCAGGTCGGGAGCGCGCGTGGCCGGCCGGCACGCCGACGTGCCCGTCCGCCGCCGGCGCGGGGCGGGGCGGTCAGTCCTGGGGCCGGGCCACCGCCGTGAGGCCGTAGCCCAGTTCGGCGCCGTCGACGAGCAGCGCCTCGACGGTGCCGCTGACGGGATCGATATCCGCCTCCATGCCGTCGCCCGCATACCTCGGGTACCCCGACGCGCCCGTCTCGCCCGTCGGTCGGACGACGGCGGAACGCACGGGGCCACCGGCCGGGGATGCCTCGCCGGGGTTCTCGGCGTTGGTGGGGACGAGCAGGATCTCGAAGGGCTGCGACGACGTGTTCATGGGACGACGTTATCCAGGCGGGACGGTTCAGCGGGGGAGCGGCGCCGCCGAGAGGCCGGACGTGTGGAGGGCGCGGAGCATGGCCGGGAGGTCCCGGGCGGGGTCGTCGGCGACCAGGGCTTCCAGGGCTTCCGGCGTCAGACGGTAGCCCTCCGCGGCGTCGAGGAGGTCCGCCGCCGTGACGCCCTCCACCGGCCCGTCGGTGTCGACGAGCAGATCGAGGACCTGCTCGCGGTCCAGGAAACGGCTCATCCCGCAGTCCAGGCCGTCGTCGGGAAGGCCGCCCGGGTACGGCGCGCGGGCCCAGGAGCCGTTCTCGTACCAGTAGACGCAGCCCAGTTCCCAGCCTTGGAGCAGGTCGCGCAGCTTCTCGTACGGGAGCCAGTCCGGGGCTCCCGCCAGCATGTCGATGGCGGGCTCGTGCCATTTGACGTCGCTCGACTCGTCCTCGCCGTAGAGCACGTAGCGGCCTTCGCCCCCGCGGGACAAGGTCCACCAGGTGCAGCCGGCGTCGTCGAGGTGCAGGCCGGTGCCGCCGACCCAGTGACCCGTGCGGTGCACGCCGCGGCCCTCGTCCTCGGTGGTCGCCTCCAGGACGGCGAGCAAGGCCCAACGCGACCACAGCAGTTCCGGAGCGGGCAGGTCACCGGGCTGCCCCGGTCGGTGGACCGTCATGGTCTGTCCTTGTTCTTCCTGGCGGGACGGGCGGGCGTACGCGTCGGATCGTATCGCCCGCCCCTGACACTCCCGCCGGGCCCTCAACGGGACGTCGGCACCGCCACGTGTTCCAGCACCGAGCGGACCTCCGCGGTGATCGCCCGCTCGTTGTGCTCGAACTCGGGGCCGGTCAGCAGCCGGGGATCGGCCGGCAGTCCGGTCAGGACCGGGGTGTGCAGATGGCCGCCGGGCATCGCCGGGGCGAGCTCGACGCGCAGCCGGTTGGACCGGTAGGCCACCTCGTTGGAGAGGTAGCCGCCCCCGCCGCCCGCCACCGCCCGGGAGCCGGGAGTGGGGCCGTCGGCCCGGTCCACCGGCGCCGTGGCGCCCGCCGGGATCTCGGTGACCTCCGTGTTGCGGAGGACGGGGTACGGCGCCTGGACGGCGCCCGTCACGGCGTCGGTGGGCAGCGTGGTGCCGATGAACTCGGCGCCCGGGCCGAGGCCGGGGGCGGTCACGGGGTGTTCGCGGGTGCCGCCCGAGAGGGCGCCGGTGTTGTCGGGGTACGGGTCCGCCGAGCGGGCCCGGCCGGCCCACGCCTCCAGGGTGAAGATGCCCGGATAGCCCTGGCTGACGGTGGTGATGACGTCCGCCGACGCGGGGCCGCCGGTCAGCCGCGGGGCGAAGGCCCGCTCCACGATCCCGGCGTCGAAGTCGGCGTAGCGTACGGGCAGGACGACGGCGCGGACCTCGGCGAGGCTGCCGTCGGCGAGGGTGAGGCGCCGGCCGCTCAGTTGGAGGACGGCCGAGCCGGACGGGTTAGCCCGGCGCGGCTCGGCGTCGAGCCCGAACGGGTCGAAGCCGCTGATGAAGACCCGCCGTACGCCGGGGCCGGCCCGGAACGCGTTGTCGGTGAGACCGCGCGAGGCGTCCTCGAACCGGCCGCGCAGCGCGGGGCGGTCCACGGGGAAGCCCGGGTCCCAGCGCGACAGTTGGGCGGTCATCGCCAGCCGGGTCCAGTACAGCGGCCGGTCGTCGGCCGCCGGCAGGTCTCCGCCGGGCCGCCGGCCCTGGGCCCGGAGTACGGCGGACTGCCACAGGGCCTCGCCCCAGCCGTCGAGCAGCCGGCCGGCTTCGGCGGGGCCGCGCACCCCGCACAGCGCGGCGGGAAAGCGTCGGACGAAGTCCCCGAAACCGCCGCCCTCGACGAGCGCCGTCGCGCGGGCGTCCGCGAGCCGGGCCTGCTCGGCGTCGAGGGGGACGGTGAGGGAGGTACCGCAGGCGGCGCCGTCGGCGGCCTGCGCGGGGGCGGCGACCGCGATCGGGAGGAGGGCGCACAGAAGGGACGCGGCGGACACCGCGCGCCGTAAGAGGATCATGGGATGTGACATTACACAGCCGTGGCCGCCCCAACCAGAGCCTCTCCGGCCACCGTTACGGGCGGCCGGGCCGGCCGACCGTCAGCGCACCGTGGTCCGCCCGCCCCCGCGCTGGTGCGGAAGCACGGTCGGCGCCGCGGAGGTGGAGAGCGGCGCGTCCTCCCGCTGGAGCGCGACCGTACGCGTCGGGGCGGGGATCGAGATGCCCTCCTCCCGGAACCGCTGGTGCAGGCGCTTGATGAACTCGTGCTTGATCCGGTACTGGTCGCTGAACTCGCCGACCCCGAGGATCGCCGTGAAGTTGATCCTGGAGTCCGCGAAGGTGTGGAAGCGGACCGCGCCCTCGTGCTCGGGGACGGCGCCGTTGATGTCGGCCATCACCGTGTCCACCACCTCCAGGGTCACGCGCTCCACGTGCTCCAGGTCGCTCTCGTATCCCACGCCGACCTGGACCAGCAGGGACAACTGCTGTTCCGGCTGGGTGTAGTTGGTCATGTTCGTCCGGGCGAGCCGCCCGTTCGGGATGATGACCAGGTTGTTCGACAGGTTGCGGACCACGGTGTTGCGCCAGTTGATGTCGACGACGTACCCCTCCTCACCACTGCTGAGGCGGATGTAGTCGCCGGGCTGCACCGTCTTCGAGGCCAGGATGTGCACGCCCGCGAAGAGGTTGGCCAAGGTGTCCTGGAGGGCGAGGGCCACCGCCAGACCGCCCACACCGAGCGCGGTGAGCAGCGGCGCGATGGAGACGCCCATCGTTTCGAGCGCGACGAGCACGCCCATGGTCAACACCACGATGCGGGTGATGTTGACGAAGATCGTCGCCGAGCCGGCCACCCCGGTCCGCGACTGCGCCACGGACTGGACCAGGCCCGCGATGACCCGGGCGGCGCTGAACGTGGCGAAGAGGATCAGCAGGGCGGTCAGGGACTGGTTCACGAGTCCCGCGATCCGGGCCGTCAGCGGCAGCGTCCCGGCCGCCACCGCGGCGCCGGCGATGACGGCCGCTCCCGGCGCGAGCGTACGCAGCGCGTCGACGATGATGTCGTCCCCGGTCCACTTGGTGCGCAGCGCGTGCTTGGCCAGCCAGCGCAGCAGCCCGCGCAGCAGCAGCGCGGCCACGCCTCCGGCGGCCAGCGCGATACCGGCCACCAGCCAGTCGTGCAGGACCAGACCCCGGGTCAACGCGGTCCCTCCGCTCCGCGCCGGACCGGGGGAGCGGCGACGGCCGCCGCGGGCCGTCGTATGGGGTGTGTCGTCACCTTGTCACCTGTCAGTTCGTCGTGCGGAGGCCCCGGTTCGGGCGGATGGGCGCCTCGGGAACGGGAGTCCATCCTGCCCCATGGACGGGGGTGACCCGGCGGCCGGGGCGGGCACCGGCCGGCCGGGCGAAAGCCCCGAAGCCCCGCTTGAGCCGACCGTCCCCGGGTAGGCGCCGATCGACGCACCGTAGATCGGCGGAGGTGGGCCATGGAAGCCTCGGTGGACCGGATCGCCGCCCCGTGGGGCGGCCGTACCCCGTACGCGCGGGGAGCGGACTGGCCGGTACGGACCGACACGCACCTCGCGGCCGGGACCGGCGTCGACGACGTCGACCGCTGGGTCCAGGCGGCGTCGATCCTGCACTCCGACGGGGACGCCATGGACATCGCCGTCCGCGACGGGCGCATCGTGGGCGTCCGCGGGCGCGCCGCGGACCGGGTCAACCGGGGCCGGCTCGGACCGAAGGACCTGTTCGGCTGGCAGGCCAACGCCGCCGATGACCGCCTGACGAGCCCCCTCGTACGCGAGGGCGGCCGGCTGGTGGCGTGCGACTGGGACACCGCGATGGGCAGGATCGTGGCCCGCTCGAAGGACCTCCTGGACCGGCGCGGCCCGGGCTCCATCGGCTTCTACACCAGCGGCCAGCTGTACCTGGAGGAGTACTACACCCTGGCGGTCCTGGCCCGCGCCGGCATCGGCACCAACCACCTCGACGGGAACACCCGACTGTGCACCGCCACGGCGGCCGAGGCACTGAAGGAGTCCTTCGGTTGTGACGGCCAGCCCGGCTCCTACGCGGACGTCGACCACGCCGACACCCTCGCGCTCTTCGGCCACAACATGGCCGAGACCCAGCCCGTCCTGTGGATGCGCGTACTGGACCGCCTCGACGGAGCCGATCCGCCGCGCCTGATCTGCGTGGACCCCCGCCCGACCCCCGTCGCCCGCAGGGCCGACGTCCACCTCGCGCCGCGCCCCGGGACGAACGTGGCCCTGCTCAACGCCCTGCTGCACGAGATCATCCGCACCGACCGCGTCGACCACGGGTTCGTCGAGGCGCACACGGTCGGCTTCGAGGAACTCCGGGAGCGGGTCGCCTCCTGTACCCCCCGGTGGGCCGCCGCCATCTGTGACGTTCCCGCGACGGCCATCACCGAGGCCGCGGAACTCCTCGGCTCCGCCGAGCGGCTCCTGTCCACCGTCCTCCAGGGCGTCTACCAGTCCCACCAGGCCACGGCCGCCGCCGTGCAGGTCAACAACCTGCACCTGGTCCGCGGCATGCTCGGCCGTCCCGGCGCCGGAGTGCTCCAGATGAACGGGCAGCCCACGGCGGAGAACACCCGCGAATGCGGGGCCGACGGCGACCTGCCCGGCTTCCGGAACTGGCAGAACGACCGGCACGTCGCCGACCTGGCCCGGGTGTGGAACGTCGAACCGTCGACCATCCCGCACTACGCGCCGCCGACGCATGCCATGCAGATCTTCCGCTACGCCGAGCAGGGCTCGATCCGGATGCTGTGGATCAGCGGCACCAATCCGGCGGTCTCGCTGCCCGAACTCGCCCGGATCCGCTCCGTCCTCGGCCAGGACCGGCTGTTCACAGTCGTACAGGACCTGTACCTCACCGAGACCGCGCAACTGGCCGATGTCGTCCTGCCCGCCGCGACCTGGGGCGAGAAGACCGGCACCTTCACCAACGCGGACCGCACCGTCCACCTGAGCGAGAAGGCCGTGGAGCCCCCCGGCGAGGCCCGCCCCGACCTCGCGATCTTCCTCGACTACGCGCGCCGCATGGACTTCCGCGACAAGGACGGCGGCCCGCTCGTGACCTGGGACGGGCCGGAGGAGGCGTTCGAGGCGTGGAAGCGGTGCAGCGCCGGACGGCCCTGCGACTACACCGGCATCACCTACGACAAGCTGCGCGGCGGCAGCGGCATCCAGTGGCCGTGCGACGCGGACCATCCCGAGGGGACCGAGCGGCTCTACACGGACGGCATCACCTGGGCCCACCCGGACGTCTGCGAGAGCTACGGCAAGGACCTCGTCACCGGGGCCTCCGTGGAAGTGGTGGAGTACCGCTCGCTCAACCCGGACGGCAAGGCCGTCCTCAAGGCGGCCGAGTACCAGCCGGCCCACGAGGAACCCTCGCCGGAGTACCCGCTTCGGCTCACCACCGGCCGGACCCTCTACCACTTCCACACCCGCACCAAGACCGGCCGGGTCCCCCAACTGAACGCGGCGGCCCCCGAGGTGTGGGTGGAACTGTCCGCCGTGGACGCGGCCGCCCGCGGGCTCGCGGAAGGCGACCTGGTGGACGTCACCACGCCCCGCGGCTCCCTGCGCGGCACGCTGCGGATCACCGCGATCCGCGAGGGCCTGCTCTTCGTCCCGTTCCACTACGGCTACTGGGACACCGCCGAGGGCTACGGGCCCTCGGGGGACGGGCCGGGCAGGGCGGCGAACGAGACCACCGTCACGGACTGGGACCCGGTGTCCAAGCAGCCGCTCTTCAAGACCGCCGCGGCCCGCCTCACCCTGGTCCGGCCGGGCGACGGGGTCCCGGCGCCCGCCCCCACCACCACCGCGTCCGCGCCGGTCGACCCGCGCGGGATCAGCCCCACCACCGGCGGCCCCGAAGCCCACGCGACCCAGCGCACGGACGGCCCCCGGCCCGACGTCACACCGAGTGAGGCGGCCCGGTCATGAACGGCACCACCCTGACCCTGCGCACCCTGCACCACGGTGAACGGCACCTGGAGAAGGAACTGCTGGCCGCGGCCGAGCGGCACCGCGCCGAACACGAGGTCCACCACATCGCCCGCGATCTCGCCCGGTGGTCGCACGAGCACGCCGCCCGCCTCTCGGAGGCGGCCCGGCACTACTCGCTCGACCTCGACGCGCCGCCCGACCACCCCGATTCCGGCGGTCCCCTCACGGCCCTGCGGGAGAGGGCGGCGGAGGCCCTGGGCAGGCGCCCCGAACCCGGCCTGCTCCTGCTGCACGACCTGAAGGACCTCTACCTGGCCGCCGCGGAGAACTCGTTGTACTGGGAGATGCTGGCGCAGACGGCGCAGGCCACCCGGGAGGCCCGCCTCCTGGAGCTCGCGGCCTCCTGCCATCCGCAGACGCTGCGGCAGGTCCGCTGGGCCAACACGATGATCAAGAACCTTTCGCCGCAGATCCTGTCCGGCCTGTGACGGTCCGGCGCGGGCCCGGCTTTTGACGATCCGGCGCGAGGCGGCGGCCCCTTCGGGTCATTCGGCCTCGTTGGCCCGGCGCACCCGCTCGTCATCGGCCTTGGGCTGCGCGCCCGTCCCGGTCCGCGAGGGAGCCCCGGGCGCGCGACCGTGGTCGTCCACCGTTCCGCCCTCGTGCTGGAGCGCGGGCCGGTGCGGGGGCGGCGCCGGCCGCTCCTCGTTCCCGTTCCCCTCTTCCGCCCCGCCCCCCGGCGGGTTCGCCGGGCGCAGGGAGCGCAGCTCGCGGGCCGTCGCGTCCGCGTCGGGGAGCGTCAGCGCGAGGCGACGGAATCCCGCGTCGCCGGAGAGGTCCAGTCGGAGTACCGGGCCTTTGGCCCGTACGGACACGAAGTCGTCGCCCTCCGGGGAACGCCTGACCCCCACGCACCGCCCGGGCCGCCAGCTGCCCGTGGTCGGCACGCCGCGCAGCACGCGCCACCAACTGGACTCGACCGCCACGTCGCGCACCGCCGCCACCGGGACGCGGATGTCCCGCCGGCGGCGCACGGCCAGCCGCTCGCGCAAGGACAGCCGGACGACGACGTCCGTCCCTTCCACCGACAGCCGGGCCATGGCGTGCCTCCTTCGGCCTCGCTCGCGCCTCTCCGAGGGTGCGTCTACCCGGGAGACCCGTCCGCATGGCCCGTCGCTCCGCCTTCCCGCCACCGGTGCCCCGAACGGCGGACTCCGGCCGGTGGTAGGCCACCGGCCGGAGTCCTGTGCGCGCGGGCGCAGGGTCAGCGTGCGTCGCGGGGCATCTCCATGCCCTCGTCGCCCGTCATGTCGTCGTCGAGCGCGCGGTCGTGCGACACCTCACCGGGCTTGCGCTGGCGTCCGCCGCCCGGACGCATCGACCCGGGGTCCTGGCCGGGCTGCTGCCGGCGCGGCTGCCCCTGCTCCTCGCGGCCCTTGCCCGGCTGCTGGTTCTTGTCCCGCATACCGCCCATGACGGTTCACGCTCCTTGATCTCGTCGGAGGGCCTCATTGGCCTCCACGCCCATGACGCTGCCACGGTCTGCTACGGCGCGCACCTTTTCGGTGACCGAGCGTGTGGTTCGGGGGGTGGCTCAGCGTCTTCGGCGCGGGACGGAGGCATCCGAAGAACCGGGTGGTTCGCGCGCATGGGGAGGGTCGGCCGGGGCACTGGCTCCTTCGGAGGTTGATAACTATGGTTCCCCTGCTTCTCGTCCTTCTGCTCGCTCTCGTCCTGTTCGGCGCCGGCTTCGCGCTGAAGGTGCTGTGGTGGGTCGCGATCGCGGTCCTGGTGCTGTGGCTGATCGGCTTCGTCGCCCGTCCCGCGGGCGGTGGCGGACGCTGGTACCGCTGGTAGCGCACCGCCGCACACGCGCACACGAGTGGGGCCCCCTCCCGACCGGGAGGGGGCCCCACAGCGCTGACCGGCTCCGCTGTCCGGCTCAGCCGGTGCTCAGCACTGCCGCAGGCCGTAGGCCGGGTCGTTGTTCGTGTTGACGTCGACGGCGGGCACGTTGCCCCAGGCGCCGTTGTCGAGCTGCGTCCAGTACCAGATGTCGTTCTGCCCCTGGTGCGGGTCGCCGTGGCCCCAGCACACGAACCAGTTGTAGCCGGTGGTGAGCGTGCCGCGGGTCGCGGAGCGGTACGAGCGGTCCGCGTACCCCTTGGCCCCGACCTTGTTGCCGCAGTAGAGCCGGCCGTCCGAGTGGACGCCGCAGTCGGCGGTGGGCTTGGCGGGGGCGGCGGGCGCGGCGCTCGCCGCGGGCAGTCCGGTGGCGGTCAGGGTGGCCGTGAGGGCCGCCGCGCCGGTCAACAGGGCGATCTTCTTGCGTACGTTCACCGTGTACTCCTCGAATCCTCGGATGTGTCGATCAGTCGACGTATCGCTGTGGTTGAAGATGTGTCAGGGGCAGGTGGGGACGCCGTCCAGCCAGGCGGGACCCTGGACGTAGATGTTGGTGATCCACGCCTGGTAGTCCGGCAGGTAGGACCAGGCGTCGTTGTGGTAGCCCTCGGCGTCCACGGGCTGGGCGTGCTTCTGGCAACCGATCCGCACCCGCGTCGGGCCGTCGAACTTGTGGACCCGCGCGCTGGTCGTGGACGGTTCGGAATGCGTCCACACGTCCGTGCCCCAGGTGGAGAAGGTGCCGCCCTGCCCCGGGTCGGCGCCGATGCGGACGGCCCCGTTGTAGTCGCCGCCGAGCCGGACGTCACTGACCATCACGTGGGTGCCGGACTGCCGGGCCTCGACCATCTTCCCCGCGCCCAGGTAGACGGCGATGTGATGGATGCTGTTGTCCCCGCCCCAGGCCAGCAGGTCACCGGGCAGCAGTGGTCCGGTGCCCTGGGACGCGCCGAACCGGGCCGTCACCCGCGACGAGTGGTACTGGCCGTTCGCCGTACCGGCGAGGATGTCCTGACCGGTGGCCTGGGCGTAGGCGTAACGGACCAGGCCCGAACAGTCGAACCCGCGCCGCTCCGGGTCGTGCTGACTGGCCGGATCGGAAGGATCCACCTGCCCGTAGGTGGCGCCCGGCTGCGGCCCGTGGCCGCCTCCCCACGTGTACCAGACGCCGATCTGCGAGCAGGCGGCCCGCACCGCGGCCTGCGCGGCGGCGGACGCCCCCGGCGCGAGGACGTCGCAGCCGGCTTCGGCGGCGGCCGGTCGGGCGCCCGCCGCCGGAGCGGCCCCCGCCTGCGGCGCCGTGGCCCCCACGGCGCAGAGCGCCAACAGGCCGACCGCCGCGACGGACCGCCTCGTTCTGTCAAGGATGGTGCGCATGCCCGGTTCCCCGTTCCCCATGGTGTTCTGACGGGTCGTGTGTTCTCGACGGGTCGTGACCCTCCGCCAGGTCGGCCGGTGACCGTCGTTCGGGTCGGAACACGGCCACCGGCTGCGGTGGTTCGAGACTGGGCCGTGCCCGGCGTCGCTGTCGAGACGCCACGCGTCGCCCTTGCCGTTGGGAAACGGGAAACCCCCGGGGAAACGGGCCGTTTTCCCCGGAGTTCCGTTGTCCCGGGGGTTCCGTTCTCCCGGGGGTTCAGTCGGCCGCCCCCGGACACACCCGGAGATAGGGGAGCCCGGGCAGCAGTTCGACCCAGCGCGCGGGGCCGGTGTCCCCCAGGAGGCGGCACAGCGCGGCCGTGCGCTGCGAGACGTCGGTGTTCCACAGCCGCACCGTGCCGTCGTTGCTGCTGCTCGCCAGCGTGTCCGGCCGCGCCGGGTCGAAGGTGACGCCCCACACGGCTCCCGTATGGCCGCCCAGCGTCGCGGTCTGCTCGCCGCGCCGCGGATCCCACAGCTTCACGCTCTGGTCACTGCCGCTGCTCGCCAACGTCGTGCCGTCGGGGCTGAACGCCACCGCCCGTACCGACCCGCTGTGTCCGGCGAGGGTACCGGCCGAGGTGAGCCGGGCGGTGTCCCACAGCCGGACCGTCCCGTCGTTCCCGCCGCTGGCGAGGGTCCGCCCGTCCGGGGAGAACGCCACGCCGCGGACCGAGCCGGTGTGGCCGCGCAGCACGGCCCGCGGGGCCCGCCCGGCGGCCCCCGCGTCCGCCACGTCCCACAGTCGTACCGTCAGATCATCGCTCCCGGAGGCGAGCGTCCGGCCGTCCGGGCTGAACGCGACGGCGTTGACGAAGTCCCGGTGGGCGTCGAGGGTGGCCTCCCGCCGGCCCGTGCCCACGTCCCACAGCACCACGGTGCGGTCCGCGCCGGCCGAGGCGAGCGTCCGGCCGTCCGGGGAGAACGCCACCGCGAAGACGGAGCCGCCGTGACCGGTCAGCACGGCGACCGGTTTCCCGCTCGCCGCATCCCAGGTCCGGACCGTACGGTCGGCCCCCGCGGCGGCGATCAGGCGCCCGTCGGGCGAGAAGGCGACGGCGAACACCGAACCCCCCGAGCCGGTCAGGGTGGTGCGCAGCCGGCGCCGGTCGGGCTCGAAGACCCGTACGGTGTGATCCGCCTGAGCCGACGCCAGCAGCCGGCCGTCCGGGGAGAACGCCGACTGCCACGCCTCGCTGAACGGCCGGGTGGCCAGGGCGCCCCGGCCGGGGTCCCAGAGCACCACGGACTGGTCGAACCCGCCGGTGGCGAGCCGCTCTCGGGGGCCGGCCGCGACGGCGAGCACATAGTCGGTATGACCCGACAGTGTGCTGATCAGCTTGTCGGTGGCCGGGTCCCAGGACTTGACCGTTCCGTCACCACCGGCGCTGAACAGGGTGTCCCCCGTCCGGCTGAACACGACCGCGTTCACATCGTCGCCGTGTCCGGTGAGCACCGCCCGCGCCGTGCCGTCCGGCAGGTCCCACAGCCGTACGGTGCGGTCGGCGCCGCCGGAGGCGAGTGTCCTGCCGTCGGGGGCGAAGGAGATCCCGAGCACCTGGTCGGTGTGACCGGTGAGCACCTGCGGCCGTCCCGGGTCGGCCGCGTCCCACAGCAGCACGCTCCGGTCGGCGCCGGCGGAGGCCACGCGGGAGCCGTCCGGGCTGAACGCCACGGCCATCACCGCGTCCTCGTGCCCGGTCAGGACCGCCCGCGCGGTGCCGTCCGGCAGGTCCCACAGCCGCACGGTGTGGTCGAGGCCGCCGGAGACCAGGGTGCGGCCGTCCGGGCTGAACGCCACCGAACGGACCGGCCCCCGATGCCCCGTCAGGGTGGCGGCGAGCCGCCGTGCGCCCACGTCCCACAGGCGCACGGTCCCGTCCGCCCCCGCCGTCGCCAGCCGGCCGCCGTCGGGCGCGAACGCCACCGATTGCACCGCCCCGGTGTGCCCGGTGAGCGTGCCGAGCGGCCGGTGCCCGTCCGCGTCCCACAGACGGACCGAGGAATCCGAACTCGCCGAGGCCAGCACGTTGCCGTCCGGGCTGTACGCGACGGAGTTGACCGCCCCCGTGTGCCCGAGCAGCCGCCCGGTGAAGAACTGCGCCTGGCTGCTCAGGAGCGCCCCCCGGGCCTCCGCGGTGGGCGCCGTGCGGTAGGCGGCGGCCGCGAGCAGCATGGACGCCTCCGGCTGCCCCGCCGCGAGGGCCCGCGACCGGACCGCCATGGCCTGCGACTGCGCCGTACGCCGCTGGTCCAGCGCCCGCGCACGTTGCTGGAAGGCCAGCGCCCCGGCCACCAGTGCCACGGCGAGCAACCCCGTCAAGGTGATCACCAAGGCCCGGCGGATCCGGCTCTGGCGCCGCACCGCCCGGCGCCGCCGCTCCTCCTCGGCCTCGCAGGCTGCGACGAACTCCCTTTCCTCGGGCCCCAGCTGCGACGGGTCCTGGCGCTCGACCCACTCCCGGACCCCGACGAGCCGACTGCCCCGGAAGAGCAGGCTGGGGTCGCGCCCGCCGCGCATCCACTCGGCGCCCGCGTCGGAGACCCGCTGGCGCACCACCAGGGCCGCCCGGTCGGACTCGATCCACTCGCGCAGGCGCGGCCACGCGTGCAGCAGCGCCTCGTGGGTGATCTCCACCGAGGCCCCGTCGGCGGTCACCAGCCGGGCCTCGATGAACGCGTCCAGCACCCGTCCGCCCGCACCGGCGTCCGCCACCTGCCGCAGCAGCCGGTCCCGCTCGACCGGCCTGCGCGTCTGGGTACCCGAACCGTCCGCGAGGTGCACGAGCCGGATCAGCAGGTGCCGCGCGATGCGCCGCTCGGCGGTCCCCAGCCGGGCGAAGACGGACTCGGCGGTGCGCGCGACGGCCCCGTGGATCCCGCCGGTCATCTCGTACCCGGCCACCGTGAGCGTCCTGCCGGAGCGTTGCTGCCAGGTGCCGAGCAGCGCGTGGGCGAGGAGCGGGAGGGAGCCGGCGTGCGCCGCCGAGCGGTCCCCGAGGTCGCGCAGCAGCAGTTCGACCAGGCCGACCTCCAGGGTGAGCCCGGCCCGCGCCGCGGGCGCGCAGACGGCCTGGCGCAGTTGCGCGTCGGACATCGGGCCGAGGGCGAACAGACCGTGCGTGAAGACCTCCACCAGCTCGGGGTGGTCCAGGCACTGCCCGCAGAAGTCGGCCCGCATCCCGATGACGACGGCGATGGCGGAGCGGCCGGCCAGCGAGTGCAGCACACGGACGAAGGCGCCGCGTTCCCGGTCGTCCTCGCAGAGTGTGAAGACCTCCTCGAACTGGTCGACGAGGAGCACCAGTCCGGGCCGGCCGAGAGAGCCCGCCACCGCCTCCGGCAGCCGGTCCGGTCGGTCGACCAGCTCCTCGGGAGTGATCGCCGCCGCCGGGGCCCCCAGTACGTCCGCCGCACAGCGCAGCAGCTCCTTGAGGGGGTGCGCGCCCGGCGCGCACACCACCACCGGCCAGTCCCGCGACCCCGCGACCGGCAGCGCCCCGCGGCGCACCGCGGGAAGCAGCCCGGCGCGCAGCAGCGAGGACTTGCCCGCGCCGGACGGTGCCACCACCGCCACCGCGCCCCGCCCGATCCGCTCGGCGAGCCGACCGGTCAGCTCGGCGGTGGCGCTCTCGCGGCCGAAGAACCACTCGGCGTCCCCGGGCCCGTAGGCGGCCAGACCCCGGTAGGGGCAGACCGCGCCGGAACCCTCCGCGTCGGGCCCGTCGTCGCCGGTGCGGGCCGGTGGGACGGCCGGTACGGGCGGGACGAGACGTACCAGTTCGCCGCCGGCGTCGAGGGCCGCGTCGCACCTGCGGGCGACGTCGGGGGTGGGCGGCTTCCGCCCGTTCTCGATCTTGCTGAGGTAGCCCTTGCTGTAGTGGATGGTGCGGGCCAGGTCCGAGAGCGACACATCGCGCCGCCGGCGCAGGCGTCGTAGCTCGGCCGCGAATCCATCGAGGGTCTCGTCGTCCGTCGGCACGGGGCCTACCTTCCCTCGCGGGCGGAAGGTACGCCTGAACGGGAACGAGTTCGCCCGCTCCGGTGGTGCCGGCCCGACGATCCACCGACGACCGCCGCCGGGCCGGGCGTCAACGTACCGGCACCAGACGTCCCCCCGCGTCCCGCGGCGCGCCCGCGCCGCGCGGCCACGCGCGCCACCAGGGGTCCCTGGCCCCCGTAGGCTGCCCCCGCCACTTCGCCCCGCGAACCGAGTTGAGGAGCAACGTGCCCCTGACCATGGACCGTCGCCTGGCCGTCAGCGCGGCCCTGATCGCACTGGTGACCGGGCTCGCTCCCGCCACCACCGCCCACGCCGTCCCGACCGCGCCGACGCTCCGCGGCGTCGGGGCGGCGCCCGATCTCGACGCCCTGACCCGGGCGTTGCGGAACACGACCGCCGCGGGAGCCCCCGGCGCCATGGCCCGTCTCACCGGCCCCTCGGGCGTACGGACGGAAGCCGTCGGAGTCCGGGACCGGTCCACCGGAGCCGCGATGGACCCCAACTCCCGCTGGCGCATCGGCAGTGTCACCAAGACGTTCTCCACCGTGGTGCTGATGCAACTCGTCGACGAGGGGGCGATCGGCCTGGACGTGCCCGTCGACCACTACCTGCCGGGCCTGCTGCCCGACTCCCGGATCACGGTCCGTCATCTGCTCACCCACCGCAGCGGCCTCGCCGACTACACCAACGCGATGTTCGACCGGACCGTCCCCGGCTTCGAGGCGGTACGGAACAAGGTGTTCGACTACCGCGACCTGGTGAGCCTCTCCCTGCGCGAGCCCCGCACCGGCGCGCCCGGCGCGGCCTACTCGTACTCCAACACCAACTTCGTCGTCGTCGGCATGCTCATCGAGGAGGCCACCGGGAACCCGATCGCCGAGGAGTACGAACGGCGTGTCATCAAGCCGCTGAAACTGCGGAACACCTCCTACGTGCACCCCCGGACCGAGATCAAGGGCCCGCACGCGCACGGCTACCTGTACCCCGACGAGGCCGGGGCGCAACCGGTCGACGCCACCGAGCAGACCGCCTCCTGGGCGCAGTCCGCCGGCGCGCTGATCTCGAACGCCGCCGATCTGAACACCTTCGTCTCCGCCCTGCTGGGCGGCCGGCTGCTGCCGGCGCGCACGCTCGACGCCATGCTCGCGATGACGCCCACCGACGCGACGAACAGCCGCTTCTACGGTCTGGGCCTGCGCCGCTACGACCTGTCCTGCGGTACCTCGGTGTACGGGCACACGGGTACGGTCCAGGGCTTCTACACGTACGCCTTCGCGACCCGCGACGGCTCCCGCACCCTCGCCGCCATGGCCAACACCTCCAACCGGGGCCAAGCCAACACCGCGCTCGGCGGCACCCTCGAAGCGGCCTTCTGCGGCACCCGACCCGCCACCGCGAAGGGCCCGGCCCCCCGCCGCGGCTTCGCCGCGCTGCCCGCCGACGCGGACCTGCCCGAGCGCGGCCAGGTGCGCTGATCCCACCCCGGCCCGGCGCCCTGCGGCGCGTCATCACGGCGCCGGCGCGGCCGGGACGGTACCTCTTGTGGGGGGCCGCCGCCACGGCGCCCCCACATCGGGCGAGGGACGGAGCGCGGCTGTGCGGGATTCGACGGGTGACGCGCTGGGCGCTCCGTGCTGGGTGAGCCTGGCGACGCGGGACCTGGAGGCCGCCCAGCGCTTCTACGGGGCGGTGCTCGGCTGGTCGTTCCGGCCGGGCGGACTCGGCGAGGGCCTGGCCGTCGCCGAGGTGGAGGGCGCGCCCGTCGCGGGCATCGGGGCCCTGGCCGGGGAACTGGAGGTGCCCGCCGCGTGGACGGCCTACTTCGCCGTCGAGAGCGCCGACGAGACGGTGGCCCGCATCCGCGAGCGCGGCGGGACGGTGGGGGTCGGGCCCGTCTCCTTCGAGACCGGCGGACGCGGCGCCCTGGCCACCGACCGTGACGGCGCCGTCTTCGGGATCTGGGAGGGCATCGTCTTCTCCGGTTGGCGCGTGGGCTCCGGCCACGCCCCGGCCTGGTTGGAACTGCTCACCCTCAACGCCTTCGACGCGGCCCTCTTCTACGGCGAGGTGCTCCAGTGGACCAACGGTCCCTGCGAGATCTCCTACGAGGACGACCAGGTCGTCCTGCGCCACCTCGGCGAGCCCGTCGCCCGGCTCAACAGCGGGCCGGTGGAGACGGCGGCGCTCCAGCCGCAGGTCCGGCCCCGCTGGCGGGTCCACTTCCGGGTCCCCGCGCTGGAACCCGCCCTGGAGGCGGCCGTCGCGCTCGGCGGACGCGTCATGTCGGACATCGAGCAGAACGCCGCCGAACGCTGGGCCGCCCTTTGCGACCCCGACGGCGCCCTGTTCACCGTGACGGCGGCCCTGGCCGACACCCGCTGAGCCGCGCCCCCGGCCCGCCGATCCCGGCGGGACGCGAGCGGGGCGTCACTCCGCGCGGCGCTTGTCCTCGTCGCTCCACTCACGCGTGTCCCGCGGTTCGACGTACGGCTCCCGGTCCGGCGGGAGGCCGCCCGCGATCGCCCGTGCCCGGCTCATCTCGGCGTCGAACTCCAGGCCGAGGAGGATGGCCAGGTTGGTGATCCACAACCAGATCAGGAAGACGATCACACCGGCCAACGTCCCGTACGTCTTGTTGTACGAACCGAAGTTCGCGACGTACAGCGCGAAGCCGGCGGACGCGGCCATCCAGATCAGCAGGGCGAGGAAGCTGCCGGGGGTGATCCAGCGGAAACCGCGGCCCTTGGCGTTGGGCGCCGCCCAGTACAGCAGGGCGATCATGATCGTGACCAGGAGGACCAGGACGGGCCACTTCGCGATCGACCACACCGTGACGGCGGTCTGCCCGAGGCCCAGGGCGTCCCCCGCCCGCCGGGCGAGAGCGCCGGTGAACACCACGATCAGCCCGCTCGCGCAGGCCATGACCAGCAGCCCCACCGTCAGGGCGAACCGCAGGGGCAGCACCTTCCACACGGGCCGCCCCTCGGGCACGTCGTAGACGGCGTTGGAGGCGCGGATGAACCCGGCGACGTACCCGGACGCCGACCACAGGGCGGCGATCAGGCCGACGACGGCGACGACCGACCCCAGCCCCGTGCCGCCCTGGAGCTGGCGCACCGCGTTCGAGATGATGTCGCGCGCCGAGCCGGGCGTCAGCTTCTGGAGGTTTTCCAGTACCGACTGGGTGGCGGACTTCCCGGCCACGCCCAGCAGCGAGACCAGCACCAGCAGCGCCGGGAACAGCGACAGGACGGCGTAGTACGTGAGGGCGGCGGCCCGGTCCGCGAGCTCGTCGTTCTGGAACTCCCGGACGGTCCGTTTCAGCACGGCGCCCCAGGACTTGCCGGGCAGCTCGGTCGGCTCGTCCGGCGCCCTGCGCTCCACCTCGGGACCGGGACCGGGCCCGCCGGCGCCGAGGCTGTCACCGGGGCCGTTCCGGCGAACGTCGTCCGCGGCGGGCGCCGCGGGCCGGCCCCGCCCGTCGTGGTCGCCCCTGTCACGTGCGGCTGGAGTGTCGTTCATGCCAGGCGGATGTCCACTCGCGCACGGGCGAAACCTCACCCGTCCGAGCCGCGGGCCGCGTCACCCCCGCGTTTGCGGGCACACGCGGGTAGACGACAACGGCAGGGCGATGACAGAACGCCGAGCCCCGGCGGAAGGCGGCGCGGATGTGGACGACGACGGCCGGTGAGCACGTACCGGCAGGCCCGGTATGGCTGCACCTGGCACTGATGGCCGTGGCCCTGCTCATCCTGGTCTACAACCTCAAGCGGAGCAGCCGCTGACCCGCGAGGGACGGCGCGCACCCCGCTCACCACCCACAGGAGACAGACATGGAATCGACTGTTCCCGTCCCGTCCCCCCTCCTCGACGAAGCCAGGACCGCGCTGCGCGACGTCGGCGACCCCGCGGCCCGCGCCCTGGTCCTCGCGGTGCTCGCCGCGGCGCGGGAACTCCAGGAGCTGGCCGGGACCGCCGAGCGCCTCGACGCCCGCCTGGAGGCCGTGAACCAGTACCTCGGGGCCATCGCCAACAAGCCGTAGCCCCTCCACCCACCCGGCGGACCGCGCATGGGAGCCACGAGGCGGGGCAGCCGCCCACCATCGGTACAGCGGCAACGAACGGAAGTGGTGCGGGTGCGTCTGCGCAGCGTCGGGGTGGAGGAAGAACTCCTCCTGGTCGGATCGGAGAGCGGCGAGCCCCTCTCGGTGTCGGGCGCGGTTCTGGCCGAGGCGGAGCGGCACGGTGTGGGGGAGGAGGAAGGCACCTTCGAGAAGGAGCTGATGCGCGAGCAACTGGAGTTCTCCACCAAACCGGTGACGGAGATGGGCGAGCTGGCCGAGGAGATCGTCCGATGGCGTTCGGAGGCCGCCCGGCACGCGGCGAAGGCCGGCGCCGAGGTGGCCGCCCTCGCCACCTCGCCGCTGGCCGTACTGCCCTCGACGAGCCCCGGGGAACGCTACCGGTGGGTCGCGGAGCGGTTCGGCCTCACGGCGCAGGAACAGCTGACCTCCGGCTGTCACGTGCACGTCGGAGTCGACTCCGACGAGGAGGGGGTAGCCGTGATCGACCGCATCAGGCCCTGGCTGCCCGTCCTCACCGCCATCAGCGGGAACTCGCCCTTTTGGCAGGGCCAGGACAGTGGGTACGGCAGCTACCGCAGCCGGGTGTGGAACCGGTGGCCCTCCGCGGGGCCGACCGAGCTCTTCGGCAGCGCCGACCGGTACCACGAGCAGGTGACCGCCATGGTCGCCACCGGGGTGCTCCGGGACAAGGGGATGATCTACTTCGACGCCCGGCTCGCGGCGAACTACCCCACCGTGGAGATCCGCGTCGCCGACGTCTGCCTGGAGCCCTCCACCACGGTCCTGCTCGCGAGCCTCGTCCGCGGACTCGTCGAGACGGCGGCGCGCTCCTGGCAGGCCGGCGAACCGCCGGCGCGCATCGGGGTGAGCCTGCTCCGGCTGGCGTCGTGGCGGGCGGCCCGCTCGGGCATCGACGGGCCCCTGGTCCACCCGGCGACGATGCTGGAGGCGCCGGCCCGCGCGGTGGTGGACGCGCTGTTCGAGCACGTCCGTGAAGCCCTGGAGGACCACGGGGACGCCGTGGCGGTCCGCCGGGGCATCGAGGAACTCTTCACGCGCGGCAACGGAGCGCGCGTCCAACGGGAACTCCTGCGCAGCACCGGGGACTTGGCGGCGGTCGTCCGGGAATGCGCCCGTATCACCACCTCCGCCGCCCCCGCCACCGCGTAGCCCCGGCTCCTGGCCCCTTCCCTATGCCGGTGCCCCGCCCCTCCGACGAGGGGCGGGGCACCGGCACGCGGGGCGTGCGCTCGGCGGCGGAGCGCCCGACGGCCCGCGCGTCACCCGGCCAGGATCGAGTCGTCGAAGGTGCGGGCGCCCGGGAGCCGGTAGCGGGCGGCCGCCAGCGCGGCGTCCACACTGGAGGTGCCCGTCGCGACGCAGAGGGTGTGCGCGACGTCGTCCATACGACCGCGGGTCTCCGGGGTGTCGTCGTGTGCGCACAGGACCGCCAGCGCCCAGTAGCGCTCGACGAGACCGGACAGCACGGCCGGGTGGGCCATCAGCATGGGCGGATCCTTTCGGGAAGCCGGACGATCTTGGCCTTCGGTTGCCCCCGTTGTCCGGCCCTACACCCGGCCCGCCCACCTCGGACTCCGCCGATGCCCCGCGGGGGATGCCACGGTCCGCACGGGGTAACCGCGTCGGCAGGAACGGCACCCCGACGGAGGAAAGGACACGGTGAGGATGATGGCGATGAGGGCAGTGGGGTGGGCCCGTTCCTTTCCGGTGGCGAACGGCGTCCGCGCGGCCAGGCAGTGGACCGCTCAGCACCTCTCGACGCTGGACTGGGCTCCCCACGCCCCCGACACCGTCGACTCGATCCTGCTCAGCGTCTCCGAACTCGTGGCGAACGCGCACGTGCACGCCGCCGAGACCGCGCACCTCGTCCTGACGTGGGACGGCCAGTGCCTGCACGTGAGCGTCGCCGACGCCGATCCCCGGCTGCCCCGGCCCCGCGAGGCCGACGCGAGCGCCACCTCCGGCCGGGGCCTGGGGATTGTCGACGCCCTCGCCGACACACTGGACGTCCACGCCTTCCACGGCGGCAAGGCCATCGACGCCTGCTTCCACCCGCCCGGGATCCCGGCCCCCCACGCCGAGCCCGCCCCCGAATGAACACCGGCGACCGGCCCGCCCCCGGATCGGGGCCGGGCCGGTCGCCGGGAGCGGTCCTCAGCGCACCTGGATGCCGATGAGGCAGGTGTCGTCGTCGGTGTCCGACCGGCTGTGCGTCAACAGCCGGTCGAGCCGCCGGTCCAGCGAATCCGCCTGCCGCCCCGCGAGGGACAGGAGCTGCGACAGGGAGTCCGTCACCGAGACGTCGCGGCGCTCGACGAGCCCGTCGGTGTACATCAGCAACGTGTCCTCGGGCTCCAAGACCTCCTCCTCTTCCTCGAAGTCGGCCTCCGGCAGGGCCCCGAGCAGCAGCCCCTGCGCCATCGGGAAGGCCCGCGCCTCGGTGCCCCGTACCAGGACCGGCGGCAGGTGCCCGGCGCGCGCCCAGCGCAGGACCCGCGTCCGCGGATCGTAGACACCGCACACGGCCGTGGCCGTCACATTGCTGGTCAGGTGGTGGGCGACGGTGTTGAGCCAGGACAGCAGCTGTGCCGGGCCGGCCCCGGTCACCGCGAGACCCCGTAGGGCGTTGCGCAGGATCACCATGCCGGTGGCCGCCTCGATGCCGTGTCCGGCGACGTCCCCGACGGACAGCAGCACCTTGTCGTTGGGCAGGACGACCGAGTCGTACCAGTCGCCGCCGACCATCGCCTCCGACTCGGCGGGCCGGTAGCGGACCGCGATGCGGATGCCGGGCACCTCCAAGGGCGCGGGCGCGGGCGGCATGATGGCGTGCTGGAGCTGGAGGGCGAGCCGGCTGCGCTCGGCCGCCTCCGCCTCGGTGTGGGCGAGCTGGTCCCGGGTCGCGGCGAGGGCCACCTCCGTCCAGTGCTGGGAGGAGATGTCCTGGTAGGCGCCGCGTACCGCGTGGAGGCTGCCCCGATCGTCGAGGACGGGTTCCGCGACGAGACGGATGTGCCGGGTGATGCCGTCGGGGCGCTGGAGCCGGAAGTCCACCGAGGATTCGCGCAGGTGGTGCAGGAGCGTGCGCAGGAACCGGTTGATGGAGACCACGTCGTCGGGGTGGGCGTGGCTCCGCAACTCCTCCAAGGGGACGGGGGAGGAGGCCATGGGCCGCCCGTAGAGGGTGAACAACTGCCCGTTCCAGGTGATCTCACCCGTCGTGATGTTCTCCTCGAAGCCGCCGACCCGTCCGAGGCGCTGGGCGTGCTGGAGGAGGCTGGCCAGCCGCGCCGTCTCGTCCTCTATCCGCCAGATGAGCAGCAGGGCCGAACCGTGCCGGCTGATGCTGGCGTCCGCGATGGCCGTGAGGGGCACGTCGTCCACGAACGCGGTCAGCGCCATGCGCTGGGTCCGGCAGGGCTCGCCGGTCGCGTAGACTCGTTCGAGTTTGTCGAAGAGCCCGTTGTCCTCGGCGGCCGCCGGGTAGGCCTCCAGGAACGACGAGCCGCACACCGAGGTGCGCGGCCGTCCGGCGGGGTCGATGAAGCGGTCGTTGGCGTGGTGGACACGGAAGTCCGCGAGCCGGCCGCCCGCGTCCAGGCAGGGCGTCAACACCAGGGCCGGGTCATACAGGTTGTCGGCGAGGTTGACCATCTCGGCCACCCCGGCGCAAGCCTGCTCCGGGACCGCGGGCTCGGCGGACGGGGTCACGTCCTGATCGCCCAGAGTGTGCGCGCACAGTTCGGCCAACGCCTCCAACTGGCGCAACACCTGCGGGGGTTGCGGTTCGAGCGGATCGGGCCAGCACACCTCCAGCACGCCGTGGATGCGACCGCCGGTGCCGGCGGGCACCACGACGCGACCACCCGACGGGTGCTGACGCCGGCCGATGGAGGGGATGCCGGAGTCGCTCAGTCGCGGTACGACCGTCAACTCGCGCTTGTCCAAGGCCAAATGGGCGCAGGTCGCGACCTCCGGGGGAACGTAGCGCCAGCGGCTCGCCTCCTCCTCGGGGAAACCCGCGTGCCCCACCAACGTCAGCGAGGAATCCGAGCCCGCCACCCAGATCGCGACGCCCTGTGCTCCCAGCGGGACCAAGGCGTTCTCCAGCAGGGCCGCGGCCACCGCCTGGGAGTCGGCGGCGGCCAGCAGCCCGCTCTCGGCGGCGCGCAGCCGCACCGCCGGCGTGCTGGCGCCCGGCGCGGGAGCCGGCCGGGCGGTGTGCTCCAGGAACTCCCGCGCGACCTCGCTCACGTGATCACGCGCGGCCTGGTTGACCACGTCGACGGCCAGCGCGAGCAGGGTCGCCCCGGACTGCTCGGCCAGCTTCGCCAGTTGCCGCGCCGCCTCCGCAGGACCGCATCCGAGGCGCCCGACGAGCACGCCCTTGGCCATCTCGACCAGCGCCCGGCCGTCCGCGGCGGCCTGGGCCTCCCGGACCTCCTGACGCAGCCGCTCGACGGTCGCGGCCAGCCGCCCGGCGTCGGTCACCGCCGGGGACGCGCCGGTCCGGGCCGGCGGGAAGCCGGGACCGGGGCCGTCGCCGCCCCTGCGCGGGGGAAGTTCCGGCGCGGTCGGCACGTCACCGTGCTCGTCTCCTGCGTAGGTGGGGCTGTTCACCGCGGACCGGCTTTCTCGGCGGGGGAGGGGGGTCGGACGTCAGACACCGGCGCCATCCTCGGCCCCCTGTGCGGACTCCTGCGGGAGCAGCCAGCGCCGGACCCGGGCCATCAGGTCGTTGGCGTCGACCGGCTTGGTCACGTAGTCGTTCGCGCCGGAGGCGAAACTCTTCTCCCGGTCGCCCGGCATCGCCTTCGCGGTGACCGCGATGATCGGCAGCTCCGCGTAGGCGGGCATCCGCCGGATCTCGGCCGTCGCCGCGTACCCGTCCATCTCCGGCATCATCACGTCCATCAGGATCAGGTCGATGCCCGGGTTCGCGGCCAGTGCCTCGATGCCCTTGCGGCCGTTCTCGGCGTGCAGGACCTCGATCCCGTGGAGTTCCAGGATGCCGCTGATCGCGTAGAGGTTGCGGGCGTCGTCGTCGACCACCAGGACCGACCGGCCCGCCAGGCGGTCGTCGACGTGCGCCGCCGGGTCGGAAGCCGGCGACGGCGCGCCCGTGCGCACCAGCGGGGGTACGGCTCCGGGCCGCTCGGCCGACAGGTGCAGCGCTATGCGCTCGCGCAGCTCGTCCAGGCTGGAGAGGACTTCGAGCGGCTGGTGGGCGGTGTGCCGGGCCAGGTCCGACCGCTGGGCCGAGGTCAGCCGGCGGCCGTCGTGCGCGAGCACCGGCAGGGACGCCAGGGCCGAGTCGCCCGCCATGGCGTCCAGGAAGCGCAGCGCCTCGCCGTCGCTGCCCAGATCGAGGACGACACAGTGGAAGGAAGCCTGCGCGAGGACGGCGGCCGCCTCCACGGCCGTGACGGCGGTCGCCACCTCGACCTGCTCCTCCGTACCCGACGCGGCCCGCCCCGCCGCGAGGTCCCGGGCGGCGCTCTCCGCGACGAGGCTGAGCAGGCCGTTGCTGCGCTCCTCGATCACCAACAGCCGTCGGGGGTGACGGGTGTCCCCGCCGGCGACGGGCAGCGCGGCCACCGCACCCTCGGCGGGGCCGACCGGCGCCGCGGTGTCGCCCGCCGAGCCCGCCTCCAGGGCCGGCCCCTCCGGGCCGCGGTCGTGGAAGTCGTGGTAGGAGACGGGCAGGTACAACGTGAAGACGGAGCCCTCGCCCGGCACGCTGCGCACCGTGACCACACCGCCGAGCAGCCGCGCGATCTCCCTCGTGATCGACAGGCCGAGCCCCGTGCCGCCGTATCTGCGGCTGGTGGTGCCGTCGGCCTGCTGGAACGCCGCGAAGATGGCCTCCAGTTGCTGTTCGGCGATGCCGATGCCCGTGTCCACGACCCGGAACGCCACCACCGATCCGGCCCGGTCCAGGTGGACGGGCAGCTCGTCGGCACCCGCCGGTTCGATCCGCAGCTCCACCCGGCCGTGCTCGGTGAACTTGACCGCGTTGGACAGCAGGTTGCGCAGGATCTGACGCAGCCGGGAGTCGTCGGTCAGCAGGTCGACCGGCACCCCCGGAGAGGTCACGATCTCGAATTCGAGGCTCTTCTGGGTGGTGAGCGGCCGGAAGGTGGCTTCCACATAGCCCAGGAGCTGCTTGAGGGACACCCGTTCCGGGTTGATGTCCATCTTCCCCGCCTCGACCTTGGACAGGTCGAGGATGTCGTTGATCAGCTGGAGCAGGTCGGAGCCCGCCGAGTGGATGATCCCGGCGTACTCCACCTGCTTGGCCGTGAGGTTGCGGGTGGGGTTCTGCGCCAGGAGCTGGGCGAGGATGAGCAGGCTGTTGAGCGGGGTGCGCAGCTCGTGGCTCATGTTCGCCAGGAACTCGGACTTGTACTTCGACGCCAACGACAACTGCTGCGCCCGGTCCTCCAGTTCCTGCCGCGCCTGCTCGATCTCCAGGTTCTTCGTCTCGATGTCCCGGTTCTGGGTCGCGAGGAGGGCGGCCTTCTCCTCCAGCTCCGCGTTGGAGCGCTGGAGTTCGTCCTGCTGCACCTGCAGCTGCTCCGAGCGCGCCTGCAGCTCGACCGTCAACCGCTGGGACTCGCCCAGGAGTTCGTCGGTACGGGCGTTGGCGACGATCGTGCTGACATTGACGCCGACGGTCTCCATCAGGCGGCCCAGGAAGTCGCGGTGCACCGGCGTGAAGGTCTTGAAGGTGGCCAGCTCGATGACGCCGAGCACCTGCTCCTCCACGACGATGGGCAGCACGATCAGCCCCGCCGGGGCCGAGCGGCCCAGCCCCGAGGAGACCACGTAGCCCGGCGGCACCTCGTCGGCCACGATGATCCGCCGGCTGCGTGCCGCCTGGCCCACGAGCGTCTCGCCGCGCCGCAGGCGCACGGACGCGGGGCTCCCGGCGGGTCGGCCGTAGGAGCCGATGAGGGACAGCCACGTCTCGCCGTCGGCCTCCTCCGCGAGGTAGAAGGCGCCGTAGCTGGCGTCCACCAGCGGGGTCAACTCGTCCATCACGAGTTCCGCGACGGTGGAGAGGTCGCGGTGGCCCTGCATCAGGCCGGAGATGCGCGCCAGGTTCGACTTGAGCCAGTCCTGCTCCTGGTTGGCGCGGGTGGTCTCCCGCAGGGACCCGACCATCGAGTTGATGTTGTCCTTGAGTTCGGCGACCTCGCCGGAGGCGTCCACGGTGATCGAGCGGGTCAGGTCGCCCTCGGCCACGGCGCTCGCGACCTCGGCGATGGCCCGCACCTGGCGCGTCAGGTTCCCGGCCAGCTCGTTCACGTTCTCCGTGAGCCGCTTCCAGGTGCCCTCGACACCCTCGACCTCCGCCTGACCGCCGAGCCGGCCCTCGCTGCCCACCTCGCGCGCCACACGCGTCACCTCGGCCGCGAAGGAGGACAGTTGGTCCACCATCGTGTTGATCGTGGTCTTCAGCTCCAGGATCTCGCCCCGCGCGTCCACGTCGATCTTCTTCGACAGGTCGCCGTTGGCGACGGCGGTGGTCACGAGAGCGATGTTGCGGACCTGGCCGGTGAGGTTGTTCGCCATCGAGTTGACGTTGTCGGTGAGGTCCTTCCACGTGCCCGCCACGTTGGGGACGCGCGCCTGGCCGCCGAGCCGGCCCTCGGTACCCACCTCGCGGGCGACGCGGGTCACCTCGTCGGCGAACGCGGACAGCGTGTCCACCATCGTGTTGATGACCCCGGCGAGCGCGGCGACCTCGCCCTTCGCCTCCACCGTGATCTTCTGCGAGAGGTCGCCCTTGGCGACGGCCGTCGCGACCTGGGCGATGGAGCGCACCTGCCCGGTCAGGTTCGACGCCATGACGTTGACGTTGTCGGTGAGGTCCTTCCAGGTGCCCGACACCCCGCGCACCGTGGCCTGACCGCCCAGGTTGCCCTCGGTGCCGACCTCGCGGGCGACCCGGGTGACCTCGTCGGCGAAGGCGGAGAGCTGGTCGACCATCGTGTTGATGGTGTCCTTCAGCTCCAGGATCTCGCCCCGGGCGTCGACCCGGATCTTCTGCGAGAGGTCGCCCTTGGCCACGGCCGTCGCCACCTGGGCGATGGAGCGCACCTGGGCGGTGAGGTTTCCGGCCATGAAATTGACCGAATCGGTGAGGTCGCGCCAGGTGCCGGAGACGCCCTTGACATCGGCCTGGCCGCCCAGGATGCCGTCCGTGCCCACTTCGCGGGCCATTCGGGTGACCTCGTCGGCGAAGGCGGAGAGCTGGTCGACCATCGTGTTGACGGTGTCCTTCAGCTCCAGGATCTCCCCGCGGGCGTCCACGGCGATCTTCTGCGACAGGTCGCCCCGCGCGACCGCGGTCGCGACCTGCGCGATGTCGCGGACCTGCGTGGTGAGGTTGCCCGCCATCGCGTTCACGGAGTCCGTCAGGTCCGCCCAGCTCCCGGATACGCCCGGGACCTCGGCCTGACCGCCGAGGGTGCCCTCGGTGCCGACCTCGCGGGCCACGCGGGTCACCTCCGAGGTGAACAGCGACAGCTGGTCGATCATGCCGTTGAAGACGGTCGCGATCTCGCCGAGGAGACCGTCGGCCCCGTCGGGCAGCCGGGTGCCGAAGTCCCCGTCACGCACGGCCGTCAACCCGGCGAGCAGCTGGCGCAGCTCCGGCTCTCCCACCGCGCCCGGGGCCACCGGGGCGTCCGGGTCCGGGCCCTGCGTGACCGTAGCGTTCGTCATGTTCTTCCCCACCATCTCCCGACACCTCGCACGGACGGGACGAGGTCTTTTCGTCTCGCGCCGGGACGTAGTCCACCACATCCCGGGCCGCCGCAGGTCCCCGGTGGGAGCCTCGGCACCGTCTCCGGAAAAAAATCCCCACGGCCCCGTGTGAGGTCCGATTCTCGGGGCAAGCGCGTCTCGTCAGCCGTCCGTCGTCGGGAGGAAAGGTCCCCCATGCCTCGCTCCGCCGCAGTTGTAGAACCTGTCCGCAAGACAGACGCGAAGGCCGCACCGGCCACAAGCCGTACGACCGAAGAGGCGGAAGGCCGACTGCCGCAGATCGTCGACGCCCGGGAGGTGGCCCCGGCCGACGCCCGGCAGCTCTCGCGGATCTTCCTGCTGCGGCTGCGGTCCCTGGAGGAGGGCACCCGGGAGTACCAGTACGCGCGCAACACCCTCATCGAGATGAACATCTCACTGGTGCACTTCGCCGCCCGTCGCTTCCGCGCCCGCTCCGCCGGCGGCGGCGTCGACATGGATGACATCCTCCAGGTCGGCACAATCGGTCTGATCAAGGCGATCGACCGCTTCGACCCCGAGCGGGAAGTGGAGTTCGCCACCCTCGCGCTCCCCTTCATCACCGGTGAGATCAAGCGGTACTTCCGTGACACCACCTGGGCCGTCCACGTCCCGCGCCGGCTCCAGGAACTGCGGACGGAACTCGCCAAGAGCCGGGAGGCCCTCACCGACCTCCTGGGCCGCGCCCCGACCGTCAAGGAACTCGCCCAGGACCTCGAACTGAGCGAGGACGAGGTCGTGGAGGGTCTGGTCGCCGCCAACGGCTACACCAGCGACTCCCTCGACGCCTCCGCCGGCTCGGAAGAGGACTCCGCGTCGGGCCGCCGGACCCGGTCGCTGGCCGACACCCTCGGCGAAGCCGACTACGGGATGGAACTCTTCGAGGAGTTCCACACCCTCGCCCCCCTGCTGGCCGAACTCGACGAACGCGACCGCCGCATCCTGCGGATGCGCTTCGGCGAGGAGAAGACCCAGGCGGAGATCGGCGCCGAACTGGGAATTTCCCAGATGCAGGTGTCCCGCCTCCTGTCCCGCACCCTGGCGCGCCTGCGCACCGGGATGCTCGCCTCCTGATCCACACTCCCGCCGAGGCGGCGGGCGGGCCGGTGCCGGCCGAGGACCGGCGGTAGCCTTGTCAGTCGACCCGGCCAACCGCCCGCCCCCGGAGGGAAGAACGTGACCTCGCTCCCGCAGCACCGCCGGCCCCCGGCCGCCCGTGGCGAGCATTCCTTCTTCGCCTACGACGACGACCTGGCATGGGCGGACACCGTGGTCCGCTTCGTGAGCAACGGCCTCGAACGCGGACAGCGCGTCTGGTACAGCGCCGACAGCACCGAGCCGAGCGCCGTCATCGACGTCCTGCGCCGCGGCGCCGTCGACGTCGACACCGCCCGCCGGGACGCCCGTCTGAGCGTCACCGGAACGGATCTGTCCTACCTGCGCCGCGTCCCCTTCGATCCCGACTGGGTCATCTCCATGTTCCGCGCGGCCTGCGCCGAAGCGCTCGCGGACGGCTGCACGGGGCTGCGCGTCCTCGGCGAGATGTCCTGGTCCGCGCGGCAGGCGACGGCCATCGACCGCATCCTGGAAGCGGAACTGCGCCTGGATCGCGAGGTGTACGCGGACCTCCCCCTGACGGGGCTGTGCCTGTTCGACCGCCGACTGATCCCCGCGCCGACCGCCGACCTGTTGACCCGGGCCCACACCACCTGCGCCGAACTGCCCCGCCCCCCGGCCGAAGCGCCCCGCCCCCGGCCCCCGGCCCGGTCCGCCGCCCTGGCCGCCGTCCCCATGCGCGACCGCGCCGGAATCCGGCTGAGCGGCAGCGGCGACATCGACACCCGCCACATCCTGCACTCGGCGCTCGCCGCCCTCGCGCGGATGCCCGGCCCCATCGTCCACCTCGACCTGTCGGCGGTGACCTACCTCGACCCGGGCGCGGTCGCCGTGCTCGTGGACGTCTCGAACTCACTGACCGGGAAGGGCCGGAGCCTCCTTCTCCACAAGCCCCCGTACTCGCTGCGCAAGGTAGCCGAGTTGTTTCCGGAGGAATGTGCCGCGCTGGAGGTCGCAGCATGATGGTCACCCCTGTTCCGGCCCCCGCGGAGCCCGCGGACTTCGTCCACCCCGCCCTCTTCTACCGGGACCTGGAGGAGTACACGGTCGGCATCGGCGATTTCGTGCGCGCGGCCCTGGAAGCGCAGGAGCCGGTCCTCCTGGCCGTGCCCGGCCCGCACCTCGACGCCCTGCGGCAGAGCCTGGGCAGCGACGCGGACGGCATCGACTGCGTGGACATGCGGCAGCTGGGTCGCAACCCCGGCCGCATCCTGTCCGCCCTCCAGGGGTTCGCCGACCGCGAACCCGGCCGGGCCGCCCGGATCGTCGGCGAGCCGATCTGGCCGGGCCGCTCCCCGGGCGAGATCCTCGAAGCCACCCGCCACGAGGCCCTCATCAACACCGCCTTCGCCGGTCGGGCCGCCACGATCCTCTGTCCCTACGACCTCTCCGGTCTCCCGGAGAACGTGGTGGCGGACGCCCGGCGCACCCACCCCACGGTGATCGAGGGCGGCCTGGACGGCGTCAGCCCCCTCTACACCGACGCCGCCGTCGTCTGCTCCGACTGTGATCTTCCCCTCCCCGAACCCACCCGCGACCTCCTCCTCGTGGAATACGCCGGCGGCGAACTCGCCCAGGTCCGCGAACACACCGAGAACTGGGTCCGCGGGGCGGCCCTGGACGCGGCCCGGCGGGGCGACTTCGTCCTCGCCGTCAGTGAAGCGGCCGCCAACTCGGTCGCCCACGGCGGCGGCAAGGGCACGCTGCGGTTGTGGCACACGGCCACGGGCGGCGTCGTGGCGGAGATCCAGGACAGCGGCCGCCTCTCCAACGCCCTCGCGGGCCGTCGGCGCCCCTCCCTGGCGTCGGGCAACGGCGGCCGCGGCCTGTGGATGATCCACCAGCTCTGTGACCTCGTCGAGATCCGGGCCCTCGAAACGGGCCTCACCCTGCGCCTCCACGTCAGCGGCGCCTGACCGCGCCGGCGGAGCCGGCCCCCGGGCCTCCCGCCGGCGCCACCGGCGCCTGTAAAGTTGCGCCAGAACGGCACACGGTCGACGGAGAGGCTGACGTGGGAACTGGCAACCCAGGAGACGGCGAAGTGACTCCACAGGGGGGCACGGCGACAGACGGACCGCAGGGCGCGGAACTCCGCGAGAGCGGGACGGGAGCCGTGGTGTGCGCCATCACCGGAGACCTGGACCTGGACGGCCTCGGCGCCGTCCGCCCGCTGCTGGAGCAGGCGATCAGGTCGGGCGCGAACCGGCTGGTGATCGACCTGACCGGGTTGGGCTTCTGCGACTCCTCGGGCCTCAACCTGCTGCTCGCCGCGCGTCTGGACGCGGAGAAGGCCGGCCTCGGGGTGCGGCTGGCCGCGCCCACACAGCAGCTCCTGCGGCTCCTGGAGATCACGGGGGCGGACACCGTCTTCACCGTCGACACCACCGTCGACGCCGCGCTCGGCGCCCCCTGAGCCCGCGCGTGCCGACCACATGCCCTGCCCGCATACACCGGGGGCACTGCGCCGATCGGGGTAACCACGTGTCCGGGTGGTCAGACCGGGCATACGCACCACCTGAGGCACCGAGGGCGACGACGCCCGGTAGCCCGCCCACACCGGTAACTCGCGATACAGGACGAACAGCGTCAACGACGGGGGTGAGACCACAGTGAAGACCATCGGATCGGACACCAGCGATCCACTGCCCACAGGACCGCCGGTCATGGGCCAGCGCCGTCGGCTCACCCTCGACGGTACCCGCGGCCAGGTCGCCAAGGGCCGGGAGTTCACGTACCGGGCCCTGCGCGACTGGGGCTGGGACGGGAGCGAGACCGCCGACGACGCGCTCCTCATCGTCTCGGAGCTGGTGACCAACGCCAACGTCCACGCGGGCGGCTGCGAACAGCTGCTGCTCGTGGCCGGCGAATGCCTGCGGATCGAGGTGTTCGACGGGGACCCCGAGCCTCCCCGTCCCGCCCTCAAGCACCAGCGCGGAGCCCCCGGAAGCCAGGGCCTCTACATCGTGCGGCGCCTCTCCGACCGCTGGGGCTTTGTCCGCCACGAGCACGGCAAGTCCGTCTGGGCGGAGATAGACGCGGACCGGCTGGTGACCGGGCGGCCCGCACCCAAGCCGGCGCCGCCGGAACCTTCCCTCAACTGAGGACCCGGTCCCGGGCGGTGGGCCACGTCGCCCGAGGAGGGCTCGGATCCCGGCCCGAACGGCCCGGTCGCGCCGCGACCGGGCCGCCGCACGACCGGGCCGCCGCACACACCGCCGCCGGGGCCGCCCGCTCCCTCTTGGGGAACGGGCGGCCCCGGCGCTTGCCCCGCGGGTGCGGGGGAGCGGTGTCAGGCCACGCGGCGCGCGTCCCGGACGGCCTGCTCGGCGGCCTCGTCCAGGGTGTGGGCGCCGGCGGTGCTCAGGCGCCCGCCGCTGCTCTCCAGGTGGGCGCGGACGAACCACTGGAAGAGCTCCAGTCGGGCGAGCTGACCGATGAGCATGTCCTGGGTGACCGGGTCGAGCTCATCGGTGATCTTCATCGCCGCCCGGTGGTCCTCGATGACCCCCGTGTAGACCAGGTCCAGTGCCCCCAGGTGGGCGACCGCGTCGGCTCGACCCACGTCGTAGTCGTCCCAGGTCCGCTCGGCGACCAGGGCGCCCGGGGTGCCGGCGGGGACGCCGCCGAGGGTCGAGATCCGTTCCGCGGTGGTGTCGATCATCTCCCGCACCGCGTCCACCTGGGGGTCCAGCATCTCGTGGACGGCGATGAAATGAGGTCCGACCACATTCCAGTGGACGTGCTTGAGCGTCAGCGCCAGGTCGTTGAGCGAGTGCAGCCGCATGCGCAGCACGTCCACGACGCGAGCGGCTTCCTCCTTCGACATCCCCGGCACGGTGTAGTGCGGTGCGGTGGTGTGCTCAGCCATGACGAAAACTCCGAATCTGTGCCGATGTGCGATATCCACCGTCTGCCTCACTCGCCCCCTTTTTATGCGTGGTACACGCATATATATGGTCCGAGGCGACCGGCTTCCCGGCCACCGCACTAGGCCGCGGGGCGCATCTCCTGGCGGGTCGTCGGCAGTTCGCGTTCGGCCATGATCGCGGCCGCGGCCAGGGCGTCCTCGATCGTGGTCGTCGCGGTCGTGACGCAGAGGGTGTAGGAGACCTGCTCCAGCTCCTGCCGCGCGGTCGCGGAGTCCCGGCCGGCCAGGGAGGCGTACCGGGCGAGGAGGGAACGGACGACGATCGGGGACGGCATCAACATGGAAGGTCCTTTCGGGCCGGTTCACGGGACTGATCACCGAAGTGCCCTCGAAAGCCGAAAAGATGCGCGCCTTCCGTGCGCGCGTACGATGTTTCCCCCCCGACCCGGCCGGCATGCCCGTCCCCTGACCGGGCAGGCGGGCAGTCAGAGGCCCCGCGCCGCTCGCGGGGTCGGCGGTGACGAATCCGGGGAGGCGGGGTACGTATGGCGACTCGATTCACCGACCGCGACGGCGAGGAGATGGTCGGAACCCGCCGCCGGGCCGACATCGAACGGGCGTACGGAAGCCTGGAGCGGTCCACCCCGTTCTCCCGGGGCGCCGCGACCGGCTACCAGTGGGCTCTCGGCCGGGAGGACGAAGGGCCCGTCACCGGGGTCCACGCCGAGGGGCCGCCGGGCATCGACCTGCTGATCGCGGAGGTGGACGCAGCCGTCGTGCGGCTGGAGGAGCAACCGCGGCGCTCCGTGCCGCACGCCCACATCCAGGGGGTGCACGACGCCCTGGCCTGGGTGTGCGGACAGACCGAGGAGCACCCGTCCTGAGCTGACCGGCCCGCCAACGCGGCTGGGATCAGGGCGCGTTGGAAGTCGCCGCCGGGGTACAAGGGCCCGCATGACAACCAGGCCCATGTGGTGGCGTACGAGGAAGACCGACGAGCCGACCGCCCCGGACGCACCGCGCGCCCCCGCCCGGGCCGCGATGCGCGGTCGGCCTCCGGCCTCACCGGTCGTCCGGGCGGTGGCCATGGTCGGTGCCTTCGCGGTGACCGTGGGGTTCAGCGTGGTGCTGGCCCGCCTCACCCTGGAGCCGTCCCCGGCGTCGGTGGCGCTCGTCCACAGCAACGTGCACCCCGGCCGCTCGATCGACGCGTACCTGCACGGGCCGTCCGTGCGCGAGGCCGCGCGTCAGCTCGGCGGCAACGTCCTGCTCGGCGTGCCGCTCGGGGTGCTGCTGCCGGTGCTCGTCCCGCCGGCCCGCGGTCTGCTGAGGGTCGCCGTCGTGACGGCGGTCCTGATGACGCTGGTGGAGCTGATCCAGGGCGCCCTGGTGAGCGGGCGGGCCTTCGACGTCGACGACGTCATCCTGAACACCACGGGCGCGCTGCTGGGGTACCTGCTGGTCGGACGGCGCCTCGGGCGCGCCGTCCACCCCCGCCGCCGGCACTGGTGGCACCGCTGGTCCCGCCCGGCCGAAGCCGGTACGGCGGGGGAGTGAGGCCGGCCCGAACGGGGCGCGACGCCCTCATCGGAGCGGGCGTGCCTCCAGTGCCGGGACGGGGTCCTGGTGGCCGCCCGACGGCAGCATGCGTACCTCGCCGCGGTCGCTGATCTCCGCCCGTACGATGCCGGTCCGGTCCTCGTACACGGGATGGCCGCCCGGCCCCGACTGCTGGGTCCGGGAGACGACCACGGTGTCGGGCTCCGCACCGGGCTCGCCGGGAAGCACCAGTTCGTAGCGCTCGGCGCTCACCTGGGGCCTCCTTCCGTCGGGCCCGTCGAGGGCTCTCCTCCTTCCATCATGGGCGAAGGGGGCTGCCGCCGCGCGAGGGCGGCGCGGCCCGGCGCGGTAGCCGGTGCGGTGGCCCGGTGAGGGGTGGCCCGGTCAGCCCGCGCGGCCGTAGCGCACGTCGGAGGTCCAGATCCGTTCGAGGCGGACCCGGCCGCCCGGCCGCGGGGCATGCCAGATCTTGCCGCCCCCGGCGTAGATGCCGACGTGTTGCATGGTGGCGCCCCGGGGGAAGAAGACGAGGTCGCCGGGGGCGCGCCGGGCGGGTGGGATGTGCCGCGTCTGTTGCCATTGCTGTTCCGCGGTGCGCGGCAGCCGGCTTCCCGCCTTGCGGAACGCGTAGAAGGTCAGTCCCGAGCAGTCGAAACGTTTGGGCCCCGCCGCGCCGTAGGCGTACGGGGCCCCCCGTTTGGAGGCGGCCACCGCGACGGCTTTTACGCCGTGCGATACGGCGGCGTGGGCCGGTGTGGCGCTGCCGGTCACCGTCGAGGCGGCGAGGAACAGGCCGAGGAAGGACAGGGCGAGGACTCGGGGCGAGGGGGCCGTGGGCCCTGGTTCTTCGGGGGAATGCGCGTGTTCCGTTCCGTAGGGGGCCATCGTGATACCTCCGCATTGGGTTGCAGGAACAGCCCCGCATCCGGGGCCGGTCTTGATTGACATGCGCTTGGCTCTCGACGGCCGACCAGTCTTCCTGCCGGTCGGGGCATTTCCGGTGATTTGAAGCTTCAAGCGGTGTATCGGTTGCGTAAAGAGACCCGCCCTCCCCTACGGGGCGGAGGGTGGGGAGGCGGGCGTCGGGCCGGCCGGCGGGTCGGGTCGGGGGGCCGCACCGGCGCCAGTCTCCTCGGCCCTGATCATGCTCGTCGTGCCGGTCATTTCGAGCAGGCGCCGCACCTGGGGCGACCGCACTCCCGCCACGCGCAGGGTCCGGCCGCCGGCGCGGGCGTCCCGCTCCGCGCGGAGCAGCACGTTCAGCCCGGAGCAGTCGCAGAAGGAGACCTCGCTGAAGTCGGCCTCGACGCGCGTCGCGCCGTCGGAGAGCGCCTCGTGGAGCGCCTCGGCCAACAGTGGTGCGGTCGCGACGTCGATCTCCCCCGCCACCGCCACGGTGACGCGCCCGTCGGAGCGGCTCGTCGTGACGGCGGCCGCGACCTCCTCCGGCGTGGGGCCGGGCACGTGTCGACGCCTGGCCATCGCTTGCTCCTTCCTCCTCCCCTCGCCACCCGGTGACCGGGGTCCGCCTCTGTCAGATCTCCCGGCGCTGGGTGTCGCTGTCCCGGCGCAGCCGGTGCGTGTGGCGGGTCATCTCGTCGATGCGCTCGGCGAGCTCGGAGTGCTCGGGGCGCAGGTGGCGCCGGGTGTCGCTGAGCGGGCGGACGAGGTGTGCCGCGTCGTCGCGGGCGAGCGCCTGGTTGAGCTCCCCCAACTGCCGGTCGGCACTGGCGGGCAGGTTCGTCAGGGCGGTGACCTGCCCGGCGAGCCGGCGCAGGCCCGCGGCGTTGTCTCGGGCCCACGCGGTGACGGTGCGGTCGGCCGCCCGCCGGTCGCGCACGGCCTGCACCCGCTGCTCACCGGTCACCCCGGACTCGCCGGGGCGTTGGCGCAGGTAGCGCCGCTCGGCGGCCTGGCGGCTGGCCACGCCGAGGGGCCCGGCCAGGTCCGCCCAACTGGCGCCGGCCTCGCGGGCGGTCTCGATCAGCCCGGCCTCCCAGCCGGCGAGCTGCTCCCGCACGCGGCGCAGCAGCACGAGGCTGGCCAGGGCCGGGTGCGGGCCGTCCGCGACGTGGTCCGCCCGGTGGTCCGCGGCGTCGGTGTTCTGGGCCTCCCGGACGGCTCGGTCGATCGTTTCGAGGGCCGCCGCCGCGGCGAGGAACGAGGCCGGCCCCGTACCCGCTCGGGGGGTGGGCTGCACGGATGGGGTCATGGGCTGCTCCGTAGATCGCTCTCGTCATCCTCCCGATGACGTTTCACTTGTCATCGCCTGGACGACATGTTACAACGGAAGCACGTTGAAGCGCATTGGCAGTTCCTGCCTGAACCGACTGGAGGTGTTTCGCGATGTTGATGCGCACCGACCCGTTCCGCGAGCTCGACCGGCTCACCCAGCAGCTGATGGGGAGCACCGGCACCTGGTCGAAGCCGTCCGTGATGCCGATGGACGCCTACCGCGAGGGCGACGACTACGTGATCGCCTTCGACCTCCCGGGTGTCACCGCGGACGCGATCGACATCGACGTCGAGCGGAACATGCTGACCGTCCGGGCCGAGCGCCGGCCGACGGCCAAGGGCGAGGACGTGCAGATGGAACTCTCCGAGCGTCCCCTCGGCGTGTTCTCCCGGCAGATCGTGCTCGCCGACACGCTGGACACCGAGAACATCAAGGCCGACTACGAAGCGGGTGTCCTGACCCTGCGCATCCCGATCGCCGAGCGCGCGAAGCCGCGCAAGGTCACCATCAGCGCCACCGGCAACGGGCGCAAGGAGATCTCCGGCTGATCGGTCACTCGGCCGCTTGCCCTGTCCGGGCCCCGGCGGACGCGGTCCCGTGGCCCCCGGCCGGGCCCGTGGTCCGACACCGCGTGTGTGCGGAAGATCCGCCCGGCCAGGGCCGAGGCGCGGAGGACGGGTCGCTCACTCCCCCCGGCAGTCCCGTCCTCCGTCACGCGTGCGGGGGCCTGCGGCCCCCGCCCCGGAGACCGTCCCCGCGAGCACCGTCCCGCGGGCCCCCGTCCCAGCGAGCACACGCACCGAGGAGGACAGGCCCATGGCATTGCGTTGGGAGGCGTTCCTCGACCAGGTCCGGGAACGCGGCGAATACGACACCCCTCAGGAAGCCGATCGGGCCGCCCGGGTCGTCCTGGCCCTGCTCGGCGCCCACGTCGTCGGCACCGAACGCGCCGAGTTGGCGGCCCGTCTGCCCGAGACGTACGCCCTGATCCTCCTCAACCCGCTGCAGGCGGTGGAGCCGCTCTCCCCGGAGCGCTTCGTACGCGCCACGGCGGCCTGGATCGAGGGCGCCTCGCAGGCGACGGCTGCCTGGGACGTCGGCGCCGTGCTCAGCGTCGTCGCCGATGCGGCCGGCCAGGACCTCACCCGCCGCATCCTGCTCCAGCTGCCTCCCGGCTACGACCTCCTCTTCGGGAGCCCGCAGCCGACCTGAACCCCGCAGCCGACCTGAACCCTCTCCCATCCCCCTTCCGCCACCCTCCGATCCCTCGACGAGAAAGGCGCACAGCATCCATGTTCCACCGGCCTGAACGGGTTCGGCAGGCGCCGGACATGACCTACGACCAGATGGTGGAGAAGGTGCGGTACGAAGGCGCGTACCCCACCCGGGAGCGGGCCGAGACCGCCGTCCGCGACGTCATGTCCGCCCTCGGCCGCCAGATCACGGGCGACGAGCGCGTGGACCTGGCCGCCCGCCTGCCCGTGGAAGCCGCCCTCGCCTTCACGGCCCAAGTCCCCGACCCCCGGCCCCGCACCGGCTGGGCCTTCGTCAAGGACCTCGCGGCGCAGACCGGCGGCACGCCCGCCACCGCCCGCTGGGAAGCCGGCGCGGTCCTCACCGTCGTGGCGGCCCTGGCCGGGCCCGACCTCCTCGCCCGCGTCCTCTCCGGCCTGCCCGAAGGCTGGGCGCTCCTCTTCGGCCGGGCGCAGCTCCTCACCCCGCAGCCCGCCCGCAGCGCCGCCTGACCCGGCGGGCGCGCCGGAACCGGGGGCGGCGTCCGCCGCCCCCGTCGGCACTGCGCGATGATCAGGGACATGCCCGTCGAGCTCATCTCCGTCACCGCCCTGGTCGTCGTCCTGGTCTGCGCCGTCGTCCGTCCCTTCGGCCGGTCGGAGGCGGTGTTCGCGGTACCGGCCGCGGTGGTGGTCATCGCCGTCGGTGGGATCACGCCGAGCCACGTGCGCGAGGAAGCGGAGCGGCTCGGGCCGGTGATCGGCTTTCTCGCCGCGGTCCTCGTCCTCGCCAAACTCTGTGACGACGACGGGCTCTTCCACGCCTGCGGCACCTGGATGGGACGCTGGGCGGCCGGGCGCCCGCGCCGGCTGCTCGGCGCGGTCTTCGTCCTCGCGTCGCTGATCACCGCGGCACTGAGTCTGGACGCCACCGTGGTCCTGCTGACCCCGGTGGTGTTCGCGACCGCGGCCCGCATGGGCGCACGGCCCACGCCCCACGTCTACGCCGCCGCCCACCTGTCCAATTCGGCCTCGTTGCTCCTGCCGGTGTCGAACCTGACGAACCTGCTGGCCTACACCGCCAGCGGCCTCACCTTCACGCGCTTCGCGCTGCTGATGACGCTGCCCTGGCTGGCCGCGATCGGCGTCGAATACCTGGCCTTCCGCCGTTTCTTCGCCGCGGACCTGAACGCGCCCGCGGAGCGGCCCGAGGCGACGGAACAGCCCGAACTGCCGCTGTTCGCGCTCGTGACCGTCGCCGCCACCCTCGCCGGGTTCGCGGTCGCGTCCGCCGTCGGCATCGACCCGGCCTGGGCCGCGGCCGCCGGCGCGCTGGTGATGGCCGTACGGGCGCTCGCACGCCGCCGCACCACGGCCGGCGCCGTGCTGCGCGCCGCGGCCCCGTCCTTCCTCGCCTTCGTGCTCGCGCTCGGCATCGTGGTCCGGGCCGTCGTCGACCACGGGCTCGGCGACGCCCTCGGCCACGTCCTGCCCGGGGGTACCGGGCTGCCCGCGCTGCTCGGGACCGCCGCGCTCGCCGCGCTGCTGGCCAACCTGATCAACAACCTGCCGGCCGTGCTGGCCCTGGTCCCGCTGGCCGCGCCCGCCGGCCCCGGCGCGGTGCTCGCCGTGCTCCTCGGGGTGAACATCGGACCCAATCTCACCTACGCCGGGTCGTTGGCCACGCTGCTGTGGCGGCGCATCGCCCACGGGCACGACCACCAGGTCAGCCTGGGGCAGTTCACCCGACTCGGCCTCCTCACCGTCCCCGCCGCCCTCGTCGCCTCGACGGTCGCCCTGTGGGCCTCCCTGGGACTCTTCGGGCCCTGACGCGGAGGGCCGCCGCGCATCGCGGCACAACTCCCCCTCTCACCCGTCGTGTTTACCGACGTGATTTTCGGTTACAGGATGTAGTGAAAGACAGTCAGACCGTCAGTACCGACGGAAGGCAGGAACATGAACCTCGTTGCCGGGCTCATCCTCGTCGCGGTCTTCGCCCTCATCGCCCTCCTGGTCGTGGCCCCTTCGGCCCCCACGCGGCGCAACCCCGTTCCCGGGCGCCGGCGTTCCGGCGCGCACCGGCTGAAGACCGTTCCCCAGCAGCGCGGCGCGGGCCGCTTCCACACTCCGCAGTGACCCGCACCGGGGCACATTACTCCCCCGACCCCCTTGTGGGGGAGGGGGAGTTTTTTTGGCCCCGCGTTTGCAACCGGACGACTCCTACCCGTCTCGTCCCGATCTCTTGACGCGGCCCAACGACCCTCACATACTGGCGGCCAAATCGATTTGGCCTTGTTGCCGCGACCCCCGTCCCGGGCCGTGGGACAGCCATATCCGGAACGAGCCGAACGGAGCTCGAACGTGCCCGGTTTCCGTACCGCCAACCGCCGTCCCCTGCCCTCGCAGCCACCCTCGGAGGACCGGTCCGCCCAGGACCAGCCCGGCGAAGAGCAGCAGTCCGCTCGACAGCCCCATCCCGTGGACCAGACCCGCCCCCTGGGCCGGATCCTGCTCTTCGGCGTCCAACACGTCCTGGTGATGGCCGCGACCCCCATCTCGGCGATCTTCCTGATGAGCGCGACCCTGGGGCTGGACTCCCGGCTCACGGTCAAACTCCTCTCCGCCGCCTTCGTCCTGTCCGGGATCGGCTCGCTGATCCAGTCCCTCGGCCCCTGGAAGTTCGGCCCCCGGCTTCCGTTCGTCATGCTGCCCGGGGGCGCTCCGCTCATCCTGTTCCTCGCCATCGCCCAGCAGCACGGCCTGCCCACCGCGACCGGCGCCGTGATCCTCACGGCCGCCTTCTACTTCGTGGTGCTGCCCGTCTTCTCCCGGCTGCTGGCCTTCTTCCCCGCCCTCGTCATCGGCACGATGATCGTCATCGTCGGCGTGAACCTCGTGAAGGTCGGCGCGCTCCTGGTCACCGGCCGGCCCGACGAGCCCGGCTTCGCCGATCCCGGCCACCTCGTGCTGGGCCTGGCCACCATCGGCTTCACCATCGCCTTCTACCGGCTCTTCACCGGCGTCCTGCGCCAGCTCGCCGTCATGCTCGGCCTGCTCGCCGGTACCGCCCTGGCCTTCGCCCTCGGCGACGTCGACTTCGGCCGGGCCCTCCACGGTCCGCTGCTCGGCGCGCCCGAACTGCTGCCGTTCGGCTCGCCGCAGTTCAACCTGGTCGCCGCACTGCCGCTGATGCTCTACAGCCTCGCCTCCATGGCGGAGGCCACCGGGCAGACGGTCATCAACGCGGAAGCGGTCGGAAAGCCCATCGACCGGCGCGTCGACGTACCCAAGACCATCCGCGGCGACGCGGTCGTGTCCCTCCTCGGCGGCTTCTTCGGACTGCCGCTGATGGTCACCAGCGGAGAGAACATCGGCATCGTCCGCGTCACCGGCGTCCGCAGCCGCTTCGTCACCGCCGCGGCCGGCGTCGTCCTCATCTGCGTCGGGTTCCTCGCTCCCGTGACGCGCGCGATCAGCGTCGTACCCGCGGCCGTCGTCGGCGGCACCGCCATGGTCGTCTTCGCCGTCATCACGGTGCTCGGCATCCAGATGCTGGGCCGCGCCGAACTCGACCGGCACACCAACACCTTCATCTGCGCCGTGTCCCTCGCCCTCGGGCTGCTGCCCATCCTGATCCCGGGCGTCTACGGGAGCCTGCCGTCGGGGCCCCGCATCCTTCTCGAAAGCGGCGTCGCGGTCGGGGCGTTCACCGCCGCCCTCCTCAACGTGCTCTTCCACCACCCGAAGCTGACCAGGGCCCGCCCGGCCGAGGCCGCGGAAGCCCCCGAGGCCGCCGAGGCCGCGCCGCAGCCCGAGCCGGGGGCGCCGCCACTCCACGCGCCCGTGCCGCGCGGCTGAACTCCCCCCATCGGAAAGAGAACCATGAACGACGTGTCCCCCGACCACCTCGCCGGCACCGGCCCGCGGCTGCTCCTGCCCGACGTGGTGATCACCCCCGACGGGCCGCTCGACGCACACGCCGTCGTCGTGGCCGACGGCTCCTTCGGCGCCATCGGCCCGGCCGCCGAACTGCGCTCCCGGCACCCGCGGTTGACACCCGTACGACTGCCCGGGCACGCGCTGATGCCCGGCTTCGTCGACACCCACCACCACCTCACCCAGAGCTTCGGCGCGGCCCTCGCGTTCGGTGAACCCTCCGAGATCTTCCGCCGCGTGTGGGCACCGCTGGAGGGCGCGCTGGACGAGGAGTCCGCCTACGTGGCCGCGAAGCTGGCCGCGCTGGAGTCCCTGCGCGGCGGCTTCACCACCGTCGCGGAGGCGGGCACCCGGGCCGCCGTCGAGGCGGACGTCGTCGCGGCCGCCGCGCGGGACGCCGGGATCCGCTGCGTGCTCGGGCTCCTGTGCAACGACGCCCCGGGCGAGGACGCCGCGGACGTCATGGCCCAGGCGCACAAACACCTGGCCCGCTACGACGCCGACGACCTGATCCACCCGTCCCTCGCCGTCTCCATCCCCGAGGCCGCGACCGCCCGCACCCTGCGGGAGACCGCCCGCCTGGCGGCCGAGGCCGGAGCCGTCGTACAGATCCACGTCAACGAGCACCTCGTCGCCGTCGAACGCTCCCTCGTCCGGCACGGTCTGCGCCCCTTGGAACACCTGCACCACGTGGGCGCCCTCGGACCCCAGTTGGTGGCCGCCCACGCGACCCTCCTCACCCCGGCCGAGCTCACCCTCCTCGCCGACAGCGGGGCTGCCGTCAGCTACAACCCGGTGGCCAGTGCCTGGAAGGGGAACGCCGTCGCCCCCGCGGCCCTGATGGCCGAGCGCGGCATCCGCTTCGGACTGGGCACCGACGGCACCCGGGGCGACGCCTTCCGGCTCGCCGACGCCGCGGAGTCCGCCCAGCGGCTCGCCTACGGCCTGGCCTCCGGCGACTCCTCCTGCGGAGCGGGCTGGACCTGGCTGGAGCACGGCTCCCGGGGCGGCGCCGACGCCCTCGGCCTGGGCTCCTTCACCGGAACCGTCTCCGAAGGGGCCGCCGCCGACTTCCTGCTCGTCGACATATCGACCCCCGAGATGCGGCTCTCCTGGGACCTGCCCTGGGAACTGGTGCGGCGCGGCAACCGCGACCAGATCACCGCCGTGTTCGTCGGCGGCCGGCTACGGTTGTGGCGCGGCTGGCCCACGGACTGGGACGGCCCGGCGCTGGTGCGGCAGGCGGCCGAACTCTCCCGTTCCGTACTGGGGCGCGCCGCGGTCACCCGGACCCACCCCACCTCCACGGCCGCCCGCGCCGACCGACACCAGGCGCGGAGCGTGGCACGGTGAGCACGCAGACCCTTGCCCTGCTGGCCGCCACGGTGGCGGTCGCCGCGTTCGTGCAGGGGACCAGCGGGCTCGGGTTCGCCCTGATCGTCGCCCCGGTCGCCGGTCTGCTGGATCCCGGACTGCTGCCCGTGTTCGTCCTCGCGTCGATGATCCCGCTCAACGCCTACGTGGCCTGGCGCGAGCGGGACAGCCTGGACCTGCGGGGCGCCGGCTGGATCACCGGGGCACGGCTGGCGGCCACCCCGCTCGGCCTCGTCCTGCTGTGGGCCATCCCCGACGACCGGCTCGGGCTCTTCGTCGGGGCCGCCACGGTCCTGGCGGCGCTGGTCAGTCTCGCCGCGCCCGCCTTCACCCCCGGCCGGGGCGCGTACCTGGGCGCCGGCCTGATCACCGGGCTCACGGAAACCGCGACGGGGGTGGGCGGCCCGCCGCTCGCGCTGGTCTACCAGCACCGACCGCCCGCCGAGCTGCGGGCCACCATCGCCGTGTGCTTCCTCGTCGGCGAAGTGGCGTCGCTCGCGCTGCTGTTCGCGACCGGCCAGGGCCACCCGGGCCGGCTCCTGCCGGCGTTGCTGCTGCTGCCCGCCCTGGCGGTCGGGGCCTGGCTGAGCCGTCTGGTCCACCACCGCCTCGACGCCCGCCGGATGCGCCTGTTCGTCCTCGGCTTCGCGCTGGTCTCCGGGGTGGTGCTGATGCTCGGTTGAAGGCTGTCCCGCCGGGGAGTGCGGGTCAGCCCTCAGGGCGCCGTCGACGGGCGCGTGCGCAGGGAGGACGCGCGGGCGACCAGGCGGGGAGCGGGGGCCGTGGCGACGGGTGGGGCGTCCTCGCCGCGCAGTCGGCCGAGCAGCAGCTCCACCGCCTGCGACGCCGCGTCGTCCAGGTGCAGGTCGACCGCCGTGAGCGGGGGCTCGCAGGTCCGGGCCCGCAGCCCGTCGTAGCGGGTGACCACCATGACGTCCTCGGGAATCCGTCGACCGCCGTCCTTCAGCGCCCGGACCGCGCCGACGGCGAAGGTGTCCACCAGAGCGCAGACGGCGTCGATGTCGGGGTGGGCGGCGAGCAGCGCCGCACAGGCGTCGTACCCCGCCTGTTCGCCGCCCTCCTCGGGAGCGGTCGCCACCAGCGGCTGCCCGCCGTGCCGGGCCGCGGCCTCCTCGAACACCGCCCGGGCGTCGACGCCGGAGTGGCGCGCGCCGTCCCCGACGATCAGCGCGGGCCGCCGCGCGCCCTGCTCCCGCAGGTGCCCGAGCAGCAGTTGCGCGACGGGGGTGCCGCGCAGGTCGACGTAGGGGGCGGCCTCGGCGGGGGAGACCGGCCGTCCCAGCGCCACGTACGGCAACCCCCGCTCCCGCAACTGCGCCACCGCGACGTCGTCCGTGTCGGGCTCCACGACGATGGCCCCGTCGATGTCCACCGAGTACAGGGGGGACCCGCTGCGGACCGGTGGGACGAGCACCAGCGCGTAGCCGTGGACCAGCGCCCGCTCCGCCGCCGCGGCGGCGACCTCCATGTAGAAGCCGAGCCGTGACGGGCCGCCCGCCACGGCGAACGGCATCGAGGAGGCCAGCGCGATGGCCTTGGCCTCGCCGCGCCGCAGGCGCTGCGCGCGCAGGTTCGGCCGGTACCCGAGCTCCGCGGCGATCGCCTTGATGCGTTCGCGGGTCCGGGGGTCGACCTTCCCGATCCCGTTCAGGGCATGGGAGACGGTCGTCCGTGAGACCGAGGCGGCCCGGGCCACATCGGCGATCGTGGGCGGCCGGGCACCGGTACCGGAAGGCGACATCTGGGGTAACGCTCCTCGCGCTGCGCAGTGGTGACCTCCGCATCTTCGCCGACCGGGGCCCCTGCGGGAAGACGGGGCGGGCGCGGGGCCCCGCGCGGCCCGGGCCGGTTCAGGGCCGGGCGAGGACCGCGACCGCGTTGTGACCGCCGAAACCGAAGGAGTTGCTCACCGCGATCTCGAAGGCGTGCGCGCGGGCCGGTCCCGCGACGACGTCGATCCCCGCCCCGGTGTCCGGCTCGTTCAGGCCGGCCGTGGGCGGAACGGTGCCCTCGGTCAGGGCGAGCACCGTCAGCGCCGCCTCGATGGCCCCCCCGGCGCCCAGCGTGTGTCCCAGTGCCCCCTTGGCCGAGGTGACCGGCGGCCGGTGGGGGAACACGCGCCGCAGGACGCCCGCTTCGACGTCGTCGTTCTGCCGGGTCGAGGTGCCGTGGGCGTTGACGTGGCCGACCTCGGCGGGCGCCACGCCGGCGTCCGCGAGGGCGGCGCGGACGGCCTGCTCGGCGCCCCGCCCCCGCGGGTGCGGGGCCACCAGGTGGTGGGCGTCGGTGGAGGCCGCGTATCCGATGAGCCGCGCCAGGGGTCGGGCCGCGCGCGCCGCCGCGTGTTCGGGTCGCTCCAGGACCAGGGCGCCGGCGCCTTCCGCGATGACGAAGCCGTCCCGGGTGGCGTCGAACGGCCGCGAGCCCGTGCCGGACAGCGCGCCGATCTGGGTGAAGCCCGCGACCACCAGCCGGGTGACGGCCGCGTCCGCGCCGCACACCAGGGCGATGTCGCACCGGCCGGTCGAGAGCAGGTCCCGGGCGAGGCCCAGCGCGGTGGTGCCGGAGGCGCACGCCGTGGAGGTGGAGAGGGTGGGGCCGGTCACCTCGAAGCGAAGGGCGATGTTGGCGCACGCCATGTTGATCAGATAGCCGGTGAGGAAGTAGGGCGAGACGAACTCCGGCCCCCGCTCGGCCAGCCGGGCGAGCGCCGTCTCCTGCGTCAGGAGCCCCCCCAGGCCGCCGCCCGTGACGACGGCGACCCGGCTGCCGTCCCACCGCGCCGGGTCGAGCCCGGCCTGCTCGATCGCCTGGGCGACCGCCACCAGGGCGAAGCGGTCGACCCGGTCGAGACGTCCCGAGCCGCGGTGGCGCAGGACGGGATGGTCCAGTTCCGGCACGCGACAGCTGAGGGAGACGGGCAGACCGTCCAGCGCGGGGTCGGGGGCGGCGGTGGGGCGGCCGGCGAGGACCGCCGACCAGGTGGTGTCCCGGTCGCAGCCGGCCGGCGTGACCAGCCCGATCCCCGTGACGACGGGCGCCGGGCGTCGGGTCATCGGCCCGTGCGTCGTGCGTCGACGGCCTCGGCGAACTCCGCGAGCGTCATGGCGCGCAGTTCCTCCTCCTCGACCTTGACGTCCAGCGTCTCGTGTACGGCGATGGCCATCTCGACCACCATGAGCGAGTCGGTCAGCAGCTCGCGCATCGGCGCGTCCGCCCGCACCTCGTCGGCGGGGACATCGAACTTCTCGACGAGCAGTTCGCTGATCGCGTGGAGGACGGATTCCTGCGCGGAAATGGTCACGGCATCTCTCATTTGCGGTTTCGCGGCCTCGTGCAGCACTCTGGCGCGGTGGCCGACGGTCGAAGGGGAACGGAAAAGCGATTATCCGCGAGGTCGTGGGGCGGGGCCTCGTTCCCACATAAGTACCACGGCCGCCTAATTACTCAAAACGCGTCCGCGATCGGCCTTTTTGCGACCCCTGTGGGGGAGAGTGAGGATCATTCATGCCGGAAATCGTGACCGATTCGACCGTTGAGCCGGTCGACCCCGCCGACCCGATCGCCGACCCGATCGTCGATCCGGTCGCCGTGGCCGATGTCCTCGACGTGGCGGGCGTGGAACTCCGCCATCTGAAGCGGGTGTTGGGGAAGGCAGGGGAGGGCGCCTGGGAGCGACTCCTCGGCTGGCTCGTCGACGAATACTTCCGCCTGGAGGTCACGGGATGGGAGAACATCCCGGCCGAAGGCCCCGCCGTCCTCGTCGCCAATCATTCGGGTGCCTGGGGGCTCGACGCCTTCGTTCTGCAGAACGTACTCGTCCGCGGACTGGATCGGCCGTTGCACGTGCCCGCCGCCCCGCTGGTTTTCCGCGTCCCGGTGATCGGGTCATATGCGCGGAAGAAGGGTGCCATTCCGCTCGACCCGACATTGGGATGGGAACACCTGAACGCCGGGGGGCTCGTCGGGGTGTTTCCCGAGGGAATGGCCGGATTGGAAAAGCCGTTCGACGAGCGATACCGGCTGCGTCCGTTCAGCCCAGGATTCGCCGTCACCGCCGTCCGGGCCGGCGCGCCCGTCGTCCCGGTCTCCGTCATCGGGGCCGAGGAGGCGTGTCCGAGGCTCGGCGACGTACCGGCGCTGGCACGCCTTCTCGACCTGCCCTACTTCCCGATCACGCCGCCCTTCCCGCTGCCGGCCAAGTGGCTGATCACCATCGGCGAGCCGATCCCCGCGCCGCCGCGGGCCGAGTCCCTCGCCGGGCGCTCGGCCGCCGCCCGCCGCCTCTGCGCCGAGGCCCAGTCCGCCGTCCAGGAGTTGGTCGACCGGGAGCGGAGCCGGCGCGAGACGCCGTTCTGGTGAGTCGGCCGGTGGTGACCCGGTCCGGGTCACCCGTCGTCGGTCACCGCCCGCACATCGGGCCAGACCAGGGTGGTCGACCCCCAGGCCAGCCCCGCGCCGTACGCCGTCAGCGCCACCCGCATCCCCGGCCGCAGCGTTCCCGCCGCGGCGGCCTGGGCCAGCAGCACGGGCACGGAGGCCGCCCCCGTGTTCCCGTACGCCTCGATGCCCGACAGCATCCGCCCCGGCCGGAGCCCCAGTTCGGCGGCGAGGCCGTCCAGGATGCGCTGGTTGGCCTGGTGGGCGGCGACCGCGTCCAGGTCGTCGACCGACCACCCCGCCAGGTGCGCCGCCCTCGTCACCGAATCGCACATGCCGACGATCGCCTGCTTGCGTACCACCGGCCCGTCCATCCGGAAGTAGGGCGAGAACTCCTCGCCCGCCGCCAAGGCGCGCTTACGGGCCCGCGCCCCGCCCCCGGGAACCTCCAGCAGGTCGGCCTGCGCGCCGTCGCTGCCCAGGTCGAACGGACCGAGCGCACCCGGCTCGTCGGCGTCGCCCGCCCGCAGGACCACCGCCCCCGCGCCGTCGCCGAAGATGGCCGCCATCAGCCAGTCGTCCGGATCGAGGAAGGCGCTGAACACGTCCGAGGCCACGAGCAGCACGCTGTCGAAGGCCCCCGAGACGATCATCGACGAGGCGACGCCCAAGCCGTACAGGAACCCGCTGCACCCCGACGCCAGATCGAACGCCGGTACCGTCCCGCACCCCAGCCGCGCGGCCACCTCCGGCGCCCCGCCCGGCAGGAGCCGGTCCGGCGAGATGGTGGCCAGGACCACCGCGTCGCACCGCGCGACCCCGGCGGCCGCCAGCGCGCCGCGGCCGGCCCGCACGCCCAGGTCGACCGTGGCCTCCCCGTCGGCGACGCGCCGGCTGCCCACGCCGATACGGGCACGGATCCACTCGTCGCCGACGGGCCGGTTCCCGCACAACTCGGCGTTGGTGACGACCCGCGGCGGCACGTAGGAGCCGAGTCCCGCCACCACCGCGCCCCGGCCGGCACCGGGTACCCGCGCCGTCATCAGCCGGCCAGCCGCTGCGCTGCCCGCCGCACGTCGTCGGCGGCCTGGGCGCACCGCTCGGCGTGGGCGAGGAGGGTCATGCGGAACCCCTCGCCCGCCTCGTCGGTGTCCCAACCGCCGTTCGCGGCGCAGGCGGCGAGGCTCTCCGCGTGGCGCTCCAGCCGGTCCGCACTGGCCTGGGCGAGTGCCCCGTAGGCGGCCGGTGCGTAGCCGTGCGCCGAGAGCGGCACCGCCGCCGGCAGGCCGACCGTCACCCGCCCGTCCCCGGGCAACCCCTCGGCCTCGCGGAAGGCGACGAGCAGCGTGGCCGGGTCCAGCGCCTGCGGCAGCCGGTCCACGTCGAGCCGGGGCGAGATCACCACCGGGTGCGTCGCCTCCAGCACGCGGCCCACGACCGCCTCGGCGACGTGTTCCGCGAAGCGGGCCGCCGCGCAGCCGGACGGGGCCCCGCACAGCGCCGACGGCCCGGCGCCCGAGTGGTCGTCGTCGCGGGCCCAGCCGGGCGCCCACAGGATCTCCGTCCCGGCCTCGACCGCCAGTGACTCCCACACGAAGGCGCCGCCCACCGGGTATACGGCGGCGGGGACGGCCGGGAACCGGCGCATCGCCTCGGCCACCGCCTCGCCGGCCTCGGCCACCGCCCCCACGCCGACCAGGGCCAGCGCCTGGAGGGTGGCCCCGGCCGCGGCCCCGCCGACCACGGCGAGCGCGTGCGCGAGGGCCGGGGCCGCGCTCTCGGGTCCGGCCCCGTCCGCCGCCAACCAGCCGATCAGTGAAGCGGGGTCGCGGTCCGCGAGGTACGGGGCCAGCCGCCGTGCCAGGGCCGCGCCGCGGGCCCCTTGGGAACGGCGGCCCGACTCCGCCGCCGCCCGGGCGACGATCTCGCTCAGCAGGGTGTCCTCGGCCGCCGCCGTGCCCACCACGATCCGCCGCGCGACCCGCTCCATGCCGCGCCGCCACGCGTCCCAGTCGAGCGTGCCGTCCCCGCGCCGGGCCGCGAGCACCCCGTCCACGTCCTCGGCGAGCAGGGCCGCCCACTGCCCCCGCGCCACCGGCACCTCCCGCCCCAATGGCACGTGCGGGGAGAGCCCGTACCGCAGCCCGCCCGGCGTCAGACCGGACGGCGCGCCGAGCACGCCCGCCTCCTCCGCCCGGGCGAGCAGGCCCGCGGCGTCGACCCGGGTCGACGGTACGAGGAAGGTCCCGAACGCGGTGCGCAGCCGTACGGGCCGCCCGGACCGGGTGCGCCGCAGGTGTGCCAGCAGTCCGCTCGTCATCCCCTCGCGGGTGAGCGCGTCCCACCCCAGCGCCCGGGCCGGGGCGTCGGTCCACGGCAGCCGGCGCGCGAGCATGGCCGCGCTGAACAAGGCGTTCTCCAGCGCCAGGGCGGTCGCCGGCCGGCGCGCCGCGCCGGCCGGGCTTTCGGCAATGGTCATCGGTCGCTCTCCCTCGTGGTCGTCACTTGTCACGGAGCATGTACGGCTGGTTCGCGACCACTTCGCCGTCGTAGGCCGTGATCAGCTTGTTGACCTGGTCCCGGTAGGTGGTCAACTCCCCGCGCAGGGTGTCCGAGTACGCCTGCGGGGCGTGCGACAGCGGGTAGTCGTACGACTCGTCGAGCCAGGCCAACTCGACCCAGCTGTCGGGGATGTCGTTGGGCGACGCCGGTCCGCGCCCGTCCAGCATGGGGATCACGTCGTGCTTGTTGACGAGGCTGATCACCTGGGTGGTGTGGTCGGCGGGCCGCTTCCCGTCGATCGGGGAACCCACCGTGATCACGTGCGTGATGCGGTACGTCGACGCCAGGTCCACGTCCGTCGCGAGGTTCATCGCGGTCAGCCCGCCCAGACTGTGCCCGACGATCATCAGCTCCGCCCCGGCCGGCAGTCCGGACCGCAGGATCAGCCGCTTCACGGCGCGGGTGTACGTCGTATCGGTGCGCAGCAGTCCGTCGAACGCGCCGACCAGGTCCTGGGGGGTGCTGTTGCTCAGCAGGCCGAAGCTGGTCCCGGGCAGCAGCAGCACGTGCCGCTGCTGTCCGTCGGCGCACGCCACGCGGCGTAGCAGGACCAGGCCGTGGTTGCCCAGCGCCCCGATGTCGTTGACGTAGCTGACGATGTCGTTGCGGGACGATTCCAGCACCCGCGCCAGGATGGAGTCCGGCTCGGCCCGCTCCGCGCGTCCGGGGCCGGGGTTGAGGTAACCCAACAGCGAACTGGGCAGCCCCAGGAAGGGATCGGTGGTGGGCACCCCGCCGGCGAGGGTCACCCACGAGAAGTCGTCGTTGACGGGGTTCTCGTCGAGCAGTCCGGACAGCGCGAGCAACTCCATGATGACGGGCGACACCGTGGTCAGGGCACGGGTCACGCCCAGCCGCTCGACCAGCGCGTACATCGCCCGCAGCGCCTCCAGCCGGTTGCCGGCCACCATCGCGTCCGTCAGCCGCCTGGCCAGGGGCGAGTCCAGGTTCGGGTGCTCGACCGCGACGGCGCGGATGCGCATGGCGAACGCGTCCACCGCCATGGCCACCTTCGCCGGGCGGCGGTACGTCATGCTCCCCGCCATCCGCGCCAGTTCCCCGAAGAGACCACCGTTCGCCCCGAAGCCGAGCCCCGCCGGGCTGGTGAGCGCCTTCGCGCAGGAGACGGCCGTGCCCAGCGCCCAGCCGGGGCGGCGCAGCGCCTCCCACCCGAACCGGAGGCTGGAGAGCGCCCCGGTCAGCTCCGCGCCCGCCTGTTTGGCGGTGAGCGCCGCGTCCGCCAGCAGGATCGACGCCGCGATGAGCAGTTCCGCGTCGGTCCGTGCCGGGGCGGCGCTCCTCCCGGTGTCGTCGGACCCCTGTTGGGCCGGGACGTGCCGCGTCGTTCCGTCGACCACCTGGCTCACCGGTGTGCTCCCTCTCGTCCCTGGGCGACGGCCGCGCCGCCGTACCCGCTGTTCGCGCAGGCATGGTGGCACCGAACGCGAGCACCCGGACGCGCCCCGCGCGCCGGTCGGTCACCCCCGCGCCCCGGACACCCCGCGCGGACCCCGGCCGCAGGCGGGCGCGGTGCCCGCTCCGCGGCGAAGGAACCGGTCGACCCCGCGGGGATGACGCCGGCGCCGTCGTGTTGACAGACGTCCGCCCGGCGGCGAAGGGTGGCCGGCCGCGCGGCCGACGGGACCACTCGGACCGGACACCGGTCCGCGACGCCCGACATGGGGCCGAAGCGGGCCGACACCGGCCCGGTCGACATCCCGTAGGGCCGGAGGGAGGATGGAGAGGGCGGAGCCCGCGGGACCGCGGGCCGCCGCCGAGAGGTGTGGTGGCCGGGTTGCCCGGCGCCCCGTGACGCGCCCGTGACGCCGCGCGCGTGACTGACCGCCCCCTCCGCTCCCGCATCGTCTCTTTTCGGAAGGGGCACCACCATGGCCCGACCCACACGACGCACCGTGATCACCGCACTGCTCGCGTCCTCCTTCGCCCTGTCCGGCGCGGTCGCCTTGGCGCCGTCGGCCGGCGCTGCCGTGCCCACGGCGAGCTGTACGGTCACCCCGAACGCGAACGGCACCTCCGTCACCATCAGGGGCGAGGGGTTCACGGCCCCGCGCAACCTCAACGACGGCGAGAGCACCGAGCCCCTGAACGTCGACGCGAACGGGAACTTCCAGGTCACGCGCTTCCAGAAGAACGTCGACTACACCGTCCTCGCCGTCCACGAGGACCAGAACTTCACCTTCGTCAACTGCAAGGTCGTCAAGACCGGCGGCACGACGACCAACCCCAGCACCAACCCGAACAACAACATGAAGGACAAGGGCCGCGGTTACGGCGACGGCTACCGCGCCGGACGCGCCGCCGCGCAGAAGAACTGCGACGGCCACGTGACGCCCAACAAGAGCCAGCAGCACTCCGACGCCTATTGGGCGGCATGGCAGCAGGGCGTCGACGCGGCCTACAACAAGGTCTGTGGTTCCGGGAGTTCCGGCTGACCGCCCTACAGCGAGGCTGAACGGCCCCTCCATCGCCTCTCCGGCGCGCCCCGAGTCATCGCCGGCATCGTCTGGGCATCAGCGAGCAACGGAGGGCGCCCGATGAAGACACAGTCGACGCCGGGGGCCGGTCAGGCCGCCGACGGGTCCCTCGCCCTGGTCACCGGGGCGACCAGCGGTATCGGTTTGGCCGTCGCGCGCGATTTGGGCGCCCGGGGCCACCGGGTGTTCATCTGCGCGCGCACGGAGACGGACGTCAAACAGACGGTGGAAGACCTGCGCGCCGAAGGGTTGGAGGTCGAGGGCGCGACGGCGGACGTGCGCAACCGGGCCGAGGTCAAGGGACTGGTCGCGGCGGCCGTCGCGACCTTCGACAGCCCGGTCAGGATATTGGTGAACAACGCCGGACGCAGCGGCGGCGGCACCACCGCCGACCTCACCGACGAACTGTGGAACGAGGTCATCGACACCAACCTCAACAGTGTCTTCCTGGTCACCCGGGAGACACTCACCAACGGCGGTCTGGCCGCCGCCGGCCGCGGCCGGATCATCAACATCGCCTCCACCGCGGGCAAGCAGGGGGTGTTGCTCGGTGCCCCCTACTCGGCGTCCAAGCACGCCGTGGTCGGCCTGACCAAGGCCCTCGGCAAGGAGCTGGCACCCCTGGGCATCACCGTCAACGCGGTCTGCCCCGGATACGTCGAGACGCCGATGGCGGCCCGCGTACGAGCCGGATACGCCCGGGTGTGGGACACGACCGAGCAGTACGTCCAGCAGCAGTTCGAGGCCCAGATACCCTTGGGCCGCTTCTCCACCGCCGAGGAAGTCGCCGGGCTCGTAGGCTATTTGACGACCGACACGGCGGCGTCCATCACCGCCCAGGCCCTGAACGTCTGCGGCGGACTCGGCCGCTTCTGACCCCGCCGCGCCCCCGGCGCCGACCCCCGACCCGATCACGTGACACGACCACGCGTAGACGCACGCATATGGAACTGAGCTTCGTGGCCATGTCCCGTCTCGCGCCGAGGGACTTGACTGTACTCATGACTCGGACCACGCAGAACATCCGGACCACACTCGTCATCGGCGGCACCGGCAAGACCGGCCGACGCGTCGCCGAGAAGCTCTCCGCCCAGGGCCTCCCGGTCCGGGTCGGTTCCCGCTCGGGAGAGCCCGCCTTCGACTGGAACGACCCTGACACCTGGGTGCCCGCGTTGGAGGGCGTCGACCGGGTGTACGTCACGTACTACCCCGACCTCGCCTTCCCGGGGGCCGCCGAACAGGTCGGCGCGTTCGCCAAGGTGGCCGTCGACAACGGCGCCCGCCGCCTGGTCCTGCTCTCCGGCCGGGGCGAGGAGGCCGCCCGGGTCAGCGAGGACAACCTCAAGGCGTCCGGCGCCGACTGGACCGTCGTCCGCTCCAGCTGGTTCAACCAGAACTTCAACGAGAGCTTCTTCCTGGAGCCGGTCCTGGCCGGCGAGATCGCCCTGCCCACCGCCGACGCCGTGGAGGCGTTCGTCGACGCCGACGACATCGCCGACGTGGTCGTGGCCGCCCTGACCGACGACAAGCACATCGGCAAGACCTACGAACTGTCCGGACCGCGCCTGCTGAGCTACAGCGACGTGGCCGCCGAACTGTCGAAGGCCACCGGCCGGCAGATCACGTACGTGTCCGTCACCAACGAGGAGTACCGCGCGGTGCTGCGCGAGAACGACCTCCCGGAGGAGTTCGCCGACCTGTTCACCATGATCCTGGACGGCCGCAACGCGCACCTCGTGCACGGAGTGGAGGAAGCCCTGGGCCGCAAGCCCAAGGACTTCGCCGACTTCGCCCGCGAGGCCGCGGCGACCGGAGTCTGGGACGTCTGACCGCGCCGGGCCCCCCGGGTGGGCGCGGAGCGGCCGCTTTGCGGGCGGCCGCCCCGCGCCCACCCCGCCCGACACGGAGCACGTACGCACGCCGCACCGACCGGCAGGAGGCCCCCGATGCCCACGCACCAGCCGCACCATTCCAGCGAACACGGACTGGACGCGCTCGCGCCGCACTTTCACGGATTCGCCCTGATGCACCGGGCGATGCGCCGCGACGCCGCACGCCTGTGCGACGCCGCACCGGCATGGCGCGGTGGCGGCGCCGAGTGGTGGGGGCGCCTGCGCGAGGTCATCGAATGGCACCACACCAGCGAGGACGACGTGCTGTGGCCCGGACTGCGGCGCCGTGACGCGGACTTCGACGCCCAGGCCGGTGAACTGCACGACGACCACGAGGAACTGGACACCGCCATGGCCGCCGTCGGCACCGCCGTCGCCCGCGGCGGCGACGGGCTGGTCCCGGCGGCGCGGGACTTCCGGGACATCCTGCACGACCACCTGCGCGACGAGGAACGCGTCGTGTTCCCCGTCTTCGAGCGGATGGGGGAGCGCGCCTACCTCGCGGAGGAGCGCAAGCTGGTGGCCACCGCCCCCCGCCGGGTGCTGCTGTACCTCCAGCCCTGGATGTTCGACGGCGCGAGTCCCGCGTCCGTCGCGCACGTCGGCGCCACCATCCCGCCGCCGGTCCGACTGCTCGGCGCGACCCTGCTCCGCAAGCGGTACGAGAACACGTTGAAGGGACTCCACAAGTGACGCGAGCGACTACGGACACGACGGTCGTGACGGGTACGAAGGCCCAGTCGGTGACCCTGGTGGCGGCGACCGTGGGCACCGGTCTGATGGCCGGCCTCTACTTCGCCTTCGACGTCTCGGTGATCCCCGGCCTGGGGCGCGGCGACGACGAGACGTACGTGACGGCCATGCGGAACATCAACGAGGCGATCGACAACGGGCTGTTCGGATTGCTCTTCCTGGGCGCGTTCCTCGCCACCGGCGTGGCCGCCGCGCAACAGCAGCGCGGAGGACGCCCGCACACCGCGCGCTGGGCCTGGACCGCCTTCGCCCTTTACGCCCTCTCGCTGGTCGTGACGGCCCTGGTCAACCTGCCCCTCAACGCCCGACTGGCGCGCGCCGGAAGCGACTTCAGCGCGGCCCGCGCCGGGTTCGGCACCCGATGGCGGGCCGGCAACATCGTCCGCACCCTGGCCTGCGCGACCGCCCTGGCCGCCCTGGGCCGGGCGCTGACCCTGCACGGTCGTCCGCCGGCCCCGTAGCGCAGCAGAGCGTCCCGGCGCCCCGGCGCCCCCGTGAACGGCGTCCGCTCTCCCCACCGTCCCCCGCGGGAGAGCGGGCGCCTCACGCGTACCCGCCCGGCGGGAAACGAGAGAGGATATCCGCATGGACACGCTGACCGGTCTGCTGGAAGGCCCGAAGGCGCGCGGCGCCTTCCTCCTCAAGTCCGTCTTCAACCCGCCCTGGTCGCTGCGCGTGGAGGACCGTGCTCCGCTGTCGGTCATCACCATGGTGCACGGCGACGCCTGGCTGGTGCCGGACCACGGCACTCCCGTACGGATCGGGCCCGGCGACGTGGCCGTCGTCCACGGTCCCGAGCCCTACACGGTCGCCGACTCCTCGGACACGCCGGTCCAGATCACGGTCGGACCGGAGCAGCGGTGCAGTACCGAGAGTGGCGAGGACGTCACCGAGACCATGGCCCTGGGCGTCCGCACCTGGGGCGACCCGCTCCAGGACGCGGGCTCGGCGGTGATGCTCAGCGGCACCTACCAGGCGCCGAGCGAGATCGGCCGACGGCTGCTGAGCGTGCTGCCCACGATCCTGGTACGCCCGGCGGAGTCCGCGGACCACGCCCTGATCACCCTGCTGGCGGCCGAGATCTCCCGGGACGAACCGGGGCAGGAGATCGTCCTCGACCGGCTCCTGGACCTGCTCCTGATCGGCGTCCTGCGCGCCTGGCTCGCGGCCCCGGGCAGTGGCGCGCCGACCTGGTACCGGGCCCAGAGCGATCCGGTGGTCGGCCCGGCGCTGCGGTTGCTGCACGAGAACCCGGCCCACGGTTGGACGGTCGAGGAACTCGCCCGCAAGGTCGGCGTCTCCCGGGCGGCCCTGGCCCGCCGCTTCACGGACATCGTCGGGGAACCCCCGGTCGCCTACCTCACCGGCTGGCGCATCGCCCTGGCCGCCGACTACCTGCGCGAACCCGACGCCACGGTGGCGACGGTGGCCCGCCGGGTCGGCTACAGCGGGGCGTTCGCGCTGTCGGCGGCCTTCAAGCGGGTGCGTGGCGTCAGCCCGAAGGAGTTCCGCGCGGGTGTGGGCGAGCCCGCGTCCGGAGAGGGCCCGCGCTCGCCCCGTACGGTCGTCCTCGACGGGCCGCACCCTGGCCGACCGCACCCGAGCCGACCGCACTCGGGCTGACCTCCCGAGCCGACCTCACCGGCGCCGGGCGACCACCGCGAGAACCAGCTCGGGGGCGGCGGACCAGCGGCCGTGATACACCGGGTCGACGGGTGCGGTCAGGGCGGCCGGGACGTCGAGCGCGCAGGTGAAGGTGCCCTCGGGGGAGAGGGCGACGGTGGCGTCGCGGAACCCCCGCCACACGCCGGTGGCCGGGTACCAGGCCTTGTAGACCGCTTCCTTGGCGCAGAACAGCAGGCGGTCCCAAGGGATACCGGGGTGGTCCGCGGCCAGTTCCCGCAGATGGGCGCGTTCGGCGGGGGAGGTGACCAGCCCCAGGACGCCCTCGGGCAGCGGGCCCGCGGGCTCCGCGTCGATGCCGAGCGCCGCCGTACGGTCGGACAGGTCCGCCACCGCCGCGCGGTAGCCGTCGCAGTGGGTGATGCTGCCGACCACGCCCGCCGGCCAGGAAGGCGCGCCTCCCGGGCCCGGCAGCAGGGGCGCGGGGGAGTGACCGAGGGCGGCCAGGCAGCGACGGGCGCAGGCGCGGGCGGTGGCGAACTGGCGGCGACGGCGGGCGAGGCGGCCCTCCATGAGGGCCGCCTCGGCGGGGAAGAGCGGCGCGGGCGCCTCGTCGTCGAAGGCTTCCGACGACGTGACGCCCGGCGGCAGGAGTGCCTCGATCATCGTCCGGAGGTCACCGCGAGGCGAGTTCGGACACGGCGGACACGACCGGCTCGGGCCGCTCCAGCGGCAGCATGTGGCCCGCGCCCGGCACCGGTTCGAACCGGGCCCCCGGCAGGGTGTCGGCGAGCGTCCGCGCGAGGGCGGGGTCGATGACCTTGTCCGCCGCACCGTGCAGGACCACCGCCGGCACGGTGACGGCGGCCAGTTCGGTACGCAGGTCCCAGCCGCGCGTACAGCGGAAGAAGTCCGCCCGGACCCGCGGGTCCGTCGCCGCGAACAGTTGCCGGTTCACGTCGGACAGGGCCGGATCCACGCCCTTGCCCATGGTGGACGACAGCAGCTTGCGGCCGAGCGCCGGACGACGCAGGGCCCACGAGAAGAGGGCGCTGCCCATCATCTTGACCTCGCCGTCCGGCGTGTCCTGGCCGTGCGCCGCCGTGCCCGCCAGCACCAGGCCGTGCAGCCGCCCGGCCTCCGGCCCGCGGGCCGCGTAGGACAGCGCCGCGAACCCACCGCCCGAGTGGCCCACCAGCACGGCCGTCCGCGCGTCCGTCCCGCCCAGCACCGCCGCGAGGTCGACGCCGAGGCGCTCCACCGTGACGGGGGTCCGGCCGAGGGCGGAGGCGCCGTGGCCCCGCTGGTCGTACAACACCACGCGGTGACCGGCCCGGATGAGCCGGTCGGCGACGGCGCCCCAGGCGCGGCGCGAGTGCGCCCACCCGTGCACCAGGACCACGTCCACCGCGGCCGGCGCGCCCGCCAGCGGGGCGAGCACGGTGACGGCCAACTCCGCGCCGTCGTCGGTCCGTACGGTCAGTTCCCGGGTGACGTCCGGCGCCGTCGTCATCGCCCGGCCCCCACGGAAGGGGAGGACGACAGCCGTCGTCCCAGCGACTCGAAGGCCGCCAAGGTGGCCTTCGAGTGCTCGGCGCCGAGATCGACCACCTTGGCCAGTACCCGCAGCGCGCCGTGCGGCCTGCCGGCGAAGCGCATGGACAGCCGGGTCCGGCCGTCCGGCAGGGGTTCCAGCCGGAAGGCCGCCGGGCCGCGGAACGCCCCGTCGACGTACTCCACGTCGAGCCGGCGGCCGGGCTCCACGGCGACGGTGCGTGCCGTGAAGCGGAGCTTGAGGCCGCCGTTGCCGACGCCCTTGGTGTGGACGGTGACCCCGACCTCGCCCCCGACCCGGTCGGGAGAACCCGAGAGGAGGGCGAAGGTGTTGGCCGGGACCCACCACTGGGCGGCGCCGCGGAACTCCGAGAGGAGCGCGTCCCATACGGCGGTCGCCGGGGCGTCGATCACCGCCTCGTCGATCAGGTCGTACGTTGTCATGTCGAGCCTCCTCGGATGCACGGTCGTGCGGAGTCGCGCGGTGGGGAACAGGGGACGGGGAGGGGGGCCGGGGGTGTGCCCGATCAGGCGAAGAAACCCTGGCCGGGCGTGAGGACGTTGGCCGGGTCGAACTTCTTCTTGGCGTTGACGAACCCCGCCCAGCGGTTGCCGAAGTGGGCCTGCCAGTCCGCCCGCGTCATGTTCGGGACGGCGCCCACCAGATAGCGCTTGGCACCCAGCGACACCGCCAGGTCGTACAGGCGCCGGTTCTGGTCGAGCATCGCCTGGATGTTCGGATCGCCCGGGTTGGGGAAGCGCAGCAGGTCGAAGAGGTACGCCACGGACTCGCCCGGCATCATCGCCAGCGGCCGCTTGACCCGCGAGGTGAGGAAGGGGGAGAAGAGCAGGAACCCGCCCCCGAGGGAGTCGGCGGTCAGCTCCTGTTCGACCCGCTTCATGAACGCCTTGGTCTTGGACGCCGGGAGGAACATGCTCAGCCACGGCTTGGGCGCGTACCAGTGGCCGGACTCCTTGAGGTACGCCTCGTAGGCGTCCAGCCGGAACATGTACTCCCGGTACGTCACGTCCTCGATCACGGCGTCGGCCCGTACGTCCTGCAAGCCCGCGAGCAGTTTCGCCCGGTCCGGCGGCGTCGTGTCGTAGGTCGCCCCGACCTCCATCTTGTAGCGCCAGCCCGAGCCGTCCGGCTTCTGCAACATCTCGCCGGCCTGGACCTGGAACCGGCCGTCGGCCAGCACCTTCTCCGCGTCCTGGAGGTACGTCTCCACGTCCGCGTAGTACAGGGTGAAGATGACCGACCGCTTCGGCGCCGGGACCAGGGCGACCTCGGCCCGGACGATGATGCCGACCTGGCCGCCGCCCGACAGGGCCGCGTTGAACAGGTCCGGGCGGGTCGTCGCCGTCGCGGTGACCAGCTTGCCTTCACCGGTGACGATGTCGATGGACCGGACGGTGTCGCACAACAGCCCGTACTTGGCGACGGTGCCGCCGATCCCGCCGATGCTGATGGTGCCGCCGACCGAGATGTAGAGGTAGTCGGGCAGCGCGGGCGGGGTCTTGCCCACCTGGAGGCAGGCGTCGGTCAGTTGGGCCCATGTCACGCCCGCCTCCACCACCGCGCAGTCCCCGCCGATGGAGATGATCTTCGACATGCTCCGGGCGTCGATGGAGATCCCGCCGGGAACCCGGGCCTGGCCGTACACCGAATGCGATTCGATGTCCGTGCCGGAGCCGCCCTGACCGTTGACCGCGACCTTTATGCCGTTGGTCCGGGCGTAGTTCACGATCTTCACGATGTCGTCGACGTTGCCCGGCCGCAGCACGGCCCACGGCTTGTTGCCCGCGCCGTCCCACAGGTGACCGAAGTCCTTGCCGAAGACCTCGACCACGGAGGGCGTCGTCTCCAGCGTGCCGGTCAACGCCGGTACGGGAACCACGGTCTTGCCGGGGACCTCGGCGGCCGTCGCCCACGTCTGGTCGACGGCGTTCCAGCCGACGACGGCCACGGCGCCCGCCGCGAGCCCGCCGAGGACCCTGCGCCGGGACGGGGTGGCGGCCGTGCCGGCGGCCGCTCTGGGGGTGCTGCTCATCTGCGTACGTCTCCCGTTTCTCATGGCCTGCCGAAGTCCTACTGGTGCGAGGTCGGGGTGGTGGTGCGCACCCGCGAGGCGAGCTGGTACTCGCTGGGGTCGAAGCGCTTGGTCTGGCGGCGGAACCGCCAGGTGTACGTCGGCCAGATGGACGGGTTGCGCCCGTTCTCGTCGAGGTACCAGCTCTTGCAGTTGCCCGCGTTCCACACCGAACCGTCGAGCTTCGCGTCGAGCGCCTCGTTGTAGGCCCGCTGCGCCTCCTCGCGGACCTCGACGCTGGACAGCCCGCGCTTCTGCGCCTGTTCGAGCGCGTCCACCACGTACCGGATCTGCGCCTCGATCATCACCACCTGCGAGGAGTGCCCCAGCGTGGTGTTCGGACCGAGCAGCATGAACAGGTTCGGGAAGCCGGCGATGGTGGTGCCGCGGTGGGCCGACATGCCCTCCCGTCGCCACGCCTCGCGCAGTTGGACCCCGTCCCGTCCGAAGATCCGGCGCGCGACCGGGCGGTCGGTGGCCTGGAACCCGGTGCCCAGGATGATGGTGTCGACCTCTCGCTCCACCCCGTCCCGGCCGACGATCGACGTGGCGCGGACCTCGGCGATCCCCTCGGTGACCAGGTCCACGTTGGGCTGCTGGATCGCCGGGTACCAGGTGTTGGAGAAGAGCAGCCGCTTGCAGGCCATCACGTAGTCGGGCGTCAGCTTCGCGCGCAGCGCCTCGTCCGGGACCGACTTGCGCAGGTGGTCGCTCGCCATCTTCTGCATCTTCGCGGCGACCTTGGGGCGGGCCATCACGAAGGCCAGGATCTCGCGGCCCCACATGTTGAAGTTCCGCCGGAAGCTCTGGTAGCCGGGCACCGAGCGCAGCAGCTTGGCCTGCAGCGCGGTGGTCGCCTTGTCGTTCTTCGGGCCGACCCACGGGGGCGTGCGCTGGTAGAGGTCCAGCCGCTCCACGTCGGGCTGGATCTGCGGGACGAACTGGATCGCCGAGGCGCCCGTGCCGATGACGGCGACGCGCCGCCCGGTCAGGTCGTGGTCGTGGTCCCAGCGCGAGGAGTGGAAGACCTTGCCCTCGAAGTCCGCGAGGCCCTTGATGTCGGGGACGGCCGGCTCGCTCAGGTAGCCGGTGCCGGTGACCAGGAACTGGGCGGTGTAGTCGCCCTGCGAGGTCTCGATCCGCCAGTGCCGCTCGCCCTCGTCCCAGCGGGCGGAGAGCAGTTCGTGCGCGAAGCGGATGTGCGGGCGGACCCCGAAGCGGTCGGCCGTGTCGCGCAGGTACGCGTACAACTCGTCCCGCTTGCCGAAGGTGGACTTCCAGTTCGGGTTCTGCGCGAAGGAGAAGGAGTACAGGTGGGACATGACGTCACACGCGCACCCCGGGTAGCTGTTGTCGCGCCACGTGCCGCCGACCTCGTCGGCCCGTTCGAACACGAGGAAGTCGTCGATCCCGGACCGCAGCAGGCGGATGGCGGTGCCCAGGCCCGAGAAGCCGGTACCGATGACCGCGACCCTCAGGTGCCGGGTCGGTCCGCGGCCCCCGGCGGCGGCGTGCGCCGTCGGACGGGCCCCGCCGTCCTTGGCCGGTTCGAGAATGCTCGTCACGTCGGCCTCCTAGCGGCGCGTGAGGGTCACGCGGAAGTTGTTGAAGAACTTGTCCTCTAGCGTGTACGCGAAGATGTCGAGGTAGCGCTCGAACCGGGCGACGACCTCTTCGCCCTCCATGGCGACGGCCTCGTCCCGGCGCTCGGCCAGCAGCACCAGCCAGGCCCGGCAGGCCATCGCGAACGACTCGCGCTCGTTGACGATCTCGTCGACCTCGAAGAGGCCCTCGGCGCCGGAGGTCAGCTCGTGCAGGTGCGGGATGTGGCAGCCGGCGAACTCGGAGCGCTGGAGGAACTTCAGGTCGTCGAGCAGGGCGCGGTTCATCGGCAGCGCCTCGGCGGTCATGGTGTGCAGGACGAACTTCGCACCGGGGACGAGGGTGTTGGCGACCTGCTGGAAGAAGAAGCGGTAGCGCCTGGTGCGCTCCTTGGGCGGCAGGTTCGAGGAGACGAAGTGCTCCAGCGCGTTGATGCAGAACGCCGCGCCGTACTTCTCGCTGTCGTCCGCGACCTCGTAGTCCGCCCAGCTCTTCACCAGCGTGGTGATGCGCGGGTTGCCCAGGGCGTCGATGAAGGCTTCCTGGGTGCGCGACAGGGTCAGGCCGACGGCTTCCTCCGCGCCGTGCACGGTGGTGAGGCGGTTGAGCATGGTGCCCCAGCCGCAGCCGATGTCCAGCACCCGCTTGACGCCGCCGGCGCGGACGCCGGCGAGGTCCGCGAAGGTGTCGAGCTTGCGCTCCTGGGCCTGGTCGAGGGCGGCGACGAGGTCCTCGCCCTCGTTCCAGTAGCCGCCGGAGTACATCATGGTCGGGCCGAGCAGCAGCCGGTAGAAGTCGTTGCTCACCTCGTAGTGGTGCCTGATCGCATCGACCTCTGGGTCCACCGTCCTGGGGGCGACCGTTGTCATTTCGATCCTCATTCCTGCGGGCGGGAAGGGCGGCTCGGGCCGTCCGTGCCGAATTACGTCCGAGGAAAACCGATCCCCCGCAAGGCGTACGCAACACGGGTCCGGTCCGTGGGAAAAGTGGGGTGAAAGGGAGGGAAAAGGCCGGGAAAAGGGAGCGGTCGGCCACGCGCCGGGCATCTTGCGTCTTCCTTGCGGCCGCGGGGCTTTCATCGCTCTCGAAATGAACGACGCGACTGCCGAGTCGCACCGTCGAGAGAGGACCGACCCCCATGTCGCTGCCCACCATCGAAGAACTCGCGAGCCGGCTGGAGGCCGTTTCCGGCGCCGCGGAGGTCAGCCCCGACGCCCCGCTCCAGCACATCGCGGACGTCGACTCCCTGGACCTCATGGAGTGGCTGTACGGCTTCCAGACCGCGTACCCGCACATCCCCGCGGACGAGACGCTCTTCGCGGACCTCGACGACACGACGACGCTGCGCGACGTCTACGCGAAGATCGTCGATCTCGTCCCGGCCCAGGCATAGCGAGGAATCACGTGACCGGCTTCGACATCACCGGGTGGGGCATGGCCGTACCCGAGCGCATCGTCACCAGCGCGGAACTCGCCGAGCGTTTCGGCGTGGACGAGCACTGGGTCGTCAGCCGCTGCGGCATCCGTGAGCGGCGGGCCGTTGACCCGGGGCAGACCACCGTCTCCCTGGCCGTCGAGGCCGGCCGGCGCGCTCTGGACAAGGCGGGCCTGACCGGCGCCGACATCGCCCACCTGATCGTCGCCACGGCGACGCCCGAGCAGCCGTCCCCGGCGACGTCCGCGTTCGTCCACCACGAACTCGGCATCGCCGGCAGCGCCCACGACGTGAACTCCGAGTGCGCGGGTTTCGTCTACGGACTCGTCTCCGCCATGGCGCTCATCGCGATCGACCCCCGGCCGATCCTGCTGATCGGCTCCGACACCCACACCCTGACCGCCAACCCGGCCGACCGGGACCTGTCCATCCTCGTCGGCGACGGCGCGGGCGCCGTCGTCCTGCGGCCCGGCGCCGAGAACCGGGTCAAGGCGTGGAACCTGGGCGCCGACGGCTCCTGCACCGGCTCCCTCAAGGTGCTCGCGGGCGGCAGCCGGATGCCCGCCACGGCGGAGACCGTGGCGGCGGGCCTGCACTACGCGCAGATCAACGGGAACGAGATCTACCTCAACGCGGTCCGCTACACGGTCCGCACGGTCCGCGAGACGCTGGAGAGCGCGAAGGTCGACGCGGCCGACGTGGACCACGTCGTACCGCACCAGGCCAACATCCGCATCATCAACTCGATCATGTCGCACACCGGACTCAGGCCCGAGGCGTTGATCACCAACCTGGAGAAGTACGGCAACACGGCCTCGGGGTCCATCCCGATCGCGCTGGCCGAGGCCCTGGACGCCGGGCGCATCAAGGCCGGGGACACGGTCCTGCTGGCCGGGTTCGGCGCCGGCATGACATGGGGCTCGATCCTGATGGAATGGGGCGGTACCGCGGCATGAGCAACAAGAACACGGGCGTACGGCCCGAGGCACCGGTCGCGCTCGTCACCGGCGCCTCGGGCGGCCTGGGCCAGGCCCTGGCCCTGGAACTGGACGCCCTGGGCTGCCGGGTCGCCGTCCACTACAACAGTTCGCGCGAAGCGGCGCGGGCCGTGCAGGAGAAGCTGACCAACCCGTCCGTCCTGGTCACCGGCGACGTCGGGTCCTGGGAGACGGTCCAGGGCATCCACGCCGACATCACCGAGGCGCTGGGGCCGGTGGACGTCCTCGTCAACAACGGGGCCATCCGCAAGGACAGCCTGATGGCCATGCAGAACCCCGCGGACTGGGCGCAGGTCATCCAGACCAACCTGATCGGGTCCTTCCACACGGCCCGGGCCGCGGTCCCGGCCATGCTGCGCGCCCGCTGGGGCCGGGTCGTCAACATCGTCTCCCCGTCCGGCATCATCGCCACGCCCGGCCAGACGGCGTACTCGGCGTCCAAGGCGGGACTGATCGGCTTCACCCGCACCCTCGCGGCCGAGTGCGGTCGTCGGGGGGTGACCGTCAACGCGCTGTCCCCGGGTTTCATGATCACCGGGATGACGAAGGACCTCCCCGAGCGGGTCGTCGAGGGCATGGAGGGCAAGGCGCCCATCCCGCGCTTCGTCACCGTCGAGGAGGTCGCCCGCAGCATCGGTCTCTTCCTCGACCAGGACTGCATGACCGGCCAGGTCGTCAGCATCGACAGCGGGGTCTCGATCACCTGACGGGACGTCCGGCACCCCACCGGGGGACGTCCTCACCGCACCTCCCCAACCTCAACGGGACACCAGCCCCGGCCCCCCTCGGGGGGCCGGGGCCGCTCGGGCTGCCCGTACGGGGCCGGCGGGCGCGCCGCGACGCCGTACCGCCGCCGGGGGGCGGCCGTACGGCGTCACGGTCGGACCGACTACGCGGCCGGGGAGGGCGCGGGGGACGGGGCCGCACCGTGCGCGCGGTGGCCGGAACACACCCGCCCGAGACCGCACGGCCGCGGCGCCGAAGCGGTCCGCCCGACCTCGAACACCCCCATCAGGAACGGGTCGAGGGTGGCGGAAGGACGCTGGGGCGCGCGCGGCTCCGGCGCGCGCAGGATCTCCAGGTACGCGGCCTCCGTCTCGGGGGCCGGATCCGTACCCAGCTCCTCGGCCAGCACCCGGCGAAGCTGGTGGTAACTGCGCAGCGCCTCGGCGCGGTTGCCGGCGCGCTTGTGTGCCGTCATCCGGCAGCGGTACGCGCTCTCCCGGAACGGGGCCCGGCGCACCGCCTCCTCCGCGTACCGCAGGGCGTGGTGCTCGTCGCCGAGGGCCGACGACGAAAGGCTCGCGATCTCCAAGGCCGTCAGCCGTAGTTCCTCCAGTTGCTCGCGCATCGCGTTGACCCACTCGCCCTCGTGCGAGGGCAGGAACGACCCGCGCAGATTGGACACCGCTCCGGACGCCAACTGCCGAGCCACCGCGAACGCGCCGTCCGCGAACGCCGCGGTCGCCTCCGTCACCGCGAGGTCCGCGCACTCCACGTCGACCGCCGCGTCGCCGGGCACCCGCAGCACGTACCGGCCGCCCTGCGCCACCAACGCGGCGTCACCCGGCTTGTCCTGAGGCATCGTCACGAACGTCCGTACCCGGCTGACGACACTGCGCAGCGCCGAGGCCCACGTGTCGGGCAACCCCTCCGGCCACACCGTCTCCGCCAGTTGGTCCCGCTCCGTACCACCCGCCCGCTCGACGACCAACCGAGCGAAAGCCACCTGTGCCTGTGCGCCGGAGAGATGCCGCGAGGGCGCTCCGGACGGCTCGATCGTGACAAGTCCTACAAGTCTGATCAGCACTGTGTACCCTCCGAAACTGCCGGGATACCGGCCGTGTCCCCCTGGTCTTGTGCGGAGCGAACATACACACGCCTCTTCTCCGCATGTCAACAACAATCGGGGAACGCACGGCTCGGGATTCGCTTTCGCCCTTTTCGCGTCCCGCTGTTGCGTCGCTCTTGCGCCCCGCAGGCCCTAATCGAATTCCACTAGAGCTCGTCCGGAACGACGGCAGGGCGCCGATGGAGTTCCGTGTCCGCCGGGCGATCACGACGAGGAGATGAACGTGAACGCAACCGAAGCCTGGGCCCGTCTGGAGCCGAAGCTGGCCTACTTCCGCGACCGCGTCCGGTCCTTGGAGTACGAGCCCGTCCGCAAGAACAGCTTCGTGGCCTACACCGTCGAACGCGACTCCGCGTACGCCGACCAGGACGGCCAGCGCCTCCTGATGATGTCCGGCTACAGCTACCTCGGCCTCGCCGGGGACGAGCGGGTCGTCGCCGCCGCCAAGGCGGCCCTCGACCTCTACGGCACCGGAAACCACGGAGTGCGCGCCCTGGCCGGGTCCACCCCGCTGCACGAGGACCTGGAAGCCGAGGTCGCCCGGTTCGCCGGCCGCGAGCGCGCCCTCGTCTTCGGCTCCGGCTACGCGGCGAACGTGGGCACCGTGGGCGCCCTCGTGGGACCGGGCGACACGGTCTTCATCGACAAGTACGACCACGCCAGCATCGTCGACGGCTGCAAGCTCTCCGGCGCCACGGTCACCCGCTTCCGTCACAACGACCCCGGCCACCTGGAGCGCCGCCTCGCCGCCGCCCCCGACACCGGGGTGCGCCTGGTCATCGTCGACAGCGTCTACTCCATGGACGGCGACATCGCGCCCCTGGTGGACCTGCGCAAGGTCTGCGACGCCCACAACGCGCTGCTGATGGTCGACGAGGCCCACGCCCTCGGCGTCATCGGCGCCACCGGCAAGGGCATCGAGGAGCACTTCGACTACGAGGTGAAGGTCGACGTCAAACTCGGCACCCTCTCCAAGGCCATCCCCTCCATGGGCGGCTGGGTCGCCGGCTCCGCCGACCTGATCCACCACCTGAAGTACGCGGCCCGCCCGTTCCTCTTCTCCGCTGCGCTCGGCCCGGCCCAGGCCGCCGCCGCGCTGGAGGCCCTGCGCATCCTCCAACGCGAGCCGGAGCGCGTCGAGTTCGTCCAGCGCGAAGCCGCACGCTTCCGCGGCCTGTTGCACGCCGCGGGCATGAGCACGGTCGACAGCGAGACCGCCGTCGTCCCGATCATCGCCGGCTCCGACACCGCCGCCTACGACTACGCCACCACCTGCCGCAAGAACGGCGTCATCGGGCTGCCCGTCGTCACCCCGGCCGTCCCCAATGACCTGGCACGGCTGCGGATCGCCATCACCGCCGCCCACACCACGGCCGACATCGACTTCGCCGCCGACGCGTTCGTCACCTCCGCCCGCGAGTGCCGGATCATCTGACCCCGCCTCCCGCGCGCGCCGCTTCGACCACCCACCACACTCCAGGGGGAGCACAGATGCCCGGATCGTCCCAGGGCAGTTCGATACGACCGCCGGTCGCCATCACCGGCATGGGCGTGGTCACCCCCGGCGGATGCACCCCGGACGACCTGTGGGCCACGCTGCGGGCCGGCCGCTCCACCGCCGCCGAGCTGACCCACATCGACCTCAGCCGGCACCGGGTACGGATCGGCTGCCGGGTCCGGGGCCTGGACGACCTCGCGGGCCTGGTCCCCGCGAAGGACGCCCGCCGGATGGACCCCTTCGCCCACTACGGCACCCTCGCCGCCCTCGCCGCCCACCGCGACGCCGGAGCGCCCACCGCCGAAGCGGGCCGGACCGCCATCGTCGTCGGCAACGCCGTCGGCGGACGCGCCACCAGCGACCTGGAGTCCGCGCACTTCGGCGAGAGCGGTCCCGCCGGAGTCAACCCGCTGATGCCACTGATGACGATGCCCAACGCCGCCGCGGCCCAGATCGCCATCCGGCTCGGCTGGACCGGCCCGGCCCTCACCCTGGCCACCACCTGCGCCAGCGGCGCCGACGCCATCGGCCACGCCCTGCTGCTCCTGCAGACCGGCCGGGCCGACCTCGTCATCGCCGGCGGCTGCGAACACACCCTCACCCCCGTGACCCTGGCGGGCTTCGGCAACCTCAACGCCGTCTCGCTGCGCAACGACCGGCCCGACCTGGCCTCCCGGCCCTTCGACAAGGACCGCGACGGGTTCGTGATGGGGGAGGGCGCCGGATTCGTCGTCATGGAGCGGCTCGACGACGCCAAGGCGCGCGGCGCGACGACGTACGGGCTCGTCGCCGGGTACGCGGCCACCGCCGACGCCCACCACCTCGCGATGCCGCTCCCCGACGGGGCGGGCGCCGCGGCGGCCATGGCCTCGGCGATCGCCGACGCGGACCTGGACCCCGGCGACATCGTCCACGTCAACGCGCACGGCACCTCCACGCCCCACAACGACCGTTCCGAAGCCGCGGCCCTCACCAAGGTGTTCGGCACCGCCCAGCCCCCCGTCACCGCTCCCAAGTCCGTCCTCGGGCACCTGATCGGCGCCGCCGGAGCCGTCGAACTCATCGCCACCGTGCAAGCCATGCGGCGCTGCGAGGTGCCGCCCACCGCCAACCACGAAGAACTGGAGCCGGGAATGCAGATCGATGTGGTCCACGGCGCACCGCGCGCCGTGCGGCCGGGACCCGCGCTGACCAACTCCTTCGGGTTCGGCGGCCACAACTCCTCCGTCGTGGTGATGCCCGTATGACCTCCGCACCCCTTTCCGCAGCCCCTTCCGCACCCCTTTCCGATCCGCTCGCCACACCGCTGCCGGCGCCCGTCCGCACCCTGACGGTCGGCGAGGCCGAGATCACCGCCTACCGGAGCGCCGCCCGGCGGGGCCTCGCGGCCGCGCCGCCCGGCCAGGCCTCGCCCGTGCACGCCTTCGTACTCGCCCACACCGTCGCGGAGCAGACCGTCACCGCCCTGACGCGCGGCGAAGCGGGCCCGGTCCCGGTCGTCCACCTCGGCCAGGACATCCGTACGCTGCGGCCGGTCCGCCCCGGCGAGCAGATCACCGTACGGCTGGACGTCCTCGGCGTACGCAGGGAGCCGCGCGGCGCCCGGGTCGCCCTGCGCTCGCGCCTCTTCGGGCAGGACGGCCCCGAGCCGTTCGCGGAACTGCTGACCTCCGCGCTGCTCGTCGGCGCCACCGCCCCGGAGCCCTTCGGGGACATCACGGGCGCGGCCGGCGCGCCCACCCCGCTCGGCGCGGGCGAGCCGCAGACGGCGACCCACGAGCTGAGCGCCGACTGGATCAGGGCGTACGCCACCGCCTCGGGCGACCTCAACCCGATCCACCTGGACGCGGCGGCGGCCCGCGAAGGCGGCTTCGAGACCGTCATCGCCCACGGCATGAGCGTCGTCGCGCTCGCCGTCGAGGAGGCCGTCGACCGCTTCGCCGGCGGCGACCCGGCCCGGGTCCGCGGCCTCGGCTGCCGCTTCTCCGCCCCCGTGGCCCCCGGCGTACCGCTGGACATCGTCCTCCAGCCCGACGCGCGGGCCCACGTCGTCCGCTTCACCTGCAAGACGCCGGCGGGCACCGCCGCCAAGGGCGGCTGGATCGAGTTCGCCGAGGAGGGCCCCGATGCCTGAGACGAGACCCACCGACGCCGAAACCGTCACCGATACCGTCCCCGGACTGGTCGACGGCTTCCTCACGCAGGTGCGCGAGCGGCCCGACGCCACCGCCCTGCTCTTCAACGGCGAGGCCACCGGCTACCGAGAGCTGTACGAACGCGCCGGACGCGAACAGGAGCGGCTCGCCGGGCTGCGCCTGGCCCCGGGGGAGCCGGTCGGTGTCCTCGCCGACAAGTCCCCGGCGGCCGTGGCACTCGTACTGGCCTGCCTACTGAGCCGCCGGCCCGTGCTGCTGCCCTCCCCGGCCCTCGCCGACAGCCTCCTCGCGGACCTCTTCGCGCAGGCGGGCTGCGCCCACGTACTCGCCCCGGGCGGTGAGCCCGCGCGCGTCGCCCCCGACCCGCTGACCGAGGCCAGGCCGCTGCCTCCCGAGGAGGCGGCGGAGGTGGCGCTGATGCTCACCACCTCCGGATCCACCAGCCTGCCCAAGATCGTGCCGCTCGGCCGGGAGGCCCTGGACCGCTTCGGCGCCTGGGCCGGCCCCGCCTTCGGCATCGGCCCCGGCCGGACCGTCCTCAACTACGCGCCCCTCAACTTCGACCTGTGCCTGCTGGACGTGTGGACCACCCTCGCCCGCGGCGGCCGGGTCGTCCTCGTGGACCCCGCCCGCGCCACGCACGGCCGGCACCTTCTCGACCTGATCGTCCGACACGACGTCCACGTCGTCCAGGCCGTCCCGATGGCGCTCGGACTGCTCCAGGACGCGGCGGCCGAGCAGGGCGCCAGCTTTCCCGGCGTGGACCACGTGATGTTCACCGGCGACGCCCTGCCCGACCGCACCTACGCCGCGCTGCCCGCGCTCTTCCCCCGGGCGCGCCTCCACAACATCTACGGCTGTACGGAGACCAACGACAGCTTCGTCCACGAGGTCGACCCGGCCGCGCCGCCCCCGGCGCCGATCGGCCGCCCGCTGCCCGGCGTGCACGTCCTCCTCGTCGACCCCGAGACGCACACCGTGGTCGAGGGGCCCGGAACCGGGGAACTGTTCGTCCACACGCCGTTCCAGACGCGCGGCTACCTCGACCGGTCCCGACACGCCGACAAGTTCACCGACCACCCCCTCGGCCGGGACGGACGCCGTTGGTTCCGCAGCGGCGACCTCGTACGGCGCGACGCCCACGGCACCCTGCACCTGACCGGACGCACCGACTTCCAGGTCAAGGTGCGCGGCGTCGCCGTCAACACCGCCGAGGTCGAACGGGTCCTCCAGGAGCACCCCGGCGTCCTGGAGGCGGGCGTGGCGGCCCGGCCCGATCCCATCGCCGGCAAGACGCTCGTCGCCGCCGCCCGACGGGCCCCCGGCTCCACCCTGACCGTCCTGGAACTGCGGGGGCACTGCGCGCGCAACCTGCCCAGGGGCGCCGTACCCACCCGGCTCACGCTCACCGACGAACCGCTGCCCAAAACGGCCACCGGGAAGGTCGACCGCAAGGCGCTCGACCGGATCACCCCGATCACCCCGGCAACCACCCTCACCACCACATCTCTTGCCGAAGGAACCCGATCATGAGCAACGTCGACACCATCAAGAACTTCGTCATCAGCGAATTCCTCCCCGGCACCGCCCCCGCCGAACTCGCCGTCGACCACGACCTGCTCAACGACGGGGTCATCGACAGCCTGGGCGTCCTCAAGCTCATCGCCTGGGTCGAGGACCGCTTCGAACTCGGCGTCGGGGACGCCGACCTCGACCCCGAGAACTTCCGCAGCGTCCAGGCCATCGACCACTTCATCACCCACGCCCGCGCCGCGGCCTGACCCGCGCACCGGCACACCCGACACCCTCACGCGGAAGGATGGAGCAACCGTGCACGAGGCACTCGCCGGCCTGCTCGCACGCGAGGCACCGATCGGCCGCGAGACCTGGCGGTCCTGGTGGGACGAGCTGGGCGCGGGCGGTCTCGACCGCGCCCAGGCCGTCGGCCTGCTGGCCTCGCTGACCAGCCGGCTCCCCGACCACGACACCCTGCGGCACCTGCTCGACTCCCTCGCGGAGCGCCGGCCCCCGGCCACGGTGGGCGGCGGCCCGTGGCAGGACACAGTGAACGTCGTCGGCACCGGCGGCGGCCCCCGGACCTTCAACGTCTCCACCGCCTCCGCGTTCGTCGCCGCGGCGGCGGGGGTGAAGGTGGTCAAGACCGGCTCCCGCGCCTACACCAGCGCGCTCGGCTCCATCGACCTGCTGGAACGGCTCGGGGTCCGGCCGACCTCCTCCTACGCCCAGACCGAGGACGTCCTCGCGACGTACGGGATCGCCTTCGCGGGACCCTTCGTCTACCCGACCCAACTGACCCGGCTGGCCCGGACGGTGGCCCCGCTCGGCATGAAACCCTTCGGTGGTTTCCTGAACGCGCTCGGGCCGTTCCTCGCCGACCTGCCCGTCACGGCCCAGGTGACCGGCGTCAGCGCGGCCGCCCCGCTCGACACGCTGCGCGAACTCGCCGCCACGACCACCACCCGCCGGATCTGGCTCACCGCCAACGACACCGGCGCCGACGAACTGCTGCCCTTCGCGGTCAACACCGTCCACGGGGACCAGGGCGCGACCCGGGTCATCCGGCCGGGCGAACTCACCCCGGGCGACGGCACCTTCGAGGACCTGCGCCCCGCCACCGACCCGGCCGGGGCCGTCCCGCACTTCCTGTCCGTGCTCGACGGCGGCGCCGGCCCCGTGGCCCGCCGTACGGTCGCCCTTGGAGCGGCCGCCCTGCTCGTCGCGGCGGGCCCCGGCCGGGACTGGCGCTCGGCGGTGGCCCTCGCCGACGAGGCGATCGGCTCCGGCGCCGCCGCCGACCTCGCGCGGCGCCTCGCGGCGGCGCGACACCGGCCGGCGGTGGCCCGTGCCTGACACCACCGTGCCTGACCCCACCGTGCCCGACACCACCGTGCCCGACACCACCGTGCCCCGCACCATCGCGCCCACCGCGGCGCCCTTCTTCCCCGACCGGCGGGCCCCGGGCCGGCCACCCGGACTCGCCCTGTTCCTCAACGCGGGAGACCCCCCGCTACCGGTCCTGCGCGACCTCGTCCTGATGCTGGACGAGGAGCGCGTGGACTGCCTCGAACTGGCCGTGCCCTTCCCGGACTCGGTCACCGACGGCCCCGTCATCCGGCGCTCCGCCCGGCGCGCGCTGGAGCGGGGCGGGGCCGCGCTGGACGACGTCCTCGCCTTCGTCGCGGACGTACGCCCCCACCTGACCCACACACGGATCGCCCTGCTCACCGACTGGAGGTACTCCCTGGGGCACCGTGACCTGACCGCCGCCACCCGTGACATCGCCGCCTCGGGGGCGGACGCCCTCCTCGTCCACGCGCTGCCGCCCAGGCTCCGCGCGACGCACCTGGAATCGGCCGCGGCGGCCGCCCTACCGGTCGTCACCACCTGCTACGCCTCCAGCCCCGACGCGACCCGCGCCCGGGCCGCCGCGGACGCCACCGCGTACCTCTACCTCGTCGCCCACTACGGGCGCAGCGGTACCGCGCCCGCCGCCGGCCACGGCGCGCTCGCCCGGACGGTGGCGGACCTACGGGAACACACCGCAACCCCGATCGCCGTCGGCTTCGGGGTCAGCACCCGCCGGGACGTCGAGGCCGTCGGGGCGGCCGGCGCGGACGCCGCCGTCATCGGCTCCGCCGGCGTGGCCGCCGTGGAGCGGGCACAGCAGGCGGGGCGGGACCTCCCCGAGGCGTTCCGGGAGTTCGTCCGGTCCGTCCGGCCCGCGTAGGCGGCCCGCACCGGCCGGCGCGGCGCATCCCACCCCTCATCCGGTACCTCCGCACACCCTTCACAGATCAGGAGACAGCCATGATCGTCCGCGACATCGAGTCCGTGAAGACCGTCGAGTGGGGCAACGGCCTGAGCCGCCGCTTCCTCCTCGCCGACGACGGCCTCGGCTACACGCTCACCGACACCGTCGTGCTCGCCGGCACCAAGTCCCGGCTGGAATACGTCAACCACCTGGAGGCGTGCTACTGCATCGCCGGCTCCGGCGAGGTCATCGAACTGGACGGCACCACGCACGAGATAGTCCCGGGCCGGATGTACGCCCTCGACCGGCACGACGCCCACTACCTCGTCGCCGCCCCGCACGAGGACCTGCGCCTGGTCTGCGTCTTCTCCCCGGCCCTGCGCGGCGACGAGGTCCACCAGCTCGACGCCCACAACTCCTCGGCCTACTGAGTCACCCACCACCACGACGTCCGAGCCGTCCACCGAATCCGACTCAGAGAGGGGTCCGCCGTGATCCGCTGGAACACCGATCAGACCGATCTGCGCGAGGGCCTGGAGCGGTGGGGAGCGGCGCTCAGTGCCGACCACATCGCACTCGACGAGCAGGGCCGCTTCCCGCGGGACAAGTGGAAACTCCTGCGGGAGACCGGAATCCTGTCGCTGCCCTTCGCGGAGGAGTACGGCGGCCTCGGACAGTCACTGCTCACCACCATGTACGCGCTGGAGGGACTCGGCGAGTACAACCGGGATTCCGGCCTGAGCTTCTCGGCCACCACGTCGATCTGCTCGACCGGAATCCCGGTACAACACTTCGGCACCGACGAGCAGAAACGGCGCTACCTGCCCCTGATCGCCTCGGGCGAGGCGATCGGGGCCCACGCCATCACCGAGGCCGAGGGCGGCTCCGACGCCATGGCGATGACCACCCGGGCGGATCGCGACGGTGAGACGTTCGTCCTGAACGGCGCCAAGGTGTTCGTCAGCAACGGCCCGATCGCGGACGTGATAGTGGTCTATGCCCGTACCCACCCCCGCGGCGGCCCCCTGGGAACCACCGCGTTCCTCGTCGAGCGGGACACCCCCGGTCTCAGCACGGGCAAGCCGAGCAAGAAGATGGGGCTGCGGACCTCGCCCCTGTGCGAGCTGTACCTCGACGACGTACGCGTCCCCAGGAGCGCGGTGCTCGGCCGGGTCGGCGGCGGCCTCATGGTCCTGGACCACGTCATGAAGCGGGAAGTCCTCTTCTCCTTCGTCGTCAACGCGGGCGAAATGAGCCACCGGCTGGACCGTTGCGTCGCCTACGCGAAGACCCGTCACTCCTTCGGCCGGTCGATCGGCTCGTACCAGTCGATCGCCAACAAGATCGTCGACATGAAGATCCAGCTGGAGAGCGCCCGCAAATGGCTCTACGACACGGGCGAGAAACTGGAGGCCGGCGAGGACGTCACCGTGGACCTCGCGATCGCCAAACTCGTCACCAGCCAGAGCAACCTCGCCACCAGCCTCGCGGCCGTACAGATCTTCGGCGGCCACGGATACATGTCGGAGTACGGGCTGGAGCAGGACGTGCGCAACGCCGTCGGCGGCACGGTCTACTCCGGCACCAACGAGATCCAGTACAACCGCGTCGCCTCGATGCTGGGCCTCGGGTCGGGCCGATGAGCGGCCCCCCGCCCCGCCCGCTGCTCAAGGTCTGCGGGGCGACGGCCCCCGGCGACATCGAAGCCGCCGCCACCGGCGGGGCGCACTGCGTCGGGCTCTGGCACGGTGTACCCGGCGGCCCCCGGGAACTGGACCCGGACACACTCACCGCCCTGGCCTCGGCGGCCCGTTCGGCCGGGCTGCTGGCCGCCCTGGTCACCTTCCTCGCCGACGCACGCGCGACCACGGAGCTCGCCCGCCGCACGGGGGTCGGCTGGATCCAGCTCCACGCGTATCAGTCACCCGCCGCCGTACGGGCGCTGCGCGAAGCCCTGCTGCCGGACGTCCGGATCGTCAAGGTGCTGCACGTGGCACCCGGCGGCGGGGGCTGCGTCGAACGCCCGCTCATCGGCGCCTACGAACGCGCCGGCACCGACCTCTTCCTCATCGACGCGGCTACCGACGACGGCCGGATCGGCAGCACCGGACACGCCCTCGACCCGGGCGACGTGCTGGCGCTCCTGCCGCGGATGACCCGGCCGTTCCTGCTCGCCGGAGGCTTGGAGCCCACCAACCGGCCCCGGTACGCGGACGTGACGCGCGCCCCGGGCTTCCACGGGATAGACGTCGACACCGCGGCCCGCTCCCCGCTGACCGGCCGCTTCGGCGTCCCCGAGATCACCGCCCTGACCCGCGCCTGGCGCACGGCCCCCGCCACCGGCCCCGCCCGTTTTCGCCACCCGCCCGCCCCCCTGGAGCCGTCGCGATGACCATCCACGACCGGACCGACTTCCCCTTCCTCCGCGCCCTCCTGGCGTCCCCCACCCCCGTTGTGATGGAGGTGAAACAGCGCAACGCCCACGGCCACGAACTGCTCGGCGGCCGCACCCCGGCCGCGGTCGTCGGCGCGTACGAGAGCGCGGGCGCGCCCTGCGTCTCCGTGGTGACGGGCCGCTGGTTCGGCGGTTCGAACACCCTGCTGCGCGACGTCGCCAAGCACACCGAACTCCCGCTCCTCCAGAAGGACTTCATCACCCGCACCCAACAGATCGCCACCGCACGGGACTTGGGTGCCTCGGCGGTGCTCCTGACCGCCGCCCTGCTGCCGGCGTCGAGCCTGGCCAAGCTGGTCGCCCAGTGCCTGCGGACCGGGCTCACCCCCTTCGTCGAGATCACCTCGGAGGCCGAACTGGAGGCGATCCCGCACGCCTCGGAGTGCGTGATCGCGGTCAACAACAAGGACATCAGCACGCGCGAGCGGGACCCGGGCGACCTGCGGCGCAGCGTCGAACTCCTGCCCGCCGTCCGCGCCACCGGCACCCCCTGCCCGGTCAGCGCGAGCGGCATAGCCGACCCGGCGACGGCCGCCCGCCTGCTGGACGCCGGGTTCGGCGGCCTCCTGGTCGGCACGTCGCTGCTGCGCACCGATTCCCCGGCGCGCTGGCTGGACGCGGTGACCGGCGCGCGCAGCGGGTTGGCCGTCCGGTGACCCCATCGGTGCACGGGGTCGGCGTCGCCCGTCCCCACACGCTCGACGCGGCGGGTACCACCGTCTCCGGACTGCTCGCGTTGCCCGAGGCCGACGCCCCCCGCTCCACGATCCTGGCGATCCACGGCCGGGGTATGCGCGCCCGGTACTGGGACTCCTTCATCCCCCTGGCCACCGCCCTCGGTCACGCCGTCCTCGCCGTGGACCGCCCCGGCTACGGAGCCTCCGCCGCCTCCCTGCCCGAAGGCCAGTCGCTCCCCGACCAGGCGAGGACACTGCGCCGGGCGCTGGCGGAACACGCCCGAACCCACCCGCTCGGCGCCGGGGTCTTCCTGCTGGGCCACTCCGACGGCGGGAAGGTCGCCCTGCACACGGCGGCACTGCCCCCGACCGTCCCGCTGCTCGGGCTGGACGCCTCCGGCGTGGGCTACGCGTACCACCCGGACGCCCTGCACTTCCCCACGACCCTCGGCGCCGGCGCCACCCGCCTCAACTGGGGCCCCCTGCACCTCTATCCGCCGGGCACCTTCCAGGCCGGCCGCGCCCTCCTGTCGCCCGTCCCGCCGCGCGAGTCGGCCGACACGCCCTGGTGGCCCCGGCAGTACGAGGCGCTGGCCCCCGGCGTCCGGATCCCGGTCCGGCTGACCTTCGCGGAGCACGAGGGGTGGTGGAAACTCGACGCGGCCACCCTGACCGCGATGACCGACCGACTGACGGCATCCCCGTCGGTGACCGTCGAGCACCAGCCCGCCTCGGGGCACAACCTCAGCCTCGGGCGCACCGCGACGGCCTACCACCTGCGCGTACTGGCCTTCCTGGAGGAGTGCCTCCTCGCGGCGCCCCGGTCCGCCGACCCGGCCGGAGGGCGGCCGACCGACCAGCATGCGCCATCGGCCCTCGTGGAACGCTCGAAAGACGGTCGAGACCCCATGGCCGTGGGGCCCGGCGGATGCCACGATGCGATGTCCGTGCCGATGCGAGCAGCAACCCAAGCACCCAGAAGAGGACGCAGCCAATGACCACACATCCGGCCGGGAACCCGCAGGCGTACCCGCCCCAGCCCGGCGTGCCCAACCCGTACGCCCAATCGGAGCAGCCCCGGCAACCTCCTTACCAGCAGCAGTCGTTGCCTCCGCAGTCGGCGCCGGTCACGGCGGCGGACCGGGGCAAGGGCGCGACGGTCCTGCTCCTCGTCTCGGCGGTCCTGCTCGGTCTGATGGCGGGTCTGTTCTTCGCCTTCGACGTCTCGGTGATGCCGGGCCTGGCGAAGGCGGACGAGCGGACCTACGTCACCGCGATGCAGAACTTCAACGCGGCGATCGACGGCAATCCCCTCTTCGGCATGGCCTTCATGGTCGCGCTGTTGCTGCCGGTGGTGTCGGCGATCCTGGAGTACCGCAAGGGCCGCCGCGACGTGGCGGTGTGGGTCGCGGTGGCCGCCGTCCTCTACTTCGTCGTCCTCATGATCACCTTCACCGTCAACATCCCGCTGAACAACGAACTCGCCGACGCGGGCGACGCGGCGAAGATGACCGATTTCGCGATCGTCGACAAGTTCAAGTCCACGTGGGTCACGACCAACATCCTGCGCACGCTGCTGAGCACGGCGGCCCTGACCGCCCTGTCCCGCGCCCTGGTGCTGTACGGCCGGGCCACGCGCTGAGCTCCCCGCCGGGGAGCGGGCGACGCGACGGCGTGCCACCCTGGAAGGCAGGGGGGTGAGGCTCGACGTTCCGGACGGACCATGGGAGAACCACCATGAAATGTGCAGGACGAAGGAGCACGACCACCGCTGCCTGCTGCTCGCTGCTGCTGGGCGCCGTACTGTCCGCCGGGGCACTGGCGGGCGCCCGGTCGGCGGCGGCGGCCCCGGCACCCGCCTGCAAGGGCGGTCAGCTGTCGGCGAGCGCGGCGGGCTCCACCCAGGTCACGGTGACCGTGACCAACAACGGGTCGAAGCCGTGCGTGCTCAAGGGCTTTCCCAGCGTCGCCCTCGCCGGCCAGGGCTCCCCGGACCGGAACAAGCCGCTGACCGTCCAACGGCAGGGCAGTGAGCGGTCCGTGCAACTCGCCGCCGGGGGCCGGGCCGTGACCCACCTGACGTTCACCCCGGTGCTGGGAGAGGCGGACGGGTACTGCGCCTCCGGCGCGGACCCGACGGTCGCCCCCTCGCTCGTGGTCGGCTTCGCGGGGATCAAGGAGCAGGTGGGCCCCGCCGACGCCGACGGGTTCGCCCTCTGCGGCAACACGGTCCGGGCCACCGCCTTCCGGCCCGCGGGGTCCTGAGCCCGGCGGGCACGGTCCGTCGCCGTCACCCGCCTCAGTCGCCGCGGGCCGCCCCCCGCCACACGGTGACGTCGATGGTGATGTACGTGCTGGGATCCGAGGGGGCTGACGCGCCCCCGTAGACGACGAGGGCGATGTTGCCGGCCTTGGTCCGCACGCACAGCTCCGTGCCCTTGGACAGCGACCCGACCACGACGCGACTGGTGAAGCGGGTGGCGGCCCGGCACGTGGCCAGCGATCCCTGCTCGCTGCCGTCGAGGACGACCAGCTTGGACCCGTAGGTGCCGAGGGTGCAGTCGTTGACCGACGCGCACGAGAAGTAGAGGTCGTCGTAGTTCGAATCGCGGGGCTGCAACGGGTCGTCCCCGAACTCCAGGTGGTACCCGGAGGGGAACTGGAACCGTTGGTAGGTTGCCGGTTTGGGGTCGGTCCGGGGTTGTTGCGTGCCCCCCGAGGGCTGTGTCCCGCCGGACCGCGACGGGTCCGGGGTCGCGGCGCTCGCGCCGCTCCCGCGCGCCGTGTTCCCCTTGCCGTTGTCGGCGAGCATGTTGACGACGGCGCCACAGCCGGCCAGCAGGACCAGCGCCCCGACGATGGACGCGATGACGATGCCCGCGCGGCGACCGGAGGATGCGCCGGAGGCCGGTTGTGGCGGCTGCATGTGTGGTTGCGGGTGCGCGACGGGCTGCGGATACCCGTACGGACCTCCGTACGGACCGGCGGGTGCCACCGTCACCGGCCCGGGCACCGGCTGGTACGCCGGAGGCGTCTGCGGCGCGGCCGGGTGGGGGGCGGCGCCGACCGTCGGCTGCGCCGCGACCGTCGGTTGGTAGGCGGGAGGCGCGACCGGGTAGTCGGGCGCGGTCACCGGGTGCGGGCCGGTGGCGGGGCGCTCGGCGACCGGCGCGGGGACCGCCGGTCGCTGCGCCAGCCCCGCCGCGACGCTCCGCGGCAGCCAGTCCTCCGGGCGGCGCAGCTGAGTCTGGTCGGCGGCGCTGCGGCACAACCCCAGGATCTCCGTCAACGAGGCCCGCTCCGCCGGGTCCTTGGCCAGACAGCGGGTGACGAGCGGACGCAACTCCTCCGACAGGCCGGTGAGTTCGGGCTCCTCGTGGACGATGCGGTAGAGGACCGCGTGCGAGGGGCCGTCACCGTAGACGGAGGTGCCGAGGGCGGCGAAGGCGGCGATCAACCCGAGCGCGAACACGTCGGTGGCCCTGCCGACGTCCCGACCGGACGCCTGCTCGGGGGACATGAACGACGGAGTGCCGACGGAAACGCCGCTCGCGGTGAGGGAGGTGGTGTCGGCGGCCCGCGCGATGCCGAAGTCGATGACCCGGGGGCCGTCGGAGGCCAGCAGAACGTTGGAGGGCTTCAGGTCCCGGTGCACGATGCCCGCGCCGTGGATGACCTGGAGGGCCTCGGCGATACCGGCGACCAGCATGAGCACCGTGCGCGGGGGCAGCGGCCCGCTCTCGGCGACGGCGGCGGCCAGGGTGGGCCCCGGCACGTAGGCGGTGGCCAGCCAGGGCGTCGGACCGTCGGTGTCGCTGTCGATGACGGGGGCGGTGTAAAGGCCCTGCACCCGCTGGGCGGAGTGCACTTCCTGCCGGAACCTGCTGCGGAACTGGGGGTCTTCGGCGAACTCGGGGCGAATCACCTTGATCGCCACGGGACGCCCGCCGGGCGTGTGTGACAGGTACACCTTGCCCATGCCGCCGGCCCCGAGCCGGGCCGCGAGGCGGTATCCGGCGACCATGGTGGGATCGTCGGGCCCAAGTGGCTGGAACACCGGGCCGGTTGCGGGCTCGCTCATTGTCTTGTAATCCCCCGTCGGTACGCGATTCGCGTGGTCACCTTACCGGGGGCGGCGGGCCGGGCGGGCGGTGCTGCCCGCCGGGGCGGTCAGCCGTGGTCCGGCGCGGGAGTGGCCGTCGTGTCGGCGGGGACGTCCTGCGGGGCAGGCGTGGCCGAGGCCGACGGGGTGGCCGTGGCCGACGGGGCGGTGGGGGTCGGTGACGGCTCCGGGAGGCAGGTGACCTCGTCGCGCGGGGTGTAGTGGGTGCGGAACGTCTCGCGCTTGAGTTCCCGGCCGTCCTTCACGAAGACGCGGTCGACGGAGACGTCGAAGCCCTCCAGCGGGGTCTGCTCCTCGCAGGTGTCGCCGGTGGCCGTGCGCTTGGCCGGCGGGGTGATGTGGGTCCGGGGGCCCTTGGTGGCGCGTATCGCGTCGTACTTCTTCGTGCCGAGGAGGGTGATGGTCACCGACGTGTCGGTGGAGGCCGCCCGGATGCGGACGGGGTGGCCCGAGTCGTTCTTCCAGCGCAGGTCGAGGGTGCCCCAGGCGACCGTGGCCTCGCGGCCTTCCGGATAGCGCTCGATGTAGAAGGAGTGGGCGCCGTGCTCCACCGGCTTCAGACCCGCGAAGAACATGGCGTTGTACATCGTCGTGGCGACGGCGGAGATACCGCCGCCGGGCGCCTTCACGTACCGGCCGTCGTTGATCATGATGCCGTCGACGAAGCCGTTCTCCTTCGTTCGCTCGCCGACCGTCTTGTTGAAACTCCAGGTCGCGCCGGGGGAGACCACGGAGCCGTCGATCAGTTCCACGGCCCGCGCGATGTTGTGGGTGCGGTAGGGAGCGGACGGGAACGCGACCGTGAACGAGGACATCTGCTGCTCGGCGGGGGCGGCGGGGGCGGCGGGGGCGGCGACCTGGGGCGCGCGCGCCCCGCCGGTTCCGTCTCCGGCGGCGGACGCGGAGCCCGCGGCGAGCCCCCCGAGGCCGAGGGCCGCGGCGGCGACGGCAGCGGTCAGGGCCAGTCGCCCGGTGTCGGTCCGACGGTGTGTGGTTCGCATGTCACTCCCGGTGGCGGATGTCGCGGTAGGGTCCGGCACCCGCGCGGATCCGAGGCGGCAGACCACGGACCATCGTGAGCTCAATCGGGCCAAAAGGGGTAAAAATGTGCCCCGTCTCACGCACGTCTGACGCACCGGGCAGCGATGCCCCCAGCAGGTGCGGTGGTCCGTCGCAGGGGGCCCGGTGGGGCATGATCGGGGGATGTCTGAACGCATCATTGCCGCCTGCGACGGGGCGGCGAAGGGGAATCCCGGGCCTGCCGGCTGGGCCTGGGTCATCGGCGACGCGCAGGGTCGTCCCGAGCGCTGGGAAGCCGGCGCGCTGGGCCGGGCCACGAACAACGTGGGCGAGCTCACGGCGCTGGAGAAGCTGCTGGAGGCCGTCGCCCCGGGGACGGCGATCGAGGTGCGGATGGATTCCCAGTACGCCATGAAGGCGGTGACCCAATGGCTGCCGGCATGGAAGCGCAACGGCTGGAAGACGGCGGCCGGCAAGCCGGTCGCCAACCGGGAACTCGTCGAACGCATCGACGCGCTGCTCGCCGAGCGCGACGTCGAGTTCCGCTACGTCCCCGCCCACCGCGAGGACGGCGACCACCTGAACGCCATCGCCGACCAGGCGGCGAGTGACGCCGCCACCACGCAGCAGCCCGCCGGCACCGCGCTCGGCGACCATGCCATCCCGGTACCGGCCCCGACCCGCACGTCCCCCGCGCGCACCTCCGCCGCACGCCGCAAGCCGGCCGCCGTCTCCGAGCGCGCCTCCGGCGCCGGCGCCGCGGGTCGCGGCGCACGGACCATCACGGCGAAGTTCAAGGGCACGTGTGCCTGTGGGACGGCCTACGCGGCCGGAGACAAGATCGCCAAGAACGGTGCGAGCTGGGGCCACCCCGACTGCGCCGCTTCGGCTTAGGACGCGGACCGGCCGTGACGGTGCCGGGGAAGGGCGCGGCCGTCGGGGGCGGTTCACCCGATCGGCGTTCAGCGGGGGCGCCCGGCGGTGGGGGCGGCCAGAGTGTGGGGTGCGTGCTGCTGCATCGCGCAGCGGACGTCACGTTCGAGATGCGCGGAGGTCCGGTGGGGCACGTCGTCGCCCGCCACGGCCAGAGGAGGAGCTGAGCATGGTGCGCAACACGATCCGCAACGACTCCACGCGGGCGGCCGACCAGCCCGAGGAGCGCGCGAGACCACGCCGCCAGGCGGCGGAGAGCGTCCGCGGGAGTTCCGAGCCGATCCGGGAGACGGGCACCACGGAGGACCACATCATCCTCGGCGAGGACTGAATCGCGGTCGCGGACCGAGGTCCCCGGGAGCGCGAGCCGCTCCCGGGGACCTCGTCGTTCCACCGTCCGTCCGTGCGGGTCAGCAGCCGCCGCCGCAGTTGTAGTAGGTGACGTCCCAGTGGTTGCCCTCGTCGGCGTAGACGTTCCCCGAGCCGGACTTCCACTGGAGGGCCCCGTCGCCGCGCGGACCGATGTAGGCGAACGTGTGCTTGATGTAGGTGCCGAGGCACGTGGACTTGGCGAAGTCGAGCTTTTGACTTCCGCTCCCTTCCCTAAAGGGAGGGGATTCCTACCACGGTCGGTTGACCGTCTCGGTGGGTTCCTGCTTCTTCGCGCTGTGCCGGGACGGGTCCCGGTCTTACCCGCGCTCGACAGGCTGATACCGCAAGCCCTGCGGCCTTGGCGACGTTGACCGCCGCGTTGATGTCCCGGTCCGGCCACGCGCTGCATGCCTGGCACTGCCAGATGCGGACGTGGAGGGGCTTGGGGCCGTCCTTGACACCACACCGCGAGCACACCTGAGAGGTCGGCTCGAAACGCCCGATGCGCACGAGGGTGCGCCCGTACCGGGCGGCCTTGTACTCCAGCATCGTCACGAACGCCGACCACCCGGCGTCGTGTACGGACTTGGCCATGCGCGTGCGGGCGAGTCCCCTGACCGCCAAGTCTTCCACCGCGACCACTTGGTTTTCGCGGATCAGCCTCGTGGAGAGCCGGTGGTGGAACTCACGCCGCGCGTCGGCCACCCGTGCGTGGGCGCGGGCGACCTTGATACGGGCCTTCGTCCGGTTGTTGCTGCCCTTCGCCTTGCGGGACAGACGGCGCTGTTCCCGCTTGAGCTTCTTCTCCGCCCGGCGCAGGAAGCGGGGGCTGTCGATCTTCGTACCGTCGGAGAGGATCGCGAAGTGCGTCAGGCCCAGGTCGATTCCGACCTGTCCCGGCGTCTCGGGCAGCGTCTCATCCCGGCTGGTCTCGACCACGAACGAGCAGAAGTACCGTCCGGCCGCATCCTTGACCACCGTCACAGTGGACGGGTCGGACGGCAGGGTGCGGGACCACTTCACCCGGACATCCCCGATCTTCGGCAACGACAGGTCCCCGCCAGGGGTGATCTTCCAGCGGGCGTTCGCGGTGAAGCGTACGGCCTGCCGGTTGTCCTTAAGCGACTTGAACCGGGGTGCACCCATGCGCGGACGGTTGCCCTTGAGGCCATCGAAGAAGTTCCGGTAGGCGGTATCCAGGTCCCGAAGGGACTGCTGGAGTACGACGGCGGAGACCTCGCCAAGCCAGGTCCGTTCTCCGGTCTTCTTCGCCTCCGTGATCAGCAGCTTCGACAGGTCCCCGGTCTTCGGGAACGGCGCACCCTCGCAGCGGGCGGTCTCACGAGCGCGAAGCGCATCGTTGTGGACCACCCGCGAGCACCCGAACGCCCTGGCCGGCGCCGAGCGCTGCGGACCATTCGGGTACATCCGGAAGGAGTACCTCAGCTGCACGGCGATCAGCGTACTACGGTCGGTTTATGGCCGAATATCAGAACATTCGTACTGGTCGGCATGGCATTTTCGCCCTCCATGCCCACTTGGTCTTCGTGACGAAGTACCGACGCCAAGTCTTCACCGACGTGCCCCTCAAACGCATGGAGGAGATCATGCGCGCCGTGTGCGCCGACTTCGAATGCGAACTGGTCGAGTTCAACGGCGAGAACAACCACGTCCACCTACTCGTGAACTTCCCGCCCAAGGTGGCCCTGTCCAAGCTGGTCAACTCGCTCAAGGGCGTCAGCTCGCGCAGGCGCCGCCAGGGATACCCGGAACTGGTCCCGCACTACTGGCGGGCGCAGGCGGCTGTGGTCCGGCTCGTACTTCGCCGGGTCGGTCGGCGGGGCCCCGCCGTCGATCGTCCGCCAGTACATCGAGCAGCACAATCGTCCACTGTGACCTCCGGGTTAGGGCAGCCCTGAGAATCGCTTCACCTCCGCCCCAAAGGGCGGCGTGCCCTGCGATTAGTCCCGGTAGCCGTTCCAGTGTGAGTACGTCCCGGAGGCGTGTCCGGTCTCGGTGCCGCCGGTGATGGCGAGCGCGCAGCCGCCGGCGCTCTTGAGCGTCTGGGCGCCCTGTGCGGTGGCGAGGTTGAGCTGCTCGAACGACGTGCAGGTGGGGTTGGAGCGGTCCGAGCAGCCGCCCGACGAGGACCAGGTGATCCCGGAGCCGCGGAACATCGAGGTGGCCGTGGCGTGGCTGATCTTGGTGGCCGCGTGGGCGTCGGTGGCTCCGGTCAGCACCCCGACGCCGGGCGCGGCGACGGTGGCGAGGGCCAGGGTGAGGGCGGTGAGGATCGGGCGGAGCTTCATCTGCGGGTGCCTCCTGCGGCTTGCCGTGCACGGTGGGTTGGCGGTGCAGGTGCGACCGGGGAGCGGCAAGGAGATGGTGCACGACGGCCGGGCCGGTCCGCCAGATGGCCTCGGCGGGAGCGGAAGTGGTGGGGGAGGGGCGGGGGTCGAAGGCGGAGACACTTTTACTCGCGCCTGATGGCATGCTCCGGACAAATCTGCCAGGCTTCCGCCAGTCGTCGCCCTGACCCAGGGGCACGACCGCAAGGAATCTCACCCCAGCGATCGCGCAAGCGATGCGCGCAGCCCGCGGCCGTCCTCCGGCTCACCCAGCCGGTCGAGCGGTCACCGAGCAGGCCGGAATCCCGGCCGCCGCAAAGGAGTTCCGCGTGAGATCAACCCCCCACAAGGCCTTAGCCACGACCGTGCTCACGGTCGCCGCGCTGGCCGCAGCCTCGCTCGGCACCACCCCGGCAGCGGCGGAGCCGTCCGCGGCCCCCCGCGCCGAAGCCTGTACCCCCGCCCAAGTCGTCGCCAACGGCGGCTTCGAAAGCGGGAGTTCGCCCTGGAGCCAGTCGTCCACCAGCGTCATCACCAGCCGCGCGGGCCAGAGCGCCCACACGGGCACGACCTTCGCCTGGCTGAACGGCGTCGGCGGCACGCACACCGACACGCTCTCCCAGAGCGTCACCATCCCGTCCGGATGCAGCACCGCCCGTCTCACCTTCTGGCTGCACATCGACACCGCCGAGACGACCACCTCGACCAAGTACGACAAGTTGACGGCGAAGATCGGCAGTACGGCACTCGCGACCTACTCGAACCTCGACAAGAACACCGGCTACGTCCAGAAGTCGTTCGACGTCTCGTCGTTCGCCGGACAGACCGTGAGCCTCGCCTTCACCGGCACCGAGGACTCCAGCCTCCAGACGAGTTTCGTCGTCGACGACGTCGCCCTCGACACCTCCGGCGGCACGACCCCGCCCGGCGACCCCACCCGTACACCGGCCGCCCCCTCGTACACCGTCAGCCTCAGCAGCGACACGAGCGGCGGCGTATGGAGCGGTCACGAGAGCGCGACCTTCACCAACGCGTCGGCCACCGCACTGAACGAGGTGTACCTGAGGCTCTGGGACAACTACCACGGCACCTGCTCCGCCATGCCCATCACCGTCACCAACGTCACCGGCGGTACCGCGGGCGCCCTCTCGGTCGGCTGCACGGCCCTCCAGATCACCCTGCCCACACCGCTGGCCCAGGGCCAGAGCGCCACGATCGGCTTCGACCTGGGCATCACCGTCCCCAGCGGCGCGGACCGCTTCGGCCACGACGGGGCGTTCAACAACATCGGCAACGCCCTTCCCGTGCTCGCGGTCAAGGACGCGGCCGGCTGGCACCTGGACCCCTACACCAACAACGGCGAGTCGTTCTACTCCCTCGCCGCCGACTTCCGCGTGACCCTCGACCACCCGACCGGTCTCCTGGTCCCGGCCACCGGCACCTCGGTGGACACCGCCGGGTCGAGCGGCCGTACGGTCACCACCGCCACCGCCGCCAAGGTCCGCGACTTCGCCTGGGCGGCCGGCCCCTTCAGCAAGATCTCCGGCACCTCGCCCGGCGGCACCCCGATCAACATCTACTCCGTCTCGGGCATCAGCTCCGCCGACTCCCAGTCGATGCTCACCACCGCCAAGTCCGCCGTGGACGCCCATGCCGCCAGGTTCGGCGCCTACCCGTACGGCGAACTGGACGCGGTGATCGACAACAACTACTGGTTCGGCGGCATGGAATACCCCGGGTTCGTCCTCGACCTGGTCAGCACCACCGCGCTCACCCACGAGATCGGACACCAGTGGTGGTACGGGATCGTGGGCGACGACGAGTACACCAGCCCCTGGCTCGACGAGGCATTCACCGACTACGCCACCGACCTGGCACTGAACAAGACGGGCACCAACTGCTGGAGCGGCGTCTCCTGGGCGTCGACCGCCGAGAAGATCACCAACCCGATGGCCTACTGGGACGCCCATTCCTCCCGGTACTCCACCGTCGTCTACGGCTACGGCAAGTGCGCACTGCACGACCTGCGGCGCGTCCTCGGTGACAGCGTCATGGCCAAGCTGCTCAAGGACTACGCCACCTCGCACTGGTACGGCGTCTCCACCACCGCCGAGTTCAAGGCGGCCGCCCAGGCCGCCACGACCACGGACCTGACCTCCTTCTGGACCCAGCACCGCATCGAGGGCTGACCCCGCGGGACACCTTCCGCCGCACCGGGTCGCACGTCGCACGGCGGCGGCCCGGACGCGGTGGCACAGTGGGCGCCGGCGCCCACTTCGCCGTGAGGGCGTTCGACCGGCCCCGGGCACCCAGGAAGGAAGTCCCATGCAGACCGTCACCCTGAACAACGGCGTCGAGATGCCGATCCTCGGCTTCGGCGTCTACCAGATCCCGCCCGAGCAGACCGAACGGGCCGTCACCGAGGCGCTCGACGTCGGATACCGGCTGCTCGACACCGCGGCCGCCTACCAGAACGAGGAGGCCGTCGGCCGGGCGATCAAGAGCAGTGGCATCCCCCGCGAAGAGCTGTTCGTCACCACCAAGCTCTGGATCCAGGACGCCGGCGAGGAGAACGCCCGCCGCGCCTTCGACACCTCCCTGCGCAAGCTCGGCCTCGACCACCTCGACCTGTACCTGATCCACCAGCCCTACGGCGACGTGTACGGCTCCTGGCGCGCCATGCAGCGGCTCTACCGCGAGGGCCGGGTCAAGGCGATCGGGGTCTCCAACTTCTACCCCGACCGGCTCGTGGACCTCATCGACCACAACGAGGTCACGCCCGCGGTGAACCAGGTGGAGACCCACCCCTTCTTCCAGCGCACGGCCGACCAGGAACTCATGCGCCGGCGCGGGGTGCGGATCGAGTCATGGGGTCCCTTCGCCGAGGGCCGCAACAACCTCTTCTCCGATCCTGTCCTCGGTGGCATCGCGAAGGAACACGGCAAGTCCGTGCCGCAGGTGGTGCTGCGTTGGCTGGTCCAGCGGGAGGTCGTCGTGATCCCGAAGTCCGTCCGGGCCGACCGGATGGCCGAGAACTTCGACGTCTTCGACTTCACCCTCACCGACGGGGAGATGGCGCGCATCGCCGCCCTGGACACCGGACGCTCGCTCTTCTTCGACCACCGCGACCCCGCCATGGTCAGCCGGCTCGGCACCGCCCGGGTGCCCGACTGACCCGCCCGACTGACCCGCCCGACCGGCCCGCACGGCGGGGCGGCGGCTGCCGAACCGCGGGGGTCAGCCCAGGAACGACAGCCGGACGGTGCGGTGCGGATTGTCGCGGTTGGTGTCCACCAGGACCACCGACTGCCAGGTACCGAGGGCCAGCGCGCCGCCGACGACCGGCAGGGTGGCGTGCGGCGGCACGAAGGCGGGCAGCACGTGGTCGCGGCCGTGCCCGGGCGAGCCGTGCCGGTGCCGCCAGCGGTCGTCGGCGGGCAGCAGGGTGCGCAGCGTCTCCAGGAGGTCGTCGTCGCTGCCCGCGCCCGTCTCGATCACGGCCAGCCCGGCCGTCGCGTGGGGGGTGAACACGTTGAGCAGCCCGTCGCGCCCCCGCGCGGCCTCCCGCAGGAACCGCGCGCAGGCGTCGGTCAGGTCGTGGACCGTCTCGGTGGAGCCGGTCGTGAGGTCCAGGGTGCGCGTGGTGAAGGTGTCTGCCATGGGCGTCATTCTCGCCCGGGAGACCCGGACCGCCCCACGACGCCCCCCGCTGGGTCCGATGAGCCGGCTCATTCAGGTGAATCCAAAAATCTATGATGGCTGCGATAGACATCGGGGGCTGGGCCGGTTAGTGTTTCTCTCGTAGACAGGGTCAAGCAGAGACTCGCCCGGGTGAGCGACAGCCGCCCGGTCACCGTCGGAGACCCGAGGGGAAGGTGGTTTCCGGTCACGCGTCCGAGATCCTCGCAGCCCGGCCTTCCCGGGAGTCTGCGGACATGACGAGCCGGCGGCAGTAGAGCCCGGCTGATGGTGTTGAATTTCCTTCGGGGCCCTGGTGCCGTACGGCACCAGGGCCCCTCGACGCATTCCCGTACACAGAGGTGAAAGTGACAGCAGAGAACTCGCTCGGGCGTCTCGACGACGACGACTACCCCGCCTACACCATGGGTAGGGCCGCCGAGATGCTCGGAACCACCCCCGGCTTCCTCCGGGCGATCGGCGAGGCCCGTTTGATCACCCCGCTGCGATCGCAGGGCGGCCACCGCCGCTACTCCCGGTACCAGTTGCGGATCGCCGCCCGCGCCCGCGAACTCGTGGACGCCGGCACTCCGATCGAGGCCGCCTGCCGGATCGTGATCCTGGAGGACCAGCTCGCCGAGGCCCAGCGCATCAACGCCGAGTTCCGGCGCGCGGAGGCCGGGAGCGACGCGGGTGTCGAACAGGCGACGCCGACAGACCGGCCGGCGTGACGCCACCTCCGGCCTCAGCCCCATCGCCCCCCTCCACCGAACGACCTGCGCGTCGCCGGATTCCGGCCCGGCACGTGCCCGGCCGCATGCGGAGCGGCGGCCGGGGCAGGCGGGCAGCCGACGGACCGTTCGACGAGCAAGGAGAAGTGGTCACATGTGGGCTTTCCGTGAGACGGCCGGACACCTGGAGGGAACGGACCTGACGGGCTACAAGGTGGAGGCGACCGAAGGCGTCATCGGCAAGGTCGACAAGCATTCGGACGAGGTCGGCTCCGCCTACCTCGTCGTCGACACCGGTGTGTGGATCTTCGGCAAGGAGGTGCTGATCCCGGCGGGCGCCGTCACGCGGATCGACCCGGACGAGAAGCGCGTCCTGGTGGACCTCACCAAGGAGCAGATCGAGAACGCGCCCGAGTTCCACCGGGACAAGCACCTGGACGACGCCGGATACCACGCACAGCTCGGCACGTACTACGGCACCGGGGCCCCCTTCGGCGGCCGGCCGGCCTGACCCCCTGCCTGACCCCCGGGGGAGGGCCCGTTCGCCCGGTCGGCGCCCGCCCGAACGGGCCGCCGGGTACATCGGGGCGTCCGAGCGTCACGGCGCCGATCGCGCCGATCGCGCCGACGTCCCGGTCAGGCGATGTCGCTGACGCTCGCGCCGTCGGACGGGCGGTCCCGCCGGTCCGGGCGCTCGGGGCGGGTGTGCGCGACCGCGGCGTCGCGGAAGGCGGCCAGCCCGTCGAACAGCGCCCGCCGTTGCTCACGGCTGAGGCACGTCAGTACCGTTTCGAGTTCCCGGGACCGGGCCGCGCGCACGGACGCGAGGACGCTCCGGCCGCTGCGGCTCAGCCGTACCTCCACCTCCCGGCGGTTCGCCGTCGCCCTGGAACGCCGGACCAGACCGGCCGCTTCGAGCCGGTCGCAGAGCCGGCTCACCGAGGGGGGCGTGGAACCGAGCGCTTCGCCGAGGTCCCGGAGATTGACGTGCTCGCGCTCGTCGATCACGGTCAGGGCCCGTAGCTGCGAGGGGGGCACGGGAGCGGGCACGGCTTCCTGGCCGCGACCCCAGAGGACGTCCAACAGCTCCAGGAGCGCGGATGCCTCGGTAGCCACCTGTGCGGCCTGCAGGGGTGGCAAGGGGAAGCTGTGCGGCATCGCACTACTCTCTCATCCGATTGACCGTTTGTCAGCTCGCCTGCCTTGTGGCGGCAGACGGCTACCGCCCCCCGCCCGGGCGGCGGTCACGGGGGCTTCCGCGGTGATCCGCATGGCCAGGGCGAGGGTGTCGTCGGCATGGAGGACGACGGTGTGCATCTCCCCGGCCACGGCATCGGGGATCTCCGCTATCGCGCGGTGGGCGTGCTGTTCGACTGCCTTCACGAGCCGCGACTCACCCTCGATCAGGTCCCTGCGGCTCTCGGTCAGGCCGTCGGTGTAGAGCAGCAGGAGGTCACCCGGCCCCATGTGATCGCGCAGGACCGCGTCGCTGCCGGGGGCGGGGAAACCGATGCCCCGGCCGGTCGCCTCCAGGAACCGCGGCGTGCCGCCCTCCCGTGCGAGCAGCGGGGGAGGGTGACTGCCGCTCGCCACCTGGAGTTCGCCGGTGGCGGGGTCGAGTCGCACCAGGAGAACCGTCGCCATCAGGTCCGCGTTGAACGGCATCAGCAGGTGGTGCGTACGGGCGAGGATGGAGTGCAGGGGGTGCCCCTCCAGGGCCAGGGTGCGCACGGCGTGGGTGACGGTGACCGCGCCGCGGGTGCTGCGCACGCCGTGGCCCAACGCGTCGACCACGGTGACGTGCACCGTCCCGTCGGGCAGGGTGAACCAGTCGTAGAGGTCGCCGCCGGTCGGGGCCGCCGGGTCCGCGGGCGCGTAGTGCACGGCCAGTTCCAGGCCGTCGACCTTCGGCGGCGGCGGACGCAGCGCGTCCTCCAGCTCGCGCAGGACCCGGCCGTGCGCCTTCCGCACCTGCTCGTCCCGCTCGTCCAGTTGCACGTAGAGGGCCAGGACGCCGGCATTGGTCTCGGCCAATTCGTGTTTGAGCATCCGGTGGCCGGCCGTGAGCGAATCCGCCCGGGCGAGGGCGGCGCGCAGCTCCTCGTCGGCCTCGCGCACCCGCGCCGGCAGCGAGTCCGACGTCCTCTCGGGGCACGCGTCGGGCGGGAGGACCGCCTCGAACGGGCCGGCGTGCCGGTCGGGCAGGGCGATGTGCCAGGTCACCGAGTTCGCCGAGGTGAGGTGCGCGGTCAACGGCACGTCCACGCCGCTCAGCGGCCCGGCCGCGCGCGGGGCGGTCAGCGTGACGTTCAACCGGGGGACCTCCTGCGCACCGTCGTACACCGTGGTCAACGTGACGGGATGCCCGGCCTCGAACTCGGGGCAGGCCAGGTCCGTCACGGACAGCACCAGCCGACCCCGTACGTCGGCGGGCAGCCGGTACCGGCGGGCGAGGTCGCGCACCTCCTCGCGGAGCACCATCACGTCCCGGAAGAGCCTGCTCATGACGGACGGTCGGGGGCTCTGGCCACCAGCACGGTGGCATCGTCACGGGTGCGGTGGTAGCCGTGTGCGACGGTCGCCGCGAGGAGCGGGGCGGGCAGCCGCAGGAAGTGGCCGGGCGGGGTGTGCGCCCACCGCAGGTCGATGCCGTCGGTGTGCAGCGCGGTGAGGGTCGCCCCCGTCAGGGGCACCCGATGGGTGCGCGGGGCGGGCATCCGCCAGCCCACGACGCCCGGCTGACCCGTCAGCCGGTGGTGCGCCTCGTCGGGCGAGAGCGCCACCATCCGGACATTGCCGATCCCGCAGTACTCGGCCTCCCCGGCGCGCAGCCGAAGCAGCGCCACCGCGGCCCCCCGGGTGTGCCGCAGCGCCCGGTGCAGGACCGTCATCACCTCCGGGAGATCGCCTTCGGCGGCGCCGCGGAAGGAACGCACGGCGGCCTGGGCGGCCTCCGCCGCCTCTCGGCCGTGCCCCAGGCCGTCGACGACGAGCGCGGTGCGCGTCTCGGCGCCGTCGACCACGAGGGCGGCGTCTCCGCACTCCTCCTGGTTGGCGGCCGGCACACAGACCAGTCCCACCGGCTGCCGCGCCGCCTCACGCCGTCGTGGTAGCGCGAGGCGGGCGCAGACCACGGTGCCGGTATCGGTCCGCGAACTGATGGCGAGCTCCGTCGCGATCCGTCCGACCGCGCCCAGACCGGCACCGAGCGTCCCGGTGGTGGTGTAGCCGTCGGTCAGGCACCGGGCGACCTCCGCTATCCCCGGACCCCGGTCCGCGGCCACGACTTCGATACCGCCGCCCAACGGCAACGGCTGGATGTAGAGGACCCCGTCGCGGGCGTGCTTGTCGATGTTGCTGGCCAGCTCCGACGCGACCACGGCGGCCTGGTCGGGCAGTGCGCCGGGCAGTGCGCACTCCCTCGCCACCGCGCGCGCCGTCTCGGCCGCGACGTGCACCGCGCTGTAGTGGTCGATGTGGACCTGACGCGTCGGCGCCACGGGGACCGGCAACATCAGCGCCGCCAACGGGTGGTGACGACCGTCGTGCCCTCGCCCGGTGCGCTGCGCACCTCGAACTCGTCCATCAGCCGGCGCGCGCCTCCCAGTCCGTGGCCGAGCCCCACACCGGTGCTGTAGCCGTCGGCCAGGGCGGCTTCCACGTCGGGGATGCCCGGCCCACGGTCACTGATCGTCAACCGGAGGCCCGTACGGCCCTCCGCGAGCGCGGAGTCGACCACGAGGTCTCCGCCGCCGCCGTGGATGTAGGCGTTGCGGGCCAGTTCGCTGGCCGCCGTGATCACCCGTGTCTGGTCGATGATGGAGAATCCGGCCGCCACGGCGGCGAACCGCACGGCGTGCCGGACAGCCAGCAGATCGTCCTCCGTGGCCAGTGAGAGCCGGACGGGCCCGGTGCCGGAACCGTCCGCTCGGGCCGTGTCCCGGCCGACCGTCTCGCGGCCGACCGTGTCCGGGCCGCTCGTCGTCCGGTGGCCGTCAGCCAGTGGCGTCATGCGGCGCCCCTTCCCGGGGCTGTGGAACCTGCACCCAGCCCAGCGCTGCCATGCCCTGCTCGGCGTGCAGCGCGGTTTCCACCCCGGTCAGTTCCAGTCCCAGTTCCACGAGGGTGATGGCCACCGGAGGGCGCATCCCGGCCACGATGACCCGGGCGCCCAGCAGCCGGGCCATCCCGGTGAGCTCCATCAGATTGCGCGCCACGAACGAGTCGATGATCTCCAGGCGCGAGATGTCGATGAGGACACCCCGGGCCCGGTCGGCGGAGATCCGCTCGGTGAGTTCCCGGGCGAAGGCCACGGCGGACTTGTCGTCCAGCTCGTTGAGCAGCCCGGTGACCAACACGTCACCCAGGCGCAGGATCGGGACGGCGGAGGAGTGGCCACTCATCGGGCCGCCGGGGCGCGCGGGGCGGGCGCGGAACCGCCGGTGATCTTCATCGCCTCGGACAGGGCTTCGGCGAGCGTCGCCCGGGTCAGGATGTCGAACAGGTCGATGCCCAACTGCGCGATGGTCTGCGCGATGGTGGGGCGGATACCGCTGATGACGCAGTCGGCGCCCATCAGCCGGACCGCCCGTACCGTCTGCATGAGGTGCTGGGCGACCGCTGTGTCCACGGTCGGCACACCGGTGATGTCGATGATCGCGACCTGCGCGTCCTCGTCCTGGATGGCCTGGAGCAGGTTCTCCATCACCACCTGGGTACGCGCGGTGTCCAGCGTGCCGATCAACGGCACGGCGACGACCTGCCGCCACAGGCGGACGACGGGGGTCGAGACCTCCAGCAACTGCCGGCTCTGACGCCGGATGATCTCTTCCCGGCCTTCGACGTAGGTGGCGAAGGACAGGGCGCCGGCGGCGTCGAGCAGCCGGTCGATCAGCAAAGCCGCCGAGAACAGCCGACCGGGATCGTCGATGGTCTCCCGCACGATCTCCAGCAGGACGTCCTTGAGGGCCAGCACCGACATCGAGGTCGCGGTGGGCGCCGCCCCGGCCCGCGCCCTGCGCAGAGACAACTCCCGCACGGCCTCGCGCAGTTCACGGTACTGGTTCACGATCTGATCGACCGGGAGGGAGGTGTCGAGGCCGGCGAGCAGGGCGGAGGCCAGGGTGTCGGCCTCGTAGCGCAGCTCGCGCTCGCCGTTGGCCGGATCCATCGGGGCGCGCTCCAGTTGGAGCAGAACCCAGCGATCAGCTATGTCGTCCGCGCGTCCCTTCAACGACTCCGCCACGAGTTGGCGGACATCGGCGGCACCGGCCGAACTGCTGATCACGCGGGTCTCCCTTCGCTGTGCCCGACGTCGAGATTTAACGCATGGCAATGGTTGTCTCATGGAAAATATACGCACGGGGGCGCCCCGGGGGAAAGCCCCGGGGCGTTTCCGGCGGATCACCACACAGGCGCGGATCACTACACAGGTGCAGAGGATGTCCCCGATTCCGCGCCCCAATCGCCAGCACCACGTGGGAAGGGTCACGGCGTGGCGGCAGTGCCGCGCGGGGCGGCTCGATCAGCGTTGGTGGGACGGGCGGGAGGAGTGGCCGCACACCGCGGAGACGGTGCTCACCACGCCTATCCATGCCGTCACCGCGGCCCAGGCCATGGCCGTCGAACCGCTGACGGCGCCCGCGACGAGGAGTACCAGGCACGTGCCCAGGAGCGCCGCGGCGAGGGCCCGGGTGAGCGGTGGCCGGGCGGGCGTCGCGGCGGTCCGGGTCGACCGCGGCCGGGATTCGGATCGGGTGGGCCACGCGGCGAGCTCGCGCGTGGACAGTCGTCCTCGTGCCGACATGTACGCCTCCAGGTAGCGGGTGCCGCCCTCGGCGGCGTGCGGACGAGGGTCTTCGGGGCGGTCGGTCTTCACGGCGGCTGTCTTCACGGCCGGCGTCTTCACGGGCGGCGTGTTCACTGGGGGCGTGTTCACTGGGGGCGGGGTCCTCACGGCGGGCGGGTCCTCATGGCGGGCGGGTCAGAGTCGGCCGCCGGTCAGGCGGGAGAGGGGGCCGCGGCGCCGCAGCCCGGCCCGGCGGCCGGCCGCGTAGCAGGCGGCGGCGAGGGCGGCCGTGCCGGTCGCGGCACCGGCCGTGACGCCCTTGCGGGCCCGGACGGTCGTCCACAGCCATCCGGTGGGGCCGACGGTGCCCCGCAGGGCGCGCGCCGCCGCGCGGGTCTTTTCCGCGAGGGGCGCGGGCAGCACGGTCGGCGCGTCAGTGCCCACGTTCCCGCCCGTGCCCGTGCCCGTGCCCTCGGCGCCGGAAGTCCGCGGCTTGCCGGCCGCCGACCCGCCGGCGCGGGAACCGGGCGACGCGGCCTTGGAGTTGGAGGAGTTCTCGGGTGCGCTCATGCGGCGCGTCTGACCGCATTCGCGCGAGTTAAGCGGATGGATTTCGGTCTACTGCCGGCGGCGTGGTCGGTGTGGGGTGGCGGCCCGCCGTGCGCGGGTCCGAGGTGACTTCTCGTGGTGATGGCGCTACTTTGAGTAGATGATCGGTACGGCGTCGGCTCCCGCGGTGGATCACCGCATGCGGAGCGCGGCCGTCCTCGCGCTGCTGCTGGCCGTAGCGGTCCATCTCCTCGGATGTCTCCACGGCCCGGCCGGGGACGGCCCGCACCTGCGGACCGATCCCGCCCCGCCACCACTCTCCGCCGGCCCCCTCCCCGTGCTCCCGGCCGACGCCGGGCTGCCGATGGACCGTGTCGAGCGGGGCGAGCACTGTCCCGACGGGCTCGACCACGCCGTCGACCGGGTGCGAGCGGACGCCCAGGCCGCGCCGCCGGCGGCCCGTACGCCGCTCGCCTACGCGGAGCCCGACGCGGGGGTCGCCGCGGCGCGGGGGACGGCCGCGCTCGCCTCGGCCGGGGACGTGGGCTCCGACGGCAAAGGGGTCCTTGCGGTGACCTGTGTGGCGCGGACCTGACAGGTCCGGTACGGCCGCCGCCGTTCCGTCCTGGCCTACCCGCGTCCCTCGTGCGCACCCTCCCGGCGGAACACCCGGCCGTGCGTCTGCGCCCCGAACCGCCGATGCCCCGCGCCGCCGCGCGTCCGGGGCCGAGGAGCCGTGACACCGATGCCGCACACCCCTGTGCAGAGCGCCACCTCCCTGACCGCGCCCGCCTCCCTGACCGCGCCCGCCGTCTCCCACCACGCCCCCGCGTCCCGTTACGAGTCCGCCCCCCTGCCCGCACACCGGCCCGCCGACCTCGTCGGCCGCACGCCGGTGCTGTGGGTCGGCGAGCCCTTCGCGGACCCCGGCCGCGGATTCTGGGCCAAGCTGGAGGGCGCCAACCCGGGCGGCATCAAGGACCGCCCGGCCCTGCACATGGTGGCCCGCGCCCGGGCCCGGGGAGACCTCGCCGACGGGGCGCCGATCATCGAGTCCTCCAGCGGCACCCTGGCCCTCGGACTTGCCCTGGCAGGCATCACGTACGGGCATCCGGTGACGGTGGTCACCGACCCCGGCCTGGAGCCCTCGATCGGCCGGGCGCTCGTCGCGTACGGGGTCCAGGTCGACACGGTCACCGCGGCGCATCCGGCCGGCGGCTGGCAGCAGGCCCGCCGGGACCGGGTCGCCGAGCTGCTCCGCCGCCACCCCGGCGCGTGGTGCCCGGACCAGTACAACAACCCCGACAACGCCGCCGGCTACGTCTCGCTGGCCGCCGAACTCGTGACCCAGCTCGGACGGGTCGACGTACTGGTCGCCTCGGTCGGCACCGGCGGACACTCCGCCGGGATCTCCGCCGCACTGCGCCGGACCTTCCCCGCGCTCGCCCTCATCGGCGTCGACTCCACCGGCTCCACCATCTTCGGGCAGCCCGCCGGACGGCGTCTGATGCGCGGCCTCGGGTCCAGCATCCACCCCGCGAACGTGGCCCACGAGGCATTCTCGGAAGTCCACTGGGTAGCCCCCGCCGAAGCCGTCACCGCCTGCCGCGCCCTGGCCCGCCACCACTACGCCACCGGCGGCTGGAGCGTGGGGGCGGTCGCCCTCGTCGCCGGCTGGGCCGCGCGCACCCGCCCGGCCGGGACCCGGATCGCCGCCGTCTTCCCCGACGGCCCCCACCGTTATCTCGACACGGTCTACGACGACACCTGGTGCCACGGCCACGGGCTGCTCGGCGGCACGCTCCCCGACGCGCCGCAGGAGATCCGCCACCCGGCGGAGCGGGTCGTCACGTCCTGGACGCGCTGCACCGACGTCACCGCGCCGGCGTCACCGCACGCCGCCACCGCCCCGGCCGGTGCGCGATGAGGCGGATGCGCGCCCGGATGCGCTCCTTCGACCCCGCTGTGCGGCTGCTGATGGTCAATCAGTTCGGCATCAACCTCGGCTTCTACATGCTCATGCCCTACCTCGCCGACCACCTCGGGCACGGCCTCGGCCTTGCCGCCTGGGCCGTCGGCCTGGTCCTCGGCGTGCGGAACCTCTCCCAACAAGGAATGTTCTGGCTGGGCGGCACCCTCGCGGACCGGATCGGCTACAAGCCGATGATCCTGGCCGGGTGCGCGCTGCGCGCCGCGGCGTTCACGCTGCTGGCCGTCGCCGACACCCTGCCCGCGCTCGTCGTCGCCTCGGCGGCCACCGGCTTCGCCGGAGCGCTGTTCAACCCCGCCGTACGGGCCTACGTCGCCGCGGGTGCCGGGGGCCGCCGAGTGGAGGTCTTCGCCTGCTTCAACGTCTTCTACCAGGCCGGCATCCTGCTCGGGCCGCTCGCCGGACTCGCCTTGTTGCTGCTCGACTTCCGGCTCGTCTGCGCCGCCGCGGCGGGCGTCTTCGGCGTGCTGGCCGTCGTACAGGCCCGGGCGCTGCCCGCGCGGCGGCCGGAGCCGGACCCGCGGCGGGCGGCCGGCCTGCGTGGCGTCGCCGCCGACTGGCGGGCGATCGCGGGCAATCGGCCCTTCGTCCTCTTCTCCGCCGCGATGGCCGGTTCCTACCTGCTGGCGTTCCAGACCTACCTGGCGCTGCCGCTGCGGGCGCGGACCCTGTTCGGCGACGGGGCCGGCACCGCCATGGGCGTCGCCTTCGCCGTGTCCGCGCTGGTGGCGGTCGTGGGCCAGCTCCGGCTGACCGACTGGGCCCGCGAGCGCCTGGACGCCCCGAGGGCCATCGCGATCGGCCTCGCCGTGATGGGCGCCGCCTTCCTGCCCATGCTGCTGCCCGGAGGCCGCCGGGTCGGGGCGGTCGCCCTGGTCGGGTGCGCGGCACTGCTGGCCGGGGGGTCGGCGCTGCTGTACCCGTTCGAGATGGACACCCTGGCCCGGCTCTCCGGCGAACGGCTGGTCGCCACCTACTACGGGGCGTACAGCACCGCCTCCGGTATCGCCGTCGCGGCGGGAAACCTGGGCGTGGGCGCCCTGTTCGACCTCGCGAGCCGCTTCGGAGTCCCGTGGGCGCCGTGGACGGTACTGGCCGCGGTGGGCGTCGCCTGCGCGGCGGCCCTGACGGCCTTGCGGCGCGGCCCCTGCTTCACCCGGCCGGCGGTCCCCGTGCCGGCGGCCGTCTCGGGGTGACGGGTCCCGGCTCTCGGCTCCGGGGTTTCGGCTCCCGGGTGCCGGCGCCGGCCGGCCACAGGGGTGAATACGTATCCATCATGACAGGTCAGACGGTGTTTTCGTAGGACCGACGGCACAGCCGATTGGCCTTGTTCGGGCACCTGTGCGGCACTCAGAATCGCCGTCATGAGCGAATCGGTGAACATCAATCACGACGCGGTACTGCGAGCACGAGTGGCCCTCCTGGGGTCGGAAAAGCCTTCGGTCGCACAACGGGTCGCCGCCTACCGAGTGCTCGTCCAGGTGAGCCCGTTGGCTTATCTGCCCCTCTTGACCGTCGCGTTGGGCAAGTACAGTCGCCGCGACTTCGCCGACCGGCCGGAGATCGCCCTGGCGCTCCTCGCGGAGTCCGTCGCCGCCGCCCGCCGGCTGTACGCGTTGGAGCCCGACCGATCGGCCCTGCTCGGCGCCGCGTTGGCCGGCTACCGGGAGCAACTGCTCGTCATGGGGCGCCGGTCGGAGACGGGCGCGGTGGACGAGGAGATAGCCGTCCTGCGTCGACGGGCGGGCGACGCCGGGTGACCGGCGACGCCGCGTCCGTGCCGGGTGGGGGAGCGGCCCCGCCCGGCCGGTCCGATCGGACCGGCCTACGGATTCGTCCCTACGCGGTCGGCGTCCCCGCCTCGGCGGTGTCCGCGTCCTCGTACGGCAGGACGTCGTCCGGCGCGACCGCCGCCGGGAGGACGACGGGTTCCGGGGCCGACAGGTCCGCGGTCGGTTCCTCGGACCGGTAGAGCAGGGCCATGCCCGCGAGGGCGGCGCCGAGGGCCGCTAGCAGGACCGCCAGGCCCGTGGGCCACGGCAGCAGGCCGCCGACGGCGCCGCTCAAGGGGGACAGTCCCGTCATGGCCGCCAGCGCGTGCACCGCCAGGAGGCCGAGTCCGGCCGCGGCGGCGGCGGCCCACACCCTGGTGCGGTCCCGCACCACCAGGCACACGCCGAGCGCCGTGCACACCGTCGCGACGCCCAGCAGCAGCCAACTCCCCGCGCCGCCCTCGGACAGCAGGCGGGAGGGATGGCGGGGCAGGTACAGGAGCGCGGACATCGCGAGGACGGCCACGGTGGGCCACCGCAGTCCCCTGCCCGGCGCCCCGGCGGGCCGCGCGGAACGGCGTCGTCCGGCCTTCTCCGCGCGGGCGGCCCGGGGGGCGCGCCGCGCGGCTCGGATGCCGTCTTCTATTCGGTCGGGCACGGGCGCGGCCACCGCTTCCTCCTCGTTGCTCAGGAGCAGCGCGAGGGAGACGACGTCCTCGACGGGGCGGCTGACGGCGGCGGCCCGCAACGCCTCGTTCGCGGCGTCGGGGACCTGGCCGGAGTGCCGCAACAGCGTCACCAGGTCCGCGACCTCCTCCAGGGGCCGGCAGGCGACCGCCGTCTGCAACAGCATGCGCAGGCCGTCGTCGCCGGTGGCCCGGGCCGCGGTGGCCGTGGGGACCGTGGGGACGGCTGTGTCGGCGGGGTCGGCTGTGTCGGCGGGGCCGGCGCCGGCTTCCGCCGGCGGGGTCGGCTCCTCGTCCCCGGCCTGGGGTGGGGGGTAGTCACTCATAGAACGCTCCGTCCGGGTTGACCGTCGCGTGACGACCGCGCACGGCTGGGGGCCGCGGGGCCCCACAACGTGAGGAGATGTCCACTCGCCGTCACGATGCAGCACATCCGGGGACCCCACCATGCGGAGCAAGCAAACGAGTGCAGCCTCCCGCCCGGCTTGCGCCGCGCGACGTTCCGTGTCAGCGGCCGGGCTTGCCGCCGGCGAGCGGCCACTCGCGGTTGAGCGCGCCGAGGGGGATGCGGCGTTCGAGGAGCGGGGTGCCGAACAGGGACAGCTGGAGGTGTAGCTGTCCGCTGAGGTCGAAGCCTCCGTAGAGCGCCCAGGCGCCGTTCACGGAGGTCTTGCCGTCCGTGGACGCGGACGCCTTGACGTCGGCCTCGCCGCGCAGGTAGGGGGCGAAGTCCGCGGAGACGCCCACGGCCCCGTACAGGCCGACGGACGCCTCGGCGCCGAGCGCGCCCTTGACCCGGCCCGCGGCGGTGACCTCGGCCTTGACCGGGGAACCGTGGACGTTTGAGGTGCTGACCGGGGTCCAGCCCCGGCCCGTCGCGTAGCTGCCGCCGACCCGGAAGTCGCCCCTCACGTCCTGGCGCACGTCGAGGGTGACGCGTCCGTCGGCCTCGACCTGTACGTAACAGGTCAGGTCGAGGTTGACGACGACCGGTACGGGGCCCACCTGGATGACCGGCGCGCTGTGCAGCTTGGCGAACGGGATGCGCTTGGGGGCGCCGGTGCTCGCCGCGGCGCGGCCTTTGAGGCTCCACTGCGAGGACCAGTCGCCGCTCATGCCGAGGAAGGCGGAGCGGGGCCCGGAGCCGCCCGAGCCGTCGTACGCGAACTCGACCGTGGGGGCGAGCCGGACGAAGCCGGAGACGGAGGCGCCCGCCGAGACGGGGGCGTCGGGGGCGGTGTCGATCGGGGCGTCGAGGTCGAGGCGCAGGGTGCCCAGGGGCAGTGTCGCGCCCTGGGGGCCGAACCGGGCCCCCTGGCTCTTGGCCCAGGAGAGGGTGACGCCCTTCAGCAGCGGCTCCACGGTGACCGAGGCGGGGTCGACGGGGACCTTGCCGTCGGCCTTGTCGTCACCCAGCACGGAGGACAGGGGGGTGGCGGCCGTGGTGACCTCGGTGCCGCGGTCGGTCTTCGCGCCGACTTCGGTGACTTTGGCGAGAAGACCGTCCGGGGCGCCCGGCGCCGGTGCGCTGGCGATGACGTCACCGACCGCGACCGGCCTTTCGGGCGCCGGGGTGGGGGCGGGGGTCGCGGAGTGGCCGGGCGTGCGGCTCGGTCGGGGGGTGCCGCCCTTCGCGGGCGTGGCTATGACGGCTTTACGGGTCGTCGGATCGTAGGAGGCGACCTTGAGCGACGTCTTCGCCGGTGTCCCCTTGCCGGCGCCGTCCGCGCGGGTGACCGCGGCGGTCGCGTCGGCGTCCTGCGGGGCCGGCGTGACGTCCAGCCGTCGTGTGTCGTCGGCAACGGCGGCGAGAGGAGAGGGCGTTACCGCGTCCACCGCCGCGGTGTGCCCGGTCGAGGAGCAGCCGGTGGCGGTGAGCGCCAGGGCGGCGAGGCAGGGGAGCAGGACGCGTGGGGCGAGCTTGCGCACGTACGTGATGACCTTCTGTTAGGGCGAGTCGCGTTACTGACAAGTAACGTGAGCCCGATCATGCCAGGGCCCCACACCCCACCGGCGACAACCGGCCACCCCTCCAACGGCCTTGGGAACATCGGTACAGCGGTCGGCGCCGAGATCGCGCTGGTCGAACCATTTCCATAAGCTATGAATATAAAAACGCTATGCTTCGGGTATGATTCGTCTAGACACCGCTCCTGGCGCGTCCGCCGCCATCGGGGCAGCCCTCTACGGCCTGGCCACCAGGGCCGCGAGACGCCTGCCCCGGGACATGAGCCTGACGTCCGCCGCCACCCTGGCCACCCTGGACCGGACCGGGCCGCGGCGCATTACCGATCTGGCCGCGGTCGAGGGCGTCACCCAGCCCGCGATGACCGCCCTGGTCCGGGTGATGGAGGGGTCCGGCCTGGTCGAGCGGCGGGGCGACGTCTCCGACAAGCGGGTCACGCTGGTGTGCCTGACCGAGGCCGGCGCCTCCTACGTCCGGACGCGGCGCCAGGCGGGCGTCCACGCGTTCGAGCGGTTGATCGGCGAGCTCACCGGCGACGAGGTTGAGGCGCTGGTGGCGGCCCTTCCGGCGCTGAAGCGTCTGGCAGAGCTCGAAAGCCAGGACCGCGAAGGGCCGAAGGGGTGACCGGGCAGCCGGTCGACGGGGTCGGGGTGAAGGCGTTCCCGGTGGCGCGTTCCGAGACGCGGCTGCTGGTCCCCGCCCTGATGTTCATCGCTCTGGTCGTGGCGGCGGTGGCCGGCCTCGGGACGCCACTCATCACCAGCGTGGCGACCACGTTCCACGTCCCGCTCGGCAGCGCGCAGTGGACGCTGACCGTCGCGCTGCTCAGCGGCGCCGTCGCCACGCCGGTCCTGGGCCGGCTCGGAGCCGGCCCGCACCGGCGGGCCACGATCCTCGCCACGCTGGCGGTCGTCGTCGCCGGCAGCGCGCTCACCGTGCTGCCGCTGCCGTTCGCGTGGCTGCTGGCCGGCAGGGCGGCCCAGGGCGTCGGGCTCGGGCTGACGGCGCTGATGATGGGCGTGGCCCGGGACCACCTCCCCGAGGAGCGCGGCGCGGCCGTGATCGCCCTGATCTCGGTGGTCTCGATCATCGGGGCCGGCGTCGGCTACCCGCTGGCCGCACTGCTCGCCGAACTCGGCGGGGTACGGGCTGCCTACGGCCTCGGCCTGGTCGTCACCGCCGCCGCCCTCCTGACCGCGTGGCGCTCCATGCCCGAAGCGCCCGAAGGCCGCTCCGCCCACGTGGACGTGGCAGGCGCGGTCGTCCTGGCCGCTGCGCTGCTCCTGGTGCTGTTCCTCGCCGGCGACCGGAATCTGTGGAGCCGGCACCTCGCCGTGGCGGCGACCCTCGCCGTCGTCGCGGTGCTGCTGCTCTGCGTCTGGGCCGTCATCGAGCTTCGCGGCACGACGCCCCTGGTCGACGTGCGGGCGGCGCGGCACCCGGCGGTCGCCGGGGCGAACCTCGCCATGTTCGTCGGCGGGATCGGCATGTACCTCCTGCTCACGCTCATCACCCGGTACGCGCAGACGCCGCACGACGCCGGTTACGGCTTCGGGCTGACGACCTTCGTCGCCGGGCTGGTCCTCATCCCGTTCTCGGTGCTGGGGTTCGTCGCCGGCAAGCTCACGCCGCGGGCCCGGACGCGGATCGCCGACCCCCTGCTCCTGGCCGGCAGCGCCGTCGTGGTCGGCGGCGGGTTCGCCCTGTTCGCGGCGGCCCGGTCGGACCTGGCCGGACTGTTCGCGGCGATGGGCGTGCTCGGCTTCGGCGTCGGCGGCTTCTCGGCCGCGATGCCCGGCGTCATCCTGGCCGTCACCCCCAAGAGCGAGACGTCGAGCGCCATGAGCTTCAACTACGTCGTCCGCAGCGTCGGGTACTCCCTGGGCAGCGCCATCGGCGGCCTGATCCTCGCCGCCGGCACCGGCCCCGGCCACCTCTTCCCCGACGACAGCGCCTACACCACCGCGGCGCTGGTCGGCACCGGCGCCATGGCGATCACGGCGCTGACAAGCCTCGCGCTCGCCCGCCTACGCTCGTCCGAGACCAACCCGTAAGTCGGACGCACTCATCCCAACACTGGAGGTTCCATGCCCAAGGGCTACTGGGTCAGCGCCTACCGCACCATTTCAGACCCCGAGAAGTTGGCTGCTTACAACAAGCTGGCCGGTCCGGCCGTCCAAGCCGGGGGCGGTCGGGTCCTCGTCCGTGGCGGTCGGGTCGTGGCGCACGACGCCGGAATCGCCGAGCGCACCGTCCTGATCGAGTTCGACAGCCTCGAGCAGGCCGTCGCGGCGCACGAGAGTGCGGCCTACCAGGAGGCGCTGGTCGCCCTCTCCGACGGCGTCGAGCGCGACTTCCGCATCGTCGAAGGCATCGACTGACATCGACGCCGCCGTCGCCCGGTCGGGAGCCGATCGGATCAATCCGTGACGGGCATGCACTCGACGAGCAGGGCGACGATGTCACGCCAGGCTCGCTGTGCGTGCCGTGGGTGGTAGCCGACGCCGGGAGGCGCGGTGTGGTCGACCGGTGGGTGGTGGAAGGCGTGCAGGGCTCCTCCGTAGACCACGAGGCGCCAGTCGACGCCCGCGGCCTGCATCTCCGCGGTGAACGCCTCCCGTTGCGCGGGCGGCATGATCGGGTCTTCCGACCCGACCCCGGCCCATACCGGGCAGCGAATGCGTGCCGCCTCGCCCGGTCGGCCCGTGGTCAGTGCGTTGACGGTCCCGATCGCGCGCAGGTCGACGCCATCGCGACCGAGCTCCAGTGCGACCGCGCCCCCGGTGCCGTAGCCGACGGCGGCAGTCCGGTCGGGGTCGGCCCGTGGTTCGGCACGCAACACGTCGAGCGCGGCGTGACCGATTCCTCGCATGCGGTCGGGATCGGCGAGCAGCGGCATGCAACGGGCCGACATTTCCGCCGTGTCTTCCAGATAGCGTCCGCCGTGGAGGTCGAAGGCCAGCGCCACGTAACCCAGCTCGGCCAGTGCCTCGGCCCGTCGGCGCTCGACATCGCTGAGCCCCATCCCCTCGGGTCCGATCAGGACTGCGGGCCGACGCTCGGCGCCGGCCGGGAGCGCGAGGTGTCCGATCATCGTCAGGTTGTCGGCCGGGTATGCGACCGTACGGGTTGTGACCGTCGTCATGCGACCGGACGGTAGTGACCGTTGCGCCCGCTCGGGGTGGTGTTCACCGATGGCAGACATCAGTCCGTCCCCGCGCTCGCCCCGATCGGACCGCGATCGATCCCAGCGCCAACCGCTGTACCGATGTTCATCCAGGCCGTCCAAGGCGGTTGGGGCCGGCCCGCCGGCTGTCCGTGCCGTGGTCGTGGCTTGATCGCCGGGAGGCGGCGGGTGAGCATGCCTCCATGACAGAAGTGATCGCAGTCGCAGTCATCACCCTTCTCGCCGTCATCAGTCCGGGCGCCGACTTCGCCATGGTCGTCCGCAACAGCTATCTCTACGGGCGCCCCACGGGACTGTTCGCGGCCGCGGGCGTCGCGGCGGGCGTACTGGTGCACGTCTCGTACACGATGCTCGGCGTCGGGCTGCTCATCGCCTCCTCCACCGCCCTGTTCACGGTGATCAAGCTGGCGGGCGCCGCGTACCTCGTGTGGATCGGCATCCGTACGTTCCGCACGCGGAGCGAGGTCACCGTGGACCTGGAGTCGAAGCCGCGGCTGACGCGGCTCGGCGCGTTGCGGACCGGGTTCCTGACCAATGTGCTCAACCCCAAGACCACGCTGTTCGTCGTCTCGACCTTCACACAGGTCGTGCACGCGGACACGCCCGCGTGGCAGCAGGCCGGTTACGGACTCTTCATGTCCGCGGCGCACCTTGGCTGGTTCGGCGCGGTGGCGCTGTTCTTCTCGAACGAGCGGCTGCGCGAGCGGATGCTCCGGGCGCAGAAGGCGCTGAACCGGGCGATCGGCTCCGTGCTGGTCGGCCTGGGCCTCGGGCTCGGTTTCGCCCGCTGACGGGGCGGCACACCTCACCCGTCCCGGATACGCGTCGGGGCCGGCCCGGGTAGGGCCGGCCCCGACCCGGCGGTCAGACGAGGTCGAACCGGTCCAGGCTCATGACCTTGTCCCACGCGGCGACGAAGTCCTTCACGAACTTCTCCTTCGCGTCATCGCTCGCGTAGACCTCGGCGAGCGCCCGCAGTTCCGAATTCGAACCGAAGACGAGGTCGGCCCGGCTGCCGGTCCACTTGACCTCGCCCGAGGCGGCGTCGCGGCCCTCGAAGGTGTTCGCGTCCCCGGACGTCGCCGACCACGTCGTGCCCAGGTCGAGCAGGTTGACGAAGAAGTCGTTCGTCAGGGTGCCGGGGGTCGTGGTGAGCACACCGAGCTGCGACTGTCGGTGGTTCGCGCCCAGCACGCGCAGACCGCCGACCAGGGCCGTCATCTCGGGAGCGCTCAGGTTCAGCAGGTTCGCCTTGTCGATGAGCAGGTATTCGGCCGGAAGCCGGTTGCCCTTGCCGAGGTAGTTGCGGAACCCGTCGGCGGCCGGCTCCAGCGCGGCGAACGACTCGACGTCGGTCTGCTCTTGCGAAGCGTCCACCCGGCCCGGGGTGAAGGGCACCCGGACGTCGAAGCCGGCGTCCGCGGCGGCCTTCTCGACGGCCGCCGCGCCCGCGAGGACGATCAGGTCGGCGAGCGAGATCCGCTTGCCGCCGCTCTGCGCGGAGTTGAAGGACTCCTGGATCCCCGTCAGCGTGCGCAGCACCGCCGCCAGCTGGTCGGGCTCGTTGACCTCCCACCCGCTCTGCGGCTGGAGGCGGATGCGCGCGCCGTTGGCGCCGCCGCGCTTGTCGCTGCCGCGGAACGAGGACGCCGACGCCCACGCGGTGGAGACGAGCTCGGACACCGACAGGTCCGAGGCGAGGACCCGCTCCTTGAGGGAGGCGATGTCCGCCGCGTCGACCGGCTCGTGCGCGAGCTCGGGCAGCGGGTCCTGCCACAGCAGCGTCTCCGACGGGACCTCCGGGCCGAGGTAGCGCACCTTCGGGCCCATGTCGCGGTGGGTCAGCTTGAACCAGGCGCGGGCGAACGCGTCGGCGAACTCGGCCGGGTTCTCCAGGAAACGGCGCGAGATCTGCTCGTAGGCCGGATCGAAGCGGAGCGAGAGGTCGGTCGTCAGCATCGTCGGCGCGTGGGTCTTCGACGCGTCGTGGGCGTCGGGAACGGTACCGGCCCCGGCGCCGTCCTTCGGCCGCCACTGGTGCGCGCCGGCAGGGCTCTCGAAGAGCTCCCACTCGTAACCGAAGAGGATCTCGAAGAAGCTGTTGTCCCACGTGATGGGGGTGTTCGTCCAGATGCCCTCCAGACCGCTGGTGATGGCGTCGCCGCCCTTGCCGGTGCCGAAGCTGTTGCTCCAGCCCAGGCCCTGCGCCTCCAGCGGGGCGGCCTCGGGGTCGGCGCCGACGTGGTCCGCGGGGCCGGCGCCGTGGGTCTTGCCGAAGGTGTGACCACCCGCGATCAGGGCGACCGTCTCCTCGTCGTTCATCGCCATCCGGCGGAACGTCTCGCGGATGTCGCGGGCCGCTGCCAGAGGGTCCGGGTTTCCGTTCGGACCCTCGGGGTTGACGTAGATCAGGCCCATCTGGACCGCACCGAGCGGGCTCTCCAGATCCCGGTCCCCGGTGTAGCGCTCGTCGCCGAGCCAGGTGGTCTCCGGACCCCAGTAGACGTCCTCGTCGGGCTCCCAGACGTCCGCGCGGCCACCGGCGAAGCCGAAGGTCTCGAATCCCATCGACTCCAGGGCGACGTTGCCGGCGAGGATCATGAGGTCGGCCCAGGACAGGCTCTGGCCGTACTTCTTCTTGACCGGCCACAGCAGACGACGGGCCTTGTCGAGGTTGCCGTTGTCCGGCCAGCTGTTGAGCGGCGCGAAGCGCTGCTGCCCGGCACCGGCGCCGCCGCGTCCGTCGCTGATGCGGTAGGTCCCCGCGCTGTGCCAGGCCATGCGGATCATGAAGGGGCCGTAGTGGCCGAAGTCGGCGGGCCACCAGTCCTGCGAGGTCGTCAGCACCTCGGCGATGTCCTGCTTCACCGCGGCGAGGTCGAGGGAGGCGAAGGCCGCCGGGTAATCGAAGTCCCCGCCGAGGGGGTTGGCGACGGCGGGGTTCTTGGCGAGGATCTTCAGGTTGAGTCGTTCCGGCCACCACTGGCGGTTCCCGCCGCCCTGCGTGGGGTGCGGGGCGCGCTCGTGAGCGACGGGACAGCCGCCTCCGCCTTCCGTCTTGGCGTCTACGACGATTGCATCATGGTTCTCAGACATGGGAATCCTTCCGGACCAGGCGGATCGTGGTGCTCGGTTGTGCATGCGGTCGATCAAGCGGGGCACAGGCCCCCGGTAGCCGGCCTCGGCCTCGTCGGTCGCCCCGACCCGAGGTGGTCACCGTCCGGAGGGTCTCCGGCAGGGGGACGCGGGGCCGCCGCCACGCGCACGTCGGCACCGCCGCGCGGTGCCCCGGCGGTGGCCGCTCACGTCTTCGTCTCCTGCCGTTGTGGAATCTTCCTGTCCCTTGGCCGGCAACGGAACCGATCCTACGATGGACGCAATCCAAGTCAAGAAGCACACCAAGCCCGTATCCAACCGGATTCCGCGCCTTCACGAGCGGGATTCGAGGGGTCCCGCCGGACCGGAAGGCCGGTCCAGAAGGGTGAGCCGACATGAGTGACCTGCTGGAACGACTGCGAGGCCGTGGTTGGCGAATGACCGCCCAGCGACGGGTCGTTGCGGAGGTACTCGACGGCGACCACGTCCACCTCACCGCCGACGAGGTGCACGCCCGCGCGGTACGGCTCCTGCCGGAGATCTCCCGGGCCACCGTCTACAACGCCCTGGGCGAACTCGTCGCGCTGGGCGAGGTCATGGAGGTCTCCACCGACGGCCGCGCGAAACGCTACGACCCCAACGCCCGTCGGCCGCACCAGCACTTGGTCTGCTCGGGCTGTGGCCTCATCCGCGATGTCCACCCCGTCGGCGATCCGCTCACCCACCTCCCGGCCGACGAGCGGTTCGACTTCACCCTCTCCGGCGCCGACGTCACCTACCGCGGCCTCTGCCCCTCCTGCGCCGGCTGAGCGCTGCGGCCGGAGCGGCCGGCCGGCGCTGCCCGGTACCCGCCACGTTTGAATTCTCCCGCAGCGAGCACCCCCGAAGGTGACCAACCGGAGACAGACCGCCGGGCCCGGCGGTCGGGAGGGGGCGGCGACGCCCTCCCCGCGGCCCGGACGACACGGCGCGTAGTGAGCAGGAGTGGACCAATGGCAGTGGAACAGGACGTCGTCGCGGTGATCCTCGAAGACCACCGGCGCATGGAGGACCTCTTCCGTCGGATGCGGAGCGTGGAAGCCGACCGGGCCGCCGCCCTGCGCGAGTTCTCCGCGCTGCTCATCGCGCACGGCGAGGCCGAGGAAGCCGAGGTGTACGGCGCGCTCAAGCGGTTCAAGGGGGTCGACGACGAAGAGGTGGACCACGGCTCCGAGGAGCACGCCGAGGGGAACGAGGCTCTGCTGGCGTTGCTCGAAGTCTCCGAGGTCGGTTCGGACGAGTGGGACGAGCGCCTGGAGGAACTGGCCAAGGCGGTCTCCCACCACATCGACGAGGAGGAGCGGACGATCCTCAACGGCGCCCGGGAGAGCGTGCCCGACGAACGGCGCGCCGAACTGGGGGCGGCCTTCCTGCGTGCACGCGAGCGGCACCTGGCCGCGGACTGCGGCAGCGTCGAGAACGTACGCGCCGTGGTACGCGGATGACCGCAGACGGGACCGCCCGGACCACCGGGCCCGAGCACCCGGCGCAACAGGGCGGCGGGCAGGCCGGCGGACAGGGCGGCGGACAGGACGGCGAAACGCGGCTCACGGTGTGGGTGGCCCTCGCGGCCAACCTCGCCATCTGCGTCGCCAAGGCCATCGGTGGCGTGATCGCCGGCTCACCCGCCCTGCTCTCGGAGGCGGCGCACTCCGTCGCCGACTCCATCAACGAGGTCTTCCTGCTCGCGTCGGTCAAGCGCAGCCGACGTCCCGCCGACACCCGCCACCCCTTCGGCTACGGCAAGGAACGCTTCTTCTGGTCGCTGCTCGCCGCCGTCGGCATCTTCGTCACCGGCGGCTGCTTCTCGGTCTTCCAAGGGGTGGAGGCCTTCCGCTCCGGCGGCGACGAATCGCACAGCGGGTACGTGATCGGCCTGATCGTGCTCTTCGTGGCGCTCCTCGCGGAAAGCGTCTCCCTCATGCGGGCCGTCCTCCAGGTGCGTCGCGCGGCACGCGCCGCCGGGCGCGGCATGGCGGCGGAGGTACGGGCGGGGCGCGATCCCGCCCTCCGCACCGTCCTGGCGGAGGACAGCACGGCCTGCCTGGGCGTCGTCCTCGCCATGGCGGGCATGGCGTTGCACATGGTGACGGGCGAGGTGGCCTACGAGGCGGGCGCCTCCGTCCTGATCGGCGTCCTGCTGGTCTACGTCGCCTACGTGCTCGGCAAGCAAGCCCGGACCCAGCTGATCGGCGAGGCGGTCGACCCCGGCCTGCAGCGCGAGGTCCGCGCCCTGCTCGAAGGCCAGCCGGAGATCGACGCGGTGACATCCCTGCTCACGATGCGCCTCGGGCCCGACTCCGCGCTCCTGGCCGCCGGCATCGACCTGACGGCCGGCTACGACAGCGAGACCGTCGAGGACGCGATGGTCCGCGTCCGCACCGAACTCCAGGAACGCTGGCCCGAACTCGACCGGGTGTTCCTCGACGTCACGGACGCGGCGGCGGCCCGCCGCACGGGCCCCGGGGTCAGTAGACGAGCTTGAGGGTCACGTCCTTGGGGACCGGGGCCGGCGCGGTGTGGGTGTAGAGCAGCCGGATGGTGGTGAAGCGCCGCACACCGGGACGGTCGGGCCACGGTTCCGGCTTCCCGAGGGTCACGGTCACCGGATAGGCGTGGAAGCGGCCCGCCGCGCAGTACGGGCGGCAGTCGTTGACCATGTCGGTTCCCGTAGCCGTCGCGACGCGCGGCCCCCAGGTCTCCCAGCGGAGCCGGACGAGGTTGTTGTTGCCGTCGCCGCAGGCCAGCAGGTACTCCTCGGGGCGTACCTGGGCCTTGGAGAAGCAGTCGACGACCACCACCGGATCGGCCGGCGGATCGGCCACCGTGGTGGGGGCCGGCCGTGCGGAGGCCGGAACGGCGGTCGCCGCGAGAGCCGCCGCCGTACAGAGCAGGCCGGCCGTCCGCGCTCCGGGCCGGCGCCCGCGGGCCCGCCCGCCGTGTCCTGAACCGTCCACGTGGCCTCCTCGCCCGTCGCTCTCGGCGGTCAGTCGCCGCTCTGCCAGCTTCCCCCATGCGGGCGGACCCCGCATCCGGGTGACGACGCCGAGCCGGGATCGGTCGGCGAGCCGGGATTCAGACGCCGAGCCGGGATCAGGGGATCGCGACCAGTTCGACCTCGAAGCCGTCCTCGTTCTCCAGGTAGGCCGCGTAGTGCCCCGCGCCACCGGCGTACGGGTGCCGGTCGCCGAACATCAGCCGCCAGCCGTGTCGCACCGCATCGGCCGCCAGTTCGTCCACCGCCGCGGCGTCCTCGACGTGGAACGCCAGATGGTTCAGCCCGGGGCGGCGACGGTCGTGGTGGACGGCGGTCAGGGCCGGCGACTCCTCGAAGACGAGGTAGACCGCGCCGAGCCGCCAACTCCGTCCGTTGCTCCAGCTCTGGAACGGCGTGTACCCCAGGGCCGCCAACAGCCGGCCGAACGAGTCCACGGCCCGGGCGAGGTCGGGCACCCAGATCTCGACGTGGTGCAGCGCGCCGTGCGTCGGCCGGTTCACCCGGCCCCGCCCGCCTCCGGACCACCCGTTCCGCCGCCGCGGACGGCCCGTTCGCTGTCGATGGGAAGCGCAGTCGTCATGCCGTCGATCCTGCCGGCCGGCACCGACAGTCCGGTCATTAACCGTCCCCGATCTCTTCCTTAAGGCCGTCTCAAGCTCTCCGGCCGGCGGCACGAACCGCACGTTTGTCCGTTTCGTGGTCGCTAGCGTGCTGGTCGATCCCTCATCCCCACGCAGAAGCAGGTCCTCCATGGCTGGCAATTCCCATCGCCGCACCCCGAGCACCAAGGCGAAGGCGGCGGCGGCCCTCGCCGTCGCGGCGGCCGTCGGCGCGACCGCCGTCGCCCTGACCGGTACCGCCCAAGCGGCCTCGATCGGCGCGGTGTTCACCAAGTCGAGCAGTTGGACCACCGGTTACACCGGGCAGTACGTCATCACCAACCGGACGGGGAAGGCCCTGGGCGACTGGACCCTCGAATTCGACCTGCCGGAGGGCACCGCCCTCGCCTCCCTCTGGAACGGCGAACAGAGCGTCAGCGGCCGGCACGTCACGGTCAAGCCGCCCCGCTGGGACACCGCGGGACTCGCCCCCGGCGCCTCCCTGACGGTCGGGTTCGTCACCTCCGCGACCGGCGGCGCCGGCGATCCCACGGGCTGCCTCATCAACAAGGAGAAGTGTTCCCCGGGCACCGGCTCCACCCCGGCCCCCGGCGGGCGGCCGACCACGCGCCCCACCGCCGCGCCGACCCCGGCCCCGTCCACCGAACCCACCTCCCACCCCACGGCCGGGCACACGACGAAGCCCACCGCTCCGACCCCTTCCACATCGGCCCCCACCGGCGGCACCGGGGGCGGAACGGGAGGCGGCAACACCACTTCCGCCGGATTCGCGCCGTACGTCGACACCTCGCTCTACCCGGCCTACGACCTCCTGGACACCGCCGCGACGACCGGGGTCAAGGAGTTCAACCTCGCCTTCGTCACCTCCGGCGGCGGCTGCACCCCCCTGTGGGGCGGGACCACCGCCCTCGGCGACGACCGCGTCGCCTCCCAACTCCCCGCGCTGCGCGCAAAGGGCGGTGACGTACGGGTGTCGTTCGGCGGCGCCGCCGGCTCCGAGCTCGCCCTGGCGTGCGACTCCGCCACCGGCCTCGCCGCCGCCTACGGGAAGGTCGTCGACGCGTACGGGTTGACGAAGGTCGACTTCGACATCGAGGGCGGCGCCCTGCCCGACACGGCCGCGAATACCCGCAGGGCGCAGGCCATAGCCCAGTTGCAGAAGAGCCACCCCGGACTCGACGTCTCCTTCACCCTCCCGGTGATGCCCGAGGGCCTCACCCAGGCGGGCCTCGACCTGCTCGCCAACGCCCGGCGGGGCGGGGTGGCGATCTCCGCCGTCAACATCATGGCCATGGACTACGGACCCGCGTACGCCGGGGACATGGGCGGGTACGCCATCCAGGCCGCCACCGCGACCCAGGCGCAGATCAAGGGCGTTCTCGGCCTCTCCGACGCCGCGGCGTGGAAGACGGTGGCCGTGACCCCGATGATCGGCGTCAACGACGTCGCCACCGAGGTCTTCACGGTCGAGGACGCAACGCAACTGGCCACCTTCGCCCGCTCCAAGGGCATCGGCCGGCTCGCGATGTGGTCCGGAGCCCGCGACCGGCAGTGCGCCGGCGGCGCGAAGAACTTCGCCGACCCCACCTGCTCCTCGATCACCCAGGCCCCGCTCGCCTTCACGAAGGCGTTCGCCGCGCGCGGCTGACGCCCGGCCCGGCCCCGGCGGACCGCCCCGCGAAGTCGGCGGCCCGCCGGGGCCGGGCCGCCCGGTCGGCGTACGCCAGGCCCACGACCACCGCGATCACGGTGATCGGCGCGTACAGGCGTCCGTGAGCCGGGACGCGACCAGGACGGCTGCTCAGGGGACGTACGCGTCCGTACGCGATCTCGGGACTCCGTCGACCGGCTTGGGACGCCCGCGACCGGGTAGGCGGGGTTACGCCCACCGACGCGCTCGCCGGCCGGTGGAGAGGAAAGGATGCGACCATGACCGATCGCGAACGGAACGAGCCGCCGCGCACCACCCCGTCCCACGCTCCGGGTGAGGCCGGTGACGAGGAAGCACGACGGGAAGCCGAACGGGCCGAGCGCGGCCCCCAGGACGAGCTCGCGGACGGCGAGCCGGGAGAGGCGGCCGACGCGCTCTCCCCGAGCACCGGCGCCCAGCGGCGCTCCGGCGACCACGCGCGGGGCGGCGACTCCGACCGAGGCTGACCGGGTCCGATCCGGCGCGCACTGCCCGGCCCGCGCCGGCGGTCGGCGGTGTGCCCGTCAGAGGTAGCGGCGGATCGGCACCACTGCGGCCTCGCGTGCGCGCTGCCCGAGCGGGCGCTTCTTCCACCGGCCGGGACGGATGGCGTCACTGACCTCGAGGTCGGTGTCGTAGTGCGCGTCGAGCACGGCGGTGAAGCCCCGGTCCATGACGGCGAGCATGACCTCCTCGTCGTGGTCGAGGGAGCGCCGGTTGAAATTGGTGGAGCCGATCAGCGACACGACGCCGTCCATGGTGATGACCTTCGCGTGCATCATGGTCGGCTGGTACTCGAAGATCTCCACTCCGGCGGCGGTCAGCGCCTCGTAGTGGCGCTGACCCGCCAGCCGGCACACCCGCTTGTCGGTGTGCGGGCCGGGCAGCAGGATCTGGACCCGCACGCCGCGACGCGCCGTCGCGCACAGCAGGTCGACGAAGTACGTGTCGGGCGCGAAGTACGCCGTCGCCAGCCGCACCCGCTCCTCGGCCGACTCCAGGACGACGCGGATCAGGGTCTGCATGTCCTGCCAGCCGAAGCTGGCCGAACCGCGCACGACCTGCACGATCGCGTCGCCCGCCGGTTCGTGGCCGACGAAGCGGTCCCGGTCGTCGAACAGCTCCGTGTGACACTCCGCCCAGTTCTGGGCGAACGCGGCGGCGATGCCGTCGACCGCCGGGCCCCGCACCTCCACGTGCGTGTCACGCCACTCCCGTTCGTTGCGGGCGTCACCGCACCACTCCTCCGCGATGCCGACACCGCCGGTGAAGGCGGTCCGCTCGTCCACCACCAGCACCTTGCGGTGGCAGCGGTGGTTCTGCTTGAGCGGGGACAGGTAGAGGGGCTTGCGGAACCAGGCGACCTGGACGCCCGCGGCGTCCATCTCCGCCAGGAGCTCGGGTTCTATGAGCCGGCTGCCGAACCCGTCCAGCAGCAGCCGCACCCGCAGGCCGGCGCGGGCGCGGCCGGCCAGCGCCCCGGCGAACCGGCGGGCGATGTCCCCGCGCCAGTAGACGAACGTCATCATGTCGACCGTGTGGCGGGCTCCCTCGATCGCGGAGAGCATCGCGGCGAAGATCTCGTCGCCGTTGCGCAGCGGGCTCACGCTGTTGCCCTCGGTAGCGGCGATGCCGATGAGCCGCTCCAGACGCCTGCGGATACGGGTGATCCGCTCGTCTCCCTCGAACCCGACACCCGGCTCCGTCGCGAGACTGGGGACCGAAGACGTTCCGCTGGTCATACAAGCACTCCTCGATCGGTCCCATGCGACCCCGGACCTTATCGAACAGTGCGATGGAGGAGGACCACCGGCCCCCGTCGAGCAGGGGCCGGTGGCGCCGGGCCGCGCGCCGGTTCCGACGCGGGGCGGCCCGCGCGCGGCTCAGTCGATCACGATCTCCGACTCGAACCGGGCGCCCAACGCCCGCAGTCGCTTCTCGCACTCCTCCCGCGTCGCCGCCGACAGCACCGCCGCGGCGAGGAAGTCCGAGGACAGGGCGGCCTCGGCGAGGACCTCGCCCGGCTCCGCGAAGACGCCGTAGAACTCCACCCACGGCTCCTCGGGCGTCGCGGGGATGCCGCGCACCGTGCCCGGTCGCTTCATCATCAGGACCTGTCCCGCCATCCGGACCGGTTCCAACCGCCCGAACGCGCCGTCCGGGCGGCGCTCGCCGAGCCCGGCGAGCCGCAGGCCCGTGTGCGCCCGCGACGCCAGCTCCACGGGGTGCACCCCGAAGACGGCGGTCAGCACCTCCCGGATCCGCGCCCCCGCCGGTCGGGCCGCGACCTCGCAGACCACCAGCCGGTCGTCGGGCGTGTGGAACACCTCCGCGTGGAAGGCGAAGTCGGCCGGTCCGCCCAGTGCCGCGAGCGCCTCCTCCGCCAGCTCCAGCAGCCGCGGCGTCAGCGGGTCGGAGGGGTCCAGGGTGAGGTCCACCCGGGCCCCGCTGTCGGCCTGGAAAGACGACAGCTCGTACTGGTACTGCGACGGCCAGGCCATGACCGTACGGCCGCCCGCCACCACGCCGTCCACGTGGCACATCCGGCCCGGGACGTACGCCTCCAGCAGCAGGTCCTCGCGGGGCGCGGCGCCCGGTGTGAAGGACTCGGCCAGGTACCCCTCCAGCTCCTCCGCGGTCCGTACGATCCGCAGCCCGACGGAGCCGAAGCCGTCGCGCGCCTTGAAGACGAGCGGCAGGCCGTGCGCCGAGGCGAAGGCCCGCGCCTCCCGCGCCGTCCCGGGCAGCGTGTGCGGGGCGACGGCGATGCCCGCCGCCGCCAGCTTCCGCTTCATCAGCACCTTGTCCCGGAAGGGCAGCACCTCGTCGGGCAGTTGGCCGGGCAGGCCGAACTTCTCCCGGAGCGCAGCGGCCCGGATCAGGTCCGCCTCGTGGTGGGCGATGACGTGCGTGATCCCGTACTCCTGGACCAGGTCGACGGCGAGCCGGTCGACGAGGTCCTCGTCGTCGAAGGTGTCGATGATCTCCAGGTGCCGGTAGCCGCCGGGGCCGTCGGGGACCTGCTCGCGGCCTCCCAGGATCTTGTCCCGGGCGGCGATCAGCACCACGCCGCCGTCGAGCTCCGCCAGCCACCGGTCGTACGGGAAGGGCTCCAGCGGGAACCGGTGCAGGACGAGCGCGGTCACGCCGCCACCTCCATCAGCTGCGCGGCGGGCGCCTGCGTGGGGGTCACGTCGATGCGGATCTCCGAGGTCAGCCGTTCACACAGGGCGATGGCGGCATCGGTGTCGGCTGCCGTCACCGCGGCGAAGCCGAGCCGGTCCCAGTTGTCCCGCAGCGGGCGGACCTCGTCGCCCGGGCGTACGGAGACCTCCACGGCCAGCACGTCCGGTCGGGCCGCGACCTCCGCCACGCCCGACACGGCCGTGACCGTTCCCGGATCGCGGAGCACGAAGCGGGTGCAGGCGCCCGCGCGGGCCATCGGGGGTTCCGGCAACTCCTCCACCAGGCCCAGCGGCCAGGCGACGCCGTACCAGAGCAGGTCGATCCCGTAGGCGGCCTCGACGAGTTCGTTGATGTGGCCGCCGCCGACCCGGTTGTGGGACTCGATGACGACGGGTCCGCGCGAGGTCAGGCGCAACTCCGTGTGGCTCGGCCCGTCGGTGATGCCCATGGTGTCGAGGAAGTCCGCGACCGCGGTGGTCACCCGGTCGTACGCCTGCGGCGTCAGCCGCGCGGGCAGGGCGTGCCCCAGCTCCGCGAAGTGCGTGTCGTCGACGAGCTTCTCGGTCACCGCGACCACCACGTGGCGACCGCCGAAACTGAACCCCTCCACGCTGAACTCGGGGCCGTCGAGGTAGGACTCCATCAGGAACTCGCGCACCGTGAACAGGGTCGAGCCGCGGTCGGTGCGCCGGCCGCGCAGTTCCTCGACGCGCTGCCACGCCGCCTCCAGGTCGGCGGGGCCGCCGACCCGGATCAGGCCGAAGCTCGCGGTCGCGTCCGTCGGCTTGACGATGAAGGGGAAGCCCGCCTTCAGGGCGAAGGTCTCCAGTGAGGCGCGGTCGGTGACGCGGTCCCAGTGGATGGAGAGCCTGCCGTGCTCCGCCAGGTGGCGGCGCATCAGGTATTTGTCGCGCATCCGACGGCTCACCTCGGGCCGGGTGCCCGGGAAGCCGAAGTGGTCGTTGAGCCGGGCCGCCATGTCGAGACCGCCCTCGGTGAGCGAGACGATCACGTCGAACCCCCACACCTCACGGGCGGCCTCGGCCAGCGGCCGTACGGTGTCCCAGTCGGTGTAGTCGACCATCAGCAGGACGTCGGCCAGCCCGGTCTGGAAGGGGTTGATCTTGTCGGGGTGTTGGAGCAGCACCACGCGGACCCCGAGGGCCTTCGCGCGTTCGAGGTGCTGGTCGGTTCCACCGACCAACAGCATCGTCCGTTCGGCGGCAGGCGTCACGGGTGGGGCGGCTGCGGTCGTCGCGGTCCTCGCGCTCATGACAGGGCTTCCTTCGTGCCGGAGGTGCTGGGGGTGCTCGGGGTGCTCGGGGTGCTGGGGGTGATCGTGGTGCGCAGCGTGGCGAAGGCCGCCCCGATCCGTTCGGCGGCCTCGGCGGGGCTCGCGGCGTCGACGACCGCGTAACCGTGCCGGGTGCCGGAGTCGGTGGTGCGCGGCAGGACGTCACCGGGCCGGTAGGGGAAGTGCACGCCGTGCACGTGCTCCTCGGCGCACAGTTCCGCCAGACCCGCCACGGATTCCAGACGCCCGGGGGGCAGTCGGAAGAAGCCGACGGAGGCGTAGCGCCGGGGCGCGGGCGTCCTGACGTCCTCGCCCGCCAGGGCCCGGAAGATCGCCGCTTCGAGATCGAGGCCGGTGGCCACCTCCACGAGCAGCGGGATCTTGTCGCCGCCGAGGCGGGCCTGCGACTCCACGATGCGCGGACCCGCGGGAGTGAGGATCACCTCGGTGTGCGCCGGACCGAACGCGTAGCCGGCCAGGTCGAGCAGGGCGGTCACGGTGGAACGGATCGCGGCCGCGTCGACGGCGGGCAGCGGCGCCGGGTGGACGTGCCCCGTCTCCACGAATCCGGGCGGTCCACTGGTCTGCTTCGCCGTGATCCCGACGATCTCGTGCCGGCCGCCGACGGTCAGCGTCTCGACGCTGAACTCGGGGCCCTCCAGGAAGTCCTCGATGATGTACGGGCCTTCGATTCCGGCCGACTTGACGCGTTCGGTCCACTCCGCCAGGTCCGGGGCCGTGCGGACGAGCCCGATCCCGCGGCTGCCCGCCGAGTTGGCCGGCTTGACCACGGCCGGCAGGCCGAACTCGGCGAGCAGCGGCTCCACTTCGCCGAGCGTCGCGGCTTCCCGGGCGCGGACCACGGAGACGCCGTTGGCGTTGAGCAGCCGGCGCATCGCGTTCTTGTCGTTGAGCAGCCGGACGGATTCGGCGCTGTTCGGCGACAGGCCCAGGGCCTCGGCCTCGGCGACCACCGGGGCCATGCTGGACTCGCTGCCCAGGTGCAGGACGTGCCGGACGTCGTGCTCCTTCGCCATCCGCGCCACCAGCGCGCGGAGCGCGGCCTCGTCCTCGAAGTCGACGAGGGCCAGTTCCTCGGAGTGGGCCGCGACCTGGTCGAGGTAGGCGGCCGGCCTGAGCGCCGGGTCCCAGATGGACCAGACCCGGAAGCCTGCCTCCACCGCCTTGCGGACGAGCTGTTCGTACGGCATCACCATCAGGAGGTGGCCGGGGGTCGGGGGACGGGTCATGACGTGGCTCCGTTCGGGGCCGAGGCGGCGACCGGCCGGGCCGGTTCCGCTTCGGCGGTGTCCTGCTCCGCGGCGGCCACCGCCGCCTGGCGAGCCTCGCGCAGCGGCAGCAGGGAGCGGTAGACGAGGATGGCGCCCAGGCCGAAGACCGCGTACAGCAGGCTCATGCCGACCGGGGAGAGGAAGGCTCCGACGGTCACGCAGAGCGAGCCGATGAGCAGGCCGACGCGGGCGTTGAGGCCGTAGGCGGCCAGGTACTTGGTGCGGGCGGCCGGGTCGACGAGGTCGGCCAGCAGCGCCTGCTTGACCGGGACGTTGGCGATCTCGCCCACCGTCAGCAGGACCGCGGCGGCGATCAGCAGCCAGCCGCTGTTGCTGACGGCGAGGACCATGTAGCCGGCCGTGAACACGGTGAGGCCCGCGTACAGCCGGACCCGGTCGGACAGTCGGCGGAACATGCTGCCCGCGAAGAGCGCGAACACGACGATCAGCGCGGTGTTGACGGCCCGCAGGATGCCGAGCATCGCGACGCCGTCCACCGCGGGGAACCAGCGGTCCAGGCCGGCCAGCGCCTGCTTGGGGAAGTCGTCGGCGAGCCGGACGGCGATGTAGTAGCCGATCTGCACCTCGATGGCCCGGCTGAACGTCGCCGCGGCCAGGAGCCGCAGGAACACCCGGTCGCGGGAGACCGCGAGGTAGCCGCGGAGCATGGCCGGGATGCCGGCCGCCTGCTCCTTGGCGGACTCCGGGGCGCTCTCCGCGATCCACCACCAGGTGACCAGGGCGGTCGCCGCGGAGAGCACCGCGGCGGCGGTCAGCAGCAGGGTGAAGTGATCGCCGTAGAAGAAGCCGCCGATGAGGGCGCCGGCGGTGAACGCCAGGTTGATCGACCAGTAGTTGACCGTGTAGACGAAGTTCCGGTTCTCCGGGGTGGAGACGTCGATCATCATCGCCTCGGCCGCCGGAGTGGCCGCGCTCGCCAGGCAGGTGTTGAGCAGGAAGAGGACGAACGTCACGGCTCCCGACTGCCACCAGGGCGAGTTGGCCAGGGCGAGCAGCCCGAATGTGAGGGCCGCCCCGACCTCGCCCGCCACCATCAGCGGCCTGCGGCCGTGGACGTCGGCGAGGTGGCCGCCGAGGAAGTTGCTGGCGATGCCCGCCGCCGCGACGATCAGGGTGAGCACGCCGGCCGCGGCGGCGCCGTACAGGGTGGCCAGGTGGATGACCATCAGCGGCATCAGCATGATCCCGAGCAGCCGTTGGACGAAGCCGACGCCCATCCTCAGCTTGATGTTCGGGTGCAGGTCACGGAAGTTCATGATCGGCCTCCGGTCGTTGCGCGGACCAGCTCGGCGCGCGGAGCACGGTCGTTGCCCCGCCACCAGTCGACGGTGATCACCGGCATGTCGGATTCCTTTGCGGAGTGGGGGAGTCGGGCGTCGGACGGTGCGACGGCGCGGTGGGCCCGGTCGGGCTCGGTCAGGGCTTGATGATGAGGGCGGCGGCCTGCTCGGCGGCTCGGGCGGCGCTCTGCTCGCCGGGCCGGGTCACGGGCTGTTCGACGGCGCGGGCGGCGGGCGCGTCGCTCTCGCTCCACAGGCTGAGGTAGCGCTCGCCCGTATCGGGGAGGACCGTGACGATCGTGGCCCCGATGTAGTCGGGGTGCGCGGCCAGCCGGGCGCAGGCGTGGGCGACGGCACCGGAGGAGACCCCGGCGAAGACGCCCTGGCGGCGGGCGAGGGCGCGGGCGGCGCGCATGGCGTCCTCGTCGGAGACCGTGACGACACTGTCGATCAGATCGACATCGGTGGTGGGGGCGACGAAGCCGCCGTTGAGACCCGGAATCCGGTGCAGGCCGCCGACGCCCTGGGACAGCACGGGGGAGTTCTCCGGCTCGACCGCGACGACGCGGATCCCCGGATTCTGTTCCTTCAGGTACCGCGCGATGCCGCTGAGGGTGCCGCCCGTGCCCACACCGCAGACCAGGACGTCGATGCGGCCCGCGGTGTCGGTCCAGATCTCCGGACCGGTGGTCTCGTAGTGGGCCCGGACGTTGTCGGGGTTGTCGTGCTGGCAGGGGAACCAGGAGCCCGGCGTCGCCGCGTGCAGTTCCTCGGCCTTGGTGATCGCACCGGCGTAGCCGCTGTCGCGCGGGGTCTGCACCACCTCCGCGCCCAGCGCCTTGAGCAGCGACACCCGCTCGGCGGTGGCGCTGTCGGGCAGCACGATCACGCAGCGGTAGCCGCGGGCGGCGCAGAGCGCGGCCAGCGAGATGCCGGTGTTGCCTGACGTCGCCTCGATGACGGTGCCGTTGCCCGGGCTCAGGTCACCGCGCAGTTCCGCGGCGCGCAGCATGTACAGGGCGGCCCGGTCCTTGCTGGTGGACATCGGGTTGGCCGATTCCAGTTTCGCGAGCACCTCGGTGCCCGGGGCCGTGTCGTCGAAGCGCAGGCGGATCAGTGGGGTCGAGCCGATCAAGTCCTCGATGCTGTCGGCTATGTTGCGCTTCCGGCGGCTTTCCACGTCTGTTCCTCACAAGTCGTTCGGTGGGGCGATGTGTGTCGGTCGGTCGTACGGCGCGTCGTGCGCCGGTACGGTCGCGGTACGGTCCGCGCGGGGGGAACCCGCCGGTCGGTGCGGGATCCGCGGGACGGGAAGGGCGCGGACTACCAGGAGCCGGCCGAGGCGGTGACGGCGTACAGGTCCTCCATGGGCTGCGGAGCCTTGCCGACCGCCTTGATCACGGCGGTCGCGGCGAGGACCCGTGCTCCCGGCGGCACGTCCTTGTTGACCAGGGCCTGCGCTCCGATGACGGCGTGGTCGCCGATGGTGACGGGGCCCAGCACGGTCGCGTTCGTACCGAGCACGACGTGGTGGCCCACCACGGGATGGCGCCGTTCCCCCGCGGGCCGGTCGTTGTCGCTCCACCAGCCCACCGCGCCCAGCGTGACCTGGTGGTAGATGGTCACGTCGTCCCCGATCACGGCGGTCTCGCCGATCACGACGGCCGCGCCGTGGTCGATGAACACCCGCCGGCCGAGCACCGCGCCGGGGTGGATCTCCACGGCGGTGCCGCGGCGGGCGTACCAGGCGATGGTCCGTGCGAGGAACCGCAGGCCGCGCCGGTGCAGCCGGTGCGCGATCCGGTGGGCCCACAGGGCGGGCAGCGCCGCGTGCAGGAGGGCTTCGCGGCGGTTGCGCATGGACGGGTCGCGGGCCACCACCACGTCCAGGTCTTCCTTCATGATCCGCAGGAGGCCGGGTCGGTCGGTCGTCGCCATCAGACCAGCACCTCGGCCCGCTCGTCGAGCCGGCTGAGTTCGGTGAGGACGGCGCGGGTCAGGCTTTCCAGGCGGCCCACGATGTCCGGGTCCGTGTAGCGGCCGTCCGCGCCGGCCGGCGGGCGGGCGCCGCCGAGGGCGACCGGCTCGTGCTCGACGACCCGGGCGCCGCAGCGACCGAGTACGCCGACCAGGCCGGGCTGCGCGTCGATCCCGCCGCGTGCTCCGGGGGAGGCGCTGGTCACGGCCGTCACCTTGCCGGTGAGCGGGCTCCGGCCGCCCGGCCGGGACAGCCAGTCCAGCGCGTTCTTGAGCGCGCCGGGCATCTCGCCGTTGTAGGAGGGGGTGCTGATGAACAGCGCGTCCGCGCCGGCGACCTGTTCCTTGGCCGCGCGTACCTCGGGTGAGCCGTCGGCATGCTCCAGACCGGCCTCGTAGAACGGCAGTCCGGCCACGGACAGCGTCACGGCTTCGTGGTCACCGGGCAGCTCCGCCAGGATGTGGCGCACGGTCGTCAGCACAGCGGTGTTCAGCGAGTCCCGGCGCGTGCTGCCGGATACCAGAACGATCTTGGCCACATCAAACCCCTCTCCTCGGTCCGGAACGTTCGCCCGCGGTTTCCCGGACCCCTCTTGTCGCGGCCCCGACGGTCGGGCCGAACGCACGGACGGGAGAGCGCCGTCGGCAGCGGCACCGCAGTGCCCCCGGCCCGGGGTGGCTCCGGTCCGCGTCGTCTTCGACACGGTCCCAGCCCCGACTGTTGCCGGCCTCGATCGCGACTCGCGCCGCGATGGAGGACCTCAGGAGCGCCCCTGCACTACCGCTCCGGCTCCCGCCGGAAGGGACTGACCTGTGAGGGGTTTCGATCGTTGCAGGGGCATGACCGATTCCATGGTGACGATTCCCGCCGACTGGCTCGCCCGTGTGTTCCTGTCCCTGCGACGCAGCGGCTCGGACGAGGCGCAAGCGGCCGCGGTGGAACTACAGCCGTTCACGGAGAAGCCCGGGCAGCGGGTTCCGGTGCCCCGGACGACGATGCTGCGCACCGAACTGGCGTTGCGCCTCGCGCTGGGCGCCGAGTCGCAGGAGGAGCGGCGCACACGGCTGTCGGAGGAGGCGGCGTACCTGGTCAGCGCCCGACTCGACGACCGCTGACCCCGACCCGACCCCTCTCGCACGTGAGGCGGATACGGGGTATCCGCCTCACGTCGTCGTCTCTTCACGTCGGCACGTTCGCCGGCGTCAGCGCGGCCGTGGGCGCCGTCCCGTGGCGCCGTCAGTCGAGGACGTCCGGGATCGGCTCCGTGGCGCTGCGCCGGAGGGCGGTCTTGGAACCGGCGGCCGGGCCCAAGGCCCAGTCGGAGAGCGCCATCGAGTCCGCGTACCGCTCCTCGTCGTTCAACAGCACACCGATGATCGTCTTGCCGTTGCGGGTCACGGAGAAGACGAGGCACTTGCCCGCCGCCGTGCCGGTGCCGGTTTTGACACCGATCGCACCCGGGTACGCGTACCCGGTCGGGCGCGGCTGGATCAGCAGGTTGCTGTTCGACCACGTCGCGCTGGTGGAGGTGGCGCCGGTGCTGATGGACGTGGTCTTCACCAGCGTCCGGAACGTGCTGCCGCCCATCGCGTATTTGGTGAGCTTCGCGAGGTCGCGCGGGGTGGTGAGGTTGTTGCCCGTCGGCGAGATGCCGTCGAAGGAGTCGTACACGGTGTTGCCCAGGCCCAACGACTTCGCCTTGGCGTTCATCTTCGCGATGAAGCTCGCCGTGCGGGCCTTCGTGGTCGCGCCCGTACCGAAGGTGTCGGCGAGCGCGTACGCCGCGTCACAGCCCGACGGCAGCATCAACGCGTACAGCAGTTGACGGACCGTCGGTCGGGCGCCGGCCTTGAGGTGGGCCGAGCTCGCGCCCTCGCGGACCACGTAGTCCAGGTACTCCTGCTTGACGGTGACCCTCTGGTCCAGGTCCAGGTTCGGCTGGGTGGTGACCACCACCGTCGTCATGATCTTCGTGGTGCTCGCCATCTGGCGCTTGGTGTCGGCGGCCTTGGAGCTGAGCGTCGCCCCGGTGGTGCCGTCCATCAGGAACGCGCCGGCGGCGGAGACCGGCGGAGCCGCGGCCGCCCGGGCCGGCGTGGAGACGGTGAGCAGGGCGCCGGTGGCGATGGTGACGGCGAGGGCGCCCCGCGTGCGGCGCGGCAGAGTCGATATCACGTCAATTCCCCTCTGTGACCGGTCCGGTCGGTCCGCAGGGAGGAGCCGCAGAGGTGTCCCCGCCCGTGCGGGATCCTACTCGCGGGCACACGGATACGGCGTGCCGCGGGCGGAATCCCGCGGCACGCCGTACCGGGAGGTGGTCACGTCACGGTCGGCGAGAGACGTGACGGGCGGATGGGTCGGACGGGTCGGACGGGTCGGGTTGGGTCAGCTGTGGTGACCGCGGCCCTGGCGGCCGCCCCAGGACTCGGTGTCGATGACACGGCCGCGGTCGTCGCGCAGGGTCGCGGTGTCGCGCGCGTCCCAGATCTGCCGGCTGCGGTTCTGGTAGACGTCGGTGTGCGTGTTGCGGCCCTGACCGGTGTGGACCTTGACGCTGTGGCCGCCCGCCAGGCGCAGGCCCGCGAAGCGGTAGCGGTTGCCCTGCTGGTCGGTGAGGGTGTAGCCGCGCAGGTCGACCCCGTGTCGGCCGGTGTTCTTCACCTCGACCCATTCCTGGTTCAGCGCGTGGTTGGAACGATCGTTGCGAGCGTGGCTCTCGTGCTGGACGGAGCCGATGACGACCGCGGAGCGCAGGTGGCGGCCGTTCCCGTGGTCACCGGCGGCGGTGGCCGGCAGGGCGGCGGCGCCGACCAGGGCGCCGGCGGCCAGGAACGCGGCGACGAGGCGGCGGGGAGTGAGAGAAGCAGACATGGCAATGGCCCCTTCCAACGTTGGCCCGCCCCGGGTGCGAACAAGCCGGGCGGGCTGCGAGCGGTTCTCGGCATGTGGCCGAGAAGCCATACTTTGGCTCACATACGCGGCCGGACGGCACGAAATCGCCTCGTGTTGCCTAATACAGACATGTCGGTAACTGTCCCTTTGCCAAAGGGGCACGGCCGAGAGCCGGGAAATGCCTGGTCCCCGGCCGTTCTTCGGACATGTGTACCCGTACTGCTCCGTGCGCCGGACGGGGCGCTCGACCGGCTCAGGAGATCCCGTACCACTGGCTGCCCCAGCCGGTGTTGATGATGCCGGTGGACTGCTCGGCGAGGTTCACGGTCGCGGGCAAGGCGGTCTGGCCGGTCAGGACGGTGCTGTACCGGAGCTGCGGCGGCGTCAGACCGGCGTTGACCGAGATGCCCGCCCCCGTGGATTTCAGGGTGAGGGCGTTGGTCGCCCAGTTGCCGTTGAGCAGCAGGGCGATGAAGTAGGTCCCGGGGGCGGCGGTGAACGGGTTGCCGAGGGGCAGCGGCTTGGCGACCGCCTCGCCCATCAGCTGGGGAGAGATGTCCGAGGTCGCCCCGCGCAGGGTGCCCGCGCCGTCGTACACGCCGAGGTAGCAGTTGGCGAGCTGGGCGTTCTGGTCGACTCCGGCCAGCCCCAGCCAGATGTTCGACCAGGTGATCCGCTCCCGCAGGACGATCCGTACGAGGGTGATCCGGCCGCCGACCCCGGCGGCCGACTGCGCGGTGACGTGCCCCGCGTCATTGGGGTCACCGGTCCAGGCCAGCAGGTTCTGGTCCTGTGGCCGGGGCCCCTGGTACCCCTCGTTCGCGGACCCGCCGCTCTGTGTGGGCGGGGGAGTCGACGTGCCGGCGCCCCCGTGCCGCGGCTCGCCCGGTGCGGTGCAAGCGGAGAGGAGGAGCAGGGCCGCGAGTGCGGCGACGAGGCCCCTCGCGGCGGCGGCGGTGGCGCCGATGGTGGCAGTGGTGGCAGTGGTGGTCCGGGTGCGCATGGTCCCCCCATGAGGCGCGGTGTGCCGACGGGCCATGATCACACGGCCGGGGAAAGGGGCGGCCGCCGCCTGCCCCGGGCGGCCGGAGCCGGGCTCCGCCAACCGCCGACGGACGTGTTCCGCGGCGACCGCGCAGCCGTCCCCAGGACCCTTCGGGTCGCATCCGGGTGTTCCTGACACGCATGGAAGACGGGTCGCAGGAGGAACGCAAGCGCCGTCCGGCCGCCATGGAGTGACGGCCGGACGGGTGATCGGCCACCGGCAGGGGGCTGCCGGTCACGGGCTACAGGTACGGACGGGTGAGCAACTCGATGGCGTGACCCGCGGGGTCCTTGAAGTACACGCCCCGGCCCCCGTGCTCGGTGTTGGTCTCGCCGGGGCGGCGCATGTGGGGGTCGGCCCAGTGCTCGATGTCGCGGTCGCGGAGCCGGCGGTACGCCCGGTCGAACAGCTCGTCGTCGACCAGGAACGCGTAGTGCTGCATCTGGATCTCCACCGGCGGCTCCGCGAACTGGAGCAGCACCCCGTCGGGGAGCCGGATGTTGGTGAACGGGCCCCAGGACGGCGCCTCGGGAAGCTCCAGCAGCTCGCGGAAGAAGCGGGCCGACTCCTCGCGATCCTCGGCGGCGATGATGGTGTGGTTGAACGTGACTGTCATGCGGTTGGCCTCGGTGTGTTCGGCACGGAAAAGGGAACGCTCGCGCGGGAGCGCGAGGAGGTCCGCGTGCCGAACCGTGGGGGTGCCTTCTCGGCACCCGCGGAGGGATCAGTCCTCCACCGGGTAGCCCGTCCGTGTGTGGCGTATCGCCGGTCCGGTGTTCACGTCGGCGATCTTATGTGAGCCAACCGGCCGCGACAACCGGGTTGTCGGGGCGTCCGCCGCACTGCAGGTCAGTGGGTGGCACCGGCTCTAGGCGGCGTCCATTCCGCGGAGGCGTTCGCGGGCGGCCGAGCGGTCGACGCCGAGCCGGTCCAGCAACTCCGCCACCGGGTCGGTGCGTTCACCGGCGAGGAGCGCGAGCAGTAGGTGCTCCTCGCCGAGGCGTCGTCCGCCGGTCCTCTTCACCTCCCCGAGGGCGCGCGGCAGGACCGAGCGGGCCCCGGAGGTGAAGGGCGTGCGCTTGCGCGAGGCGGGGACGGGCGGCCGGTCCACACCCCGGACGTCGATCCCGATCGCGGCCAGCGCCGACCGGTCCAGGTCCGCGAGTGCGCTCCGCGCGTCGTCGAGGCCGACGCCGAGACACCGGACGGCGGGCGAGCCGGGCTCGTGGAGGACGCCCAGGAGGAGGTGCTCGGTCCCGACGCGGCGATCACCGCGCAGCCGGGCTTCCTCCAATGCGTGGGTGACGGCCGTGCGGGCACCCGCTGTGAACTTCTCGAACACCGTCGTCTCACTTCCCGTGTTTGGCGTGTGCGGACTGTCGGGACACGCCGAGGGCGTCCCCGATCTGCTCCCATGACCATCCCTGCTGCCGGGCCCGCGCCACCGCCGCCGCTTCCACCTGCTCGGCAAGCCGGTGCAGGGCGCCCACCGCCCGCAGCCCCACGGCGGGGTCGTGCGACCTGAGACGTTCCGTCAGATCTCCCGTTTCCATGCCTGTCAGTCTGGGTTGACGCTCCCGCCGTGTCAACCCAGCCTGACAGTCTTCCCCGGCGCCGCCGGATCAGGGGTGCATCCGCGCGCCCTTGAGCACCTTGTCCACGGCGTTCCTCGGCCCGTACACGGCCATCCCCACCAGGTCCAGCCGGGCGGCGCCCACGGCCCGCACGGCCGCCCGGTTGTCACGGTCGTTGCCCGTCCCGAACAGGTCCGAGGTGAACACGGCGGTCGGCAGCGCCCGGCTCACGGCGCGGCCGTGGGCGACGGTCAGGTGTTCCTTCGTCGCCTGGAAGACCAGTACGGGCTGGCGGAACATCGGCAGGTAGGCGGTTCCGTCGGCGTCCGCGTACGGCTCGCCGATCACCTCGGGGGCGACCGCGCCGAGCCCGCTGACCAGGAACGCGGTCACGTTGAGCCGCTGCCAGGTTTCGAGGTCGTCCCGCAGCACCACGGCGATCTTGGTGTCGAAGCGGACGGGCGCCGGCGCACCGTCCACATCGGCTCCGGTCCGGGTACCGGCGTCGGTCTCGTTCATGATTCTCATGCTTCGAGACTGCGCCGCGCCCTGCGCCCGGGTCTTGTACGTTCCTTGCATGACGCCCCGGCGGGAGACCTCGGCCTGGCGCCCGCCGGTGGCGGGTGTCGTGGAGGTCCTCCACGCGCACTTCACCGAGCACACCTACCCCATGCACGTCCACGACGCCTGGACGCTGCTCATCGTCGATGACGGCGCGGTCCGCTACGACCTGGACCGCCACGAGCGCGCCACCCCCGGCGACACCGTCAGCCTCCTCCCGCCCCAGGTCGCGCACAACGGCTCACCCGCCACCACCGACGGCTTCCGCAAACGCGTGCTCTACCTCGACATGACCCACCTCGACGCGAGCCTCATCGGCCCCGCGGTGGACGGCCCGGACCTTGCCGACCCCCTCCTGCGCACCCGTGTCGGGCAACTGCACACGGCCCTCGTCCACCCGGGCGACGCGTTCGAGGCGGAGAGCCGCCTGGCCCTCGTAAGCGAACGCCTGCGCGCGCGCCTGCGCCCCGGGCGCGTCGACCAAGCGGTCGGGCGCGGCACCCGACCGGACCACCGTGTGGCGCGGACCCTGCGCGAACTCCTCGACGAACGGCTCCTCGAACCCCTCACCCTGGAGGAGGCCGCGCGTCTCCTGCACGCCCACCCGACGCACCTCGTCCGCGCGTTCAGCGGCGCGTTCGGCATCGCACCGCACCAGTACGTGACCTCCCGCCGCGTCGACCTGGCCCGCCGACTGCTGCTTGCCGGGCAACCGCCGGCCGACGTGGCGACCGGCGCCGGCTTCTACGACCAGTCGCACCTCACCCGGCACTTCAAGCGGATCGTGGGTACCACACCCGCCCGGTACGCCCGCCTCGAAGACCCACGCCCTGTGCTGAGCCCGGCCAGGGCCGCAAGGGCCGTCGCGGCGTCCGAGCCGGCGGGCGCGCTGTAGTTCATCAGGGTCATCTCCGGGTCGTCGGGCGCGCGCACGGCCATGTCGCCGGCCGACGGGATCGTCGTCGCCGGGTCGCCAACGCCGGACCCGGGCACAGCCGCTTCCGCCTCGGAAAGCAGCCGGGTTCGTCCGCCCGCAAGGGTGTTTCCGCCCGGGGGGCCTCTCACCGGCCGGTTCCGGCCAACCTTGCCGCCGTGCTGTGGCGGGGACCCCGACAGGGGCCCGGTACGAGCAGTCGGCGGCCGGCCCGCGGCGGCGACGGCAGGACGGCCAGATCCCGCTGCTCCGGCCCCACGGCTGCTGTGTACTCACTCACTCCAGTTCCCCGGACCCCGTGATCAGCCCTCCCGTTCGTGCAGCCGAGCGGCGCAACTTGCCTTGCCCAGAGCCGAGTTGAAGGAGCAGCGCCATGTCCCAGCAGCAGACCGAGAAGCCGAAAGCGGCCGCCCCCGCCCCGCCCTCCCCACCCGAGTTCACCTTCACCTGGGGCCGACACAACGAGACCATGGAGCAGCTCTCGCTCGGGCACATGGCCCGGCGCGTACCCTCCGCCCTCGCCCGGACCGCCGAGCTCGCTTGGGCGGTGAACCCCACTGCGTTCGTCTGGCTCGTCGCGGCCCAGGTCCTCAGGGGCAGCTGCACCGCTGCCGCCCTCGCCGCGGTCTCCCGGGCCATGGGCCCGCTCCTCGCCGACGGCACCGCCGAGCAGCGCGTCTCGGCCGCCGCATGGCCGCTGATCACCGCCGCGACCATGACCGCGCTCGGAGCTCTGGCCTCCATCGCCGCGGGCAGCGCCGCCCGCCGCCTGACCCCCGGCATGTCGACCGTGGCCGACCTGGCCATGGTCGACGCCCACATGGACGTCGAACTCGCCGCTTACGACGCCCCGGACTTCACCGAGCGCTCCGAGGCCGCCGAGACCGGATCCGTGCGCTCCTCGATGCTGCTCCAAGACGCGCTCGGCTTCACCGGCGGCTTGATCGACATGGTCGCCGTGGCGTCCGTCCTGTCCGTGGTACACCCCGTGCTGCTGCCGCTCCTCCTGCTGTCCGTGATCCCCCGGGGGCTGGGGTCCGTCTACGCGGCCCGCCTCGACCACACCCTCCACAACCAGACGATCGCCTCCCGCAGCATCCGCCACATGATGCGCTGGCACCTCACGACCCCCAAGCTCGCCGATGAACTGCGCGGCAACAACATGAGGCCCTACGCCCACCACTGGTACGCCGCCGTCTGCGCGCGCATCGACGCCAAGATGGTCGACTCCGCACCGCGCTACCTGGCCGTCTACCTCGTCGCAGCCCTCGCGTCCGGCGTGTTCATCGTCCTGACCTGGATGTCCCTGGGGGCGCTCGTCCTCGGCGGATTCATGGCCATCGGTGCCGCGGGCACCGCCATCGTCGCGATGCGGACCTCCACCGCGGCCCTCTCGTCGCTCGTGGTGTACGGGGCGGCGATGTTCCAGCACGCCCTCTACCTCGGGGACTACGCCACCTTCGTCGCCCAGGCGGCCGAGCGGTCCGGACCCCGCGGGCCGCACGCCATGACCGCCCCCGAGAAGATCCGACTGGAGGCCGCCACGTACACGTACCCCGGCAAGGACAGCCCCGCGCTCGGTCCCGTCGACCTCACCCTGCACCGGGGCGAGGTCATCGCCCTCGTCGGTGAGAACGGCGCCGGCAAGTCCACCTTCATCCGTCTCCTCACCGCGCTGACGACCCCGACGGCCGGCACGGTGGCCTGGGACGGAGTGCCGACCTCCGAGGCCGACCAGCGTTCCGCCTGGAACCACGTCGGTCTCGTCACGCAGTCCTACGGGCAATGGCCCTTCTCGGCCCGGGAGAACATCACCCTCGGCCGGCCCGACGAGCGGGGCGAGGCCGCCGTCTGGGAGGCACTGGAAGCCGTCGGCATGAAACGGGCTGTCGAGGAGTTCCCCGACGGTCTGGACACCCTGCTGGCCCGTTCGCTCTGGGGCGGCCACGAGCCGTCCGGGGGCCAATGGCAGCGCCTCGCCTGCGGCCGGGCCTTCCACCGTCGCCCGGCGCTCCTCGTGATGGACGAACCGACCTCCGCGATGGACCCGCGCGGCGAGCACATGGTCTTCTCCGGCCTGCGGGACATGAAGGACGACCGGATCACGGTGATCGTGACGCACCGCATGGAGAACTGCCGCCTCGCGGACCGTGTCGTCGTCCTGGACGGTGGCCGGATCGTCGAGCAGGGCACCTACGACCAACTGGCCGCGGCGGAGGGAGGTGCCTTCGCCGAACTCGTACGGCTCTCCATGGACCGCTGACCCGGCCCCGCCCCCCGGACCGGCCCCCGGCGGCGCCTTCGTACGGCCGCCGGGGGCCGGAGCTCGGCGGCCCCGCGGCCTGCCGGCGGCCCGGCGCGCGTTACGCCTGGGGCAGGGAGTCGCCCTGTACCGCCTGGATGTCCAGCTCCACCCGCAGCGTCGCGCCGATGGCGGCGATGCCCGCCTGGACGACCTGGTTGTAGTTCATCGCGAAGTCCTCGCGGTGCAGTTCGGCGGTGGCGCGGAACGCGGCGCGGGTGCCGCCCCAGGGGTCGGCGCCGGTGCCCAGGTAGGCCAGGTCCAGGTCGACGGGGCGTACGACGCCGCGCAGCGTCAGGTCACCGTGGACCGTCCAGCGGTCCGGGCCGGCCGGGGTCAGACCCGTCGAGCGGTAGCCGATCGTCGGGTACGCCGCCACGTCCAGGAAGTCCGGCGACTTGAGGTGCCCGTCGCGCAGGCCGTTGCCGGTGTCGATGGAGGCGGCCTCGATCAACGCCTCCACCCGCGACGCGGACACGTCGTGCGGATCGACCACGATCCGTCCGGCGAAGTCGGTGAAGCGGCCGTGCACGCTGGAGATCCCCAGGTGCTGGGCGACGGCGGCCACCGACGAGTGCGCCGGGTCGATCGTCCACGGCCCGGGCGGCGGCAACTCGGCGCCCCCCTGCCGGGCGAGGACCACACTGCCGACCTCCGCGCGCCCGCTCGCCGTGACGATCGTGCTCGACGCGGTGGGCGCGTACCCGACCGCCGTGACTATGACCGTGTACGCGCCCGGCGCCAGCGCGGTCGTGTCGCGCACGGCGCCCTCGCCGTCGGCTTGGGCGCGCACGACCTGTGTGCCCGTCATGTCCGTCACCGTGACGACCGCGTGCGACACGGCCCATCCGTCCCGCGTGCGGATCCGTGCGGTGAGTCCCATCCCGTTTTCTCCCTGCGAAAGCATGTCGAGTCAGCCGAAAGAGAACCGGCCCGTGGGGCGCGCCCCGACGACGGGGCGCGCCCCACGGACCGGCGCCCGTCTACTCGCCGGGGTGGGCGAGTTCGATGTCGTGGGCGTCGACGCCGCGACCGGTCACGGTCAGCGCCGTGGCCACCGGCGGATAGCCCGTCGCGATGACGGTGTACTCGCCGCCGTCCAGGTCGGTGAAGGCGTACGCGCCGTCCGCGCCGGTCCGCGCGGTGGCGACCACGTTGCCCGCGGCGTCGACCAGGGTGACCCGCGCGTCACCGAGCGGACCGCCCGGCGCCCGCACGACGCCCTGCACCTGGGCGCCCGAGCTCAGCTCGACCTCCACCCGGGTGACGCCCGCTCCGCCGACCTCCACGTGCAGGGCCTTCGGACGGCGTCCGGGGGCGTTCACCGCGACGGTCACCGGGCCCGGCACCAGTTCGGCGAAGGTGAACCCGCCCTGACCGTCGGTGGTCCCGGTGGCCAGTACGTCCCCGCGCACATCGGTCACGATGACCATGGCGCCCTCGACCGGTGCCCCGGTCTCGGCGGTCCGTACGACGCCGCCCAGACCGCTCGTCCCGCTCAGCAGGATGTCGTAGGAGACCGGCTCACCGTTGACGACGATCGTCGAGGCCAGCGGCTGGAAGCCGTCGGCGGCCGCGATCAGCACGTACGAGCCGCTGCCCGGCGCGTCGACCGCGTACGAGCCGTCGGCCTGCGCCACCGACCGGCCGAGCTGACGTCCCGCGAGCGAGATCAGCGTCACCGCGGCCCGCGGCACGGGCATGTGCTCGACGCCGCGCACGTGGCCCCGTACGGGAACACCGTCGCGCGGGGCACCGGCCGCTGCGCCGGCCGCCGTGTCGACGGCCTGTTCGGGGGCGCTCGCCGGGACCGGACCGTCGGCCTCGGCCTTCGCCTCCCCGCCCGCGCCGGCCCGCTGGGCCGGGACGTCCGGGGCGCCCTGTGCCTCCGCGGCCTGGGCCGCCTGCGCCATGCCGCCCGAGGTCCGCAGCGGGACCTCCTTGATGAACAGCGTCACCAGGAAGGCGATCAGTGCCAGCGGCGCGGCGATCAGGAACACGTCGGCGATGCCGTGGCCGTACGCGCTCTCCATCACCGTGCGCAGCGGGCCGGGCAGGCTGTTCATGTCCGGGATGCTGCTCCCGGAGCTCTGCTGGGCCGCGGCGGCCGCGTACTTCGGGTCGAGGGTGGCGAGCCCGTCCTTGGCGTAGTGGGTGATCCGGTTGGCCATGATCGCGCCGAGCGCCGAGACACCGATGGCGCCGCCGAGGGAGCGGAAGAAGGTCACCGTGGAGCTGGCCGATCCGAGGTCGGACGGCGCGACCTGGTTCTGCGTGCACAGCACCAGGTTCTGCATCATCATGCCGATGCCGAGGCCCAGCAGCGCCATGAAGATCGCGATGTGCCAGTACGTCGTGTCGTAGCGGATCGTGCCGAGCAGACCGAGGCCCGCCGTCACCAGCACGCCACCGCACAGCAGCCACGCCTTCCATCGGCCGGTCTTGGTGATGACCTGCCCCGAGACGGTGGAGGAGACGAACAGACCGGCGATCATCGGGATCGTCATGACACCCGACATGGTCGGGGACTTGTCGCGGGCGAGCTGGAAGTACTGGCTGAAGAACACGGTGCCGGTGAACATCGCGACACCGACGAAGAGCGACGCGATCGAGGACAGCGCGATGGTGCGGTTGCGGAACAGGCGCAGCGGGATGATCGGTTCGCTCGCCTTGGACTCGACGAGGACGAACAGGGCACCCAGCACGAGCGAACCCCCGACCATCGCGTACGTCTGCCACGACAGCCAGTCGTACTTGTCGCCGGCGAAGGTGACCCACAGCAGCAGCAGCGAGACGGCGGCCGAGATGAAGAACGCGCCGCCCCAGTCGACCTTGACCTCGCGCTTGACGACGGGCAGGTGGAGGGTCTTCTGGAGCACGATCAGGGCGATGATCGCGAACGGGACGCCGACGTAGAAGCACCAGCGCCAGCCCAGCCAGTCGGTATCGGTGATCACGCCGCCGAGCAGCGGGCCCCCGACGGTGGCGACCGCAAAGGTCGCGCCGAGGTAGCCGCTGTAACGGCCGCGCTCGCGCGGGGAGATCATCGCGGCCATCACGATCTGGGCGAGCGCGGACAGGCCGCCGACGCCGATGCCCTGGACCACGCGGCAGGCGATCAGCATGCCCGCGTTCTGCGACATCCCGGCGACCGCCGACCCCAGCACGTAGATCACCAGCGCTATCTGGACGAGCGCCTTCTTGCTGTACAGGTCGGAGAGCTTGCCCCACAGGGGAGTGGCCGCCGTCATGGACAGCAGGGCGGCCGTAACGACCCAGGTGTAGGCGGACTGGCCGCCGCCGAGGTCGCCGATGATGTGGGGGAGGGCGTTGGAGACGATCGTCGACGACAGGATCGCGACGAACATGCCGAGCAGCAGCCCGGAGAGCGCCTCCATGATCTGCCGGTGCGTCATCGGTGCGTGCTCGTGGCCGCCGCCGGCTCCGTGCTTGGCGTGAGAGGCCCGCACACCGGCTGGTGTGGTCGTTGCCATGGGCTTCCTTACGTTCTTATGCGGGTGTACGGGTGGTCGGTTCGTTCGGGTGCGGTAGCCGCCCGGTCGAGCGGCAGTCGCCGAAGCTCGTGCGCAGCCGCGTCATGAGCCGGATCAGCCCGCCGACGTCGTCGTCGGACCAGTCGCCCAGCCGCTCGGCGAGGAGCCGCGACGTGCGCCGGGAGAGTTCGTCGAGCCGCTCCTGCCCCGACGGGGTCAGGCGCAAAATGCGCGAGCGCCGGTCGCCCGGGTCCGGGGACCGTTCGATCCAGCCGCGGTCGGCGACGTGCGTGACGTGCCGGCTGGTGACGGAGGTGTCGACGGAGAGCAGCTCGGCGAGCTTGCTCATCCGCATGGCGCCGTGCCGGTCGAGCAGTGTCAGGACCGCGGCGGAACCGGCGGGACAGTCGTGCGGCAGGATCCGCGCCAGGTCCCGCTTGACGGCACCGATGGCGCTGAGTTCGCGCGCCAGCTCCTCGTACTGCGTCCGCTCGGCCACCACGCCTCCATTTCGTTGCTCTAGGCAACCGTAGAAGTAGTTGGTTGCTCCACGCAAACTGGATCGGCCCTTGAGTGCTAAAACCTTCGCAAAGGCAAGCGCCGGCACATGTAAAGCCGCAGCTGAGGGCGTGCGCGGACCGGGCCCGGTGGCTGGAAGACATGCCCGAAGGTCGAAGCGCCGTACGAACGCGCCAAGCCCTTCCGGCCGGCGGACGACGTGCGAAAGCCCGCCGCAGGTCACCCTGCGGCGGGCTCGCTCTGGACCGGAGAGATCACCCCGGGTCACGCATGAGAGTGGTTCGGCCGCCCGCCCCCTTGTTCCGCCCGCTGTGGCGTGGCACCGTCGCAAGCCCTGATCGACCCACCAGCACGAGAGGCCGCGCGATGCCCGACGATCTGGCCGCGGACACCATCCGGAAACTGGCAGACGCCGTGGCGTCCCGCTCGCTGCCGGAGCACACCAAGGGGCTGCTCCAGGTCTCGCTGAGCCAGGCCCGGGCGGCGAAGGCGGCGGGGCGCGATCAAGAGGCGATCACCATCGCCGCCCAGGCCCTGGAGACGGCGCAGAACCCTTCGACGGACCGGTAGCGGCCCGTCAGCAGTGTCCGACGCTGGTCTGGCCGGCCACCAGCGAGGAGTGGACGTAGCCGGTCCCGACGGGGCTGGAGACGCGGAACCACCGGTTGGAGGCGTAGTTGGAGCTCGGCGGGTACACCCACTGGCTGTCCGTCCAGCACAGCATCGTGACGCCCGTCCCGTTGGACAGGTAGCCGAGCGAACCGCACCCGGTGTTGGCGCAGGTGCGCTCGTTCGCCCCGCCGCTGTTCGACGAGATGTAGCTGCCGGCCGCGTCGGCGCCGCCGGCGCCGGCGAGCAGACCGGTCAGCGCTACGGCTGCCGCGGCGGCGGCCAGTCCGGCCCGGGACCGCAGAGTGGTGGTCGTGATGCGCATCGTCGTTCTCCCTCGGAAGACTCACGGTGGTGGTGCGGCGCCCCGGCGGACCCGGCGGCGCTCCACCAGAAAGCCGGCCCGACGGCGGCCGGGGGAAGGAGAAAGCCGCAGGTCGACCAGGCCCGTACGGCGCTCCGTACAACTCCGTACAGGGCGGCACCGGGCCTCGCCCGCTCACCGGCACGGCGGCGCGTACGGCAGACCGGGAACGAGCTGGGCCCACTCCTGCGCGGTGACGGCCGTCCCGGCCCGCGCGCAAAGGCGCCGGGCGATCTCCTCCTCGTCCCGCGTCCAGAGCAGGGCCACCGGTCCCGCACCGCCCGCCGCCAAGGAGCGCCCGTCCGGGCTGTACGCGACGGCGTACGCCTTGCCGCCGAGCCCGTTCAGCACGGTGCCGAGCCGGGGGCGCCGGATGTCGCCGGTGTCCCACAGCCACACCGTCCCGTCCGTGCTCGCCGCGGCGAGCGTCCTGCCCTCGGGGCTGAACGACAGGGCGTACACGTAACTGCTCGGCCCCGTCAGCGTCGGCCCGACGGTGCGCGGTCGGTCCCCGCTCACGTCCCAGAGCCACACGTCGCGGTCCGCCGTGCCGGCGGCCAAGGTCCGGCTGTCGGGGCTGAAGACGACGGACATCACGTAGCTGCCCGGCCCGCGCAGGGTGGACTCCAGCGCCGGTCGCCCGCCGCCCGGAGGCAGCCGCCACAGCAGCACCTGCTTGTCGACGGTGCCGGCGGCGAGCCGCCGCCCGTCGGGGCTGAACGCCACCGAATAGACGTAGTTGGTGGGCTCCGACAGTTCGGCGGAGAGCCGCGGGTGCGCCGGGTCGGCCGTGTCCCACAGGCGCACGGTCCGCCCCTCGCTGCCCACGGCCAGCGTCCGGCCGGTCCGGTCGAACGCCGCGGACTGAATGGTTCCGGCGCCGCCCGTCAGCGGTTCGCCGTAGGGCACGGCTCGGTCGGGGCCGGAGACGTCCCACAGCCACAGCTTGCCTTCCCGGCCGCCGACGGCGAGGGTCCGCCCGTCCGGGGTGAACGCGACCGTCGCGGAGTACCCCGTGGGGTTCGTCAGCGGCGGCCCGACGGGGCGCGGGGCCCAGGGGTCGGAGACGTCCCAGAGCTGTACGTCGCGCCCCGCGACGGCCAGCAGCTTCCCGTTCGGCGCGAACCCGATCGCGTTGACCGTGCCCTGGAAGCCGCGCAGCGGTCGGGGAGGGAGCTGCCACAGGCGTACGGTCCCGTCGGCGGAGCCGGTCACCAGTTGCCGGCCGGCGGGATGGAACGCGAGCGAGGTGACCGGGCCCGGGTGCGGGAACACCCCGGCGAGGGCGTGCGTCCGCGCGTCGTAGAGGCGCACCTGGTTGTCCGCGCTGCCGGTCGCCAGCCACTGCCCGTCAGGGCCGGCGGCGACCGCGTTGACATAGCTGGTCGGGCCGTCGGCAACGGCCGGGGCCCCGCCGATCACGGTGGGTGGTTCCGCGTCGGAGCCGGGTGCCGGGACGGTCCAGATCCGCGTGGACCGGTCCTGGCTCCCGGCGACGAGCCGTGCGCCGTCGGGCGTGAAGGCCAGGCCGAACACCGGGCCGGCCGCCGCTCCTGTCGGCGGTTGCCCGTACGGCAGCGGCCGGCCGGGATCGGCGAGGTCCCACAGGCGTACGGAGCCGTCCGCTCCGCCCGCCGCCAGCAGGGGCTTGCCGCTTCCCGGACGGAACGCGAGGGCGTGCACCGGCCCGGTGAAACCGGTGAGCCGCTGGGCGGCGGGGGTGGCAGGGGTGGCAGGGGTGGCGGGAGTGGGCGTGGCGGCTTCGCCGGTCGGGCCGGTCGGGCCGGAGCCTGCCGAGGCTGCGGGAGCCGCCGAGTCCGGCCACACGTAGACGCCGCCGTCGCCACCCGCCGCGGCCAGCGCCTTGCCGTCCGGTGCGAAGGCCACTCCGTACACGGCCGAGTCGGGCCCCTTGAACACCCGGGCCGGATTCGCCGCCGGAAGCGGGCCCGACGGCTCCCACACCCGTACGGTGCCGTCCCCGGACCCGGCGGCGAGCCGGCGGCCGTCCGGGCTGAAGGCCAACGCGTACACGGTGTCGGCGAACGTGATCGGCGCCGCCCCCAACGGCTTGGGCCGTTCCGGATCGCGCAGGTCCCACAGCGCGACCTGGTGGTCCAGGCCGCCCGCGGCGAGCGTGTGCCCGTCCGGGCTGAGGGCCACCGCCTGTACGACGCCGCGGAACGCGAGGATTCGGGTCACGGCCGGCAGCGCCGAGGCGTCCATCAGTGCCGCCCGGGCCTCGGCGGTGGGCGCCGTACGGTACGCCACCAGTGCGAGCTGCGAGGCGAGGGCGAGGTCGCTGCCCCGCAACCGTTCGGCGCGGGCCGCCACCAGCCGGGACAGGGCGACGGCCTGCTGTCTCTGCGCGTCCCGGCGCTGGACCACGGCGACGCCGGTGAGCGTGCCGGACACGACGACGAGCACCGACAGCAGCACGAGGAGCCGGCGCAGCCGCCGGGCCCCGCGCCGCTCGCGTGTGACGCGGATCTCCTCCGCCTCGCGGCTCGCGTCGAGGAACTCGCTCTCCCGAGCGTCCGGTTCCGCGGCGCGTCCGCTGTCCCGGGCCCAACCGGAGGCCACGGCGAGGCGGGTGCCCCGGTAGAGCAGCGAGGGATCACGGGCGTGCGCGAGCCAGCGGTCCGCGTCACGCGTCAGGTCCTGCCACACGAGCTGCCCGGCCCGGTCGGCGTCGATCCAGCCGCGCAGCCGTGGCCAGGCGGTGAGCAGCGCCTCGTGGGTGATCCTGGCTCCGTCGCCGTCCAGCGTGACCAGCCGCCGGTCCACGAAGCGCTCCAGCACTCCGTACGCCTGCCCGGCCCGATCGGGCCGGCCGGTGGGCGGTGGCAACGGCAGCAGCCTGCGCGTGTCGGGCACACCGTCCCCGACCGCGACCATCCGCAGGAACAACTGCCGCGCCAGCACGCACTCGGACTCCGACAGTCCCGCGTAGACCTCCTCCGCGGTCCCGGCGACGGCGGCGGACATCCCGCCGCCCGCCCGGTAGTCGGCGATCGTCAGGGCGGCGCCGCGTCCGCGCTCCCAGGTCGACAGCAAGGCGTGCGACAGGAGCGGCAGCGCCCCGGGGCCGCAGTCCCGCAGGTCGGCGAGGAGTACGTCGATGAACCCCGCGTCCAGGACCAGACCGGCCTTGGCGGCCGGGCCGCCGACGACGGCGCGGATCTCGTCCTCGCTGAGCGCCCCGATGACGGTCTGGCCGTTCTGCAAGGCGGTCGCGAGGGGGTGTTGGGCCAGGGCCTGGCCGTAGAAGTCGGCGCGCAGACATCCCACGACACGCACGTCGGGGGAGGGCAGGGCGGCCAGGCAGCGCAGGAACAGTTCCCGTTCGGCCGGCTCCTCGCACGCGGTGAACACCTCCTCCAGCTGGTCGACGGCGATCACCACGCGTACGGCCTCCCGCGCGACCAACGCCCGTAAGCGGTCGGCCAGTTCCAGCGGGTTCCGCGCCACCTCCGCCCACCGCGCGCCCTGCTCCGTCTCCCAGCGCGCGGACAGGGCGGACAGAGCGGACCCCAACGCGCCCATCGGGTCGCGGCCCGGTGTCAACAGGACCGGGGTGAAGCCGTGTTCGCCCCGGAGTACGGGAAGCACCCCCGCCCGCAGGAGGGAGGACTTGCCGGACCCGGAGGCGCCGACCAGCAGTCGGGGGACGTCCGCGCCCTGCGTGAGGATCCGGTCCACGACGGCCGCACGCAGGCGGTCCCGCCCGAAGAACCAGTCGGCGTGCCGCTCCTCGAAGCCCGCGAGCCCCCGATAGGGCGAGGTGCCTCCCGCGACGCGCAGGACCCTTGAGCGTCTCAGTTCCGCGAGCCGTTCCAGCCGGCGTTCGACCTCGACCGGGTCGGTGACCCCGCAGACGTGCAGGACCCGGCGGAACAGGGGCAGGGAACCGATCGACGGCAGGTTCTGGCCGGCGAACCAGCCGCCGATGGTGCTGTGGGCGCCCGGTGCGTCGACGCGCGCGGCGACGGCTCGGACGGTGAGGTCGGCCTTCTCCCGCAGTCGGGTCAGCTCGGACGCGAACTCCTCCCGTGACACGGGAGGTTGAGGAAGAAACGGGGTGGGGTCCATGGGGCCTCCGGGGTCCGGTCCGTTACGGCGGCGATGCGGTGGACCACCCTTGCTCCGCCCGGCCGACCCCAGGGCCGGAACACCCCGATCCGGTCGGTTTCTACGCCGCCCCACCGGCGCGTTCCGGCCACTCACCGCCGTCTCGGCATGCCCACCCGTCCCGCCCCTACCGGCGGGTCCCTGCCGGTGGGCCCCGGTGGAGGCGCCTCGGCGTCGCGCTGCCGCGCCTCTTGCCCTGTGTCAGGCTGGAGGGGCAGACCGGCCGGCTGGACCGAACGACCCCGGCAGACCTTGGACACCGCCATGTCTCCACGTCTCTTCCGCTCTTCGCGCAGCCTGCCGTCGGCGCTCGCCGGCGTCTCCCTCGCCGTCCTGTTGACGGCTCCCGGCGCCCTCGCGGCAGGGGCCGGAACCGATCGGCCCGCAACCGGGTCGGCGCCCGCCGCGGCCGTCGCCGACATCCGCGGCGCCACCCTGTCGATACCGGACATCGGCCTCTCCGGGCTGCCCGTCGTCCCGTACGAGGGAAGTCCCGACGACGCGCCGGGCACCCGGATCCAGGACCAGGGGGTGGCCGCGAGCCCGTACGGCCCGGGCGGCGGCGTCGGCCCCGGCGACGTGGGCAACTACATCGTCACCGCGCACCGCAGCGTCGCGGGCGGACCGATGAGCGCCCTGCCGTCGCTGTCCGACGGCTCCTCCGTCTTCGTCACGGCGGGCGGCGTGACGTACCGGTACGTCATCACCTCCACCCGGACGACATCCTTCCGGTCGTCGTCCTCCATGGCGGAACAGCGCGCCCCGGTTCCCGGCTCCAGAGGGACGACCCCTTCCAGCGCCATGATCACCTTGTCCACCTGTCTCACGCCGGAGGACGACGCGGCGGGCAACCACTGGCGCGACGCGCAGGACAACCCCGAACACCGCCTCGACAAGATCGGTGTCCTGGCCGAGACCGGGTCCTGAACCGTCAGGCCGGAGCCAGGTCCCGAACGGTTCTGCCCGTCCGTGTGTCACATCCTCCCGGCGCGGTCCGTCAGGGGAGTGATGAAGCGGCACGGCCCCCACCCGGAGCGACGCATCCGGCGCCTCGGCGCGGGGGTCGACCGAACCGACGGACGGACAGGACCACACGATGCTGACGAATATCATGTACGTGACGCTCCAGGTGGCCGACCAGGACCGCGCGCTGCGCTTCTACACGGAGCAGCTCGGCCTGGAGAAGCGCGTCGACCACACGGGCCCCGACGGACGCTTCCTCACCGTCGGCGTACCCGGCGGCCCCGTGGAGATCCTCCTGTGGCCGCAGGCCGCCGCGGGACAGCCGGCCGACATGCGGGCGGATACGACGGTCGGTCCGGTGTTCCTCGAATCGGACGACCTGCACAAGGACTTCGAGACGCTTCGCGACCGTGGTGTGACCTTCGAGCAGGCCGAGCCCGAGGACTATCCCTTCGGAGTCCGCATCGAGGCGGTGGACCCGGACGGCAACCGGATCGCGCTGCGCCAGCGCCCCCGGGTCCCGGCGAGTGCCGGCTGACCTGAGGAGGGGACCCACCTCGGTACCCCCGGACCCCCGGCCGCAGCCGGGGGTCCGGGAGGGGCCGCGGGACGGGCCGGGGTACGACGGGCAGGCGGGGCGGCCTCCGTCCCGTACCCGTCCGCCGCGCCGGCGGGCTACTTCGGCGTGACCCAGACCTGGCGCTTGTTCGTGTTCGCCGAGTAGAGCTGGACGGCGGTCCCGTTGGCGGTGGAGCCGCCCGTCACGTCGAGGACCTTGCCCGAGGCCACGTGGACGATCTGTCCCTTGGCGTTGACGGACCAGCGCTGCGCCGCGGTGCCGTTGCAGTCGTAGAGGCTGATCTTGTTGCCGTTGGTGCTCGCGTTGTGCGCGTCGTCCAGGCACTTGCCCAGCGCGCGCAGCGTTCCGTCCTTGCCGAGGATCCACGACTGCGCCACGGAACCGTTGCAGGTGTAGAGCTGGATCTGCGTGCCGTTGGCCGCCTTGCCGCCCTTGACGTCCAGGCACTTGGAGCCGATGCCGGTCACCTTGCCCTGCGGCGGCAGCACGGCGCCGCCTCCGGAGGCGAGGAGGCGCAGGCCCTGGACGTCGAACTGCTGGACGTAGGTGCCGGCGCGCTTGTCCTGGTAGGCGTACGCGGGCGAGCACATGACCGGGAACTCGCCGGAGTCGGTGCCCTTGACGCAGTCGCTCTTGTTCATGCTGCGGTTGGCGTGCGTCAGGCCCAGCGTGTGGCCGATCTCGTGGCTGATGTGGTTGCGCATGTACGTCTCGCCCATCGCGGCGGTGGGCTTGCCGGCCGGCGTGAAGAACTCGTCGTCGATGTACGCGTGTCCGCTGGTGGCCGTCTCGGGCAGGGACGAACTGGTGAAGCCGCAGCTGAGGTTCGCCATGCCGGAGCCGTCACGGACCACCTTCCAGCCCGTGCTCCCCATGCTGTCGCCGTCCGGGGGCAGGCACGGGCGGTGGGCGACCCCGATGACGACTTCGCCCCGGGGGCGGGCGTAGTCCCAGCCGACCGGCTTGGTGTCGACGGTGACGGGCAGGTTGGTGATGCGACTCAGGTCGGCGGCGGTCGCCCGCACGTACGGGGCCAACCAGTCCGCGGACTTCTGGTCGTAGAACTTGATGGTGTAGCCGGTCGACAGCCACTTGGTGGCGCTGCTCAGCTTCCACCCGTCGCCCTGGGGAGGCGTGGGCGCGGCGGCCACGGACGACTTCGACGCGGAGCGGGACGCCGGTGCGCCGAGCGACATGACACCGCCCTTGAAGGTCGTTCCGTCGCCGCTGTAAACGGCGGAGTCCTCGGCGTGGGAGTCGACGTCCGCCACGGCCGGCAGCGCCGCCGGGGAGCCGACGGCCTCCGGCGTGGCGTCCTCGGCGGTCTCGGTGCCGAACGCGCTGGAGGTGAGCTGGAGGCTTCCCGCGACCGCGGCGGTGGCCGCCATCGCCGCGAGGATGGATATCCGGTGCTTTCTCGTCAATCGCAAGTGTTCGTTGCCTCTCGTCCCGAATCACCGCCCGTCCCTCTGCGACGGAACGGGCGGCGAGAATCGAACAAATGATAGGCCGTCAGCCCAGTCCTATCGTCACCGGACCGCCCGCCCGGTCGACCCGGGCCGTCCACCGCGATGGCAGCCGCAGCGACCGCGACGGGGACACCGGGCCCGGGAACCGCCGGCGCCACAACAGCCGACCGTCCTGACCTACCGTCACCACCGGAAAAGCCATAGGTGCCCCGGACCGCAGCAGCAGCGGCCGCTCCGCGAGACCGGTGACCCGGTTCGGCGTCACCCAGACCAGGGGTGCCCGCACCACCAGCGGCGGGCCGCACTCCGGCCACCGCGCACCCGACAGACGGGCCAGCACCGCCGTCGCCGCGGCGGCACCCTCCGCGGCGGCGGTGGCCGCGCTCTCGACGCCGTGCAGGGCGTTGCCCACCGCGAAGACACCCGGCGTCGAGGTACGGAACGAGGCGTCCACGCGGGGGCCGCGAGTGCCGGGGTCCAGGGCGACGCCGCCGCGCCGGGCCAGTTCGTGGTCGGGAATCCAGTCGCCGGTGAACACCACCGTGTCGCAGGCGAGAAGGCCCGACCGGCCGTCCGTGTGGCGTACGGACACGCCGGACAGGCGGCCCCGGCCGTGGAGTTCGGCCACCGTCGTCGCCGTGAGCAGCGGAACGCCGGGCACCGCCGTGCCGCGCGGCTGCTCGGTGACCATCGCCACCACCTCCACGCCCGCCCGACGCAGCGCGCGTACCGCGTGCCGGGCCACCGGCTCGGCGCCCGCCACCACCGCCCGTCGGCCGACCGACTGCCCGTACAGGTGCAGGGACTGCTGCAACTCCCCGGTGGTCAGCACCCCCGCCGGACGGGAGCCCGGCACCAGGCGGGCGCTGCGCGGGCGCTCCCGGGCGCCCGTGGCGAGGACGACGGCCCGGGCCGTGATCCGCTCCAGGCCGGCGGGGCTCGTGGTGTCCAAGGACACGGGGCCGGCCCAGCCGGTGGCGGTGACGCCCGTACGGATCGAGGCCCCGGCCCCGACCGCCGCGTCCACCGCCTGCCGCGCGTACGCCGGCCCCCGCAGCCAGGGCCGGGGTGGCCGACCGAACCCGCCGTGGTGGCAGTGGCGCGGTACGCCTCCGCCGTCCTGCTCGCGTTCCAGGACCTCGACCCGCCCCGCGCCCGCACCCGCGAGGCGGGCCGCGAGGGCCAGCCCGGCGGGCCCGGCCCCGACCACCAGGACGTCGACCGTACGGTTCATCGGCGGCCCGCCTCGAACAGCGCGCGGACGGCGGCGCCACAGTGGAAGCCCTGGCAGCGGCCGGCCCGCGCCCGTGTGCGCCGCCGCAGACCGTCCGGCGAGCCGGGCGGGACGGTGGACGCCAGCGCGTCCCGGATCTCCCCGCGCGTCACCCGCTCGCAGTGGCAGACGATCCTGCCGTACTCCGGGTCCGCCGCGATCAGCTCCGCGTCCCGGTACGGCCGGGGGAACGCCTCGCCCAGGTTCGGCATCCGCACCGGCTGCGGCTCCCGCGCGCCCTTCACCGGCAGGCCGCCGTCCGCCAGCAACTCCACCACGTGGGCGGCGATGGCCATGGAGGCGGTCAGGCCCGTCGAACGGATGCCGCCCACGGTGACGTACCGCTGCGCCGGACGGGCGCGGATGGCGTAGTCCTCGCCTCCGGTGGCGGCGCGCAGCCCGGCGTACACGGCGGTGACCTCCTCGTCCAGGAGCGCCGGCAGGATGCGTCGACCTTTCTCCCGCAGCAGCGCGAGCCCTTCGGCGGTCGATCCGGTGGCCGTCTTGTCGTCCAGGTCCTCGGCGGTCGGCCCGAGCAGCACGTTCCCGTACACCGTGGGCGTCACCAGGACCCCCTTGCCGAGCGCGCCGGGCACCGGCAGCAGGATGTGCCGCACCAGAGGGCGCGCGAGTTCGTCGAAGACGATCAACTGGCCGCGCCGGGGCGTCACGGTGAAGTCCGCGTGGCCGAGGAGCCGGTCGACCGCGTCGGCGTACAGGCCCGCGGCGTTGACCAGATGGCGGGTGCGCAGCGGGCCCCGGCTGGTGCCCAGGAGGTGGGGATCGCCCGGAGTCACCGAGGTGACACGGCAGTTGAGGTGAAGGTCGGTGCCCGCGCGCACGGCCTGGGTGGCGTAGGCGAGCGTGGTCGTCCAGGGACAGACGACGGATTCCCCCGGCACGTCGAGCGCCCCCAACACCCCTGGACCGAGCTCCGGTTCGCGGGCCCGTACCTCATCTGCCGGGATGATCCGGGCCGAGCGGTAGCCGTTGCGCACGGCCTTGTCGGCGAGGCCCGGCAGCGCCGCCAGCTGTTCCTCGTCCCATGCCACGAGGAGCGCCCCGAGCGGCTCCACCGGGATGCCGCTGTCGGCGGCGTACGCGGTGAGTCGCCGCTGTCCCTCGCGGACGAGCCGGGATTCCAGGGAGCCGGGCACCGCGTCGAAACCGGTGTGCAGGATGGCGGTGTTGGCTTTCGAGGTGCCGTCGCCGACGTCATCGGCCGCCTCCACCAAGGCGATCCGCAGGGGCAGCCGGGCCAGTTCGCGGGCGATGGCCGAACCGACCACCCCGGCGCCGATCACCGTCACGTCGTACGCCCCGCCGGGTAGCGCTCCGCCCCTGGTGACGCTCATGCCGGGCCGTCGAGCAGGGCCGCCACCGCCGTACGGAAACGGGCGCGGCGCTCCGCGGCCTCCCCGGCGCCGGCCCTCGGTTCGTAGACGGCGAACGGCTTCCACTCCGGGACGGCCTCCCGGACGGTGAGCGTCCGATCGAGCCCCAGCCGGGCCACCGCGCCGACGCCGAGCGCGGTGGCGTCCGGCAGCGCCGACACCTCGACGGGGATCCCGAGCAGGTCCGCCTGGGCCTGCATGAGCAGCGCGGACCGGGTCAGACCGCCGTCGACGCGCAGCGTGGTGAGCGGCGCCCCCAGATCACCGGCGACCGCGTCCGCGAGCTCCGCCACCTGCGCGGCGATGCCGTCGCACAGGGCGCGCACCAGGTGCCCGGCCGTCGTGTCGAGGCCGAGACCGGTGACCGAGCCCCGCAGATCGCCCCGCCACCAGGGGGCGGCGAGCCCGGCGAGCGCCGGGACGAAGGTGACGCCGCCCGCGTCCGGGACGCCGCCGCCCACGACGTCGATGTCCTCGGCACCGGAGATCACGCCGAGATCGGTCAGCCAGCGGACGGCGGAGGCGGCGGTGTACACCTGCCCGTCCAGGCAGTAACTGGTGCGACCGGCGAGCCGCCACGCGACACAGCCGACCAGCCCCGAGGCGCTGCGGCGGGGGAGCGGGCCGGTCTGCGCCAGCAGGAACGCCCCGGTGCCGTAGGTGCACTTGGCGGTGCCGGGCTCGGTGGCGCGCTGGGCGAGCAGGGCCGCCTGTTGGTCGACGAGCAGCCCGGTCAGCGGCAGCGCGGGCCCGAAGGCGGTGGTGGTACCGACCCGGGTGTCGGCGTCGACGATCTCGGGCAGCCGCTCGTCGGCGAGGCCGAAGGCGTCGAGCGCCGCGGGCGACCAGTCCACGGTGTCGAGGTCGAGCAACTGGGTGCGGCCCGCTGTCGCCGCGTCGGTCACGAATGCCCCGGTGAGGCGGTGGGTCAGCCACGCGTCGCTGGTCGTGACGACGCCGTCCCGGGTGAGGTGGCGGCGTATCCAGGCCATCTTGGGCGCGGCGAAATAGGGGTCCAGCGGCAGGCCGGTCGTCTCCCGCAACCACGTCTCGTGCGCGGCCAGTTCGGTGCAGAGCGGTGCGGCGCGCCGGTCCTGCCAGACGATCGCGTCGGTCAGCGGTTCACCGCTCGCCGGGTCCCAGGCGAGAACGGTCTCGCCCTGGTTGGCCAGGCCCACGGCGACGACCGGCTCACCGGCCGCCGCCAACGCCGCCCGTCCGGCGTCGACGACCGAGTCCAGCAGCGCGCGGGGGTCGACCTCCACCCGGCCGCCCGGCAGGTACCGGGGGCGTACGTCCGCGGACCCCGAGCCGATGACCCCGCGGACCGGACAGACGACGAGGGCCTTGGTTCCCGAGGTGCCCTGATCGACCGCGAGCACCGGGCCCGTCATCACCACTCCGTCCCTGGTGTCGGCGTCTTGATCGTCGGATCGTCGCTCGGAAGCCTCCATCAGCGGACGGCGCTCGTCAAGATCCACCCGGGGTCGGCGCCGGCGCTGACGCGAAGTCATCGGTAGCTCATGGCCGGTTAGTTGCGTTCGAACAAGAATCTGGATGCGTAACCGTCCGGTCGCCCTATAGTGATCGCCGATCAACGGGAAGGACGCCGACCGCGGGTCAACGCCGGGGGCGGGGAGCGCACTTGCATCCGGCCCTCGCGATCCACGGCACGGCACGGTCGTGGCGCCGCAGCCGGGCGCCGGCGCCGGACGGACCCACTCTCTACGCGATCCGAGGACTGATGACCACGACCATCGCAGGACGCGCCCGCCCGGGCCGCCCGTCGACCGGGACGAGATGATGGCGGCCGGCGACTTCCGGCCCGTCTACCACCCCGCCGGCCACGACAACGAGCTGCGCGTCGCCGTGCAGGACCTGCGCACCGGCCGCTGGGTGTCGATGGCGCGCCTGCTGGAACGGACCGACGGCTGGGGGCTGTGGACCCAGCGCACCCAGGTCCTCGCCGCGGTCGCCGCCGGATCCGACGTGGTCCAGGCCTGGCGCACCGAGGAACCGCACAACGTCGCCGCGACCGTGATGCACACCCGCGTCACCGTCGAACGGGCCGTTCGCGCCCACCGCGCCGGGCACCCCCGCACCCACGAACTGTGGCAGGAAGCCTGGAGCGCCTGCCGGGACACCGCCGGCCTCAGCCCTGCCGACCCCGTGCCGTGGGTCTGCCTGCTCGCCCTCGCGCCCCTCGACGAACAGCGCCGGATGGACGAGCACCGGCTCGCGCCGCCCGGCCCGATGCTCCCCACCGGCCCCTGGGGCCTCCTCGCCGAGGCCGACAAGCGCGACCCGCACAACCGCGAGGCGTACCACCGGATGCTCCAGTTCGTGTACGCGGGAAACCCCGGACCGCTCGCCGAGGCCACCAACTTCGTGCACTGGGCCGCCGGTTCCGCGCCGCCCGGGTCCGCCGCCCACGTCCTGCCGCTCTACGTGCGCGTCGAGCGCTACCGGCGCGAACGCGGCCAGGAGCGGGCCCTCGACCTGCATTGGGTCGCCGAGGAATCCGTCCGCGACGCCGGCCACGCCCTGGACCGCTGGTTCGACCACGTCGAGCCCCGGCACGCCTCCCCGCTCGATCTGAACCACCTCGCCCACGCCCTGTGGGGAGCCCTCCGGTTCGAGGAGGCGACCCGCGTCTTCGACGCGATCGGCCCCTACTGGACCCCGTTGCCCTGGGCCTACCGGACCCGCTCCCCGGCCGATCAGGAACTGGCCGAGGAGGTGTTCCTGCAGGCCAGGTCCCGCAGCCTGGCCGGCCGGGACTGACTGCTCCCCCCCGCCCCGCCCACCCCCCTTCACCCCCCGCTCACCGTCCCCGTGCCCCACCACCCACCCGGAGGTACCACCATGTCCCGAACCGCATGGGCAGCCAACCAGGGCCGCAACGCCCCAAGCCCGCAGGACGAGGAGGAACGGCTCAGAGAACTCGGCTACCAGCCCGTGCTGGCCCGTCGGATGGGCGGCTTCGGCAACTTCGCCATCAGCTTCTCCGTCATATCCGTCCTCTCCGGCTGCATGACCCTCTACGGCTTCGGGCTCGGCACCGGCGGTCCGGCCGTCATGCTCTGGGGCTGGGCCGGCGTCGGCCTCTTCGTGCTGTGCGTGGGTCTCGCCCTGGCCGAGGTGACCAGCGCCTACCCCACCTCGGGGGCGCTCTACTACATGGCCGACCGGCTCGGCGGACGCCGCTGGGGCTGGTACACGGGCTGGCTGAACCTGCTCGGCCTGCTCGGCGCGATCGCCGGGATCGACTACGGCGCCGCCCTGTTCACCGGAGCCTTCCTCAACCTCCAGTTCGGCTTCGTGCCCACCGCCGGATCGACCTTCCTGATCTTCCTGTGCATCCTGCTGCTGCACGCCGCGCTCAACCTCTTCGGCGTCCGGCTCGTCAGCGTGCTCAACTCCGTCAGCGTCTGGTGGCACCTGGGCGGCGTCGCCCTGATCGTCGGCGCCCTCGCCATCGTCCCCGACCACCACCAGTCGCCCTCGTTCGTCTTCACCGAGTTCGTCAACGACACCGGCTGGACCAACCCGCTGTACGTGGCAGCGATCGGTCTGCTGCTCGCCCAGTACACCTTCTCCGGCTACGACGCCTCCGCGCACCTCTCGGAGGAGACGTCGAACGCGTCCGTCGCCGCCGCCAGGGGCATCGTCCGGTCCATCTGGGTCTCCTGGATCGCCGGATTCGCCCTCCTCGCCGGCCTCACCTTCGCCATTCAGGACTACGCGGCCGTCCAGGACAGCACCACCGGCGTCCCGCCCGCCCAGATCTTCCTCGACGCCCTCGGCTCCGGGGGCGCGAGCGCCCTGCTCCTCGTCGTCATCGTCGCGCAACTCTTCTGCGGCAACGCCGAGGTGGCAGCCGCGAGCCGGATGGTCTTCGCGTTCAGCCGCGACAACGCCCTGCCCGGCTCCGCCCTGTGGCGCAAGGTAAGCGGCCGTACCCAGACGCCGGTCCCCGCCGTCTGGCTGTCGGTCGTCGTCGCCGGGGTGCTCGCGCTGCCGTCGCTCTGGTCCGCCACCGCCTACGGCGCCGTGACCGCCATCAACGTCATCGGCATCACGCCCGCCTACGCGATCCCGATCTACCTGCGGCTGCGCGCCGGCAAGCGGTTCCAGCCCGGCCCGTGGAGCCTGGGGCGCTGGAGCAGGCCGATCGGCTGGACGGCCGTCGTCTGGGTCGCGGTCGTCACCGTCCTGTTCTGCCTGCCGCAGAAGTCGCCGGTCACCATCGACTCCATGAACTACGCGGTGTACGCACTGGCGGTCGTCCTGATCCTCGCCAGCGTGTGGTGGTCCGTCGCCCGACGCTCCTACGGGACCCCGGCGGCCTACGGGAACGCCCGCGAGCAGGCGGAGATCGCCGAAGGCATCGTCTGATCCCCCCCCCGTCGCCGACCTGCCCCTGCCCGCCCGGCCCGCCGGGCGGGCGCACACGTTCCCGGGGACTGCTGACATGTGCCGGCGCGGCGTGGACAATCGGGGAAACGACGTCGGGGGGCGCTGATGGGCCGGGCACTGCGGTGGGGCACGGGGATACTGCTGGCGGGGCTCGCGCTCTGGTACGGCTCGTACTACACGACGATCGTGGTCTGGGAACTCCGCAAGCTCCTCGCCTGGTTGGCCGCCCCGCTGCTGGTCGCGGTCGCCGCCGGGGCGCTGTGGTCGGCGGTGAGGCTGCTGCGCGGGAAGGCGGGGCGCGGGAAGCGGCGCGACGGGGGCGGGGGAGTCGCGGTGGTGGCCCTCGCCTGGGCAGGCGGCGTCCTCGGGCTCGGCATCGGGATCTGGTGGCTGGTGTACGGCGCGTACCTCCAGGACCGCGCGTACATGCAGGACGTCCGGATCGTGTCCGAGCCGGTACCCGAACTGACGCCCCGCGCCCCCTACCTCGTCGGAAAGGCGCAGGCGGCCCCGCATCTGGGCGATGTCACCGGTGAGATCTCCGACGTGACCTACCTGCCCGACGCGGACCGGTTCGCGACCCTGGTCGAGCGGAGCGGCTGGCTGGCCGGGTACGAGGTCGGCCTGGTGCAGGAGATCCCCCTCGGTGGCAACAGCCGCAACCAGCAGCGCTGCGCGTTCGACGTGGACCGGGCCGACGCCCGGATAGGCGGCTGGTTCACCCACAACCTCGGCCGGAAGATCTCGGCACAGAAGCGTGGGGTGCGCTTCGAGGCGTCCGACGCCTACGTGACCTGCTCGGGGGACACCCCGATCGTGGTCGTCCCGCTCAAGCGGCAGACCGGCCTCTTCGTGGTGACCGAACGCCCGGCCGGGGTGGCGCTCTACGACGGGCGGACCGGGAAGGTCACGATCACCACCGACACGACCGGGGTGCCCGGCCCGTCCTATCCGCTGAGCCTCGCCGCCCGGCAGCGGGAGGCGACGGCCGCGGTCGGCGGCTTCAGCGACTGGTGGTTCGAACGCAGCGGCTGGGACGCCTCCGAGGACGGCGCCAACGAGGGCAACGACTCGGAGTTCACCCTCCGCTACCGCGACGCGAGCGGCAACAGCGCGTACGTCACCCCCCTCACACCGCAGGGGCAGGCCAGTTCGGTCGTGGCGGTGTCGACGGTCCCCACCCGCCACCAGGGCGGCGGCCTCGCCCCGCTGACCGTCCACCGGCTCGATCCCACGTGGTCGTCGCCGAAGGCACTGGTCGAGCTGGTCAAGGCCGAGTACCGGGACGTCTGCTGCTACAACGAGGACCGGGTGTTCGAGGTCGTCCCCACCGGCGGCAGCACCTGGACGGCCACCATCGGCAGCGAACAGAACATCCGTTACCGCGTGGAGGGCCGGGGCCAGGTGGGCGGGCGCGAGGCGACCTGCCTCAAAGCCGCCGACGGCACGCTCATCCGGTGCGCGTACGCGGCCCCCGGATCACCGGAGGAGGCCGAGCTCCAACGCCGGGAGCAGGAGAAACAGAAGCCGAAGGAGAACGGCACGGCGCCACCCGGCCAGGTCGACCTGGGCGGGTACACGCCCGAGCAACTCGCCGAGCTCCAGAAGCGCTTGTCCGACGAGTTCGTCCGCCGCCTCAAGAACGGCGGCACCTGACCTCGCCGGGCGCCCACGCGACAGTGGGCATGTCCGAAAGTGTGCGGGTGTTGTCGTTCCGGACCATCGCGGCCGCGTCCGGTCCCCGGCGAGACTGGAGCCCTCAGCACATCGAGAACGGGGACATCATGAGTACGACGGCTGCGGTAGTGGTGTACGGGGCGACGGGTCACACCGGTCGGTTCGTCGTCGCGGAACTGCGCAGGCACGGTTTCGCCACCATCGTCTCCGGCCGTGACGCGGCCCGGCTGGAGCGGCTGGCCGTCGAATGGCCGGACGTGGTGGTACGACCGGCCGCCGTGGACGACCCGGCCTCGTTGGACCGGGCCCTCGCCGGCGCTGCGGCGGTCGTCAACTGCGCCGGACCGTTCGCGGTCACCGCGGGCCCCGTCGTCGAGGCGGCCCTGCGCGCCGGCGTTCCGTACGTCGACGTGGCGGCGGAGATCGAGGCCAACGCGTCGATGTTCGCCGACCACGCGGAAGCGGCCCGGAAGGCCGGCACGCCCGTGGTGCCGGCGATGGCCTTCTACGGCGGACTGGGCGACCTGCTGGTGACCGCCGCGCTGGGGGACTGGCACGCCGCGGACGAGGTGCACGTCGCGTACGGGCTGAGCAGTTGGCACCCCACGCCGGGTACCCGGGAGGCCGGCCAGGTCTCCCATGAACGCCGCGGAGGCCGCCGGGTGCGGTTCGCGGACGGCGCGCTCCGGTACCACGACGACGAGCCGGTGGAGCAGGAGTGGCACTTTCCGGAGCCGCTGGGTCGGCGGTCGGTGCTCGCGGAGTTCACCATGGCGGACGTGGTCACCGTCCCCAGCCACCTTTCCGTGCCCGCGGTCCGCACGTACATGACCGTGGAGGCCGCCCGGGACCTGGCCGGGCAGGACACGCCGGCACCGCGGCCGGTCGACGACCTGGGGCGGTCGGACCAGACGTTCGTGGTGGACGTCCTGGTCCGCGCGGGCGGCGTCGAGCGCCGCGCCTCGGCCCGGGGCCGGGACATCTACGCGGTCACCGCGCCGCTGGCGGTGGAGGCCGTACGGCGCCTCCTCGACGGGCGCACCCGCACGACGGGTCTGGCCTCGGCCGGCGCGATGTTCGACGCGGCGGACTTCCTCCGGGCCCTTGACGGACAACTGTCCGTGGAGCTGCCGGACTTCTAGACGGAGGTGCCCGCCTCGCGAGCGGCCGCCGTGATCGTGCATCTAGTCTGGTGCCGGCAGAGGGCCATGTGACGAGCGGTTGCGAAACGGAGTGTGCGGTGCCGACGGGGGAGACGAACGATGAGTTGGTCGGCAGGACGCTCGGGGGACGCTACCGGGTGACGGCGATGATCGGCCGGGGCGGAATGGGCGTGGTAGCCCGGGCCCAGGACACGCTGCTGGGCCGTGAGGTCGCCGTCAAGGTCCTGCGCGCGTACACCGACGCGGGCGGCCCCGAACTCGCCGACCTGCGCGCGAGGATGCAACGCGAGGCGCAGGCCGCGGCCCGGATCCGGCACGAGGGCGTGGTCACCGTGCACGACGTGACCTCGGAACAGGGCCTGCCCGTCATCGTGATGGAGCTCGTCGAGGGGCCTTCCCTCGACGACGTCCTGACCGAGCGGGGCCCACTGGACCCGTACGAGGCGGCGGCGATCGGCGCCAAGCTGATGGACGCCCTCGATGCCGCGCACCGCGCGGGGGTGCTGCACCGGGATGTGAAGCCGGGCAACGTGCTGCTGGAGCACGGCGGCCGGGTCGTGCTGACCGACTTCGGCATCGCCACCATGGAAGGCCCGGGCGACGAGTCACTCGCCAAACTGACCCGCCACGGTGAACTCGTCGGTTCCCTGGACTACCTGCCGCCCGAACGCGCGCAGGGGCAGGAGCCCGGGCCGGCCTCCGACATCTGGTCGCTCGGCATGACGCTGTACGCGGCGGTGGAGGGCACGTCACCGTTCCGCCGCACCTCGGTGTGGTCCACCCTGTCGGCGATCGTCGCCGACCCGCTGCCCGAGCCGCGCCGGGCGGGACCGCTCGGCCCGGTGCTCCGGGCGCTCATGGCGAAGGACCCCGCCCACCGCCCCACGGCTGAGCGGGCGCGCACGCTGCTGTCGGAGGTGGCCGAGAGCCCCGGGACACGGGGCGTCCCGTCGCCGGCCACGGCCGTCGTGGCGGCACCGGCGCACCCGTCCGTCGGGGCGCCGGCCCCCGCCGCTCCCGCCTTCGGCCCGGCGCCGGACTTCGCTCCGGCGCCCGCCTTCGGCCCCGCTCCCGGCCCCGCTCCGGCGGCCGACTTCGGCCCGGCTCCCGCCTTTCGCCCGGCTCCGCACCCCGGTCACGCACCGGTCGCCGGGCCACCCGTGACCCCGCCGCGGGGGCATTCGTCGGGCGGCTCCGCACGGGGACGCGGCCGTGCCCTCATCGCGGTGGCCGCGGCGGTCGCCGTACTCGGCGCGGGCGGCATCGCGTACGCCCTCACCGGCGGCCACGGTGGCGGGAAGGGCGGCCGGGCCCCGGCGGCGCTGCCCGCGGACACCCTCTCGGCGGGCGGCGACGGGCCGACGACGGCGCCGGGCGCGACCCCCTCCCGTACCGGCGGGAAGCGGTCGGCCAAGCCCTCGCCGGCGGGCACGGCCGGTGCCCGCGGGGCGAGCCCGAGCGCGTGGGCGACCGCGGCCCGCCCCGGCCCCGTACCGACGGGCTGCGCCGGTTGGAGCCACAAGGACGCCGCCCCGGGCAGCTACGCCTACATGGCCGGCGACTACCACCTGGAGACCGGGCCCTACCAGACCTGCCCCGCCGTCACCCTGGCGAAGTCCGGTACCAAGGTCTGGTACCACTGTTACGTCGTCAACGCGCACGGCAACAAGTGGACCTACGTCCGCATCGAGGGCACGAACACCGCCGGCTGGATGTCCAACGACAACCTCACCCGTCAGAAGGGCTCCTCGCCTCCCTGCTGACCGCTGCCCGACATTCCGTGCGGCCCGCGGCCGAGGCAGGAGGTCAGTCGCGGCCGATGCGGTTGCCGATCCATTCCAGCGCGGGCGGGATCTCCCGGCGCCAGGTGGCGAAGTTGTGGCCGCCGTGGTCCAGAGTGATCGACGAGACGCGGGCGGGAGCCTTCACCTTCTCGATGAACTTCCGCGTGGGCTTGTAGTTCGCCTCCCCCTGAGTGGAGGTCGTCACGAGGAAGGACGTCTTGCCCTGCGGCAGGTGGTCCAGGCTCCACAGCAGGTCAGAGCGGCGCTCCTCGGCACTGTTGCCGTGGAAGAGGTCACCCGAGTACCCGTCCACCTCCGGGGCGTAGTCCGCCGACAGGCCCACCCCGGCCGCGTAGCTCTCCGGGTGCTGGAGGGCGAGCTTCAACGCGCAATAGCCTCCGGTGGAGTCCCCCATCACGGCCCAGCCGCGGGCGGTGGCCCCGCTGCGGTGGGGGGCGGTGCGGTAGGTGACGGACACCGCGTTCGGGAGGTCGGTGGCGAAGAAGGTCTCGCTGCGCGGGCCGCCCGGGACGTCCACGCACTGGGTGTTGCGCGCCGATTCGGTGGTCGGCCGCAGCATGACCAGGATCATCGGCCGCGCCTTCTTCTCCTTGACGAGGGCCCAGGCCTTCTTCGGGTAGTCCAGCCCCTTGATCAGGTTCTCCGCCATGCCCGGGAACCCGGTGAGGACGACGGTCGTCGGGAACGTCCGGTCCTCGTTGCCCTTTTGGAAGTACTCGGGCGGCAGGTACACGTACGCGGGGACGTCGACCGCGGAGCGGGCGCCGTGCACCATGACCTTCTCGATCACGCCGGCCACCTGGGGCGGCCCGCCGCCGGGCGTCCCGGTCTGCTGCCGGCCGAGGACCCGTACGGGCTTGTCGGCGGCGTCCCGAGCGGGTGGCGGCGCCGGCTGCGAGTGGCCCGCCAGTTCGGCCCAGGATCCGTAGAGCAGGAACGTGCGGTTCGCGACGAGCCCGACCGTGGCCAGGAGCAGCACCTGTATCAGGCAGAGCAACCCCACCCGGCCCACCACCCGTCTCCAGCCCCGCCCCCCGAGGCGAGGCCACCACCGGATCGCGGCGGCGAACGTGAGGGCGAGAACCAGTACGGCGAGGAGCAGGGGGGTGGCGCTTGTCAGACTCACGGGTCGGTAAAGCCTCTGCGTCGTATCGGAACGGGCCGCCGCGGGCGTCCCGGTCGCAGCCGGTTTCGGCGCGCGTCAGCTTAGACAGGCTTACCCGTCGATCCGTTCCACGCCGGGCCACCTCGGCGCCCGCGATTCGGCCCGCCCGCCGTCCGGGCAGCCGAGAGGCGTTGACTTCGCGAGGTGTGAGTGGTTGGGTACTCACATGAAGAGCGAACGTCCCCGTCAGCTGTCGACCGCCGAAGAGCGCCGCGAGACGGTGCTGCGCACCGCCATCGGAGCCTTCGCGGCCCGCGGGTACTGGGGCACCACCACCTCCGAGGTGGCCAAGGCGGCCGGCATCTCGCAGGCGTACGTCTACCGTCTGTTCCCGAACAAGGAGCTGCTGTTCACGGCGGTGGTCGAGCACTGCTTCGTGCAGGTGCGGGCCGGTCTGGAGCGGGCCGCGGCCGATGCCGAGGGCAGTGCGCCGGAGGTGGTCCTCAAGGCCATGGGGGACGCTTACGCCCGACTGATCAGCGACAACGACCTGATGTTGATCCAGCTCCACGCCCAGGCGGCGGCCGTGTCCGAGCCCGCCGTCCGCGAGGCGGTCCGGCGGGGCTATGCCCGACTGGTGGAGTACGTACGCGCGTCCGGAGGGACGCGGGCGCAGGTGCAGGAGTTCTTCGCGCGCGGCATGCTGTGCCACCTCATCGTCTCCATGGGCGCCGACGAGGTGGACGCCCCCTGGACGCGGACGCTGGCGGCCGGTATCAGACACTACTGACGTCGGCCCGGCGGGCAAGGACCGACGGAACCGCAGGGCGGGGCGCTTGGCCCAGCCTTCTTCAGGCCCAAGGAGTGAGTGGTCAACCACACACCATTTGGCCGAGCAACCGAAAGGAACCACGAGCAGAACGGCGACCACGTCACCGTCCGGACCGAGGAGTCCTGGAGCGGTGCGCCCGTCCTCACCGCCGCCGAACAGCTCCGTGACGCCCTGCACCAGTCGCTGAACAGCCGGCTCGCCTCCCTCAAGGCCGCCGCCGAGCACGCCCGCTGACACCCACCGACACCCACCCACCACCCTTCCCGGGAAAGAGGCCACACCATGACCCGCAAGCCCTACCTGACCGGCCACTACACCCCCGCCGTCGACGAGATCACCGCCACCGGGCTCACGGTGGAAGGCACCCTGCCCCCCGAACTGACCGGCCGGCTGATCCGCAACAGCCACAACCCCAAGCCCGGCGTCACGCCCACCCACTGGTTCAAGGGCAGTGGCATGGTCCACGGCATCCGTCTGCGCGACGGCCGTGCCGAGTGGTACCGCAACCGCTGGGTCCGCACCCCGGCTCTGGACGGCGCCCCGTACATGACCGAAGACGGCCCGGACCTGACCGCGAGCACCGCGGGTACCCATGTCATCGAGCACGCCGGCCGTCTCCTCGCGCTGAGCGAGGCCAATTTCCCCGTCGAACTCACCCGGGACCTCGACACCGTCGGCGCGTACGACTTCGACGGCCTGCTGCGCAGCGCGATGACGGCCCACCCGAAGACCGACCCGGTCACCGGGGAGCTGCACTTCTTCGGCTCCTCGCCGTTCCCGCCGTTCCTCATGTACTACGTGGCCGACGCCCGCGGGCGGATCACGCGCAGCGTCGAGGTGCCGGGCGCCACCGCCTCCCTCAAACACGACTTCGCGCTCACCCGCCACCACGTCGTCTTCATCGAGGGCACCGTCACCTTCGACCCGACCGAGCACTCCGGCATCCCCTACGCCTGGAACGGCGACCAGCCCGCCCGTATCGGCGTCATGCCCCGGGGCCCGCGGGGCGCGGACCAGATCCGCTGGTTCCCCATCGAACCCGGCAGCATGCTGCACGCCGCCAACGCCTACGAGGACGCCCGGGGGCGCATCGTGCTGGAAGGCCCGACCGTCGACCGGGAGGGCTTCCTGCTCTCCTGGAACTGGTGGGTCGGCGCCCCCGGTCGCGGAACCGAGCCGAACGCGCGCTCGTACACGCGTCGTTGGACCATCGACATGGCCGCCGGCAGGGTGGTCGAGCAGACCCTCGACGACCTCGCCGTCGAGTTCCCCACCCTCAACGAGGACTTCATCGGCGCGGAGTACCGCTACCAGTACGCCGTCTCCTTCCCCGACCAACACGGCTACGGCGGCTACGGCATCGTCAAGTACGACCGCGCCACCGGCGGCCGCCGCGTCCACCAGGCGGGCGACGCCCGACTGCCCGGCGAAGCCGTCTTCGTGCCCGCCGCCGGCGCCACCCGCGAGGACGACGGCTACCTGCTGACGGTGGTCTCCGATCTCAAGCAGGACAGCTCGCAGCTACTCGTCCTGGACGCCTCGGACCTCGGCCGGGTCGCCGCCGTCCATCTCCCGCGCCGCGTCACCGCGGGCATCCACGGCTCCTGGATACCGGACGCGGAGACGGACGCCGACGCCTGACCGCGCCGCGTCCCGGCCGGGGTCGGGCGTCCTCCCCGCCCGATCCCCCTCCGCCGGCCCCTCAGGGAGCCTGCGCCAAGAGGGTCTCCAACCCCGCGCACAGGAGCCGTACGCTGCGGACGTACTTCTCGTCCGCCCCGACCGCGAAGGCGGCGGCGACGGTCATGGGGTACCGCTCCCGCAGGGCCGCGCTCTCCTCGACCCCGATGGCCACGGAGGGGGATTCGCTCTGCTCCTGCAGGACGAAGCCGGTGACATGGCTCAGCAGGGCGTCCGCCCCGACACCACCGTGCCCGGCGGGCAGGCCGGCCTCGCGCAGGGTCTCCAGCAGTCGCTCCATCAAGGTCAGCGCCCCGGTGCTGAGCACCTTGGGGCTGTCGGCGAACATCACCGCCCCGCCCGGGTGGCGCCGGATCGTGCGGCGCAGCGCGACGAGTTGCGCCTCGACCCGTTGCTGCCAGCGCGCCTCGGGGTCCAGCGCGGCCAGGGCGGTGGTCCCCGCCTCGTACGCCTCCCGCGCGACCCGGTCCGCCATCAGCCGGACCAGCTCGGCCTTGCCGGCCACGTGGTAGTAGAGGCTCCCGGCATGGACGTCGAGCCGCTGGGCCACCTTGCGCATGGACAGGCCGTGGTACCCCGACTCGGCGAACACCGCCATGCCGGCCTCGATGATCCGCTCCGCTGTCAGCTTCATGGAGGCAGCCTACCCGCGCTTTTCAAACACTGTTTGAATTTGCTGCGGAGTGGGCTACTGTCATGCCCGAGACAAGCGACGGGGACCGAAGGGGGGTGGTGACGATGGGCTCACTGGTGTTCAGCGTGACCACGGCGGCATTGATGGTTGCGATGTTCAAGGGTGGACTGGCCCTGCTCGGCGAGGACACCCTGCGCGGGCGTCGCACGCCCTGGGCGGCGGTGGTCCTCACCGGCCTCGTCGTGGCCGGGCTGGTGACGCAGTTCTGCTGGTCGGGCGCGATGGACGCCTTCGACAGCGACCCGTCCAAGTCCGGTTGGTGGCGCGTCGTCACCTCGGTCTTCATGCAAAACGGCGGCCTGTTCGGCGACGCGTGGAACCTCGCGACCATCGCCGTCGTCGCCGCGCTCGCCGAGTGGTTCTGGGGCGCCCCCCTCATGCTGGGCCTGTTCGTCGCCGGAATCCTCCTTCCGACGTACATCGACATGCTGTTCGGTGAGACCGCCCACAGCACCGACCCGCGCAATTTCGCCGGGAGTTCGGGTGCCACCTACTTCCTCGCCGCGACGCTCGCCGCACCCCTCCTGCTCCGCGCCCTGCGCGCCGGCCGGGGCGGGGTGAACGCGAAGGAAGCCCTGCTCGCCCTCGCCGTGCCCGTGTCGGGCCTGGTCATGTGGTTCGCCCAGGCCAACGGCCACGGTCTGGTGGCCGTCTACGGCTGCCTCCTCGGCGCACTGGCCTGCCTCCTGCCCCGCCCCACCACCCTCCGGCCTGTCCCGCTCGGTCAGGAAACCGCCCGACCGTCGTCGGCGCCGTGAACCGGCGGTGACATGGGCGCCCGCGCCCATGGCGATGCCCCCCGCCGTCCGGCAGGGGGCATCGCCATGGGCCGCGGTCAGTTGTTGGAGCCGACCGTGTTGTCGTGACCGGCGTTGAACACGTCGTCCCCCGCGAACTGGAGCCAGTTGCCGAACACGAACGTGTAAGAGGGCTCGGGCTGGTAGGTGACGTTCACGTCGGCGTTGGCGGCGGACGCACCGCCGAGGACGACGACACCGGCGGCGAGCAGGGTGACGAGAGCACGTACAGATCGCACGAATCCACCTTTTTCGATCGGGCAAGGAACACCCTAGAAGGTAGGGAGGTCCCGCCCCGGTGTCGCGCCGCACGCCCCGCACACGGCCAACCGCAAGCCGAATGGCCGAGCCGCCGGCGGCCTCGGCCTAGAGACCGAGGCCCGGCGGGGACAGCGCGCCGAACCACACGTGCGTGACGGCGCTGACGTAGCGCGCCCCGCACCGGTCCGAGGGGACCACCAGTTGGCAGCCCGCCTCGTCGAGGTCGCCCCCGTCGAGGCGGGTGGCCAGCAGGACCGGACTGCCGCCGAAGTCGGTGTCCAGCTCGGCCCAGGACAGGACGGTGTGGTGCCCGTCGCCGCCGCTGACCGCGAGCAGGAAACGGCTCCGGTCCTTGCGCCGCCGGGCATCGAAGGCCGGCCCCGCGTCCGCGACCACGTCACGGAGCAAGGGGCCTTCGAACACATGGTGTTGGGGACCGTTCGTCGCGCAGTCGAAGGTGACCGCGACCCGGTGCTGTGCCCAGTCCCGCAGGTCGGCGACGCTCAGCGTCGCCGGGTGGTCCAGGTCACCGTGCAGCATGAGTTTGGCCATGCGTACGTCATTCCCGGAGCGTTGCCTCTCGGAACCTCATTTGCGCGTTCGATGGCTTGATACAACTCGCAGGTGTCAGGCATTCATGCGTTTCTCCCTCGCATCTTCCGATCGTGCCTCCGCCATACGACGTCCCGTGTCACCGGCGTCTCGGTGAAGCGGACAGCCCGTCGCGTCGCGCAGCGCGTTGGCGAAAGCCGGGGCCACCGGGTTGAAGGGGCTCTCGCTCATCGACTTCGCGCCCAGCGGCCCGATCGCGTCCAGCGTCTCCATGAAGTGCACCTCCGTGCGCGGGACGTCCGCGAACTGCGGGAGCCGGTAGCGGCGGAAGGCGGGCGTGGTGACCTCCCCGCGCTCGTCGACCCGCACGATCTCGAAGAGGGTGGCGCCCAGTGCCTGCGCGACTCCGCCCTCTACCTGGCCGCGACACTGCAACGGGTTCATCACCTTGCCGGCGTCCGCCGCGTGGACGCTGCGCAGGATTCTCATCTCGCCCGTGTCCGGGTCGACGGCGAGACGGAACCACTGGGCGTTGAAAGCGACCGAGCGCGGTGAGCCACCCCAATGGCCGTCCGCCGCCAGTTCCTGCGCCATGCCCTTGGCGTGCGCGGCCTCGTACAGTTCCTTGAGGGTGACGAGCCGGCCCGCGCAGTCGAAGCCCTCGGCGGACAGCTCGCACAGGTGCCGGGGCACCCCGGTGTGGCGGGCGGCGAGGGTCCGGAGCCGCTCCGCGAGGGAACCCGCCGCGATGAGCACCGCCTTGCCCGCCACCACCGTGCCGGCCGAGCCGAAGGCGCCGGTGTCGTGGCGTACGACGTCGGTGTCGGACTGGCGGACGGTGATCCGGTCGACCGTGGTCTTCAGGGCTCCGGCGGTGATCTGCTTGTGCACGGTGGTGGTGCCGTTGCCGAACTCGGCGGTGCCGACCGCGATGTCGTACGTGCCGTCGGAGAGCAGGCTCACCCGCGCGTCGGCGTAGTGGCCGCCGGGCGGAGCGGTGGCGATCATCGCCGGCGCCATGCCCTGCCCGGTGAGCCAGCCCGCGGGGACCTCCTCGTGGCTGCGGTCCTCGGTGATCGCCCCGCGCACGATGTCAAGGCACTGCTTGAGGCCGTAGGAGGCGATGAACAGGTCCTCCTCGTGTCCGATCGGGCTGACCACGTGGTCGCCGGGGCCGATGACGTTCTTCTCGCGGAAGACGAGCGGGTCCGTGCCGAGCCGCCGGGCCAGCTCGTCCATCACCGATTCGAGGGCGAAGGTGACCTGGCCCAGGCCGTAGCCGCGGAAGGCCCCCGCCGGAACGCAGTTGGTGTAGACGCAGTACGCCTCGACCTCCTTGTTCGGGGCCCGGTAGACGGCGAAGGACTCGCCGACGCTGTGGAACATCACGCCCGGGCCGTGGTTGCCGTAGGCGCCCGTGTTGGAGACGACACGGATGCGCAGGGCGGTGAGGGCGCCGTCCGCCGTAGCGCCGGCCTTGACGGTCACCTTGAAGGGATGGCGGGTGGTGGCCCCGTAGAACTGCTCGGCCCGGGTGTATTCGAGTTTCACCGGACGACGCAGCCTGAGGGCGGCGAGGACCACGATGTCCTCGGTCAGCATCTCCTGCTTGCCGCCGAACCCGCCGCCCACGCGGCCCGCGACGACGCGGACCTCCTCCTCCGGCAGGTCGTAGAGCGCGCAGATCGCGCGCCGGGTCAGGAAGGGCGTCTGGGTGGAGGAGCGGACGGTGAGCCGCTCGCCCGGGGAGCCGTCCTCCTTGGGCTCGAAGTACGCGACGCAGCCGTGGGTCTCCAGGCTGGCGTGTTCGACGCGCTGGGTCCGGAACGTCTCCTCGTAGACGACGTCCGCCCGCGCGAAACCCTCCGCCATGTCACCGATCGTGCCGTGTGCCTCGCCCACCACGTTGTTCTCCGGGCGGGCGATGCGGGACTCGGGGCCCTTGGGGTGGATGACGGGTGCGCCGGGGAGCATGGCCTCCTCGGGGTCGATGACGTACGGGAGCTCCTCGTACGTGACGACCACGCGCCGGCAGCCCTCCTCGGCCGCCTGCTCGCTGTCGGCGACGACGGCGGCCACGCGCTGGCCCACGTGACGGACGACGTGGTCCAGGACGCGGGTGTCCTCCGGGTCCTCGCCGGGGTGCTCGTGGCGGGCGCTCGAATAGAGCCGCTCGGGGGCGTCGTGGTGGGTGAGGACCGCGTGCACGCCGCGGGGGTGCCGCGCGAGGTGCGGACCGTGTTCGGGGCCCGGACCCTGGGAGCCCTGGGGGACGGCATGCTGCGCGAGACACTGGAGGTCTTCCTGGCCAACAACTGCTCGTGGACGCGCACGGCGAAAGCCCTGCACCTGCACGTGAACACGGTCCACTACCGGATCGAGCGGGTCCAGGCGCTCACCGGCCGCGATCTCACCCGCCTCGACCACAAGGCTGGGGCCGGCGCCGGGCGGCAGCCGTCGCGGCCCGGCCGCGCGCTCCTTGGCGAACGCGGCGAGTACCGCGCCGTCGACGCACCGGGCCCCCTCCGGCGTGCGGTGGGCGCGGAGCCGGTCCGACTCCACCCACCGGCGGACGGTCTCGGGACTCACGCGCAGCAGATCGGCGGCCTGCCCGATGGAATACGACGGCACGCCCGCAGCCTAGTGGCCGCCCGGCCGCTTTCCGCCCCCGGCCGGCCGGGTCGCCGGAGCGGGCCGAGCGGGACGGATAATGGCGACTCCCATCAAGAGAGTGGACGGTCATGACGCTGACGGAAGGCCGGCGGGTGAAGCTGGCGACGGACATCGGGCTCGCCGAGGCGGTTGCCCTGACCGAGGGTTCCGCGACAGGGGCGGTCGCGGGGCTCCTGATCCTGGCGGCGGGGACCGAGGGCACCGTGGATCGGGTGGTGGGGGAGCGGGACCCGGGCCCGGAGGTCCGCGAGTACGAGCGGCTCACCTCGCTCCTCGACTCCTTCGGCCACGACATGCCGCCGCAGAGCAAGAGGGAGTTGAAGGAGAAGATCGCCTCCCTGGAGCCCGCATGGACCGCCCACCAGGCGCACGGCGCGGGCGTCACGGTCCGGGTCCGCTTCGACAACGGCCTCGTTCTCGACGGCGCGCGCGACGACGTGTTCACGCCGGCCTGACGCGGCAGCGGCAGGATATCCGCCGAGGCGCGGGTCGGGTGATGTCGTCGTTTCCCCGCATTTCCCGTCCGGGACGAGGACGATGGGAGAACCGGCTCGCCGAGGAGGACGAATGAGGACACGTCACGTGCGGGCTCGTGGCTCACGGGCACGTGGGTCATGGGCGCGTGGGTCATGGGCACTGGGCTTACCCGCACGTCTTGCACGGCACCCGCGTGCTTGGGTCCTCTTCGGGGCGGTGCTCCTGACCACGCTCGCCACCACGACGCCGGCCCAGGCGCTGCCGGCGTGCCCGAGCAACGCGATCTGCTTGTGGAGGTTCCAGGACGGCACCGGGGACCTCTACGTCTGGCGGGGTGGATATGTGGACCTGCCCGCCAGGTTCGTCGACCACGTCTATTCCTTCCGGGCCAACCGGACCGGAGCGTTCATCGACTGGGCGAAGGGCAAGGACTGCCACCCCGTCCGCAAGGGTGACTACGGCAGCAACTACGGACAGCGTTTCGGCTCCAAGATGGACGCGGTCGGCGACAACTGTTGAGGACGACGGACCCGGGGAAATGGATCAAGGCCGCGGGCGGTTGTACGGGGCGTGTCTCATGATTCCCGCCGGACCGACCGCGTCCACCCCCTGCTGGCCGACCGCTTCAGCCCCTATGCGTTCGACCCGTCCCGTCGCGTCGACGATCACACCCTCCATCTGCTCCTCGAAGCCGCCCGCTGGACGCCGTCCGCCGGGAACTCGCAACCCTGGGGCTTCCTGCCGGCCAGGCCCGGCGAGCCGGATCACGCGCGGGTACTGCCACACCTAGCGCCCAGTTCCTTCCGGTGGGCGAAGGACGCCGGCCTGCTCGTCGTCACGCTGACCCGACGCTACGTCGACGATTCTCCGCTCGTGTACTCCGAGTTCGCCGACTACGACCTCGGCCAGGCGGTTGCCCACCTGAGCCTGCAAGCCCAGAGCATGGGGCTGGCCACCCACCAGTTCCGGGCCTTCGACCTCGAAGCCCTCACCAAGGAGTTGGGCCCCGATCCGGGATGGGAGATCGTCTCCATGCTCGCGATAGGCGGGGCGGCCGACGAGCCGCCCGCCGTACGGCAGCGCCGCAGCGCCGCCGACCTCCGCACCGCGCCCTGGTCGACGTCGACGCGGTGACCGGCGGTCAGTCGGCCTGGGGGCGCGCGGGCCGGGTTACGGCGGAGTCCGCCCGGCCGCCGGCCCCGAGGAGGCCCGTCGCCTGGAGGGCGGTCCGCCGCTGGAGGCGCGGGAGTTCCCGCTTCGAAAGGAAGGTGACCACCGGCGGCATCGCGGCGCGGACGGGCTGGGTGGCCCGGAGCCACGCCGGGGCGTACACGGCCGCGCTGCGCCGCTCGACGGCCCGCACCATACGGTCGGCCACCGTCTCGACCGGATAGACCTTCCTCGCGGGTCGCGGCATGTGTGCCCGCAGCTCGCGCAGGACGGGATGGTCGTCCGCGTCGCGGATCATGTCGGTGTCGGTCCAGTTGAGATACGCGATGCCCACGTCGACGCCCTCGTGGGCGACCTCCGCCCGCAACGAGTGGGCGAACGACTCCACGCCGGCCTTCGAGGCGCAGTAGGCGCTCATCATGGGCGCCGCCCCGATCGAGGCCAGCGAGGCGATCTGCAGGTAGTAGCCCCGGCAGGCGCGCAGGTCGGGCAGGAAGACGCGGGCGGTGGCGGCGCTCCCGATGAGGTTCACCTCGATCACCCGGCGCCAGAGCGAGGGGTCGGACTCGGCGAAGGGGCCGCCCTCGGCCACCCCGGCGTTCGCGATCACGATGGAGGCGGGCCCCAGGCTGTCCCGTACGTCGGCGGCCACCCGGCGCATCCTGTCGTCGTCGGTCACGTCGACCTCCCAGCACCGCGCCACTCCGGGGATCGAATCCCGGACCGCGGCGAGGGTCGACTCCTCCCGCCCGAGGAGGGCGACCGCGGCTCCCCGCCGGGCGAGTTCCCGCGCGAGCGCCGCGCCCAGTCCGCGGGCGGCGCCGGTCACGACGGCAGTGCGGTCTTGCAGAGGACGTACAGAGCCTGTCGTCACGTGGTCCTCCTCGCTACGGAAGGTGCCCCCGCCGGCGCCTCGCACGGCGTGGGACCGGCGAGCCGTTCTCTCACCATAGGCACCGGATCCGACGCATGCCGGTCCACCTGTGCGCGGAAGGATCCGACAAACGGCGCATCCATCGGACGTCGTCTCGGCGAAGGAGGGTAGTGAAGCGGAAGCGAGAAGAGGACACCGCCATGACCAAGGACGACAAGCTCGGCTCGGGCGACCGGGTCACCTGGAGCAGCCACGGCACGACCGTGTCCGGCGAGGTGAAGAAGAAGATCACCAAGCGGACGAAGGCTGCGGGCCGCACCGTCGACGCCTCGAAGGACGAGCCGCAGTACGAGGTGGAAAGTGACGCGTCCGGTCGTAGGGCCGTCCACAAGCCGCAATCGCTGCGCGAACGCGGCAAGGGCGAGTGAGGGCCGGGCTTCACGCTTCCGGCGCGCGGCGTCCGTCCCGCGTCACGAAGGCGATCAAGGCCGACAGCGCGAAGGTCACCACCAGGGTCGTCACCATGATGAGGCCGACGCCGATCACGAACAGGCCGCTGGAGTCGTCGGACCAGTCGTACCAGGCGGCGGCGGTCAGACCGGCCGTGGTGCCGAACACGGCGCTCGGGATGTGCCGCCGGGATGCCGCCCAGCACACCGGCCCCGCCAGGGTCACCACGAGCCCGATCACCTGCCAGGCCTCATAGGGGCCGGTCTCCGACCCGTCGGGGTGCACGTCGCGCTGCTGGTCCCAGCCCAGCCAGGCGGCCCAGGCGGCCCAGGCGGCGACCGGCGCGAGGAGCGGGAAGAGAAAAGCGAAGGGAGAGGGAGAGGGTGCGGGGAAGGGTTCGGGGGTGGATTTCCAGGGTCTCGGGCGCATGGACCCAGCGTCCCTGCCCCCGCCGGCGCCCGGGAAGCGCTCACGTACTCACCTCGCCTTGAGTAGCCGGGCCCAGGTCGCTGCGGCCGAGATCCGGATCGGGCACCTGGCCGGACACCGCATCGGACACCGGATCGGACACCGCGAAGGCCCCGTCCACGTAGCGCACCACCAGCTCCCGCTCCCCGCCCGAAGCGGCCTCGGCCGCACGCCGCAGCTCCACCCGACGCGCCCCGCTGTACCCGCCGCCGCGCCAGTACGGATGCGCGCTGATCCGGCACGACAGCCGGATCAGTTCCCGTCGCAGCCCGGCTCCGCCCCCGCTCCCGTCGGGCCGGAGGGCGAGCAGGTTGTACGTACGCGTCCACCTTTGCTGGAGCCGGATGAGGTCATCGGGGAAGGGGAGGGACTTCATCCACTTATTCAATCAAGTGTTCGAATATCTGCGCGAGCCGCGCGTCGGACGCTCATGATCAGGTGGCGGGCTTCCCCACCGCGTCAGGGCCGGCTGTAGGCGCGGCGTCGGTACGCAGCAGCCATGCCATGGCCAGTCCCACCGCGACGAGCAACGCCCCGTCGACGGCCAGACCCGGGCCGGCGCTGACCGAGGCGATGAGGATGCCGCCGAGCAAGGTCCCCAGCGGGCCGAACGTGCTGGTGAGGGCGACGTAGTAGGCGCCGGCCTCCTTGAGGTGCCGTTCCGGGAGACGCTGCTGCATCACGGTGCTGATGATCGCCGGGAACGGGGCGTAGACCAGGCCGCCGACCAGCATGGCCGCCCAGGCCACGGCCAGGTGCGTCGGGACGGCGACGACGACGGTCACGGCCCCCCAGGCCGCCGCGATCAAGGCCGCGTACCGCCCGTGGGCCGGTGCGCGGCGGGCGGCGCCGACGAGCAGGTTCCCCAGGACGGCTCCGATGCCGAACGCCGCCCACAGGCCGCCGAGCACGGATTCCGCGCTCCGGCCGCCCGCGCGCTCCTGTGCGATCAGCGGCAGGCCGACGACGAACGGCCCGTAGAGGAGGAGGAAGAGCGCCGCCAGGACGAACAGGCCCAGGACGGCCGGCTGGTCGCGGAGCCCGCCACCGAAGAGGCGGCGTCGTCGTCCCTCCCCGAGCCGCGCCCGCCGGTGCGTCTCGCCGCGCCTCTCCTGTGGTTCGCGCGGCCCGCCGGGCAGGGTCAGGAGCAGGGCCGAGTAGAGGAGGAAGCTCAGGGCGTCGATGCCGAGGACGAGCCCGGCGTCGGTGAGGGAGATCAGCAGGCCGGCGAGCGCCGGTCCCACCATCGACGCGCCCTGTACGGCGTTCGCGAGCAGGGTGTTCGCCGTGAACAGCATGTCGGGCTCGACCAGTTCCCGGGTCATCGCCCGCGCACCGGCTCCGGCCAGGGGACGGGTGAGGGAGGCCAGGCCGAGCAGGATCAAGTAGCCCGCCAAGTCGAGCCCGTCGAACAGTGCGAGCAGGGCCGCCGTGCCCAGGACGCCACCGCGCCAGCCGCTGTCGATCAGCAGCAGGGTGCGGGAGCGCACCCGCGCGATGCGGCGCGCGGCCAGCACGCTGGTGGCGATACCCGGGACCAGGTACGCGGCGCTCGCGAGGGCGATGGCGATCGGTTTGGTGTCTCCGTGCGCGAGCCGCATGGCGAACACCACGACGGTGACCTCGCTCATCGCGTCCCCGAAGCCGGACATGCTCTCACCGACGAAGTACCGGCGGAACAGCCGACCCGAGAGGACCCGCCGGTAGGCGGTGAACGTGCTCACGCGTGCTCCCTCGGTGGTCATGTACCTGATCATCCCGTGAGGCGCGCGCCGGGCGGGTCCGTCCGTCAGCCCTCACGGTGCGAAAGAGGTTCGGAGCCCGACGTGACGGCGATGTAGGCCAGTCCGTCGTACTCCTCGGCCGGGACGCCGGGGCGGAGGTTCCTGCGGTAGGTCCACCGCGCCACCACGGCGCCGAACTGCCGCATGCCGTGCCGACCGTGCAGCCACTCCCGAACGGCCGCCGGCGCCTCGGCTGCGCCTCGGCTGCGCGTCGGAGGTCGACGAGATGGTCGGTGCGTGACGACGGCCCCGCTGGGGGACGCGCCCACGGCCCGGGCCACATCGGCCGGGCCCGGAACGACCCGCTGCCGAACGGCAACCCCAGGGCGTAATTCCTCACGGGTCCGCCAGGTCCAGAACCCCAGCCCGGTGAGCACTTGCTCGGCCTCGCCGATGCCGTGCCGTACGTAGGCGTCGACGGCCGGTCCGGACGACGCACTGGCCTCCATCACGAGGGCCGAGAACCCCAGCTCGGTCACGAGGAACTCCAGCAGACGATGCTTGAGCCGGAAGAACTCGCGCGTTCCGTGGGTGGCTTCGCCCAAGTCCACCACGCGAACGCCGGCGAGGACGTTCCTCAGAGGTTGGAGATCGGCAGCGCACCCACCCGCGCTCAAGGACTTCAACGGCATTGCGTTCCGGGCCAACCAGCCCGTCACCTCATCGGACACGTGACTCCCCTCTGTCGCGGCGGCCTCCGGCACGCCTCGGTGGCCGCCTTCCGGTCCGGGGCGCGCCTGGGTGCGGGGTCATCTGCCGTACATGAAGAAGCGGGCCGGGACGAAGAGCTCGTGACCCGTCGGGAAGCGGACACGTACTCCCGACTCCGTCCACGTGGTCGATTCGATCCCGTCCGCTCCCAGGAAGGAGTCGATGTCCAGCCAGTGCCCGTAGGCCAGTTGGGGACCGCAGCTGATCACCAGCCGGTAGGAGTGCCGTCCGGAAAGGGTGTGGTGGTGCACCAGGCCCAGGAGATGCTCCCGTCGGTCGGCGTAGACCACTGACGAGGGCGGACTGTCGCGGTACGTCACCTCGGTCCGCGGCCACCACAGAACGGTCAGAAGTGAGACGGTCAGCAGGGCACCCGCCACGCCGCCCAGCAGTATCCTGCCGATTCCGGCCCTCGGGCGGGGCCGTGCGGTCCGGTCGGTTTCGTCAGGGGTGAGCGTGCCGATGATGCCCTCCAACATGTGTCGTCACTCCGTGCCGGTCGGCCGAGATGGCTCTGTCGGAAGGACGCGGAGCCCGGCCCATTGGTTGTGGCGCCGGTCCGTGTCGGCTGCGGTTCACCGAGTGCATGCCACATCAGCCGGAGGCATCGAGCGCAGTGAAAGACCGTCAGTTCGAGGACCGCCGCCGGTTCGAGCTCCGCTACGCGCAGCGGTTCAAGTGCCGGCTGCGGAAGGTCGACAACGAGCTCGCCTTTCTTCCGGGGCCCGAAGTCCGGTCGATCGACTGGATCCGGGATCTCTATCGTGCGCACGGCGAGCTGCCGGCAAGCCGCTTCGCCCTGCTGGCCTTCGACCACAACCACGGCGGGGTTCGTCGCGACGTACCGCGTAGCGACTGACTAGCTCTTCAGGGCTGCGTCGAGCATTCGGCCGGCGACCGCCGTGAGTTCCGCCAGGTCGGGCGCCGGCCGGGTACGGGCCATCGCGCCGGCGAGACGGTCGAAGAGTACGCCTTCTGTCCAGGCGACCAGCAGCTCGGCGGACTCGCGGGGCCTGGCGGCGCCCAGCGCCGCGAGAACCGCGGCCGCACGGGCGCGGGACGCCAGGCCGGCCCGATGGAAGGCAGAACCCAACTCCGCCGTGCGCGCGGCCTCAAGGCTGAGCTCGTAGCGGGCGAGTTGGCGTTCGCGGCCCGAGGTCAGCCAGCGGTGGAGCGTTTCCCCGAGCCGGGCTGCGGCTTCCTCGCGGGAAGCCGGCCGCGCCGGCTCGATGTCGTCCAAGTCCAGTTCCTCGATGCGGGCGTAGCAGGCGCCGATCAGCGCCGTACGCGTGCGGAAGTAGTACGAGGTACTGCCGGCGGGCAGGGCCGCCGCGGTGTCGATCGCGCGATGCGTGAGTCCTCGCAGGCCGGCGGCGGCCACGGTGGCGATCGCCGTGTCCGCGATGAGCGTGCGTCGGTCGGAAGTGGACATGTCCTCACTCTATAGCTGTAGAGTGAGGACATCCTCTACATACGTAGAGGATGCGATGCTCGAACAGATCGGATGAAGTGTCCCATGGCGAATCGGCACGCGGTTGTGGTCGGGGCCGGAATCGGCGGCCTCACGGCAGCCATCGCACTGCACCGCCGGGGCTGGCGGGTCACCGTCTGCGAACGGGCCCCCGAGCCGCCCACCACCGGAGCCGGCATCGGCCTCGCCCCCAATGCGCTGCGCGCATTCGACGCGATCGGCGTGGACGCGGCGCACGCCGCCGGCAGCGCCGTACCCACGACGATGGGCGTCCGCCGTCCCGACGGCCAGTGGCTCACCCGGACCGACACCGCCGACATGGCGGCCCGCTACGGAATGCCCCCGATCGCCGTCCCCCGCCAAGCCCTTACCGCCGCCTTGGCCGCCGCCCTGCCGCCGGAGGCGCTCCGCTACGGCGTCGCGGTGACCGCCGTCCACGACGCCACCGGCCAGCCGACCATCCGTACGGCGAGCGGGCCGGACCTTACCGCCGATCTGGTCGTCGCCGCCGATGGCATCCACAGCCCGTTGCGGCGCGCGTACTTCCCCGCCCACCCCGGTCTGCACTACATCGGGGAGACCGCCTGGCGGACCATCGTCGACGCCCCGGACCTGCACATATCGGCCATGAGCGAGACGTTGGGGCGGGGAGAGCGGTTCGGCGTGACCCCGCTCTCCGACGGCCGGTCGTACCTTTACGCCACCGCGGTCGTCCCGGCCGACACGGGGTCGGGCGACCCACGCGCCGAACTCCGCCGTCGCTTCGGTTCGTGGCACCACCCGATCCCGGCGCTGTTGGACCGCGTCGACCGCCTCGACCCCGCCGACGTCCTCCGCAACGACCTCTACGATCTGGCGGCCCCGCTGCCACGCCTGCATCACGGCCGGATCGCCTGGCTCGGCGATGCCGCCCACGCCATGGCGCCCAATCTCGGCCAGGGCGGCTGTCAGGCCATCGAGGACGCCGTGGTCCTCGCCCACCTCCTGCCGGCCGGGGACGGCGCGGACGGCTCGGATCGCATCCCGGCCGCCCTCGCCGCCTACACCGCCGCCCGCCGCGACCGCACCGACGCCGTGCGCGTCCGGGCCCGCCGCGTCGGCCGGCTGGGTGCCCTCCGCAACCCGCTCGCGGTGGCGGCCCGCGACCTCGCGGTCCGCGCCACCCCGGTCCGTCTCGCCCTACGCGGAATGGACGACCTGTTCGACGGCTTCCGCCTCCCCGGTCAACGGGGGAGCGGGCTGCTGCCGCCCGCGCCGCCGGCGTAGCGCCATGGCGTTCACCGGAAGCGGTCCGACCGGTCCGACCGGTTGACCGGTCCGATTGTGAGACCCCTACAAGGCTGCCCTGGTGAATCCGTGGGCCTCACCCTCCATCTGCCGGCGTTTTCGCTGGAATGATCACCGGGAGATCAGTCCACGTACTGTGGAATCCCTACGATCGATCCCGAGGAGAATGAGAATGGCTCAGAACGGTCAGGTCGTGATCACGGGCCTGGGTGCCATCACCCCGGTGGGTGCCGATGCGTCGTCGTCCTGGTCGGCTCTGCTGGCCGGAAAATCAGGAGTACGGTTCCTGACCGAGGAGTGGGCGGCGGATCTGCCGGTGCACGTCGCGGCCGGCCTCGCGTCGGATCCGGCTGAGAAGTTGCCTCGGGTGGAGGCGAGGAAGCTGGACCGGGGTGAACAGCTCGCGATCCTCAGCGCCAGGGAAGCGTGGCAGGACGCCGGAGCGCCCGAGGTCGAACCCGAGCGGCTGGCCGTGGTCATCGGCACGGGCACCGGCGGGGTGCTGACCACCCTCGGCCAGGACGACGTGTTCGAACGGTCGGGCCCCCGCCGTCTCTCCCCGTTCGCGGTGCCGATGCTCATGCCCAACGGCCCGGCTGCGTGGGTCAGCATGGACCTCGGTGCGAAGGGTGGCGCGCGGACGCCGGTGAGCGCCTGCGCGTCCGGAGCCGAAGCCCTCGCCATGGGCCAGGACCTGATCCGGGCCGGGCGGGCCGACGTGGTGGTCGCCGGCGGCGTCGAGGCGTGCCTGCACCCCTTCACGCTCGCGGCCTTCGCCCAGATGAAGGCGCTGTCCACCGCGTCGGAGCACCCGGAGGCGGTGTCCCGCCCGTTCGACGTGGCGCGATCCGGCTTCGTCATGGGCGAGGGCGCGGGAATCATGGTGCTCGAACGTGCCGGATTCGCCGAAGCGCGCAAGGCGCGGACCTACGGGTCGTTGGCCGGCAGCGCGGTGACCTCCAGCGCCCACCACATCACCGCCTCCGACGCCGACGGTCAGGTCTTCGCGATGGAGTCGGCTCTGCGTGACGGCGACGTGGGCCCGCAGGACATCGGGGTCGTCCACGCGCACGCGACCTCCACCGAGTCGGGTGACGTGGCCGAGGCTGAGGCGATAGGCCGTGCGATCGGCCGGCGGGCCGCGGTGACGGCGACGAAGTCGATGACCGGTCACATGCTCGGCGCCTCAGGGGCGGTGGGCGCGATGGTCGCACTGCTCTCCCTCAAGGAGGGCGCCGTCCCGGCCACGCTCAACCTGGACCGGCTGGACCCGAAGGTGGACCTGGACGTGGTGCGCGGCGAGACCCGCACCGGCCACTGGCCCGCCGCCCTGGCCAACTCCTTCGGCTTCGGCGGACACAACGTCAGCCTGGTCTTCACGAGATAGTGACCGGCGAGCGCGGCAGACGCGGGGGCGGTGGGGTGTGGCGGGGGATCGTCCTGCCCCGTTGGTCAGAGGGCTCACGTAATGTCGACGTACTTCCAGACCTCGTAGCGGACGGCCTATCACCTGTGAGCACCCACCCGAGCACCGAGCACGCGGCGGAACCCCGGCCGGGCTGTCGGTCGCCCGCGGACCGGCCCGGGGACCCGTGCCCGAGCGGTCACATATCCCCACGCGGAATCGTCGACCTCCGAGGGCCGGCCGGTCGGGATGTCCGGCTCTCCTACCCGTGCGACGCGGCGGTCGTGGTCGCCGGACTTCCCGGCAGCGGGAAAAGCACGTTGCTCCGCGCCTGGTCCCCTACCGCCACGGTGGTCGATCCCCGCGTCACCCGCACCGCCTGCGAAACGCGCATGCCGACGTGGCTTCCCTACGCGGCCTACCGGCCGTGGGCGCGGCTGAAGCACATGCACTGGACGCGCGGCGAACTACGCGGCCACCACCGCCCCGTGCTCATCCACGACTGCGGCAGCAGGGGCTGGATGCGGCGCTGGCTCGCGCATACGGCTCGCCGGGCCGGGCGCCCGTTGCACATGGTCGTGCTGGACGTCGGCCCCGAAGAAGCACTGTCGGGTCAGTACGCCCGTCGGCGGATGGCGTCGCGCCGTGTTTTCCACCTCCACCAAAGGGGCCTGACGAGACTGCTGTCGCGAGTCGAACGCCAAGGGTTGAGCAGGCTCCCGGGCGTCACTTCCCTGGTTCTGCTCGATCGTGGCCAGCGGGACCGCGTGACAGAGATACGGTTCGGGCTGCCTCAGGCGTGAGGCCGACCGGTGCGGCCCACACCTCGCGCGGCGGCGAAAGCGGCGGTGGAAGCGGAGACGGAGCTAGACGGGCTGAGCCGGCCCGTCCTCACCCGACCCGCCCGCCCGTAGTGTGCCGGTTGTTCAAGGACGGTCTCGCCGGCCGGCCAAGACCAGGGTCATATCGCCAGGCCGGTGGGTGCGGGCCGCCTGGCCGTGGTCAGGGCGCGGATGGCGATGTGCTGGGAGTAGGCGAGCAGGCCGATGGTGATCGCGCCCATGACGACGGCGAAAAGGGCGTGGCCGAGGGTGGAAGTGATCGTCAGACCCACGGCCTTGAGCGCGAAGTGGCTGCCGATGCGCAGAGCGATGAGCCCGAAGGCTATCTTGCGGGTTTCCTTTCCGCGCCACAGTGCCTTGGCCAGCCCGATGCGCTTGCGCATCAACGTCAGGGAGACGGTGATGTTCACGGCCAGGGCCGCCAGCAGTACCGGCCATACCGAGGGGAACGCCTGGAGTATGTCGAACGCGGCCGCGAGTACGCCTTCGAAGGCGAAGAACCAGATCGGCAGCCGGTAGTCGGCGGGTGCCAGGGCGCTGGTGTCGATCGGTTCGGCCGGCGCGTTCTTTTTGCCGAGGATGTTCATGGTCGTTGTCCCCCGTGGTCGTGTTGTGATCGTCAGTTTGCCCGGGGGAGAGCCGTGGTCGGCAGGGTCTCGGGTCACGTGTGCCACATGACAACTGTCATGGCAGGCGTCGACGTGCTGGTGGTTCGGGCATTCCTTCCGCCCTCTATCTCGAACCTGTGTTGTTCTTAGAATGGCGGTGTGGAAGACATCGAAGCGATCGCGGCGTTGCAGGATCCGGTGCGGCGTCGACTGTACGAGTACGTCGTGCGGCAGGGCCGCGAGGTCGGCCGTAACGAGGCCGCGGAGGCGACCGGGGTGACCCGTACGCTCGCTGCGCACCATCTGGACAGGCTGGTCGAGGCCGGACTGCTGGAGACGGGCAGCCGCCGGCTGACGGGCCGCTCGGGGCCGGGAGCGGGGCGTCCCGCCAAGGTCTACACCCGGGCCGGGACCGAGTGGGCGGTGTCGCTGCCCGCGCGCGACTACCGCACAGCCGCCGATCTGCTCGCCGAGGCCGCGGAGCAGGCCGGGCTGGACGCCACGCTCTGCGCGGCCGCGCGCCGCCGGGGCGAGGCGCTGCGCGGCTCGGCGGCACCCTGCACCGGCCTCGAAGAAGCCATGGAGATGCTGGCTGCCCGCGGCTACGAACCGCACATCGAAGACGGCGAGGAGGCGACCGGGTCGGACGCGCGCGTCGTCCGCATGCGCAACTGCCCCTTCCACGCTGTCGCCGAGCGCTTCCCGCCGCTCGTCTGCGGCATGAACTTGGCGCTGCTGGAAGGGCTGTTCGGCGCGGACGGTCCCGTACGCGCCAGCATGGACGCCCGGCCGGGGGAGTGTTGTGTGGTGGTGAGTTCTAAAAACAATTCTCATTGACATAGAAAACCGGGGCGTGTTGGGATGTGTCCATGACCGCATCCGACGCGCCTTCAGTCCAGTTCGCTCACCTCGCCCAGCTCAACGTCGCCACGCTCCGACACCCGCTCGACGACCCGCGCACTGCGCCGTTCGTCGAGATGCTCGAACCGGTCAACGCCGCCGCCGACGGCACGCCCGGCTTCGTGTGGCGGCTCGTGGACGAGGGCGGGGCCGACGCCACGGAGCTGCGCCCGGCGGGTGAGGACGTCATCGTGAACCTGACGGTCTGGGAGACCCAGGAGGCGCTGTGGGACTTCACCTACCGCAGCGGGCACTTGGAGGTGATGCGCCGTCGTCGCGAATGGTTCGAGCGGCACATCGAGGCACACCTGGTGCTCTGGTGGGTTCCCGCCGGCCGCCTTCCGACCGTCGGCGAAGCCCTGGAGCGGCTGGCGGACCTGCGGGCGAACGGGCCGTCCCCCCGCGCGTTCACCTTCACCTCCTCCTACACCGCCGCCGAGGCCGCCCAATTCCTCCGGACCCAAGAGCTCCAGACTGTGCAGCCTGTGCAGCGCGAACCTTCCACCGGTGGCGCGCGGCCGGTGCCGAACGGGGGCGAGGCCGCGCTATCGGGAGCGGTCCTGGCCGAACCGGCGGAGAGAATCGGCTTCGGCGTCGCGCCCAACAAGGCATAGACGATGGACGCTCTTGCCTCGCACCGGGCCGCGCCCGCACGCCGGAGTCGCGGAGTCGCGGAGTGGGGATGGCGCATCGGCCCGTGGGTCGTGGGCGCGGCGCCCGAGCGTCTCTCCAGGGCGCCGGCCGAAGACGCTGTGAGCGACTGGGCTGGTCGACCGGGTCGACGTGGTCGAGGGGGCCGACGATGTGACTGCGCGGTGCGGGACTGGGGCAGGGGGCGAGAGGTTCGGCAGACAGCCCGGCACCCGACGCTGCGGCCAGGTCGCCCGGCAGGCGTGGAGGCGTGCCCTGGGTCCATACCACCGTCAAGCGCACTTGAGCTCAAGGGCGTGTGGAGACAAGCCACTTGAAGACCAGGGGCGGTCCGCCTCAACCGGCGGGTCACTCGTTGGTGGCATGTCCGCGAGCCGGCGCCCGACCGCCGACAAGGGTCGGACACAGTGAGGGAATGCGCTGCCGGTTCCTGCCTCTTGTACTCACCACACTGCTGACCGTCTCCGGCTGTGTGACGGTCAACGGCACTGAGGGCAAAGAGGCCGGAGTCCGCGCCGCCCCCAGCGTCTCTGCCCCGCACCCAGCCGCGGACGTCCCGTTCGGCGCGTGGCCACTCGGGGAGTTGCCCCCGCAACCCGCCCCGACGCCGTCCGTCGCGAGTGATGCGGACAGCGAGCCGACGGCTCGGACGCGGCCGGATCCGGGTCGGTCCCGCGGCGGTGCCGAAGGGGACGGCGGCGACCAGGTAGAGGCAGGTCGGCGCCACCGTGCTGTCCCGGGCAACCAGCGCTCCCGTACACAGGCCCCGCCCTCGAAGCCCAGGCGCAGGGAGCAGCACCGGTCCCGGCCGGCGCCCGCCCCCAGCGCCCGATCCGCCGCCGGGCGCATCGAGATGGCGAAGCTGTGCAGGGCGTCCCAGGGTGTCACCGACCCGTCGATCACCGGCCTCTGTCGCGGTACGTACGGGCGCTAACCGTATCGGCCGTCGGGTCGACGACGACCGACACGGCCTCGGAGCCGGCCCCGCGGCGCTGCACGGCAGTCGACCGGATCAGGCGTGTTCCCGGCCCTGAAGCGCCGGCCCGCGCCCGCCGCCGTTACCGTCCCGGCTCGGCGCGCCGGAGGCGGGAGACGCCGCGCTCGTGGCCGGCCGTGCCCTCCCGGATGGCCTGCGCCCGATCCATTTGTCCCCAGCCGGCTCCGCTGCCGGCGTTCACCTCTTCCCGCACGTCCCGGAGGCCGTAGTGGGCGAACAGTTCTTCCTCGTCGGCGACGGTCAGGACGCTCCCGCAATCCAGTGCCGCACACGGAGCCTGCTCGATCAAGGACACGGAGTAGGGGAGAACCAGGCGTTCCTCCTTCAGCGAAGCCTGCCGCAGCGGAACGAACACGCCGCCCAGCCCCGACGACCGGTCGACGATCCGTGCCCATTCCGGCCTACCGGTGGTGTCGTCGACGAGCACGTACTCCACTCCGCCGAGTCGTTGACCCTGCTCCGTCTCGGCCGCACAGGTGGCCAGTGCCGACAACTGCTCCTGAGTGATCACCGCTGCTCCTCGCCTGCCTGCCGTGCCCCTGTCGCTCACCCGCCTACCCAGGCGGCGCCGGCTGAAAAGGACGGCCGGGACCCTATCCCGGGCTCCCCCACCGGTGGTTTCCGCCCGTCCGGGCTGGCCGGATTCGCGCATATTGGGTGGTTTAGTTGCATATGGCGGGGTTAGTTACCTCTATATCGGGGGCGGCACGGCCGTCCCCGGATCACGACAGGAGGTGAAAACGATGGCACTGCCGATCCGACGACACGGAAGCGGTCCGGGTGCAGTGCTGAGGGGCCTGGACCCGTTCACGGACTTCGAGCGCATGTGGGACCAGATGGGTCGGTTCCTGGAACAGGCCGCCGGGCCCACCGCTCGCAGCGCGGCCTGGCTGCCGATGGCCGAGGAGAACGAGAACGACAGCTCCTATACGGTCAAACTGGAGCTCCCCGGCTACCCGGCCGAGAACATCGACATCGAGGTCGAAGGCGACCAGCTCGTCATCAGCGGCGAGCTGTCCGAGGAACAGCACGGGAAGGTCCTCACGCGCAGGCAGGGCAGCTTCATGTACCGCACCAGCCTGCCGGCCGGAGCCGACCCCGAGCACTGCGAAGCCGATCTCGACAGCGGGGTCCTCACCCTGACCATCCCCAAGACGACTCGGCAGCAGCAACGCCGCAAGATCGAGATCGGCCATGGGCGGCACTCCATGGAAGGAAAGAGCCCGGCCGAACTCGCGGGGGAGAGGACCATGACTCCTGCCGAAGAGCACAACGCGTTCGTGGCGGGCGGCGCGGACGATGCCACCCGAGGTGAAAGCCGCGGCGCGGCCCCTGACGGCACCGCTCCCGGCGGAGTCCGGCCCGAGCCGGAGCGCCCGGGCTCCTGACGATCCGACGCCCCGCCCGGAGACCGGCTGACCAGCGACTGACCGGGCGGGGCGCAGCGTCGGTGCGGCGGCTCGCGGTGGGGAGGGTGAAGCGGGGGGTGCGGCCGGGTGACGAATAACGGGAGGACGACGCGGGGGGCGGCCGGACCTCATGCGGCGGTCGTGACCCCGCCGGCACGCCGGCCCCCTGACGCACCCCATGTGAGGTGGGTCACAGTGGGGGCTGTCACGTTCCGATGGCTCCGACGGGTCTGAGTGGTGGCAGGCGCGACACCGAGGAGGACCCGACCGTGGAAACCATGAAGAACGTCATCGTGTGCACCTCCGTCTCGCACGGCAATACACGTCGTATCGCCGACACCATGGCCGGGGTACTGGGGGCGAAGGTCGTCACCCCCGAGGAGGCCGACCCCGCCGAGCTGGCGGACGCCGGCCTCGTCGGATTCGGCTCGGGCGTCTTCTACGGCAGGCTCCACCCCCGATTGACCGACTTCGTCAAGGCGCTGCCCCCGAGGCGCGGTCGGGCGTTCGTGTTCGCCACCAGTGGGCTTCCCGAGCCGGCGCCGGCGCCCTTCAGCCGCCCCCTGGTTCGCCTCCTCGTAGCGAAGGGGTACGAGGTGGACGGCACCTTCTCGTGTCGGGCGTTCGATACCTGGGCGCCGTTCAAGCTGGTCGGCGGCATCAACAAACAGCGGCCGAACGGCGGGGACCTGAGCGCCGCGCGGGACTTCGCCGAGCGCGTCATGACGGCCGCCGCGACCGCGCGGCGGCGCCAGTAGACCTCCCGCCGGACCCTTACGGGGGTAGGGGCCGGCGGGACCCCATTCGCGGCCTCGGGCGGGGCGCTCCCGACCGACGGCGGCCGTCGGCCGCGCGAGCCTGCGTAGGCCGTGGTCCGTGGGGTAAGCGCGGTGTACTGCCGGCGAATCGAGGAGGTCCCGCATGTCGGCGCGCCCGAGTCCGGCCCCCACGGAGCAGATCCCCCTCGGCTCACTGCTGGGCGGCCGCTACCGGATTCAAGCCCTCATAGGCTCCGGTGGGACCGCGGACGTCTTCCGCGGCGTCGACCAAGTCCTGGGGCGCGAGGTGGCGGTCAAACTCTTCCGCCCCGGAGCGGACACCGTCACCGCCGACCGTTTCTGCGACGAGGCGCTGACCTTGGCCCGGCTGTCGCACCGGGCCCTCGTCACCGTGTACGACGTCGGGCGCCATGGGAACGGGTCCTACGTGGTGACGGAGTTGATACCCGGCATCACCCTGCGCACTCGTATCGATGCCGGCCCCCTGAGCCCCGTACGCGTCATCCGGCTCGGCGCCGAGATCGCTTCCGCGCTCGACCACGTCCACGCGCACGGCATCATCCATCGGGACATCAAGCCGTCCAACGTCCTGCTCGGTGACGACGCCGCACCCTTCCTGGCCGACTTCGGGCTCGCCCGGGCCGTTGACGACCATTCCCGCAGTGAACCGGACACGCTCGTCGGCACCCTCGCCTACATGGCCCCCGAGCAACTGCGCGGCCAAGGCGCGGGCATGGCGAGCGACGTCTACGCCCTGGGGCTGACGTTGTTGGAAGCGCTCACCGGCGTCCGCGAGTACGTGGGCACACCCGCCGAGGTCGGGGTGGCCCCGTTGTTGCGTTCCCCCGAGGTCCCCGACCTGTTGCCCGACGGTCTGGGGCGGTTGCTGAAGGCGATGACCGACCAAGACCCGCAGGCACGCCCCGACGCCGCCCGGATCCACCTGACGCTACGGAGCCTGGGCGCGGGGCGAAACCCGCGCCAGGTACCGAGGCCGGCGTTGGCGCCGGCGTCGGGACCGGCACCGGCACCTGCCGTCGATCCGGCGGATCCCGCGTCAGACACGCACCGCGCACCCGTTCCGCTCGACGGCGAGGACGGCGGCGGCGACGGCGGTGGCCACACCCGTGCCTCGGGTGTCCTGTGGGGCATGAAGCCCCGGTCCGTTCGCCGTACGGGGGCTGTCGCCGCGCTGGCCGCGAGTGTGGTCGGCGCGTCCGTGCTCCTGGTGGGGGCGACCGAGTCTTCCCACGCGCCGCCGGGCAACCGACCGGCGACCCCCGAGGCGGCCGCGCGTCCGTCGCCCACGCCCACCACCCCCGGCCCGTCCACGACGCCGGGCTCGTCCACGCCCCCCGGACCCTCCGCGACCCGCGCCGCGGCACCCGTGGCCATGACCTCGGGCACCCCGGCGCTACGCACTGACGACGCCACTGATGCCACTGACGCCGAGGCCCCCGGCGCCCGCCGCCCCACGGACCACGGCCCGGTGGCCAAGGCCAAGGACAAGGAGCGCCGACCCGACACCGATGGGAAGGCCGGCAACGACGGAAGGGCCGGCAACGACGGGAAGAAGGAACCCAAGGAGAAGAAGAAGCCGTCGCGGTGAGGGGCCGGCGCAGCCGGGCAGGCCACGGCCCTAGCCGGCCAGCCGCTCCGCGGCCCGCTCACCCCGCCGCCCGACCGGCACCACGCCGTGCGCTTTGCCGAGCCCGGTCGGCGGCATGGCGTGGTAGATCGCTTCGTACGAACCCGCCGGCACGATGTAGGTCTCGTGCCAGATACCGACGCTCCCGGCACCGTTGCGCACCCGGCGGTTGAACGCCGCCCACGCCGGGCGGTGCTCCCCGTCCGGGGCCGAGGCGTAGGCGAGCAACTTCTCGCGCGACTCCCAGTGTTGGACCAGCGTGTAGGTGCGCGGCCCGGACGAGTACGCCTGGAAGCCCAGCAGCCCCCTGCCCTCCTCGCGCGAAAGCTCCTTGAGCATGCGCGGCATCGATCGGAAGGTGGGCAGCCAGTGGCGCACCGCCCGCCACCGGTTGATCCGCATTCCGATGAGGAAGACCACCACATCCCCCTCGGCCGCCGTCGTGACCCGCTCCGGTATCGGTGCCGTACCCATGCCGTGCCCCCTGCTCTCCGATTGGATAGCGTCGCTATCCATGATTGGATAGTGCCAGTATCCGAAGGAGGGTGCAAGAGGATGCGACTGGCCGAACTGAGTGAGCGCAGCGGGGTGTCCACCGCGACGATCAAGTACTACCTGCGGGAGGGGCTGCTCCAACCGGGCGATCGGGTCACCGCCACCCAGGCCGCCTACGGCGAGGAGCATCTGCGCCGGCTGCGTCTGGTGCGGGCCCTGATCCAGATCGGCAAGGTGCCGGTGGCCGTCGCGCGGCAGGTGATCGTCGCCGCGGAGGACACGACGCTGGACCACCACATGCGGCTCGGCGCGGCCGCCTGGGCGCTGCCGCACGAGCCGGGGCCCGCCGAGGACGACCCGGCGACCAGGACCGCACGCCGCTCGGTGGACGCGCTGCTGGAGCAACTGGGCTGGAACAGCATGCCCGGCGAGCCCGCCCCCGCCCTCGGCACGCTCGTCGCCTCCGTCGCCGCCCTCGTCCGCCTGGGCTACCCCTGCGACACCGCGCATCTGCTGCCGTACGGTCGCATCGCCGCCGAACTCGCCGTCGTGGACCTGGACGTGGTGGAGGAACAGCCCACGGCCGCCGGACAGATCGAGGCGGCGGTCGCGCTGACCGTGTTGTACGAACCGGTGCTGCTCAGCCTGCGCAGGCTGGCGCACGTCCAGGAATCGGCCCGGCGGTTCGGAGGCTGCTGAGTCCTGTCGCGGACGTGGTACGGCGGCGGCGCCGGCCCCTCACAGGAACGGGCGAGCTGCTCGCGTACCCATGCGGGATCGGGGTCGACGCGCGGCCGACCCGCCTCCCGGGGCCGGTCCCGGGACCGGGAGGCCCCGACCCCTACCTCCGGCTACGGACGGCAACGGACGGCAACGGACGACTACAACGGCTACGACTACGGACGGCGTCCCCAGGCGGAGATCATCGGGGCGGTGGCCAGGTCGAGGCGTCCGGTCGCGACATTGGCCAGATGGCGGTCGATCTCCTCGTCGGTGGCGAGTCCTTCCGTCACCAGACGACGGCGGATCTGCCGCATGGTCGCGGCTTCGAGGACGGCGCACGCCGGTGAGGTGATCGGGAAGTACGCATCGGCCCGCACGTCCTCAAGACCCGCCTCGCGAAGCAGCCTGGGCAGGGTTCGCCCGTAGGCCAGATCCGCCCCGCGTGCCGCCATCAACGCGCGGAAGTCGGAGCGCAGCCGGTTGGCGAGCCGCTGTTCGGGACCCGACTCGTCCGGACACAACAGCGGTTGCAACCCCGGGTCGGCGTCCTCCAAGAGCAGCCGGCCGCCGGGTCGCAGCGCCCGGACCATCCGGCGCAGCGCCTCGGCGCGGTCGGTGACGTTGACCAGGACCAGTCGGGCGTGGACGAGGTCGAAGCCGCCGGGCGGCGGAGGATCGGTGGCCACGTCGTGGCGCAGCACCTCGATCGCGCCACCGGCGATGTCCCCGGTCCAGGAGACGTCGATGTCGGTGGCGATCACCTTTCCCGCAGGGCCGACGCGCTCGGCCAGCCCGAGGGGTACGGACGGGCCTCCGGCGCCGACCTCCCAGCACCGCATGCCGACGGTGATCCCGAGCTCGTCGACATGCCGGAACGTCACAGGATCGAACAGCTCGCTGAGGGCGTCGAACCGGATTCCGGCCTCGGACTGCCGGTTGTCCAGCAGGTAACCGTGATACATGTCGTCCTCAGCCATCTGAGCCATGGGGCGATTCTGACAGAGCGGCGGTCAAGCGCCTGATGACCGCTGCCCGCCGCCCGGCGGCCGGAGGAACTCCGCGATCAGGCGGTTCGTTGTCGTAGGGGTGGCGGTGGGCAGCGCGTAGTGGGTCAGGTTCGGGAGCGTCTCGATCCGGGCGTGCGGTACGGCCGCGCGGGCGCGGGCCGCGACCTTCTCCGGGTCGTGGGCCCCGCTGCGGCCGGCCAGGAGGACCAACAGCGGGACGCGCAGGGCCCGGGCGTCGGGGCGGCGGCCGACGATCAGCTTCCGGTCCGGCACGTCCGAGACCGCGAGGGCGAAGAGCCGCTTCCACTGCGGATCGGTGTCCGTGCCGGCCGTCTCGCGGTCGAGGTAGCGGAGGGCGCGGGTCGTCGTCGGCCGCACCAGTACGGACAGGGAGCGCAGCAGGAATCCGGGGCGGTAGCCGGCGAAGCACTGGGTCGGGTCGAGGAGCGCCAGCCGGTCGACCCGCTGCGGCGCGTGCAGCGCGTAGGTCAGCGCGATCCAGGCGCCGTACGAGTGCCCGAGCAGGCCGGCGCGCGAGACGCCGAGACCGTCGAGGAGCGCATCCAGCCAGGGCATCAAGTCCGCGGTGGTCCGCAGCGGGCGGCCCGAGCGCGCGCTGCGACCCGCGTCGCCGAGGATGTCGACGGCGAGCACCCGGTGGTGCCCGCCGAGCGCCGCGGCGTTGGCGAACCAGACGGCGCCGGTGGAGCCCCCGCCGTGCAGGAGCAGGAGGGGAGCGGCCTCGGCGGCCCCGTAGGCATGGACGCGCGTCGTGCCGTACGGGGTCGGGACGTCGATCTCGGCGGTGCCGGCCGGCCAGCGGGCCAGCAAGGCGTCGTAGGCGGCGAAGAAGTCTCGGGATGCGGACACGGTGGGCCCCCTGGGATCGTCTCGTTGACCAATTATCTCGCTCGGCGAGATACTAGCCGAGTGAGCGACTATCAGAGCCATGACGACAAGGACACCCCCGCCCTGCGGCTGATCCATCTGCTGCGCGCGGTAACGGTGGAACTCCACCTGCGTGGCGCCGAGTTCGCCGGGCGCAATGGTCTGCACCCGACCGACCTGCGTGCGCTGATCCGGCTGCTGGACGCCGACCGGGCGGGCGAGACCGTCACCCCGGGACGCCTCGGCGAGGCGTTGCAGCTCAACTCGGCGGGCACCACCGCCCTGCTCGACCGCCTGGAGCGGCTGGGTCTCGTACGCCGCGTCCGCGACGAAGGCGACCGGCGTCGGGTGCTGTTGGCGGTGGAGGAGAAAGCCGTCGAGCTCGGCTGGTCGTTCTTCGGCCCGCTCATCGGCGCGCTGACCGAGGCGACCGAGGACTTCACTCCCGCCGAACTCGACGTGGTGCGACGCTACTTGACCGCCGCCCTGCGCGCCGCGACGAGCCCGACCGCCGCACCGTAGGCTCCGGTCCCCTCGGGGCGGCCACGTGTGGAGCCGGAGATCGCGCGAGCGATCCCCGCGGCTCCGCGACCTGGGCCACCGAGGGTGTACCTGGGTACACCCCGTTCGGGATCCACGTGCAGGGACGACCCGGGCCCGTACCGGCAGAGCCGAAGGCGGGGTATGGCGGGCATGCTCCGAGCGACCACGGGAGGGGCCGGAGATGACACCGGACCGCATGACGCCGGACCGCATGACGCCGGACCACGAGCAGGGACGGCGGCGAAGGCCGCGGACGAGATGGGCGGCGCAGGCAGCGGTGTTCCTCGCGGTCGCGTTCGCGGCGGCGGGGGTGTGCGGCGCCCTCCAACCCGCGACCGGCATCCCTGGACTGCGGGGCGTGCGGCGCCGGCTGGACCCTTCGACGGAACCCTCGTCCTGCACAGCCCGCGGGGCGGCCCGACCACCGCGACCTTGGAGATACCGTGCGCGTCGTCCTCGCCGAAGACCTCTTCCTCCTCCGGGACGGGCTGACGCGCACCCTCCAAGACCACGGGTTCGACGTCGTGGCCGCCGTGGACAACGGCCCCGACCTGCTGAAGACGCTGCTCCGGGAAGAACCGGACGTGGCCGTGGTCGACATCCGGCTGCCCCCACCTTCACCGACGAGGGCCCCCAAGCGGCCCTGGAGGCGCGTCGCTCCCGGCCGGCGCTGCCGGTCCTCGTGCTGTCCCAGTACGTGGACCAGCTCTACGCCCACGAACTGCTCGCCGGGGGCCAGGGAGCCATCGGCTACCTGCTGAAGGACCGGATCTCGCACACCACCCAGTTCGTGGACGCGGTACGCACCGTTGCCGCGGGTGGCACCGTCATGGACCCGCAGGTCATCGCACGGCTGCTGGCCCGTGGCGACGCCCGGGGCAGCACCGCGACACTGACCCCGCGCGAGTCGGACGTCCTGCGGCTGATGGCCGAGGGCCGCTCCAACGCGGCGCTGGCGCAAAGCCTGTTCATCAGCGAGAGCGCGGTCGCCAAACACACCGCGGCCATCATCACCAAGCTGCGGATCGAACCATCAGCCGACGACAACCGGCGGGTGCTGGCCGTACTGGCCTACCTGAAGCGGTAGCCGCGGTCCCGGCGGGCCGGCCCTGCCGGGCCACGCCGGGCCCTGCCGGGTCGGCTCAGCCGCCGTGCGGGCTACTGCTCGCCGAGCGCCATCCATTTCTCCGGCGTTTCCAGCGGTGCGAAACCGACCTTGGCGTAGACCGCGTGGGCGTCCGCGGTGGCCAGCATGACGCGGCGCAGTCCGTACGGGGCGAGGTGGTCCCTGGTGGCGGCGGCCAGGGCGGTGCCCAGGCCCTTGCCGCGTACGGTGGGATCGATGTAGACATCGCAGAGCCAGGCGAAGGTGGAAAGGTCGGTGACCACCCGGGCATAGCCGAGTTGAGCACCGGAAACACTGTCGTACAGACCGAAGTTGAGCGACTCGGCAATGGCCAGGTCCTGCTTCTCCCGGGGTCGGCCGAGGGCCCAGTACGCGTCCTGGGAGAGCCAGCGGTGGATCAGCTCGCGATCAAGCCGCTCGGGGTCGGTGGAGATTTCGTATCCGTCCGGAAGTGCGCTGTTCATGGCCGTATCCAAGCAGTCGGACGATCCGCGAGCCAGATGTTTTCGACGAGGCCGGCGGAGCCTGTCAGGCCAGGAAGCACTCGACGGCCGCGCGGGCGCCGGCAGTTCGAGACGGCGGGTGTCCGCCGACGCCCGGGCCAGGGCGTCGATCCAGTCGTCCAAGGCCACCGGGCGCCGTGGGAGGACGATGCCCCGCACCTCGTGGCAGACCTCCCCGACCGCGCTTCCCCGTCCATCCGCAGCGAGAGCCGCCGCTCCCCGAGGCGTGATGTCCGGTTCGGCGACCGATCCCGCGCGGGATCGGAACGGTCCGCCCCACGAGAGCGGTGCGCCCCACGGGAGCGGTCCGGCCGCCGCCGGGGAGTCTGCCGCGCCGATCGGCGGCGGTGTCGGCCGCCGCCGTCTCGGGTACCCCTACCGGCGGCGCCGGCCGCGACGGAGGAGCAGGATCACGATCAGGGCCGCACCGGCCGCCAGCGCGGGGGTGCGGTTCGTCCGTACCGTGCGAGCGGCGCTCTGGCCGACCTGCGTCGCGGTGTCGAGAACGGGGGCGGGCGTCTTGTCCTTCGCCACGTCCCGCACCAGACAGGCGGCCTGCTCCGCCTTCGCGCGGATCCGCCGGGAGAGCAGAGCGGCCTTCTCCGCCGCCTGCTCCTTCACCGCCGCCGCCTTCTCCTTGGCCTGTGCCCTGACATCGGCCTTGGCCGCCAACGCCTCGACGGTCTGACCGAGATCGTCACGCGTGTGCCGGATGTCCTCGCGCAGTTCTTCGGGCGTGGGCGTGCCAAGCTGGGTACGGGGGTCGTCGGTCATCGGTGGGCCCTCTCCTTGATCTCGGCCACGTCGGCCTTGACGCTGTCGATGGTCTGCTCGGGCGTCGGCGCGCCGGCCTTCGCGATCTGCTTCTTCCCCGACATCGCCGCCCATGCGGCCATCGCTCCCAGCACCGCCGTGACGATGAGGGCCGCGGCCCACACCGGCAGCACCAACGCGAGAGCCGCGATGCACGTCGCCACCAGCGCCTGGGCGGCCAGGACGCCGATGAGGCCGGCCGCCCCGAAGAGACCGCCGCCCTTGCCGAAGCGTTTGCCCTTCTGTGTCATTTCCACCCGCGCGAGCCGCATCTCCTCGCGGACCAACTCCGAGATCTGTTGGGAGGCGCGCGAGACCAGCACGCTCACCGAGTCGTCGGTGGCGTGGGCCTGCCGCTCTGCCGTGGTCATGGTGAGGTCACCGTGCCTTCCTTCCTGGGGCCTTGACGGGGCGACAGCCGGCAGCCGTGCGACGTCGGCCGCCCCGTGGGTGCGCGGCTACCCGGCAACCGCCCGATCACCCCTCCCAGGGCCGGTTTTGCCGCGGCGCCGCGACCGCGCCCGAGCAGGGGAACGACTCGGGGTCCAGCGCACGGGCGAGAATCCACTCCGGGGCTCATCCGCGGGGACCGACGGTTACCGGGCGTGTGACCGGGGGGTGTCGGCCCTGTGATCGGACGGTGTCGGTCCCATGACCAGGCCGTGAACGACACCACCGGAACCGGCTCGCACAGCGACCGCGCCTTTACCCCGTGTACCACCGCCGCCCCGCTCCTTTGTATGATCAACCAAGTCTTTGGGTGGCGACTGGTCGCTTTGTTGCAGATTCCTGCCCAGGGCTAATGGTGGCTGCCGTTCCGCTTGACCGATGGGGCTGCCGCACCGTAATTTCGAACGAACCGACCCGTGAGCTGTCGAAAGGAGGCGAAGTCGGATGTCGACCATCTCCGACCTGCATCGCCTCGCTCAGACGGCCGCCTGGGTTCCGGGTCGTGTAGCACACGGCTGCTGACCAGCCTCCCCGGCGTGCCCGATCGTGGGCCCCGGCGTCTTCCGCTCTCTTTCATCTCGCCTGCGGCACGTATTCTCCGTGCTCATTTGTGCTCTGGGTTCTCGAGCTGCGCCACCGAAAAAGAAAGCTCCTGAAATGGCGACTAGGATAAACAGATTGATCGCGCACCGAAATGAGGTTGCGCAATGGTAGCAGCGCGGATCACGGTCAACGGAAAAGAAACACCGATTTCAGCCGACGCGCCCCACACCACGGTGCTGGACTTCCTGCGCGAGCGTGGCCTCACCGGCACCAAGGAGGGCTGTGCCGAGGGTGAATGTGGCGCCTGTTCGGTCCTGGTCGCCCGTCCCGGGGTGAACAAGCCCACCGACTGGGTGGCGGTCAACGCCTGCCTGGTCCCGGCCGCGGCACTCGACGGCCAGGAGATCATCACCTCGGAAGGTCTCGCCACCGCCGGCGAGCCCGGCACCGCGCCCACCCTGCACCCGGTGCAGGAGGAGATGGCGGTCCGTGGCGGCTCCCAGTGCGGTTATTGCACCCCGGGATTCATCTGCAGCATGGCCTCCGAGTACTACCGACCCGACCGCTGCGCGCACGCGGAGCCGGCGGACGGCGCCGATTCGGATTCCGATTCCGAGCACGGCCCCAACGGTTTCGACCTGCACTCGCTGAGCGGAAACCTGTGCCGTTGCACCGGTTACCGCCCGATTCGCGATGCGGCGTTCGCCGTCGGCGCGCCCACCGAGGACGACCCGCTGGCGCAGCGCCGCGAGCAGTCCGCGCCCGAGCCGGTGGCCACCGAGTACACCCAGGACGACCGCACGTTCGTGCGGCCGAGCACCCTGGCCGACGCGCTGCGGCTGCTGCGCGAGCGGCCCGACGCGGTGGTCGTCGCCGGCAGCACCGACTGGGGCGTGGAGGTGAACATCCGCTCCCGCCGGGCCGATTACGTCGTCGCCGTCGACCGGATGCCCGAACTGCGGGAGCTGCGCGTCGAGTCCGACCACATCCTCATCGGGGCCGCGCAGACGCTCACCGAGATCGAGCGCCGTCTCGACGGCAGCGTCCCGCTGCTGGCAGAGCTGTTCCCGCAGTTCGCGTCCCGGCTCATCCGCAACAGCGCCACCCTCGGCGGCAACCTCGGTACCGGCTCTCCCATCGGTGACAGCCCGCCGGTGCTGCTCGCGCTGGAGGCGTCGCTGATCCTCGCCGACGCCGACGGTGAGCGCGAGGTCCCGCTCGCGGACTACTTCACCGGCTACCGGCAGAGCGTCCGCCGTCCCGGTGAGCTGATCCGCGCCGTGCGCATCCCGCTGCCGCTGTCGCCGGTCACGGCCTTCCACAAGATCGCCAAGCGGCGCTTCGACGACATCTCCAGTGTGGCGGTCGCCTTCGCGCTCGACATCGAGGACGGGACAGTCCGCAAGGCACGCATCGGTCTGGGCGGCGTGGCCGCCACCCCGATCCGCGCCCTCGCCACCGAGGCGGCCCTGGAGGGCAAGCCCTGGAACGAGGAGACCGTCAAGGCCGCGGCCCAGGTGCTGAGCGCCCAGGGCACGCCGATGAGCGACCACCGGGCAAGTTCCGAGTACCGGGCCGCGATGCTCGGCCAGAGCCTGCTGAAGCTGCACGCAGAGACCACCGAGGCGGTGTCGTCATGAGCCATTTGTCCGAACGCCCCGAAAAGCCTGTCGTCGGCGTTTCCATGCCGCACGAGAGCGCCAACCTGCACGTCACCGGTACCGCGCTCTACACCGATGACCTGGTCCACCGCACCAAGGACGTCCTGCACGCGTACCCGGTCCAGGTCATGAAGGCCCACGGCCGGATCACCGCACTGCGCACCGAGCCCGCGCTCGCCGTGCCCGGCGTGGTCCGCGTGCTGACCGGCGCCGACGTGCCCGGCGTGAACGACGCCGGTATCAAGCACGACGAACCGCTGTTCCCCGACGAGGTCATGTTCTACGGCCACGCGGTCGCCTGGGTGCTCGGCGAGACCCTGGAGGCCGCGCGGCTCGGTGCGGAGGCCGTCGAGGTGGAACTCGACGAACTGCCGTCCCTGATCACGGTGAAGGAGGCGATCGCGGCCGAGAGCTTCCACGGCGCCCGGCCCGTGATGCTGGCCGGCGACGTCGACGCGGGCTTCGCCGACTCCGCGCACGTGTTCACCGGCGAGTTCCAGTTCTCCGACCAGGAGCACTTCTACCTCGAGACGCACTGCGCCCTGGCCCACATCGACGAGTCCGAGCAGGTGTTCGTCCAGAGCAGCACCCAGCACCCCTCGGAGACGCAGGAGATCGTCGCCCACGTCCTCGGCCTGCACAGTCACGAGGTGACCGTGCAGTGCCTGCGGATGGGCGGCGGCTTCGGCGGCAAGGAGATGCAGCCGCACGGGTTCGCGGCCATCGCCGCGCTCGGCGCCAAGCTGACCGGCCGGCCGGTCAGGCTGCGGCTCAACCGCACCCAGGACCTGACTATGTCCGGCAAGCGGCACGGGTTCCACGCCTCGTGGAAGATCGGCTTCGACGCCGAGGGCCGCATCCAGGCCCTCGACGCCACCCTGACCGCCGACGGCGGCTGGAGCCTGGACCTGTCCGAGCCGGTGACGGCCCGTGCGCTGTGCCACATCGACAACACGTACTGGATCCCCAACGCGCGCATCGCGGGTCGCATCGCCAAGACCAACAAGACCTCCAACACCGCCTTCCGCGGGTTCGGCGGACCCCAGGGCATGCTGGTGATCGAGGACATCCTCGGCCGGGTCGCGCCGCTGCTCGGCCTGGACCCGATGGAGCTGCGGGAGCGCAACTTCTACCAGCGGGACCAGCACACCCCGTATGGGCAGCCGGTCACCCAGCCGGAGCGCATCTCCCTGGTCTGGAACCAGGTCAAGGAGAACGGCGGCATCGCCGACCGCAAGCGCGAGATCGCGGCCTTCAACGCGGCGCACCCGCACACCAAGCGGGCGCTCGCGATCACCGGCATCAAGTTCGGCATCTCGTTCAACCTCACCGCCTTCAACCAGGGCGGCGCGCTGGTGCTGATCTACCGGGACGGCTCCGTCCTGATCAACCACGGCGGCACCGAGATGGGCCAGGGCCTGCACACCAAGATGATGCAGGTGGCCGCGACCACGCTGGGCATCCCGCTGCACAAGGTGCGGCTGGCCCCGACGCGTACCGACAAGGTGCCCAACACCTCCGCCACCGCCGCCAGTTCCGGCGCGGACCTCAACGGTGGGGCGATCAAGAACGCCTGTGAGCAGCTGCGCGCGCGGCTGGTGCAGGTGGCCGCCTCCCAGCTGGGTGGCAACGGCTCGGACGTACGCATCGTCGAGGGCGTCGCGCGCGTCCTCGGCAGCGACAAGGAGCTGGCCTGGGACGACCTGGTCCGCACCGCGTACTTCCAGCGGGTCCAACTGTCGGCGGCCGGTTACTACCGGACCGAGGGGCTGCACTGGGACGCGAAGACGTTCCGGGGCTCGCCGTTCAAGTACTTCTCCCACGGCGCCGCCGCCGCCGAGGTGGAGGTGGATGGCTTCACCGGTAAGTACCGCATCCGGCGCGTCGACATCGTCCACGACGTCGGCGACAGCCTGTCCCCGATGATCGACATCGGTCAGGTCGAGGGCGGCTTCGTGCAGGGCGCCGGCTGGCTGACGCTCGAGGACATGCGGTGGGACACCGGTGACGGGCCCCACCGCGGCCGACTGCTGACCCAGGCCGCGAGCACCTACAAGCTGCCGAGCTTCTCGGAGATGCCCGAGGAGTTCAACGTCATGCTGATGGAGAACGCCACCGAAGAGGGCGCGGTGTACGGGTCCAAGGCGGTCGGTGAACCCCCGCTCATGCTGGCGTTCTCGGTGCGCGAGGCGTTGCGGCAGGCCGCCGCGGCCTTCGGACCGGCCGGGGTCAGCGTGGAACTCGCCGCCCCCGCGACGCCGGAAGCGGTGTACTGGGCGATCGAAGCGGCCCGCAAGGGCGAGGCGCAGGGCGAGGACATCGAGATCCTCAGTTCCGCAAGCGCTTTGAGCAATGCCTGACATGACATGGGTGGCCGCGGTCGCGCGGTTGCGAGCACGCCGGGAACCCGGCGTGCTGGTGACCGTCGCGACCGTGCGCGGCCACGCGCCCCGCAGGGCCGGTGCCAAACTCGTCGTGGGACGCACCGAGACGTGGGGTTCCATCGGCGGCGGCAACATCGAGGCCGTCGCCATCGACCGGGGCCGCGAGTTGATCGGCAAGCCCGACGCCGAGCCGGAGCTGATGGAGTTCGCCCTCAACGACAAGGTCAGCAACCGACACGGCGTGCAGTGCTGCGGCGGAGCCGTCACCGTACTGCTCGAACCGTTGCCGATCGTCCCCACGGTGGCGATCTTCGGGGTCGGACACGTCGGGTTGGAGCTGGCACGCATCCTCGCCCGCCACAACCTCGATCTGTACCTGGTCGACACCCGCTCCGACATGCTCACCGACGAACGTCTCGACGTGCTCGCGGACGCGGTGGCGCAGGTCCACGTGCGCCACGTACCGCTGCTTCCGGAGGAGGTGCTCGCGGAGCTGGCGCCCGGTACCCACGTCCTGATCATGACCCATGATCACGCCGAGGACGCCGCGCTGTGCGACGCGGCCTTGCGCACCCCCGACCTCGGCTCGATCGGACTGATCGGCTCGTCCGCCAAGTGGACGCGGTTCCGGCACCGGCTGGCCACCGAGGGCGGCCACGACGCCGCCACCATCGACCGGATCAAGACGCCGATCGGGATTCCCGAGATCACCGGCAAGGAACCCGCCACGATCGCGGTGAGCGTCGCGGCGGACCTGCTCCGGGCGGTGGAACAGGACCGCCGCTGAGCGGTCCGTACGCGGCCCGGGGCGCGGCGGTCGTCGGTTGACGGTTGGCCGACCACCGCCCGTCGCGCTTCCCCGCATCGTCACCGTCATCCGTCGCCGAGCCGCCGGATGGCCTTGAGTACCCGGCCTGCTCCATCCTCGGTCGCCAGGTGCCGGGCCGCGCTCGCGGCGGCTCGTGTGAATGCCCGTTCCTTCACCACTTGGTCGAGTGCGTCGGCGAGCCGGTCGGCGGTGAGGGCCCGGAAGGGGATCGGTTCGGTGGCCGCCCCGAGGGCGGCAAGTCGGCCCGCCCAGAACGGCTGGTCCGCGGTCACGGGTACGGTGACCGCGGGCGCCGCGGCGCGCAGCGCGGCGGCGGAGGTCCCGGCCCCGGCATGGTGGACCACCGCGGCCAGCCGCGGGAACAGGAGGGCGTGCGGAACGGCACCGATGGTCAACACGTCGTCGCCGGCGGCTGCCAGCCCGGCGCCACCGGCCTGAAGAATGCCGCGCAGCCCGGCCCGGCGCAGGGCGCGCACGGCGATCTCGCTCAACCGTTCCCCCTCACCCGCCGCCATGCTCCCGAAGCCGATGAAGACGGGCCGAGGTCCGGCACCGAGGAAGTCCTCCACCTCCACGGGCAGCCGTTCGACGGAGTCGTGATGGGGCCACCAGTTGCCCACGACCTCCAGTCCGGGACGCCAGTCGGACGGGCGCGGCACCAGCGCCGTGCTGAAGCCGTACAAGACGGGCCAGTTCACCTCCTCCTGTCGTCGGCGCATCGCGGAGGCCGACACCGGCGGCAACCCGAGGCGCCGGCGCAGTTTTCCCACCGCGTCCTCGTAGACCCGGTCGGCCATGCGGAGGGCGAAGCGGCCGGCCGCGCGGTTGCCGAGCCGGCCCAGTGAGCGGGAGCCCGTGACGACCGGTGGGAAGTCGCCGGTCGGGGCGGTGGGCTGGAGGTACACACCGAGGCTCGGTAGGCCCGTGGCCTCGGCGAGGTGCCAGCCGAGTGGGGCCGTCGTGGTCGACAGGAGGAGCAGATCCGCACCCGCCGCCGTCGCATCGGCGAGCCCCTGGCCCAGTTCGGAGATGAACGCGCCTGCGGTACGCATCAGTTCGCGCTTGCCCGGGGCGCCGCCGCGCACCCGAGCGTCGGCGGGGAGACTACGGAACTCCAGTCCTGCCTCGCGTAAGAGGGGTGCGAAGGCGTCCGCGGTGGCGACGGCCACGTCGTAGCCGGCCCGGCGCAGCGCGACGCCCAGGCCCGTGTAGGGCGCGACGTCACCACGCGATCCGGCGGCGGCGATCAGAATCTTCATCGGTCCTCCTGGGATTCGGTACGGCCGCCGGTGTGGCGGCCCGCGTTGGCGTGGACCGCCTTGCACATGTAGGGGGCGAGGCCCGGGCGTTGTTGTGACGGCGGTACGACGAGGGCGAAGGCGCGCGGGTCGGCGACGAAGTCGTCCGCGATGCGCCGGTGCATGTCCGGCGGGCAGGAGGTGAACCAGCGTGCGATGTGCAGACGGTGTTCTTCGGCGAGGTCCATGGCCCGCTCACCGTCGCTCGGCTCGCCCTGGTCGAAGGCCGCCAGCAGCTCCGCACGCCAGGCGGTCGCCCGGCCCATGAGCTGCCGCCAATCCTCCTTGGTATGGGCAGCCGCGCGCGCCATCGCCTCGCGATGTCCCGCCGAGTGCGCCCACTTCAGCTCGGCCTGGGTGGCGTAACTGAGGTCGAAGGTGATCTCACCGAAGACCTCGAAGCGTTCCTGAGGACTCAGGGACACCCCGGTCTGCTGGACCTCGATGGCCCGTTCCGCCACCTCGGCCAACTGCCGCAGTCTGGCGATCTCCGCACTCAACTGCCGCTGCCGGGCGCGCAGGTGCTCCAGGGCGTTCGCTTCCGGATCGCGCAGGATCGCGGCGATCTCCTCAAGGGAGAACCCGAGCTCGCGATAGAAGAGGATCTGCTGGAGACGAGCCAGGTCGGCTTCGCCGTAGAGCCGGTAACCGGCGTGACTGCGACCAGTGGGCGAGAGCAACCCCGCCTTGTCGTAGTGATGCAGGGTACGCACCGTCACCCCGGCGAAATCCGCGACCTGCCCCACGGAGTAGCTCATCCACCTGCCCTTTCGTCGGCATAAGCCTCAAGCCTGACGTAGGGGGAGGGGCAACTCGCCCTCGCGTGCCTTGCCTCGTACGGGTTCCCGGTCACCGGCCACCGGCCACCGGTGGCGCGGCGGCGCGGTGGCGGCCTGGGGCGTGGCCTCTCCGGCATACGACGCGGGCGACTGCGTGAGCGGCACCATGCCGAAGCTTCCCTCGACGGCTCCGCCGGCCGGGCCTGCATCGGGGCCGGCCCGGCGGGGCTACTCCCCGACCCGCCCGTCGATCGCTTCCCGCAGGAGATCCGCGTGTCCGTTGTGCCGGGCGTACTCCTCGATCATGTGAGTGAGCACATAGCGGAGCGAGATGGTCTCGTCCCTGAATTCCACCGACTCGTCGAGGGACCGGAAGGTGCTCGCCACAGCGCGCGAAGCCTCGCATGCCTCGCGCCACAACGCGAAAGCCTCGTCCACGTCGGCGCCGTCCACCCGCCACTCGCCGAACCCACCGTCCGACCGCGGCCACACGGCGCTGACCGGCTTCCCACCCATAACCATTTGGAACCAGCTGCGCTCGACCTCCGCCGCATGCCGGACAAGGCCCAGGAGGGACAGACCTGACGTCGGCACTGCCTTCCGCCTCAACTGGTCGCCGGCCAAGCCCTCGCACTTCATGGCCAAGGTGGCGCGCTGGTAGTCCAGGAACGCGGTCAGGGAGTCGCGGTCGTCGGCTGTCTTGGACGGGTGTTCCCGGCGGTCTTCGCTCATCAGACGATCATGACAGCGCGGCCGGTGGCCCGGACAACCCAGTTGGCGTGCGACTGCGTGCCGCAGGCCATGACGTGGCACCGGTCACCCATGAACGGTTTTCGGCAAGCGGTCACGGCTCATGGGGTCGGTTTCCGGCCCCTGCCGGTCGACCCGAGCAGCGCGGCGGCTTCCCGGCGTGCTTTGTCCAGCCACCCCGCGCGCGTCGCGTCGTCCGAGTCGGTGACCGTACGGAACACGACCCTCCGTATGTCGGCGGCTCCCACGTACGGCAGGACGCAAGCCGACCAGATGCTGTGCAGCGGGTCGCCGAACTCGCTCTCCTCCCGGTCCGCCGGAGTGTCCGAGGTGTTCAGGACAAGAGCCCTGCCCGCTTTCAGGAGCCCCACGGGTTCGCCCTCGGCGGTGCCGAGTTTGTAGGCGACGCCGGGGACGAGCACGCGCTGCACCCAACCGACGAGAACAGCGGGCGGCATGCCCCACCAGTTCGGGTGGACGAACACCATGGCGTCAAGGGTCGCCACCTCCTCCTGGTGGAGCGCCACCTGAGCGTCATGGGCCCGTGACGCCGACTGGACCGTCCCCGTCTCCGCGGCGGAGAGCTGCGGTGCGAATCCTTCGGCGTACAGGTCGTGCGCCAGCACCCGGCACCCTCGCCCGAGCAGTTCCCCCACGACCGCGTCGAACACGGCGTGGTTGAAACTCCCCGGCCGCGGGTGTGCGAGATACACCCCTACACGCATGGTGCGTCCCCCGTCGATACGAGCCGTTCTTGGCGGATCCGCCACCGGCTGATCGTCAATTATCCGTGAGCCGGTCCGCACAGGCATGCGGTCCGGCGATCTGATCCACCCCGTGCGGGCCCTGCGCACGCGGCTGCACGTGCTGGGCGCGACGGGGCTGCCCCGGATCATCCCCCACGAGGACGCGGGCTCGGTGCTCCACGATGACGGCTATGGGAAGCTGCTCCTGGTGCCTCGCGCCGAGGTGAAGGACGCCGAAGTATGGTCCTTGACACGGATGACGCCACGATGTCACGGGGGAGGGGCTGATTTTCGTGGACGACGCGACCAGCGAGGCCGGCCGGGCTTTCCTTCGGACGGTGGAGAAGGGGCAGGTCCGCCGGGGAGTGGTGTCTTCCCTGGCTGCACACCGCCTCTTCCCGCAACCGCCAGGGATGCCGTTCGCCGAAGAACTCGACGCGGTATGGCGATACGAGTGGCGCCGGGACGGCCGCTGAACTCCCGGCCAAGGCCGATCAGGCGGGTGACGACGGCAGGCCGTGGGCACCCGAGCGCACAGCGCGCGCCGCAACTCGGGCCGCAGCTCGGGGCTGCCGGTGGAGCTCGTCCGTCGCCTCGCCGCTGATCCCGACCACAGGCTGCGCCGCGTGATGGCGACCCATCCCCGGCTTCCGGCGGCGGGCTTGACGCGGTTGGTGGCCGATCCGTCGGGATCGGTCGTGATCACCGCGGCCGGCAACCCCGACCTGCCACTCGCGGATATGGACCGGCTCCTCGCACGGGCAGGCTTGCGACACCGGCGTCCCGTAACGGCGGCCGGTCGCCCGTGGCGGTCAGTCGTTCGCCGCGGCCAGGAGCACGTCCACCAGCCGTTCCGCGGCGTCCGGCCTCCCGTACGAGCGGGCCCGCTCCGCCATCGCCACCCGCCGAGCGGGGTCGGTGAGCAGTGGGCCCATCACCTCCCGCAGGCTCTGCGCGGTGACCTCACCGAGCAGGGCGACCGCCGCTCCCGCGTCGGCCAGGTGCCGCGCGTTGTGCGCCTGCTCATTGCCCGCAGACGTGGCGAGCGGTACGAACACGGCCGGCTTCCCCAGAGCGGTCAACTCGGCCAACGTCCCGGCGCCGCTGCGCGAGAGCACCACATCGGCCAGCGCGAGCACGTCGGGCAGCTCCGGCCCGACGAAGCCGGTGAGGTGGTAGCGCCCGGCGAGGACCGGGTCCAAAGCCGCGGCGGCGCCCCGGAGTTCGTCCACGTTCGCCGGACCGCACTGGTGGATGACGTTGGCATGGCTCAGCAGCCACGGCAGCGTGTCCCGCACGACGCCGTTGATCTGCTGGGCACCCTGGGCGCCGCCGGTGACGTAGACCGTCGGCAGCCGCCGGTCGAATCCGTGCAGGGCCAGCGCCCCGATCGCCTTGTCCGGGTGACCGGCCAGGACTTCCGGCCGCACCGGGTTCCCCGTGACGACCGCACGATCCCGCACCTCGGCGGGCAGCAGGGCGAGCGACGACTCGGAGGACACCGCGATCCGTGTGGCCGAGCCGGCGAGCTTGCGGTTGGCCAGGCCCAACCGGACCGTCTGCTCGTGCAGTACGAGCGGCCGCCGGCACAGTCGCGCGGCCAAGCCGGCAGGGACCGCGACGTAGCCGCCGGTCGCGAGCACGACATGCGGCCGGAACTCGGAAACGATCGCCCGGGCCTGGGCCACACCGAGCGGCACCCGCGCCATGTCCTTCACGTTCGCGGCGGACAGCATCTTCAGTGGGTTGGAAGAGCGACGGATCTTTCCCGTCGTCACCGTCTTGAACGCGATCCCCTCCGCCGGGGCGACCCGCGCCTCAAGACCGTCCGCCGTACCGATCCACAGAACGTCCAACATGCTGCCGGAAGCCGCGAGCCGGCTCTGGAGCGCACGGACCGCGGTCAGCGCCGGATAGGTATGACCGCCCGTCCCTCCGCCCGTCACAAGCAGCCGGAAGGAACGCGGGAGCGAAGAAGTATCCACCCGGCCACCCTACTGTGCAGACCCGACGACGGACCGCGGGCGGTGGCTCAGTCGGCGCGGCCGGTGCGGTGAGACTCAGGGCACGAGGCGGGTCACGGTCCCAGAGCCGGTGCGCACCTCCGCACCGCCCTGCTCCTCCGAGAACAGGGCGAGGTCCGCGCCGAAGGCGGCGTGAGCGCCGATCGAGCCCGGGGCCGCGAGTACCTGCCCCCGTGCGACCGCCCCCGCCTCCGTACCCGGAAGCAGTAGCCCTACGTTCATACCAGCGACCGCCTCGCCATGGCTTACCCGGTATCCGTCGACACCGGCGACGCGAATGATCGAGCCGCCGCCGAAACCGACGGTCTCCACCTCGTCGGCCGCGCGCACCCGCCCGCGCTCGATCCGGCCGGTCGCTCGGACCACCCGGCCCTGGTTCAGCAGGAAGACATCCTCGACGACCATCAGGAACGGCTTCTCCGCAGCATCCATCGATCCGCCTTCGGTTCCGTCGGCCCGGTCAGCCTCCGATCGTGGCCAGGCCGATGACCCCGAACAGGTAGATGGCGAGGACGGCGACGCTGTCCGCACCCATGCGGAGGAACTGGCGGCGGGGCCGGAAGACCAGGCCGGCGACGTACACCGCGGTCAGCACGATACCCAGGGCCGTCAGATAGATGTCGGTGTGGTGCGCGGACGGAAGGACCGGTTCGCCGGAGATGACCGTGGCGAGCAGGAACAGGACGGGCAGGAAGGCATTGCCGCCGAAGATGTCGCTGATCGCGAGTTGGTAGTCGCCCAGCCGTGTCGACGTCAGGCCGGTGCTGATCTCGGGCAGGGAGGTCGCCGCGGCGAGCACGGTCGCGCCGAACAGGATCCCGCTGAGCCCTTGGCGGGTGAAGAACTCCTCGCCGCTGCGCTCGATGACGACGCCCGCGACCAGCGTCGCCAGGGCCGCGAGGGAGAAGACGAGGGCGGCGCGGGCGGTGCTGACGCCCTTGTCGCCGGCGGCCTTCTCCTTCTTGCCCCGGGAGTGGCCGCGCGGTTCGGGCTGACTGTCCGGGGCGTCGCCGCCCTCACGCCAGGGCAGTCCCTTGCCGGCTCGGTTCAGCAGGATCAGACCGACGATCCACAGGACGGCGATGGCCACCGACGCCGGGTCGAGACGGGCGAGGACAAGGTCGGGGGAGAGCTGGGAGCCCATGACGACGACCGCCAGGATCACGATGACCAGTACGCCCTCGAGGACCAGGACGAGACTGGCCGCCAACCGTGTCAGGGGGGCGCGGGGACGTACTCCCGCCGCGTCCAGTACGACCAGGACCACGGTCTGGAGCGCGATGCCGCCCAGGATGTTGCCCACCGCCACGTCCAGTTCGCCGGCCACGGCGGCACTGGCCGTGATGGCGATTTCCGGCAGGTTGGTGGCGATCGCCAGCAGGATCAGTCCGCCCATGGCGGAACCCAGGTGCAGCCGCTCGGCGAGCACGTCGGTGGTGTCCGACAGCTTGATGCCGGCTACCCAGATCACCCCCGCACTCGCCAGGAACAGTACCAACAGCACAGGTGAGCTCAGAGATCCCATGGCGTTCCGACTACCCCGACTATGTGATGACAGTCCCCGCCGGTCGCGGCTCCCGTCACGTGCCCGGCAGGGTCCCTCGCCGGCGTCACCGGCACCCTACCCACGGCCGCAGCTTCTCCGGATTGCGGACCGCCCAGATGCGGGTGACGCGGCCGTCGGTGACCTCGAACGACGCCACGGTCATCACGGTGCCCGCGCGTTGGGCCACCAGACCCGGTACACCGTTGACCGACCGTTCCAGGAGTTCGAGCCCCGGAGCCTTGTCGGCGATCGCGACCATGTACTGGGCGATGCGCGCACCACCTTCCACCGGGCGCAGGGCGGCACCGACCATGCCGCCGCCGTCGACGGTCAGCACGGCGGCCGGGTCGAGGAGGTCGACGAGGGCCGCGATGTCCTTGCTCTCCCATGCCGCTTTGACACGTCGTACGGCGTCCGCTTGCCCGGTCGCCGTCGCCGTCGCCGTCGGCGCTGCAGTCGCCGCCGCCGTGGCCGGATCCCGCGCGACGCGCACCCGCCGCCGGGCTGAGGCCGCGAGTTGCTTGCAGGCCGCCGGCGTCCGGCCGAGGACCTCCGCGATTTCGGCGAAGGGGTACCCGAAGACGTCGTGCAGCACGAGAGCCACCCGCTCGGCGGGTGTCATCGTCTCCAGGACGACGAGGAAGGCCATGGTCACCGATTCGTCCAAGACCATTTGGTCGGCGGGGTCGGTGCCGGGCCCGCGGTCCCATTCGACGTGGTCGGGCAGCGGATCGGGCAACCAGGCGCCGACGTAGCGTTCACGCCGCACGCGCGCCGAGCCCAGCACGTCCAGGCAGATGCGGGCGGTCACCGTCGTCAGCCACGCCCCGGGGGACCTGATCTCGTCCTGCCGACTTCGTGGCAGTGCGTACCAGCGCGCGTAGGCGTCCTGCACGGCGTCCTCGGACTCGGCCAGCGAACCGAGCAACCGGTAGGCCACGTTGATCAGTCGGGGCCGCTCGCCGGCTATTCCACCGGCTGTCTCATCGGTGCTCGTCCCGGCCGTCCCCATACTCCGTGCGCCCCCTCGCCTTACCTTTCGGCCGCCCACTTCGTCGGGCTGGTGAGACCTTGTCGAGCTACTGCCCCCGGGCGGAAAAGAGGACCGCGGCATGGCAATCCAGGCGACGGCACAGCGCCGCTTCTCGTTCCTGCGGATCGCGATCGCCCTGCAGACGCTGACCATCTTCCTCCAAGCGGTCTCCGCAGGACTGCTGTTGACCACGTCCTATGGAGAGACGCTGCACGGTGTCGGAGCCCGTGTGATGTACGGGGCGTCGATGCTGTACGTGCTCGCGGCGGTGCTGGCGTGGAAGCCGGGCGGCGGCTCGCCCCGGCCCGTCTGGCAGGCGTCCGGCTTCCTCGTCCTCGCCTCGATCCAGGTCGTGCTGGGCATCGCACACATACCGTCGGTCCATCTCCCCCTGGGAGTGCTGATGTTCGGACTGAGCGTGCTGGCATGGGCAAGGCGCTGACGCCCGACGCCGGGTCGGTCGGCGGATATCTATCGATACCTGTCGCTCCGGTCGCTCCGGTCGCTCCGGCCGCCGCCCGGCGCCGCGGCCGGGGGGCGTCTACTGGTCGGGCACGATCTCGGGTCACACCCAGCCGAGCTCCGTGTAGAGCCGTCCCGCCTGGATGCCCTCGATGGCGGCCCTGGCGTACGGGACGATCCGCTCCGGGAGGGAATCGGTCGGCCACCAGCCCCAGGACGCGCACCGGTCGGGCTCGCGCACCTCGGGGGTGCCCTGCCACCGCCGGGCGCGGAAGACCAACTGCATCCGCGGCTGCCCGTTCGGCTCGTCCACGCAGTGCACGACGTGGACCAGTTCCACGTCGCGCGGGTCGACGGCCAGACCGGCCTCCTCCGCCGCCTCCCTCACCAGGCAGCTCACAGCCGATTCCTGCTCGCAGTGGCCGGCGAGGAAGTGGTGGATGGACCCCGCGAACGCGGAGTCGGGGTGCCGCAGTCCGAGCAGTACCTCGCCGTCCCGCTCCAGATAGAGGTGCACACCGACGACGTTGAGGCGTGCCCGGCCGCTCGACTCCGCCTGCCGCGCGGGCAGGACGGGGCGGGCGGGGGCAGGGGTCCGGGACCGGTGGAGGTCGATGACTTCCTTCGTCCACGGGCACATCGTCAGGTACGGGATGGTGGCGGCGTCGAAGTGGCGGAACATGATCCCTTCGGGGCACGGCAACGCGTCGGCATCGCCGTCCCAGGCGCCCAGGTAGACCCTGATACGGCCCTTCGTGCCGTCCGGGCCGCGGCAGTCGACGACCGTGAACTCCTCCAGCGGCACGGCCAGCCCGGTCTCCTCCAGCAGCTCCCGCTCGACCGTCCGTTGTGACGACTCCGTTCCCTCGCGGTCCCCACCCGGGATGCTCCATGTCCCCGGGTCGCAAATCCTCTTGTTCGCGTCGCGCAGGTGCAGCAGGTACCTGCCGCGCGAGTCGACCAGCAGCGCGGCGGTTCCGCGCGGTTCGTCGGGAAGGGTCATCGCAGGCTCCTCATGGGTGGTGGGCGGGAGACTTCGGCGGGCGAGGTGACGGGCGGCGCGCGGTCGCGGTCGGTGAAGCCGGTCTCGACCAGGCACTTGATCTAGAGCCGACTCCAGATCCTAGGCTCACCGCTGCCGGGTCGACGCGACAGACGTCCGACCCGTTCCCATCCATCCATCTGTCAGGAGGATTCCCCATGCGCTATCGCGTCCTCGGCGGCACGGGCATCGAAGTGAGCGCCTACTGCCTGGGAACCATGATGTTCGGCACGGTCGGCAACCCCGACCACGACGACTGCGCCCGCATCATCCACACCGCCCTCGACCAAGGCATCAACTTCGTCGACACGGCGGACATGTACTCGGCCGGTGAATCCGAGGAGATCGTCGGCAAGGCCCTGCAGAGCGCCGGGAACCGCGACGACGTCGTGCTCGCCACCAAGGTGCACTTCCCGATGGGCGAAGGCCGCAATCGGGGTGGCAACTCGCGGCGCTGGATCGTGCGCGAGGTGGAGGAGAGCCTGCGGCGGCTGAGGACGGACCGGATCGACCTCTACCAGGTCCACCGGCCCGACCACACCACCGACATCGAGGAGACCCTCTCGGTACTCGGCGACCTCGTCCGGGCCGGCAAGATCCGCGCCTTCGGCTGCTCGACGTTTCCCGCCGAACACCTCGTAGAGGCCCACCATGTCGCCGAGCGGCGAGGGCTGCCGCGCTTCCGCACCGAGCAACCGCCGTACTCGCTGCTCGCCCGAGGAGTCGAGCGGGACGTGCTGCCGGCCGTACAGCGGCTGGGCATGGGCGCGCTCACCTGGAGCCCGCTGGCCTCGGGGTTCCTCACCGGCCGTTACCGCAAGGGCCTCCCGATCGACCTCGGCACCGGCCGGGCGGCCCTCACCCCGGCCCGCTTCGACCCCACCCTGCCCACCACCGCGGCCAAGCTCGACGCGGTCGAGGAACTGGTCGCGATCGCCGAGGACCTCGGCCGTACCCTGCCCGAACTGGCCGTCGCCTTCCCGCTGGCGCACCCCGCCGTCACCTCGGTGATCATCGGGCCGCGCACCGGGGAGCAGCTCGCGGCCGCCCTCAAGGGAGCCGACCTGGTCCTGGACGACGCCACCCTCGACCGGATCGACGCCGTCGTCGCGCCGGGCACCAACCTCTACCACCCCGACGGCGTCTGGCAGCCGCCGGCACTGACCGACCCGGCCCTGCGCCGCCGGCTGACGCAGCAACGCTCGGCGGCGTAGACGGCGCTCTTCGACGGTCCGGTGTCTCGCCGCCCTGGCACACTTGCGGCGTGCGCGTCGCGGCGGGCGGTGCCCCTCAGAAGGAGCGGTCTCAGTGTCCCGATGGATCGTCCCTGGCCATACCTGTCCATGGTGTCAACGAGACACAGTGTGATGCGCGGACCCTCGCGGAGTTCGACGGGAGCGCGGAGGAGGCGGAGTCGACCCTCATAGGGCGGCGAGCACGTACGAGCACAAGCTCCGGAAGGTGCGCCGGCGAGAGGTCTTCCAGTGCTCCAGCCGCTCCTACTACATCCGCATCCAGGGACGCATGGCGACGTACGGCCTCCTGATCCAGCTTGCCGAGTTGGTCCACGACAGTGCGAAGGCACCCCTCCCGCCGTCAGGCCGAAGCGCTCCACCAGGGATGGAGTGACGGCGGAAGCCGCGGCTCACCCCGGGATGCGGGTCGCTGACGGCGGGGCGGCGAGGTGGGCGACGTGGGCGAGGAACCGACTGGCTCGCCCCGGGCACGGCCGCTTTTTCGGCTTCCGTCCCACACTCCGGGCCGGTCGCGCCGTCAAGCCCGTCACTCTGCGGCACGACGCGGGCACCGTCGCCGAGCGTGGTGGCCCAGGGCACCGGGTGGCGGTAGGGCCGCGCGCCGTCCAACCGCTGCGCGCCATCGGTGCCCATCCGATCGTCGCAGTCGACCCCACCCCCGCGCCCGTCGTCGCCGCGCACTCGACCCCGGCGTCGACCTGGCACTGGATCCGGCCGACCCGACCCTGCGCGAACGGGTCCTGGCAGCCACCGCCGGCCGCGCACTCGACGCCGCGTTCGACTTCGCCGGGGCCGCGGCCGGACGACTGCCCCGCCGCTGCCCGGCACGCCGCCGACCCCATGGCCGACCACATGGCCGACCACGGCGGCCGCCCCGACCGGCTCGCGCCGATCGGCTCGCCGTGGCCGGCGGCAGCGCCGGCGGAAACCTGGCTGCCGTCGTCGCCCCCGCCTTCGAGCCGCTCGCCCAGCTCAAAAGGCGCCTCGTCTGAGCAGGGCCTCATATGAGCGGCGGCTCGTCCGACCCGCCCCGGGGGTCCACCCAGCAGGTACCGGCGACCGATGTGGCGCAGCATGAAAGGGAGCCCTACGCCGGCGGGCGGCCCGAGCGGTCTCCGTGGAGGAAGGAGCCGTCACCGATGGGAACACCCGAGCCGCTCCCAGCGGCGCAGCCGGACCACCAGACCGGGGCGACGCCGCCGGGAGGTCTGCTCGACCTGCTCAGCGTGGCCGCGATCGTGCTGGACACGCGCGGGCGGATCGTGTTCTGGAGTCCGCAGGCCGACGAGGTGTTCGGCTACACCGCCGAAGAGGCCCTGGGCAAGTACGCGGCCGACCTCTTCGTCCACAAAGAACACCGGGATCTGGTGATCAAGCTGTTCGCCGAGGTGATGGGCACCGGCGCGAGGTGGGCCGGTGCCTTCCCCATCCGGTCCAAGGACGGCAGCACCCGTCTGGTGGAGTTCCGCAACATGCGGTTGCTGGACGACCTCGGCGACGTATACGCCCTGGGCATCGCCGCCAACCACAGCACCCTGCAGCGGGTGGAGACGGAGCTGGCCCTCTCGGAGCGCCTGGTGACGCAGTCACCCATCGGGATCGCCCTCCTGGACGCCGACCTGCGCTACCTGCTGGTCAACCCGGCCCTGGAACGCATCAACGGCCTCGCCTCCGCCGACCACATCGGGCGGCATCCGCACGACATCCTGCCGTCCCTCGACACCGACACCATCGAGTCCGCGCTGCGCCAGGTGCTGATCACCGGCACGCCGCTGCTCGACCAGTACACCGTCGGGCGCACACCCGCCGACCCGGGACACGAACACGCCTGGTCGGTGTCGTACTACCGCCTCGAAGGACCGCGCGGCCGGCTGATCGGGGTGGCGAACTCCGTCGTCGACGTCAGCGAACGCCACCACGCCGCGACCGCCGCCGACCGGGCCCGCCGCCGCCTCACGCTGATCGCCGACGCCTCCGCACGGGTCGGCACCACCCTGGACGTGGAGAAGACCGCCCGAGAACTCGCCCAGGTCGCCGTCCCCGATCTGGCCGACGTGGCAGCGGTGGACGTCCTGGACGCGGTCCTGGCCTTCCGCCGCACCGCGGACCACGACGAGGGGCCCGAGGTGTTCCGCGCGCTCGCCGTGGCCGCCGCCCACCCCACCGAGGCCACCGCCGCCGGCCGGGTCGGCGACCTGTCCGCCTACGGGGCCGACCGGCTGATCACCCAGTGCGTCCACACCGGCCAACCGGTGCTCGTCGCCCACGTAGGCGAAGAAGACCTCCTGCGCATCGCCCGCGACACCGATGCGGCGGCCTCCCTCGCACGGGCCGACGTCCACTCCTACCTCGCCGTGCCACTGATCGCCCACAACGAGGTCCTCGGCGCATTCGACCTGCTGCGCACGCGCAATCCGCTGCCCTTCGACGAAGACGACGTGATCCTCGCCGGGGAACTGGCGGCTCGGGCCGCCGTCGCCATCGACAACGCCCGCTGGCACCAAAGCGTCCGCAACGCCGCCGAGACCCTCCAGCGAAGCCTCCTGCCCGGCCACCCGCCCGAGGTCCACGGCCTCGACCTCGCCTCGCTCTACCAGCCCGCCCAGGCCTCCAGTGAGGTCGGGGGCGACTGGTACGACGTCATCCCCCTCTCCGGTGACAAGACCGCCCTCGTCGTCGGCGACGTCATGGGCAACGGCATCGACGCCGCCGCCACGATGGGCCGGCTCCGCACCGCCACCAACGCCTTCGCCGATCTCGACCTGGCGCCCGACCAGGTCTTGCAACACCTCGACAAGATTACCCAAGGGCTGGAGCACTACATCGCCACCTGCATCTACGCCGTCTACGATCCCCACGACCACCGTTGCCAGATCGCGAACGCCGGCCACCTCCCGCCCGCCCTCGTCCCGGCCGGCCACCGGCCCCGACTGCTCGACGTGCCCACCGGCGCCCCCCTGGGCGTCGGCGGCATCTCCTTCCGCACCACCGAATTCGACCTCAACCCCGGCGACCGGCTCGTCCTCTACACCGACGGCCTCGTGGAAACCCGCCACCACCCCATCGACGAGCGCCTGGGCGTCCTGCTCCGAGCCCTCGACGAATCCCGCCGGCCGCTGGAGACGACCTGCCAGTGGCTCGTGCAGGAACTGCGGCATCCGGACGACCACGACGACGTCGCCATCCTCATCGCGCAGGCCACACCCCTGCCCCCCTCCTGACGCGTGTCGGGAAGCGGCCCACGGCCCCGCCCGGTACGGATGGCGGGCAGGGAAGATCACCCGCGTCGGCCGCCGGTAGAGTCCGCCGGTATGACCGTCGCCCGCTCCGTCGCCCTGTTCGTCGTCGCCGCCCTGTTCGAGATCGGCGGCGCCTGGTTGGTGTGGCAGGGCATCCGTGAACACAGGGGCTGGGCCTGGGTCGGCGCCGGCGTCGTCGCGCTCGGCCTGTACGGGGTGGTCGCCACGTTCCAGTCCGACGACCACTTCGGCCGGATCCTCGCCGCCTACGGCGGGATCTTCGTCGCCGGCTCCATCGCCTGGGGCGTGGTCGCCGACGGCTACCGCCCCGACCGCTACGACGTCATCGGCGCGCTGGTCTGTCTCGCGGGCATGGCCGTGATCATGTACGCGCCCCGCGGGAACTGACCGCGTACGGGTCCACCCGCACCACGCGTCAGTACGGTCGAGCCAGCTTCGCGAAGGCCGGGGACAGCTCGTTCCGCGAGGCGCTCGGGAAGGCGACGGTATTCGGGTCGCCATCGGAGACGTAACGGTTCTTCCCGGCGGCGAGCTTGTCCAGCCAGCGCGACGAACCGAACTCGGCGTCCTCGTCCTTCGGTCCCGCCGAGCGGATCCGGGGGATCGCGTCGGGGGTGAACGCCTTCGCGAACGGTGAGAGCGACGGGTTGGCCCCCACCAGGTACACCCCGTCGTAGCGGTAACCCGTTCCCCGTGCCGCGACCGTCGCCGGCTCGGGCATCGCACCGAAGGGCAGGGCGAGCGAGGTGACCCGCGTCCCCGGCACGGCCTTCTCGATCGCCTGCTGGCCGGCGGAGATCGCCCGCATGGCGCCCGCCTGGTCGAGCGAGCGCAGGTTCTCGTGGCGGTCGGTGTGGTTGGCTACCTCGTGCCCGTGCTCCTTCAACCAGGTCAGGGCCTTGGCGGAGCCGGTGGCCGAAAAGGCGTCCGCGTTGACGAAGAAGGTCGCCACCGGCTTGAACGCGGGGTACTTCTTCGCCGTCTCCGCCAAGATGGCGACGGCGGTGTCCGGTGCGGGTGTGCCGTCCGGGTTCAGGCGCACCTGACTGTTGGTCGAGTCGTCGAACGTCAGGACTACCGGGTGGGTGCCCGCCGGGATGTCGATGCGGCCCGTCTGGAAGTCCCGGGCGGTCACCGGTACGTAGTCCTCCCGGGCGAGGCGCTCCAACTCGGCCCGGAAATCGGCCGGGGTCCGGTCGTAGACGCTCGCCGGCTTCTGGGTGAGCTGGTGGTACATCAGCACCGGTACCTGACCGAGTTCGTTGGCGCCGACCTCCGCCGGCGCCTTCGCGGCGACGGGGCTGACCGCGGCCGGTGAGGCGGCGGCGCGGTGTTCCCCGGCGGCCGGGGACGACCCCGTGGAACAGCCGGAGGCGAGCAGGGCGGCGCCGGCCAGGGCGCCGAGCGGGACGAGCGGGTGGCGCATGGGAAGCCCCTCCGAAGCGGATGTGTCGCGCCATGTCTACCGGCGACGGGAGCCCGCATACCGCACCGTCCCCCGCATGGCGTAGCCGCCACGCCGGGACCGAACGCCGCCGTTCGTGTGAAATACGGTCATAACGAGGCGAATGGCACATCGTGCGGCAATGAATGGAGGCAGCAGCATCCGGCCCACGGCACGAAGGACGTCATGATGTCCCCTACACGCATATCGCGCTCCGTCCCCTCCCTCCGACTCCGCCGCCCGGCCCGCCGGGGCACCCTCATAGCGACGACCGGGGCGCTCGCACTGGCCGGAGCCGGCGTCGGAGCCTGGACGTTCCTCGCGCCCGGTCCGAGCATCCAGGGTCTGGGCGACGGCGCCGTCCTCGACGCGCGCAAGGCCGCACAGGTCAGCGCCTACCTCGCCGCCGACGAGGCCGGCGGCAGGGACAAGCTGCGCGCCACCCTGGACGGCGCGGCGCTCCCCGTCACAGCCGAGGGCGCCCGCCTCAAACTGGCCTTCCCACACCTCAAGGAGGGCCGGCACACGCTCGTGGTGGCGGGCGACAGCAGTCTCCCCTTCGCCTCGTACCGTGAGGTCGTGGGCTTCAGTGTGGACGCCACCGCTCCCAAGCTGAAGGTGGCCGACCCCGAGATCAAGAACGTCGCCGCCCCCGTGACCATCACCGGAAACGCCTCCACCGACGCCGAGGTGACCGTCAACGGCAAGAAGGTCCCCCTCGACAAGGCCGGCGCCTTCAAGGTCACCGTGCCCAAGGGCACACCGGTCGTCAAGGTCACCGCGGTGGACCGCGCCGGTAACACCACCACCAAGGACGTGTCCGCCCGGGGCCGCCGCCCCATGATCCGGGCCGCGCACATCACCGCGATCGGCTGGGGCGACGACACGCTGCGCGGCGGCGTTCTGGCCCTGGTCCGCAGCGGCAAGCTCAACGCCGTCGAGTTGGACGTCAAGGACGAGGACGGCGAGGTCGGGTACGCGTCCCAGGTACCGCTGGCCCGTCAGATCGGCGCAGCCAAGGGCTACTACGACGCCCGCAAGGCGATCGCCGAGCTGCATGCCGCCGGCGCCCAGGTCATCGGCCGCATCGTGGCCTTCCGCGACCCCAAGCTCGCCTCGGCCTCCTGGAAGTCCGGCAAGCGCGACCAGCTCGTGCTGACTCCCGGGGGAGAGCCCTACGACGGCGGCCACTACGGCGCCCTGTCCTTCACCAACTTCGCCAACGCGGCGGTCCGCAAGTACAACCAGGACCTCGCCGTCGAAGCGGCGACGCTCGGCTTCGACGACATCCTCTACGACTACGTGCGCCGCCCGGACGGCCCGCTGACGCACATGCGCTTCCCGGGCATCGGAACCGCCACGCCCGAGCAGTCCATCACCTCGTTCGTCGCCGAAACCCGGACCGCGCTGCGTCCGCAGGCCAAGTACCTCGGCGTCTCGGTCTTCGGCATCGCCGCCACCCGGCCCACCGAGATCGCCCAGGACATCCCCGCCCTGGTCAAGGTCACCGACTACATCGCCCCGATGGTCTACCCGTCCCACTGGGGGCCGGGAGAGTACGGCGTCGCGCAGCCCGACACCGCCCCGTACGCGATCGTCCAGCGTTCGCTCGCGGACTTCGCCCGCCAGGCGAAGGGCACGCAGACCGAGATCGTCCCGTGGCTCCAGGACTTCTCGATGGGGAGCACCTACGGGCCCGCCGAGGTGGCCGAACAGATCAAGGCCGCCGCGGCCAACAAGATGAACTCCTTCATCCTGTGGAACGCCGGTGCCCGCTACCAGGGCGCGGCGCTCCAACAGATCGCCAAGCACTGACCACCCCCGGCGCGGGGGGGGGCCCCCCGGCGCCCCCCCCCCCCCCCCCCCCCCCGCGCCCCCCCCCCCCCCGGGGCGGTCCGGGCGGGGCGGGGGTCGGGCGGGGCCCC